>CAYJOR010000057.1:0-16409 GCA_964371865.1 uncultured Desulfovibrionaceae bacterium | reverse complement strand
TTACTTTTCCTCATTCTTCAATCTATCTAAATAGTCAGCATATTCTTGAAGCATTACTCGTCTATGTTCTAAATACTCAGCTCGGTTATAGATAGCACGAACTTCATTCTTGTCAGTGTGGGCAAGAGCTTTTTCTATGATGTCAGGATTATATCCTTGCTCATTCAAAAGGGTGCTTGCCATTGCTCTGAGTCCGTGAATTGTCAGCGTTTCTTTATCGTAACCCATAACCCTCAATGATTTTAACAGACTCTCACCGGCTATCACGCCTGTTTTACTTCTATCACTTGGAAACAAATACTCTCTATGCTCTGTATAAGGTCTAAGTTCTTCAATAACTTCCAAAGCTTGCCTTGAAAGAGGTATTATATGTTCTTTATTCATCTTCATTTTGTTAGCAGGAATCGTCCAAAGATTTTTCTCGAAGTCAAATTCTTTCCATTCTGCATTACAAATCTCATTGCTTCGGCATAGAGTATAGATTGTCAGCTTCAAAGCAAGTTGAGTGATAAGAGATGTACGCTTGCTTTCTTTTGTATAAAGATCAATATCACGCATAAACTTACCGATAAGTTTTGTATCGGTGATGGTAGCAAAGTTTTGTCTTTGTGGCTTTTTGAAGATTCCTTTCAATCCTGCCGTGACATCATACTCACATCTTCCAGTAGCAACTCCGTAGCAGAAGATTTGAGAAAGTATGCCTTTTGCTCGGATTGTGGTATCCCTCAAGCCTCTTGTTTCTAGTTTTTTGAGAACTTCCCATACTTCGCTTGCGGTGATTTCGTTTATTTGCCTTTTAGCAAAGAAGGGCATCATATCACGATTGAGAAGTTGTAGCTGTTTTATAGCGTGACTTTCTCTCCACTCTTCTTTTTTCACCTCATACCATTCGAGGGCAACTGCTTCAAAAGCATTTTTTTCAGTTGCTCGTTTTGCTTGTATAACGGCTTTTTTCTCTGCTTGAGGGTCAATCCCTTGAGTAAGCTTGATTCTTAACTCTGCAAGCTCTTTACGTGCCTGAGCAAGTGTGATTGTGGGATACTCTCCAAGAGTTAGAGTTTTTCTTTTATCCTCGAAAGTATAGTCGATTCTAAAAACTCGTGAACCTTTTACACTCACATAAACATACAAACCATTAGCATCGGTTTTTTTATAGGGTTTATCTTTCGCTTTTAAATTTCTTAGTATAGTATCGTTTAGCATATTTTAAATTTCCTTTACTCTTTACGGTAAAGTTTGCAATTTTTTAGTCAGAATTTACGGTAAAATTTAAAAAATCACTGTAAAATTCACGGTAAATTTTTTAAGTTACGGTAAAATTCACGGTAAAATGATACGGTAAATTTCTTCATAAATTCTGAAATAGATAAATCTTGTATTCTGCTCTAGTTGCAACAGTAAAGAAGTATTCAAAGAGATATCATGAGATTTACGGTAAAAAATATCTTGTAGGGATTCTGCTTAAATCTGCATGAATAGACACTTTCAAGGGATTTCTACGGTAAGGGTTTTCGCAAACTTTAATTTACCGTAAATTTTACCGTAAAAAATACGGGCTGTCAACGGATGTAAAAAGACTATGTGAAAGGTCGAAATCGCTTAAAAACTAAGCCCCATGCGGTTTTGCGAACTGCATGGGGCTTAGAAAAATTTTATTGTGGTAGCAAGGAAAAGATTTGAACTTTCGACAACTCGGGTATGAACCGAGTGCTCTAACCAACTGAGCTACCTTGCCACGTTGTGATGCGTTTCCGTATCGACAAGAAGGTTTGTATATCAACTCGATTTCTTTTGCAAGCTTTTTTTTCACTTTTTTTAAATTTTTTTTAATTTAATTTTATGTTTTTATCTTATTATTTGTTATCATTGACTTTTTTTATTTTGATATTCGCGTCGAAAAAATTACGAAATAGATACTATGATGTGGTTTAGTAATTTCAAATTACAAGCAATGATAACTTGAATTTTAGTAAAATATAATGTATCTTCCTCTAACACATTATTTATATGTAAATAAAATACTATTTCGATGAGATTGGAGATATATTATGTCACAAAATGCTATGTATGTTCTTTGTACGAAGGAAGAAGGTAGTACGGAAGTATTACAAGGAAATATCGCTTTTGCAGCCGGTTGTGTGCGTGCGGGCATACACTCTGCTGATGGTTACCCTGGTACGCCAAGTACTGAAGTTATTGATAAAGGACTCTCACAAGTTCAAGATTTAATCACAGTTGGTTGGTCAGTTAATGAAGCCGTTGCTTTAGGTGTTGGCGTGGGGCATACTTTCGCCGGTGAAGACTGTGTTGTTACTATGAAAATTCCGGGGCTTTATCAAGCTGCTGATATTTTTACTTCTTATTCTCAGTTTACAGCTGAACGTGGCGCGCTTATTCTCTATATAGCAAGTGACTTTACTCCTAGCTCAACTCAGCACGTTATTGATCCGCATTACCTCTATAAAAGCTCATTTGTTCCTGTTTTTGAACCTCGTAATCACCAAGAAATGCTTGAAGCGGCATCTATTGCTGTGGAAATTGGTAGAAAATATAATACATTAGTAGTTATTCATTCACACGGATTGTTGTGTCATAGTGAAGGGTTAGTTCGTCTTAATCCTATTGTTAAACGTGATAGAGTTGAAATTGAAACTCTTCGCGGCTTGCTCACTCTTCCAAATGTTGCTAAAGCAAACTATGATAAAGTTATTCTTGATAGACTTCCTGCTCTTACTGAAATGGTTGAAAATTCACCACTTCATAAGACTATTAAAGGAAATGGCAAAAAAGGTGTTATAACTTATAGTGCTCCTTCTATGCTTGTTGAAGAATATAAAGCTGTGAGCGGTGATGATATAGACATTCTTGAACTTGCATTCACTAATCCACTCCCAATGAAAAAAATCAAAGAATTCTGCGATTCTATCGACGGCGATGTTTATATTATTGAAGATGGTTATCATTACCTTGAAGAAGAGTGCCGTGCTGCCGGTCTTACTGTAAAAGCAAAACCTTACGATAAACCAAATACTGAATGGACTCCGGCTACTATTAACGCCTTCTTGACACAAACTCCACTTGAAGCAAAACCAGCTTCTCTTTCACTTCCACGCCCACCGATGATTTGTTCCGGCTGTCCTTATAGAGCGACAGCGCAAGTTATCAATAAAATGAAAAAACAAGGTGATATTCATACCGTATTTGGTGATATTGGTTGTAACACCTTACTATACTTCCTTAATGCAGTTGATACTGGTCTTGCTATGGGTGCGAGTGAAAGTATGCGTACAGGTTATGTTCTTTCACGCCCTGAAGAAGCTCACCGTTGCTTTAGTCTGCTTGGAGATGGAACTGAATGTCACTCCGGCTTAGATTCAACTCGTAACGCAATTTTCAGAAAAGCTGCCGGCGTAAAAATTGTTCTTGATAACCAATGGGTTGCGATGACAGGTGGTCAACCATCTCCATCATCTCCACAAAATCTTGCAGGGGATGTAACATCTTTTAATCTTGAAGCTGTTCTAAAAGCTGAAGGAGCTGAAGTTCTACGTGTAAACGCTTACGAACGTAAAGATGTATACGAAGCACTTCAAAAATCACTTGAACTTGCAAAAGATGGTAAATTTGTTGTAGTTCTTATCTGTGGTACTTGTGTTCGCAAACTTCCTGCTTCTGATTGGGGCACAAAACCAACTGTTGATCTTGATAAATGTAAGCGCTGTAAACAGTGCGCTACCGTTTGCGCTGGTATTGAACTTGATGACGATAACACACCGAAATGGAACAACTTATGTAATGGTTGTGTAATGCAAAATCCTGTATGTCTCCAAAATTGTAAGTTCGATGCTATCTCAATTGATAGAGACGTAAAAGCGGATGATAAATCTTCATCAGCTCCTAAACTTGCTGATGCGCCTGAATCTCTTACTCTTGAAGCGGTTGAAAATGCACCTGAACGCCTTAGCCTTGGTATCCGTGGTGTTGGTGGACAAGGTAACTTATTCTTTGGTAAGGCTCTATCACAAATGGCATTTTTAGCTGGATACGCTAAGGGTAATATCGTGAAAGGCGAAACCCATGGTATGGCTCAAATGGGTGGACCTGTTATTTCAACTTTTGGTTGTGGTAAAGTTTATAGTCCAATCATTGCGCCTAAAAAAGCTATGTGTCTTATTGCTATGGAGCAGAGTGAAATCTTTAGAGATAATTTCTTAGATCTCCTCGATCCAAATGGTACACTTATTCTTGCAGAAGCTAAAGTTCAACCACAAGGTATTAATCTCCCATATCCTAGTGATGAAGATATTAATAAAGCTCTCGAACCTTATAATGTTATTCGAGTAAACGTTCTTGATATAGCTCTTTCACTTGGTGATCCTCGTGGTAAGTGCGCAAACGTTGTAATGCTTGGTGTGCTTTCAAAACTTGCACCATTCAACAGCATTCCAAAATCAATTTGGTTACAGGCTATTAAGAATCTTAGCAAAAATAAAGCGATTTGGGATCTTAACTATGCTGCTTTCAATGCAGGATATGAATTATAATTATAATGCCTTAGGCGACCAAAGGAAATAATTTCCTTTGCAAACCTTATTTCTTTTGATTGGCAAGCTCATCAAAAGTAATCAAAGTTTACAAGGGTGTGTTTCTAAATTCAGAAAGTTTGTGGAACTTTTAATGAAAAGTGATTTTTTATAAAGTGCAGTGTATAAAAACATACATAAACTGAATAAAAAATCATCTTTGAAGTAGAAAAAACACAAAAGAATGAATTTAGAAACACATTCTAAAAAAGCCCTTCTTTTAGTCTGTAGTTCAGAGTAAAAGAAGGGCTTTTTATTTGAAAAAGAAGTTTAAGTATGCTATAAATAAAGAGGCATGAGCAATTATTAAGTTCTATCTAAAGTAAAGTTATAATAATTATTTTTTTATAGCTTTATAGTCTGGAATAACACGGAAAATAAAGATACTAAGAGCAATGACTTGTAGGGAAGTTGCAAAGAGAAAAGCAGTTTCTACTGAAAAATGTTCAATGATAATGCCGCCAATAAATACAGCAAGGATTGAAGCAATATCAAAAGCAATAAAGTAAGTTGAACTAGCAAGACCTCGTTCCGTTGGTTTTGCAAATTGTACAAGAAGAGTCTGCATAGTTGGAATAAGAGTTCCGAAAGTAAAACCAAGTCCTAAAGCTGTAAGTAAAAAGATTGTAGTATCTTCAGTAGTTGAAAAAATTGTGGAAAGAATCATAAGGAAGATATTAGCAATGATAGTCTGATGTATCATGTAGCCCTTATCATAAATATATCCTGAAATAGAACGGCTTATAATAAGCCCTACGCCCATAAAAAGAAAAAAGTAAGCCGAGTATTCACCGAACCCGTTTTCAATTGAGAAAATAGCTACATAGTTTAATATTATTGCGTAGATAAATGCTAGGAAAAATAGGCAAATTGTAGCGGAAAAACCAGTTTTTAGAATGATATTGTCTTTACTAAATTTTACTTTTTGAGGCTTTATACCTGTGTTATCTGTGAAGAAAAGAATAAGTGCTATTCCTATGACAGTGAAAATAATAGATGAAACAAATACCATTTGGAAAGCGAAAATTGAGCTATCCGGAAGATCTTTAGAGAAAAGATCAAGAATATAGAAGCCTGTCATAGGGCCTAAAATCATAGCTAGCGAAAAATTCGCACTATATATACCAAGTCCTGTTCCTAATTTTCGCTCAGGAATTACTCGAATAGCGAGAGTACTAAGTGCTGTTGAAGCAATAGAAAAACAGAAACCTTGAGCAAGTCGAATAAAGGATAACATTATTATATCACTAAAGATAAAGTATCCAAAACCAGTTATAAGTAATCCAAGATAAGCCCAAAGTGTTGTGTGTTTTAGTGAAAATGAGTCGGATAACCAACCGGCTAAAGGTCTACAGATTAAAGCTCCAAATGGGAAAAGAGCAAGAATTATTCCACTGATTGATTCACTTATCATTAATTTATTCATTAAAAATATTGGAAAAATCGTGAGAACAATGTATAGTGTCCATGTGCTGAATAGTGATGACGCTGTGATTAGAATAAAATTTTTAGTGAATAATTTTTCAATTTCTGTACTCATTCTTATGCCTTCTTTAATTCTCAAAAATTCTCTTGGAAATGGATTAGAGCACAAATAAAGCTTTCTGTAAATCAATTCTTTAATAAGAAAAATCTAATTATTTTAGATAAGTATATAATTCAAATAAAAGGATTTTTCTGATAACTTAAAAAGAAACAATTAACTATCTAATTTTTTTACCTAAATAGAGGAGAACGTTATGATAAAAAATTTATTCCTTTTTATAATATCTATTACCATACCGATTTTATTAGGCTTTGGAGCTAGTCAACTGAGTAGTCAATCGTCAATTATTTATAATGAATTAGTAAAACCACCTTTATCGCCACCAGCTTATGTTTTTGGTATAGTTTGGACTATTCTTTATATTATGATGGGTATAGCTTCCTTTATCATATTGATATCTAAAGCTAAAAATAGAGATAAAGTATGGGCATTATCTCTTTATGCTCTACAGCTTTTTATGAATTTCTTCTGGACTTTCATATTTTTCAACTTAGGTTGGAAACTTTTTGCTTTTCTTTGGCTTGTAGTTTTATGGTTGATGATAATTTTTTTGATAGATGCGTGTAGAAATGTATCTAAGGTGTCGATATATTTGTTGATTCCTTATTTTTTGTGGGTAACATTTGCAGGATATTTGAATATTGCCTTATATTTTTTAAATATAAACATAGCATAATATTTTGTTATACTTTGAAATTTTTCTCTTCACAAATCAATAAAATTGAACGAGGTGCGTTTCAAAGCTTGCATATCTATAATAATAGTGATATGCACTCTGCAACTCATGTTGAAAATGTGAGCTTAATGTTGTTGAATAAGAAATTGAGGTTAAGTATGAAAAATATTAAACAAGCAAAAGTAATGAAATTATTTTTAGTGGTTACTCTTCTGTGCGCTGTTTTTTTTGGAATATTGGGGCAAACTGCTTACGCAAATGATGTTGTCGCGGCAGGTGAGGATTTTCTTGATGCTCTTTTTTCAGCCGTGTATAAGTTTATAGAAGAATTTTTGGCTGATATTGATGTGAGCGAAATTATAAATACTATTTTGGAAGCTCTTCTAAGCCTTGCTATTGAATTTATAGAAGCTCTTGAAGGTTTAGAAATCTTTGATACAATTAAAGAGTTTATAATGTCTTTATTCAACGAAGGAACTGAACTTTTTAACGATACTATGAATAATGTTGAAAACATAGACGTATAGAATAATTTAGTCTAGACTCTATTTTAGCTATAAATTAAAAAAGAGAAGTTTATTTTGTGATGAACTTCTCTCTATTTTTAATAAAAAAGCCTCGCATGAAACGAGGCTTTGAGGTGTAAACTTGAAAAAAAGCTTAGAAAGTATAGCGCATACCGAAGAGGAATTCGTGTCCTGTTGGGTGAGCTTTAGCTTTATGTCCGTTTGAGCTGATTTCTGTTTCACTTGTATAAATGTAGCGATATCCGAAGTCAGCAGTAAAGTCACCAACAACTAACCAAGAAATACCGGCACCAAAGTTGAAAGCAGCGTTAAGTTCATTACCGGTGAATTTTTGTCCACCAAACTCCATGGTTTGTTCAATATTAGCAATACCTAATCCCGCAGAAACATAAGGGATAAATGGAGTTGAGTTATAAAAATCGTAATAACCATTTACAAAGTAGGTATCCATGCGGACATCTTGATTTGCAGTGTAGCTATTTCCTAGGTGAGTCCAAGTATTTTCAGCAGTAGTAGTAGTGCGGAGCATTGCTTCAAGTTCAAGGCGAATAGGCCATGTGGTAGAGTATTGTAAGTCGTAACCAATTGCTAAACCACCGGAAAGCGATACGCCTCTATCTGTTGATAGACCAGAACTTGTTACACTGCTTGAAATATCTGAACCGCTCATATTTTGAATACTTGCGCCAATTTTAGGAGCGATATAGACTCCATACTGAGCAGCATCTGCTGTATATGCAGTAAATAGAGTCATACATGACAAGAAAAGAATAAGAATTTTTTTCATAATAAACACCTTATAAGTTATTTGTAGGGTAGGCCATAGTCGATAGCTAGGGTGTTTTTCTGAATTTGGAAACATACCCTATTCTTTGAAAGAAGAAATAATAGCAATCTATAAAGCTTACAGACAGAAAATTAGCACAAGAATAGAGAAAAGGCAAATTTAAAATATAAGCCCTAAAAAAAAACACCCTAAAAATTCTATACTAAAACTTGAGCAAAACCCATCAGCTAGAGGATTTTTAAAAGTAGTTAATGGTATAAAAGCCCAACATTTTCTCATAGCTTCGTCAGAGAAGATTTTTGTTCAGTCATGTAGATTCTGCTACACTTCTTGCACAAAAAAATTATCTTTCTCATTCTGCTTTAAAATTTTGAACTTTTCTATTGCATTATCTTTTTTTAAAGAAGCTCTAAGATTCGGCAAAGTGAACTTAGAAAGTAAAAGAAGATGAGTAGTTACAGAATTTAGTCTTCGTGTTTGTATGACCTTACTTGAATTGTATAGTATGTTTCATCGTCTTCGTTAAATTCGTTTACAACACCGCGGAGGGTCATATTTTCGCTTACAAAGTCAACAAGGTCAGCGCCGGCACCTTTGGGAATAATGCAATATTCCTTTTCATCTTCGTTTTCTACAAGGCAAACACGTTGTTGATTGCGTGAACATGGTTGAATTGTGCCAGTTACTTCTTTTAAGCCTAAATCCGTTTTTTTAGATAACATATCTGTTTGTGCTATCGAACTCATAAAAAATTCCTTAAAACTTTCCTTAATAGTCTTGGTGTCAAAGTTTTTTGACAAGATATTCTTTGTTCAAAACTTATATTTTGTCAAGTGTTTTTAAGCTATTTTTTGAAATTGATTAAGATTTTTTTCAAGGAGAAATCAATTGCAATTAAATTAACAAAGGTTTAGAGTAAAAAAAAAGTTATATCTAGGTTAGTATATGTCTCAATTATCAGCTTCGCAGTCTATAGGGCTTTTTGACTCCGGTGTAGGCGGACTTACAGTTTTAAGCGCACTTTGGAAAGAGTTACCACAGGAAAATTACATATATCTAGGAGATACAGCGCGTCTCCCTTATGGCACAAAAAGCAATGAAACCATTACTCGTTATGCTCTTCAAGCTTCTGCAATGCTTGTAAAAAGAAATATAAAGCTACTTGTAGTTGCTTGTAACACGGCATCATCAGTTGCTTTACCTGCTTTACGAAGCGCATACCCACACATTCCTGTTATTGGAGTTGTTGAACCAGGAGCAGAGGCGGCTTGCAAAGCAAGTAAAAAGGGAAATATTGCTGTTATTGCAACAGCGTCCACCACTAGAGGAAAAGCGTATGAGCATGCAATTCATGCAATAAGACCAGAAGCTACAGTTCACTCAATTGCTTGCCCTCTTTTTGTTCCGCTCGCTGAAGATGGACTTACTGAGGGGCATCTTGTTGAAGGTATTGCTCAAAGGTATTTGGATAAATATTTTAATTCTGAAAATAACGCTAAACCTGACTCTCTTGTACTTGGTTGTACGCACTTTCCGCTTTTAGCAAATGCACTTCAAAATGTTGTAGGAAATGAGACAGTTTTAGTGGATTCTGCTCAAACAACAGCACAAAAAGTGAAAGAAGTTCTCACTGAGCTTAATATGGCAAATAAAGTAGAGTCCTCTCTCACAGAATTTCTTACCACCGATGATAAAGAACAATTTGCAAAAGTAGGACAAAGCTTTCTTGGAAGAGATATTTCATCTGATAGCATAGAACTTATTGACCTGTAACTAATTGTTTGAATTGTAAGAAGTTAATTTTATAAATTATTCTATGTTATAATATTTACATTACTTAATGATTATAGTACAAATTATGTAAATTTGTTTTATGCTCATTAATAGAGTTAAAAGGAATTTGTATGGAACACCTCTATGTGATTTGGGGATACTCATCTCTTGCTCAACCTTTCCTGAGTTTACGCTCAATAGTAAAAGTATATTAAACAATGAAATCCCATAAGTTATATTTTAGATTTTAGTATTAATACATTTATATTTTAAGGATGCAATATGAAAAAGCAATCAACTTTATTTTATTTAACTCTTTGTTTATTTTTAACTTTTTTAACCGGATGTAAAGAAGAGCAAACAGCACAGCAGGCACCAAAAGAAATGCCACCTGTTCATGTTGTTGCAGTCGACATAAAACCTGAAACTCTTGATATTACAGGCGAATATATGGGGAAAGCCTTAGGGTTTTTATCTGTTGAAGTGCGTGCCCAAATTTCCGGTATTTTATTGAAAAAATACTATAATGAAGGTGATTTTGTAGAAAAAGGTCAACTTTTATTTGAAATTGACCCAAGTCAAGCAGAAGCGTCATTAAGTCAAGCAAATGCAGTACTTGCTCAAGCAGAATCAGCTTATAATAATGCAAAAAGAGAGTGGGATAGAGTTCTTCCTCTTTATAGACAAAATGCTGTTTCGCAGCGTGACCGTGACCAAGCTCAAGCAGCTTATCTGTCAGCAAAAGCAAATGTTGAAGCAGCAAAAGCATCAGAGAGCGAAGCAAAAATTCAACTTGCTTATACAAAAGTAGTAGCGCCAATTTCTGGCTTTACAAGTCTTGAAACAAAGAATGAAGGTAACCTTATTACTTTAGATTCAAGCGGTTCTTTGCTTACAAAAATCAACCAAACTGATCCAATGTATATCACTTTTTCTTTTCCGGGAACAGAAACTACAAGAATGCACGATTTAGCTCGTAAAGGAAAAGCAGAACTACCGGCGGCAGATTCAGAGGTATCACTAAAACTTATAGGCGGACAAGAATATCCATATAAGGGTAAATTGAGTTATGTTGATACTCAAATCAATCCACTTACAAATTCAATTGAAGCAAGAGCAGAATTCCCTAATCCTGATGGTGGTTTACTTCCAAATATGTTTACAAATATCAACGTATACGGTGGTAAATTGAAAGATGTTGTAATTCTTCCTCAAAAAGCAATTCTTTACACTGCAAATGGTTCAATGGTATATGTTATTGATAAAGATAGTAAAGTTGCGCTTCGTCCGATAAAAATTGGTTTTCCTGTAAATGACTTATTTATTATTGAAAGTGGAATTGAGTTTGGTGAGAAAGTTGTGATTGAAGGCATTACCAAAGCTCATCCTGGCGCAACAGTTCAAGCTACTATGCAAGATAGCCCAATTTCTGCTGAAAGCAAAGATATGCCAATTGAAACTCCGGAAGAAGCAACTCCGGCTGCTCAGTAGGAGAATATCATGCAAGAAAATAAAGATACAAAATTAGCATCAGATCCTAGTAAATATAAAGATACTTTCTTTATTAAAAGACCTGTACTCTCAACAGTTATTTCATTATTCATAATACTTGCGGGCTATTTAGCAATTCAGTCATTACCGGTTGCGCAATACCCTGATTTAATTCCACCTGTAGTTTCTGTCCAAGCTCAATACCCTGGGGCTACACCGGAAACATTGTCATCAACGGTTGCTTCTCCGCTTGAACAGCAAATCAACGGTGTTGACAATATGCTTTATATGGCGACCACGGCATCTGTTTCAGGCTATGTAAACATCAACATTAGCTTTGAACTTGGAACTGACCCTGATATTGCAACAATTAACGTAAACAACCGAGTTCAAGCAGCTCTAACCACTCTTCCTGAAGAAGTTCGCCGATACGGTGTTACTGTAAAGAAAAGTTCATCATCGATTTTACAGTTTGTTGCGCTCTATTCGCCAAACAACTTTCACGATGAAATTTATCTAAATAACTATGCACTTATAAACGTTGTGGATAATCTAAAACGTTTGAGCGGTGTGAGTGATGCGTCAATCTTTGGTTCAAAAGATTATGCAATGCGTATTTGGTTAAAACCCGACCGTATGGAGTATTTCAAGCTTAATACGACAGATGTTATGTCTGCCGTTCAAGAGCAAAATGCACAATACGCAGCCGGTTCTTTAGGTGCAATGCCGGGTCCGAAAGACTTAGAAATTACATGGCAAATAAGCGCACAAGGGCGACTCGTTACCGCAGAAGAATTTGGTAATATAATAATTAGAAGTGACGATAACGGGGGGGTTTTAAGATTAAGCGATGTTGCTGACGTTGAACTTGGTGCAGTTACTTATAATGTAGGTGCTTATTTAAATGAAGGACCAATGGCAGCAATTGGTATTTATTTAGCACCTGGCGCAAACGCACTTGCTACAGCAGAACTTGTTTACAAAGAACTTGAAAGATTAAAACAATTCTTCCCTTATGGTGTTGATTACGCAATTCCATACGATACAACCTTGTTCGTTCAAATATCAATTGAAGAAGTTATAAAAACCCTTGCAGAAGCTATGCTTTTAGTGTTCTTGGTTGTTTATCTTTTTTTACAAAATTGGCGTGCAACACTAATTCCATGTATCGCTGTTCCTATTTCTGTTATCGGTACATTTGCCGGAATGCTTATATTTGGTTTTTCTATCAATACTCTAACACTTTTCGGGCTTGTTCTTGCGATTGGTATTGTTGTTGATGATGCTATTGTTGTGCTTGAAAACGTTGAACGTATTCTTGCAACCGAGAAAAATATCACTGTAAGACAAGCAACTTCAAAAGCTATGCACGAAGTTACAGGACCGGTTATTGCGATTGTGCTTGTGCTTTGTTCTGTGTTTATTCCGGTTGCTTTCTTAGGCGGACTTGCAGGGGAAATGTATAAGCAATTCGCTATTACAATTTCCATTTCTGTTACTTTGTCGGGTATTATTGCGCTTACGCTTACTCCATCAATGTGTGTGCTCTTACTTAAAAGGGCTCACCACGAACCAATAGCACCTTTCCGCTGGTTCAATAGTTTATTTGATAAAATAACCCACGGATTTACGGCAGTCACAAAAAGATTTATTAAATCTAGCTTTATGACTCTTGGAGTTTTTGCCGCAGTTTGTTACGCAACTTTGACTCTTTTCCAAATGGTGCCTGGTGAACTTGTGCCTAGTGAAGATCAAGGTAACGTAATGGCGATTGTTATTCTACCGGAAGGAACAGCGCTTCCTCCAACAATTGATGTAACTAAGAGGCTTACCGCTGAAATTTTGAAAAATCCTGCGGTTGAAAACGTGGTTAATATTTCAGGTTTCAACCTTATGAATAGCTCTATGTCGCCGAATATGGCAGGTATGTTTATCACTCTGAAAGATTGGTCAATTCGTGAGGATATGGGCTTTAATCTCGAGCAATTCTTAGGTAGTATCTATATGCTTGGCTTGAAAGAAACTAATGCCTTAGTTCTTCCTTTCAACCCACCGCCGATTATGGGTATGTCAACCA
The DNA here is from genome assembly GCA_964371865.1 of uncultured Desulfovibrionaceae bacterium. Classification (GTDB taxonomy): domain Bacteria; phylum Desulfobacterota; class Desulfovibrionia; order Desulfovibrionales; family Desulfovibrionaceae; genus CAYJAZ01. The sequence goes on along the minus strand of CAYJOR010000057.1, from coordinate 2,949 downwards.
CCGGTGGTTTTGAGATGTTTATTCAAAGTCAAAGCGGAGATGTAAAGGAGCTATCTGATATTACATCACAATTTATAGCAAAAGCAAATGCTTTACCTGAATTAAATGGTGTTTCAACTACATTTAGTATTAACTCGCCACGTTTATTTATTGAATTAGATAGAGAAAATGCACGTGCGCTTAAGGTAAATGTTTCAGAAGTTTTTACAACTCTAGCAAGTACTCTTGGAACAGGATATATCAACGACTTCAACTATCTAGGACGTACATACCGAGTTATTATGCAAGCTGACGCTGATAATCGTATGACTCCGCAAGATATTGAAAAACTCTATGTAAGAAATGCCGAAGGAAATATGATTCCTTTAAGTTCATTAATTACGGTTAATATTGAATCTGGTCCACAAGCTATTCAAAGATTCAATGGTTTCACAGCTGCGCAAGTAACAGGTAATCCGGGACAAGGTTATAGTTCTGGTCAGGCACTTGAAGCTCTTCAAAACTTAGCAAATGAAATGCTACCGCAAGGTTATATGATTTCTTGGTCGGGCTCATCTTATCAAGAAGTATCAACCGGCGGAACGGACTTTGGTATATTTGGTCTTGCTATCTTGATGGTGCTTCTTATTCTTGCAGCTCAGTATGAAAAATGGACGTTACCAATTGCAGTTCTTTCAGCAATTCCTTTTGCAATCTTTGGTGCAATTTGCGCAAACTGGATAGTTGGTGAAACAAATAGTGTTTACACGCAGGTTGCTATCATCACACTTCTAGGTTTGGCATCCAAAAACGCTATTTTGATTGTTGAATTTGCTTCGGAACTGTACCACAACGGAATGTCGGCTGAACAAGCCGCCGCAGAAGCAGCTCACTTACGATTTAGGCCTATTATCATGACATCACTTGCATTTATTCTTGGTTGTGTGCCTTTAGCTATAAGTTCAGGTGCTGGTGCGGCAAGCCGTGTAAGTATTGGTGTAACGGTTATTGGTGGTATGCTTGTAGCAACTTTCTTAGCTCCAATCATAGTACCTTATTTCTTTACAAAAATTATGCTTATTACTGAGAAGTTTACGAAAAAACAAAGCGGAGAAGAAATACATGAAGATATCTAATCTTACAAAATTTATAAAGATGAGCCTACTTTTTCCAAGTCTGCTTATTGTTTCTGCGTGTTCATTTGCGCCCGAATACGTAAGACCGACTTTAGACATGCCGGAAACTTGGCCGGAGTATTCAATAAATGATGAAGTAGTATCAGGTAAATGGTGGGAACGCTTTGAAGATGAGCGCCTTAATACTATCGTTGAAAAAGCATTAGCAAATAACTATGATTTGCTAATTGCCGCTGAACAAGTAAATCAAGCTCTTGGATATCTAGGAGTTGCCCGCGCTGACCTCTTACCAAATATTAATGGCGGCGGAAGTGCTGGTGAGGCTATGCAGTATAAAACTTCTGAAGCAGCTCCTCGTGTGACTAGTGATAGCTATACTTTAAACTTTCAAGCTGCTTGGGAGTTAGACTTCTGGGGTAAATACAGAAATGCTAATAATGCCGCTCGTGAACAGCTTCTGGCATCACAATACGGTAAAGATTCATTAAAACTCTTGATTGCCGCTCAAACTGCAACAGCATACTTTACTCTTCTTTCACTTGATGAACAACTTACGATTTCATATCGCACACTTCAAACTCGTGAAGAATCACTCCGTATCTATAAAGCGCAATATAAAGAAGGTCTTATTAATGAATTAGATTTCCTCCGTGCTTCAACAGAAGTGGATACTGTACGTACAGCAATTTTCCAACTTATCTATCAAATAGATAATGCTGAAACTGCACTTCAAGTTCTTATGGGTGAATCTCCTCGTCAGATTTTTGAAGAAGACTTTGAACGTGGTAAAACTCTAACTCAGCTTCCAAATTATCCACAACCACCGGCGGGGATTCCATCTGATCTTCTTTCAAGGCGTCCGGATATTCTCGCCGCTGAAGCAAACCTAAGAGCAGCAAATTTTAAAGTTGGTGTAGCAAAAGCTCAATGGTTCCCATCAATATCGCTCACAGGTTTACTTGGTGTGCAATCTATTGACCTTGATGCTCTCTTTAAGGGAATGGCTCATACTTGGAGTTATGGCGCAACTGTTGCAACTCCAATTTTCCAAGCTGGTAGAATATCAAGCAATGTAAAAATTTCAGAAGCTGCAATGCGTGAAGCAACTCTCAAGTATTCGCAAACAGTACAAACAGCTTTCAAAGAAATAAGAACAGCTCTTTCTGTTCAAGCAAGTATAGGAAATGTTGTAACTTCTCTTGATAACATAGTCGATTCCCTCACAAAAGCTGTAAATCTTGCTCAAATTAGATACGATAATGGTTATGCTTCATATCTTGAAGTATTAGATGCGCAACGTTCTCTTTTCGATTCAGAAATTCAACTCGCAAATGCAAGAGCTCAGCAACTTTCTACAATTGTAAATATCTGCCTAGCTCTTGGTGGCGGCTGGAGTGCGGAAGAAGAGTAGTTTTTAGTTTTTTTGCCTTCTGCGGGCATGGGAACTTTTCCCAAGGGAATAATCCCCGTGGAGAAAGTTTTCTTGGAAACCTTATTTCTTCCCAACTCGTTCCTCGCTGGAAAGGAATGTGTTCTCCAAAAAAAAGTATTTTCTTTATCATCAAAGTAAAGAGCACGACTTTAGGTATGGTGGGGAAGCGGTAAATTATTAAGAAAAATCCTCTTTTAAATTTGTGATTGCAGATTTAAAGGAGGATTTTGCTTTTAAATGGTAAATATTTTTGGAAATATATTCTTGTTATAAAAGCTATATAACTGACTTGTAAAAGTATTAATTATCTACTTTCTATAGTAATAGTAGGCAGTTAATTTTTTTAAAATTTTCTTGACAAGATAGTTCTTTCTATGTATTTATACCCTATAGGGGTATAGA
>CAYJOR010000056.1:0-16528 GCA_964371865.1 uncultured Desulfovibrionaceae bacterium | reverse complement strand
ACCCCCAGCTTGGAAGGCTAGTGCTCTAGCCGTTGAGCTATTCCCGCGGGTTGCTTTACAAAGAGTAAAACTCTTTACATTGCTATGCTATTGCATATATTCCAACTGTAGTTAATAGACTTTAGCGAGTGTCTCCTACAGCAAACCAGCCATGAACTGCACATTCGGACAAAGGCTGGTGGTGGGGGAAGGATTTGAACCTTCGAAGTCACTGACGACAGATTTACAGTCTGTTCCCTTTGGCCACTCGGGAACCCCACCACGCTACATTTTCCAACGAGTTTATAAAAAACTCACCATGACAAGTTAACAACAAAATAAAAATCATTTTGCACTTGCCGCGTTGCAAGCCTTTATGCTTTTATGCAAAGAGCCTGCCTTGTTACCATTTCCACCTACATGGGCATGGTTGTCGAAATCTTCCGACAGTTTTTTAAAGGCAGTAAAAACTGCCTTCAAAATTTGCTCACAATATTTTGTGAAAAATATGGAGCTGGCGATGGGACTTGAACCCGCAACCTGCTGATTACAAATCAGCTGCTCTGCCAATTGAGCTACACCAGCACGAGAAGAGTAATAATCCTAAAACCTCGATTTTGTCAAGCGTTTTTTTCAACTTTTTTATATTTTTTTTATTTTTATACATAACATACTAAAATAACATACTATTTTTTTGAATAAAATTTAGCTTATTTTCGCTATTTTCGAGCGTTTTTCACCTTAGTCTTGAACTTTTACTCCATTTTTTACTTTAATGACCTAAATTTTTTCCCTAGATTTTTCATTTTCAGGGGTCGGAAAAGTTTCATAACTTACCATTTCAGTCGTTAATTCTATCGCATTTTTATCAAGTTCTACTTCTTCCATTTCTTTATTTACACTCGGAAGTGTAACTAAATTTTTCGGATCGTTGTAAAATGGCTCAGATTTTCTTTCATGATTAGTTGACTGAACACTAATTTTAGTTACTTTTTCACTCTTTCCACCCTTTTCGTCTGGTATACTTACAGATAAATGTATTGGAGATGGTTTAGGCTTAGAAGATTTTTTAAAGAAAGAAAACCTACTTTCCTTTTTTTTCTGACTGTCTTTACCCTCTAAAGAATCAATACTATTCATATCAAGGCGCATATCATCTTTTTTGAGCTCTATTTCCTCTTCTTCTGCTGCAACTTGAGGTGAAGTATATTTACTACCTATAAGGTTTATCAAAAATTCAGGATCTTTGATATCCTCTAAGAGCTTGCTTATCAAGTCTCTCAGATTTTGTTTGCTTGCATTTTTATCTAGTGTAAAGTTACATCCAGCACGCATAAGGAAATCCTCATGCTCTTTATTCTTGGTAAAACTTACTATAACTGTATGCCCTATACCTTGTTCTATTTCAAATGCTCTTACCTCTGCGATAAAGTTCATCACCAAATCTTCTTCAAGTCCTGCATGGAGTAAGATTACTCCTACAGGTGATTCTTGATAATTTTTCATACACTGATTTAGTGTCATTGCTTCAACTGTATAACATGGAAGCTTTTCAAGTCTGAACGAGAGCATGTGCCTATCCGGTGTGTCTTCAGATACAACCATGACGCACTCTATATCTCTTGCTAAATCTTCACTACTCTTTTTAATAGTTGAACGTTTTTCGCTTATTCCATCGTCTTCTAGAGCTGTAAAGGAAAGTGTAAATGTATATTCTAATCCTTGAACCGTATTCTCTACCCTAAATTCACCGTCGTGAGAGGCCGCAAGTTCCCACGCTTTACCTAAAAGTGATGATGATCTATTCAATGGTGGCTTACCTTGACCGGAGTCTCCTATAATAAATGTAAGCCTACCATAATTACTACTTGCTTCATCTCTTTGTATATGAAGATAAACAAGTCCTTTTTTAGTAGCCCGAATGCTATCGGATAACAATTGGTAAATCATAGATGCTAGAGCGTCTTTTTCACCAACAAACCATCTGCCTACTAAAGGTGAACACACCCACGATAATGCTATTTGTGCATTTGTTGCTTCATAGCGAATCTTTTCGTAAACTTGCCTTAGCAAGTCTTGAAGGTTGAAAGCAACTTTAACTCTTTGTTGTTTAGGTTGATTTAGTATTATCCTAGGCATTGATGATGAAACTACATTTAAATCTTTGCCTATGCTTAATAGTCTTTCTACATGCTCAAGAATAACTGTTTTTCTCTCATCACGTATACTTTCAACTTGTTGTTCAAGAAAATAGATTTCGTGCATAAAAGCATCTAATGGAACTCTTAGAGCATGCTCAATACGTAAACACGATTGAGAATTTGCGAAGCTTACTGAATCATAGAATATCTCAGCCTCTTCTTTTTGAGGTGAAAGTTCTGCTTTCATCTCAAGTTGATCTTGCTTTACTTCTGACTTCTTTGCTTTTTTCTTGTCTTTTTTCTTACTTTCAATAGGTTGAGGTTCTCCAACTTCACTTTGACCATATCTTAAAGACTCTGTCAGTTGAATAGTTTCCTCATTATGTATATCAAGTGGAGCGTGCTCTGCTCTTTTTCTAAGGGTATTTACTCCGCCCTTGCCACGTCTGCCCGATGGTTCATTATAAACAATTCTAGGACTTATCCATAGCAAAAGTAACCCCAATGCTACACCTACATGTGGTGCAAAAGCCCAGAAGGAGCTATCTACACTACCACCAATACCTAAAATACCCACTATTTCTGATGATAGAAGTATCAGAACAAGTATAAAGAAGCGGGCACTTGCCTTTATACCTTTAAGCATAAGATAGAATGTTAAAAGAAGTGGTATGATTGTAATTAGTTGCCATAATTCAATATAGCGCACTAACCACGAATAATCTTGAAGAAATGGGAATACCGCAACAAAAACGCCTAACACTCCCAAAACTAAAAAGAAGAAATCCATCTTTTTTGCGAAAAATGAAAGAGTCATACAGTAGCGACCAATCATTGATAGTGAGAAAAGTGTTGAAGCAAGTGCTAGAATTGATATCAAATCACTTGATATTACCTGCCCTCTTGGTGTTGCCGGAATTCCGAAATATGCTATTGCTAAGGCAGAAAAACCAAATACTCCCGACCAAAATCTCCAGTCGCTTTTCTCCATAAATCCGCGAAGAAAACACAATAATGAAAGTACACCTATTACTATAAATATAATAAGTTGTATTTTTTTATAAAGAAGAAGTTGCTCATCATCGCTTTGAATTGTTGGAGAAAACCAAAAACTCGGCAAGCCCTCAATAGCTATTAATATTTCACCACCACCAGAAAGTTCACTTAAAGGATACATTCCGTTATCAGCTTGGTGAATGCGGATTGCTAAAGCTTCCGACTTTTTTTCCCAAACATTAACTATTCCTTGAACATTATCACCTAAATCGAGATAAGCAGGAGTTGTTGTGAAAGGAGAAAGTCTTATTCTTAACCATACAAGGCCTTGTTTATCAGGCAATGTAAGACTATTATAAAGTTTAAATTCTGAATTTATAGCTTCATTGCTCACACTATCCACAGTCATCTTAGCTTCGGGATCAATAAAGTATTCCGTGTGTGACAAAATTGGATAGGGTAATTGAAGCGTGTCCAATGCAATACTTTCCGTATTGTATACCGTTGTGATTTCTTGATTAGGCGTTTGTATACCGCCTACGGGTGCTTCTACAACGTCAGCAAGGGTAAGTTCATTTTGAAAAAGAATACAACAAACAATAAGTAATACGCGAAAGTATTGCATGACAATCTCTTTAATTGATTAATTTTTTTCAAGTTCCTCAATAAATGAAGAAAGCGGTTGACCACTAGGACCTTTTGAATCTGGATATTTTTGAACTAATATTTTCCATGTATTAATACCGTCTTGCTTTCTATTAAGGTCATAAATCAACACAATACCTCTATTAAAGCGAGCATTTCGGTGATTTGGATCAAGAGCAAGAACCTTATCATAAGTTTCTAAAGCTTTGTCAAACTGTCTTAAGCCTCTGTACATTGTTCCCATATCAGTCATAACATTTGTGTTATTAGGACTTATCGACAAAGAAGTTTGATACGCATCAACTGCATTTTGATATTGACTATCATCAAAGTAAAGATTTCCAAGATGTGCCCAACCTGCTGCATCGGTTGTATTACCGGTAAGGCGAGCTTTTTCTTCTTCAATATGTTTTTGAGCTTGATTTGCAAATGACTCAGAACCGCCTGAACCAAGTACTTGTTTTTGAATAGCTGGATTAGCTCCAGATGATAAAAATGTTGAGCCTATGAACAAGCCAAGCACAAACGCAAGAGCTATTGATACATAAGCTGTCGACTTTATCATATACTTTCTTTCTATCTCTTTTTCATTAGCCATTTTAAATCCTTATTTTATTATTTCTCTATTTGAAGTTTTACCAAGTTGACATAGCGGCTCATACGCTATTGTTTCCCACCATTGACCAAGTTCGTCGGCGTATATTTGTTGCTCCTTTTCTCCTCCAAGGAGGTAAATATTGTCGCCTACTTTTATATCAAGCCCTGTAACATCGAAAAATGTGACTTGCATGCACACTCTACCGACTCGGCGGACTTTTATATCTTTATAGAGTCCATACTCAGAAAAATCTTTTCCTTTCTGTGAAAAATATGAACGTCTATAACCATCACAATAACCAATCCCAACAACAGCAATTTTTTTGTCAGACGGCATTTTAGATTCTAAACCATAACCTATTCCCACACCTTCACCTATGTTCTTAATAGCAAGAACAGGGGCACTTACTTGCATTACAGGCTGTAAAGCATTGCCTAGGTGTTCATCTTTTGTGCCGTAAAATGGATTTACTCCATACATAGACACTCCAAGACGAGAAATATCAGATAAAGGTTTTTCATTGGCAAGCACATTTGCACTCTGCCCTACTGATGACTTAACATCAGGAAATTTAGCTCTCACCTTTTCATTTATAAGATTAAGCATTTCAACTTGAGAATTTGTTACCTCAATTCCCTCTGCAGACAAATCATCAGCCATCGCAAGGTGAGACATACTAAGTTCAAAACGTAAATTCTTTTTATTTTCCAAATATTCTAAAACACTAGGTAAATCATCTATTTCAAAACCAAAGCGATTCATTCCTGTATTCCACTTTAAAGCAAAAGAAATTTCATTCTCAACAGCTGCCGATAGTGTTTCTTTATCGTGAACTAAAAGAGTAATGTTTCCTTCCTTAGCTTTTTGCGCATCATACCAACCTTCTATCGGCATTTCGCCTAATAGAGCAAGAATTGGCTCTGTAATACCAGCTTCGCGAAGTTTTACAGCTTCAAAAACATTACCTACAGCAAAACCTGCTAACTTTTTTGAAGACTCAAAAGACAAACAAGCTTTTGCAATATCTACAAGACCATGTCCATAAGCATCAGATTTTATTACAGGGTAAAATAAAGATGTGTTTTTTGACAATAAATCTATGTTATTAGAAAGCGCAGAAAGAGAAATCTGCACCTTATACATGGTATCAAGCATTAGAAAATCTCCATAATAGTACGAATTAAAAAAACTGAAAGGCACACATAAGGCTAAACAGCAGATGTAAAATCCCCTTTTTTTCAGTATATAAATAAATCTCTAGTATTTTTTCTAATTAACAGAATTTCCCATAAATAGCAAGTTTAAAGTATACTTGTATATTCTTTCAAAATATTGAAAAAATTTGTAGTTAGAAGAAAGAAAAAATTTATTTTTAATCTCAAAACATCATAAATTAGAACGATAATTTGCTTCAAATCGCTTCATAAATAAAGAGTTGAAATTTAGTTAGAAAAAGTATAATCTCTTTCATGAATATTTAATATTTCTAAGTCAATTTTCTAAAAACTTATTTATATAGACACGTTAAAATAAAAGGTGAATACTTTGCTCATCTCATTAAAAAAATTTACTACCCTATTATTTACGCTGGTATGCATAAATTTTTCACTTTCTGAAAACGCTTCTTCAGCATCTTTGGATATACCTATCGAACTAGATAGTTCTTCCGGTCAATGGAGACTAACATCTGATTATCTCTCCACTATTGATAACGGTGCAATCATTGAAGCAACTGGAAATGTTGTTCTTGAGCGTGGAAATGATGTTCTAAAAGCAGATTTTGCCAGATACTATGTTGAAACAGATTGGGTATTTATTAGAGATGAAGTTTTTGTTAGGCTTGGAAGAGATGAACTTATAGCAAATGAAGCAGAATTTAATCTTGAAACATCTACCGGATTCCTTAAAGACGGTAGTGTTTTTATGGCAGGCCCTCACGTTTATTTTGAAGGCGAGCATGTAACAAAATACTTTGGAGATAGATACTCCTTTAATAATGCTTATATAACCTCTTGCGACCCTGAAAACCCGGCATGGGGAATTAAAGCTAGTAGCGCAACAGTTGAAATTGACGGCTATGCAACTCTAAAAAGTGCAAATATGGAAGTTGCTTCTACAGATTTACCAACAATCCCTTATTTGATTTTACCAGCTAAAAAAACAAGACAAACCGGACTCCTAAAACCAGATTTTGGTTTAAGTTCACTCCATGGTATCTACTACACTCAACCTTGGTTTTGGGCTATTGATGAAGAAAGTGATATGACTTTATATGGTTCATATTTCAATAATTCAGGGGTAATGCTCTCCGCTGAATATCGCTCGCATACAAGGCAATATTCAAAAAATTGGCTTTCTTTCGACTATCTAGTATCTACTGATGGCACAAGTAACCGCTTCTGGTTAAGAGGTATGTCTAACGGTAATTTTGGGGAAAGTGGTTGGAAATATAAATACAATATAGACTACGTTTCAGATAATACTTATCTTGAAGATTATGAAAATACTCTTACAGGTTATGATAACAGCGTTGAAGAAAGTTATAAATATTTCGGAAGAAGCCTTTCTAAAATTGATGATAACAGAATCACAGGCGGTTATATTTATAAAGATTGGAAAAATATAACCCTCACAGCCGGTTTTGAATATACACAAAATCCTGTCTTCGGAGATACTTTACTTTCAAGTGATGACCCAACTGTTCAAAAACTTCCGGAAGTAAACCTTTTTGTATCACCACTTTCAAGCGCAAATATCCCTTTACAATTTGATGGTACAGCTCAAGTACTTTATAATCATAGAGAATTTGGTTCATCAGGGATGAAAACTGAAGTTGCTCCTCGCTTATCTGTTCCTTTAAACTTTGGATTTGTATCAACACTTTCCCAAGTTGAAGTAAGCCATAGAAATTATTTTGCAAATCGAAGTTCAGCTACAACCGCACCATTAGAACCAACTACAGAAAATAATGCAAACTCTGCACTAACACAAGTAAAAGCAAACTTTGAAATGGGAATGCAAACTTCAAGAATTTGGAACCTTGATGAAAATTCTTTATCTCCAACTATTGAAAATATTGGAAAAAGCGAAACCCTTGCTGTAAGGCATTTATTTGAACCACGTATTTCTTACGCATATATTCAAGATAAAGATCAATCTGCTCTTCCTTACTACACACAAAATGATAGAATTTATGCAATGAATGAAGTAAATTTCTCTCTAAGAAATGTTTTTACCAGAAAAACTGAAAGAGTGATGAGTAGTAAAGAAGGAGATGAAGCAATACCTTTCCTCTCAACCTCATTTGATAATATTGCACGGTTCGTTCTTTCAGGTGGTTACGATTTTGAAGAAGCACAAAGAGAAAACTTTAAAAACATCTACGAAAGACGCCCATTTAAAGATCTTACACTTGATAGTAACGTAAATGTGTATGGCTTTGGTCTACAATCTCAAATTAGCTATTCACTCTACGGCGACGGAGTAACTCGCTTCGATATTGGAACACATATTCCACTATTTGATTTAAGTAAATATATTTCTTGGTCAACAGCATACAGCTATCGTGATGAAATGTATGACTATCAAAATATATTACGTCATGCTACAAGTGAAAATATAGCTCTCTATTCAAATGAAAGTTTATGGAGAAACACATTTACAATAAAACCAAATTCAACCTTTGAATTCAATATTGACCACTATCTTGATTTAGAAGAAAAAGAAACTTATGAAGTTGAATTTAGTGCAAGTTATATAGATCAGTGTTATATCATTACAGCAAAGTATAAATATACTCAAAATGAACAAACTTATGGTTTAAATATTGTCTTACCAGGAATTTTTGACTAATAATTAATAAAGAAAGGATATTATGTTAATTGAAATTGGATTAATAGCTGCAGGCATTCCTATTGGTTGGGCAATGCGAAAAAAAGAAAAAATAAAAACGATTGTTGATAAATCGTGTACATACGCAGTTTATGCTCTCGTATTTTTTTTAGGTATAAAAATTGGAAATGATAAAGTTACAATGTCAAGCCTAGATGTTATCGGGGTACAAGCTTTGATATTTAGTATTGCTATTTGTTTTGGAAGTATTCTTAGCGGTGTATTTATACATAAAAGACTCAAGGGATTATAATGAAAGGTAGTTTATTTATTTTATTATCACTTATCCTTGGCATCTTGATTGGTTATTTTGACTTATCGCCGGAATTTATTACTCAAAGTCCTATATCTCTCTATATTCTTTATCTTATTTTATTTCTTGTAGGAGTTGGACTTGGGTTTGACATAAAAGCTCTTCTTGTTCTTAGAGAAATGAAAATTAACATTCTTTTAGTGCCTGTAGGGATTTTACTTTCAAGTTTAGCTTTTGCAGCTATCACAGCGCTAGCTCTTGGGCGTGACCCATTAGAAGGATTAATTATTGCATCCGGAGTGAGCTACTATAGTCTTGCATCAATTCTTGTTACCGAAACCGGAAGAACAGAGCTTGCATCACTCACACTTCTTGTGAACATGCTTAGAGAAATTTATACCTTAACTTTCTCTTTCTTCATTGTAAAATACGGTACAAAACTTGCTCCTGTCATGACTGCCGGAGCTGCAGCTGTAGATACTTGTCTTCCAAGTATTGCTCAATTTGGTGGAGAAAGATATGCCCTTATCGGATTATTCTCCGGAACAGTACTGACAATCGCAGTACCTATAGTTCTTCCATTTTTGCTTTCTTTTTTATAATTCTATCATTTAGTTCATAAAAAAAAGGGAATAAGAAAAAACTTTCTTATTCCCTTTTATCAATTTTATAATATTATCTAGGATATTCTATTATAAATATCAGAAGTTTTCCAACCTATAGAGCGTGCTTGCACTCTTTTTGCCAAATTGCGCGGAGAACTTGCTTTATCACGTTCTTCTTCAATAAAAGCGTCAATTTCTTCAGGTGTTGACATAGATTTTTCAGTAGGAGGACTAAGTACAATTGTAATTTCACCTAAAAGAGAGTCAAGAGTATTTGTATCTTCTAGTATTTCTGATAGAGTTGAAGGAATAAACTCTTCATGTATTTTTGTAAGTTCACGAGCAATACAAACTTTCCTATCTCCTAAAATATTTTTGCATACTTGTAGCGTAGAGGCAACTCTATCTTTTCTCTCAAAAAAAATAAGAGATGTCTGTAAAGCAGAAAATGGAGCTAATGTTTTTTCGATATCAGATTCAGAGCGTGGTAAAAAGCCTAAAAAAGTAAAAGGGATAGGTGCAATTCCAGAAGCTGCTAAAGCTGTTACAGGAGCACAAGGACCAGGTATTACAGTAACTTTATATCCATTTGCATGACACTCTTGAACTAATAAATATCCTGGATCTGATATAATAGGCATACCGGCATCAGAAATAAGTGCAATATCATTTCCCTCTTCTAATTTTCTGAGAATAAGAGGTGTTTTTTCTTTTTCATTATGTTCGTTTAAGGAAAAGATATCAGGCTTCTTCAAACCTATTCTATCTAAGCTCAAATGTGCTCTTTTTGTGTCTTCTGCAATAATGAAGTCAACATTTTCTAGAGTGTTGCGCGCACGAATAGAAAGATCGTCACTATTTCCTAATGGCATTGCAACAAGAAAAAGCGTACCTTTATTATACGGTATAATTTGGGAAGTATTCAAGAGTATATTCTCCTTTTGAATCCATTGAAATTGCAATAAAATCTAATTGAGCAGAATTATTAACATGAGGGTTTTTCATATACCAAAGCTCAACTAAACGTTCTAAATTTTTTTGTTTTTTATAACTTAAGCTTTCTCTTGCAGGCACTAGAGAATTTTTCTTTCTAGTCTTTACTTCAATAAAGTGAATAATTTCATTTTTCATTGCAATAATATCTATTTCTAAATGCTCTACTCTCCAATTTATATCGAGAATAGTAAAATTATTTTTTTTGAAATAGTTAACGGCAATTTCTTCGCCTTTACGCCCTAGCTCAATGTGGTGTGCCATATTCTAGAAATCAAGCAGAGAAGCTTGAATTTGTGTTTTCCCAACACCTTTGAAAGAAAGTCTATGAATAGGAGATGGTCCATGCTCAACAATAGCATCACGATGTTCTTTGCTCCCATAACCCATGTGTTTAGCGAATTTATATTGTGGATATCTTTTATCAAAATTTATCATAAGCTCATCTCTAAAAACTTTTGCAAGTACTGAAGCCGCAGAAATAACAGGAATAAGAGCATCACCATCAACAATAGCTTTTTGTTTTGGTGGATTTTTTATATCTTTTGCGAAAATATGAAAGTAAGGAATAGGAATTGTTTGATTTCCATCAATAAGTAAAGATGTTGGAACTTGCTTTGTTCTATAAGTCAAAGCTTGTAATGCTCTAGTCATAGATATAAGGGTTGCTTGCAAAATATTTTCTTTATCTATAAGTTTTTGTCCAGCAATACCAATGCCATAACCTATTGCAAATTCTTTAATTTCAAGTGCTAATTCTGCTCTTTCTTTAGCTGTAAGCTTTTTTGAGTCGTCAAGGCCAATAATATCAAAATCTTCTTTAAAAACTACTGCGGCACTGACTACAGGTCCTGCGAGCGCACCTCTTCCTGCCTCGTCAATACCAACTGGTAAATTTAATGGAAAATCTTTCATATGTACCTCTAGAGCGTTATTATACTCTTTTTTTATAGCACCTTTTTAGCAAAAAATAAAGCCTTATTTCTACTCGAAAAAATTTTCTAATTTGTACAAATTTTTGTCTGTATTGACATTACACTCTATAATTGATAAAATTATATGCGTAAAATATAACTGTTTGATCTCGAAAGGAGATTACAAAATGCAAACAACTTCTAAAAAATCTAAACTATTAAAAATAATTATCATACTATGCCTTGTTGGAGTAGCCGCTTTTTTTGTATTGCGCAATATAAAAGATGAACAAGTGTTTGAAAATGCACAGCTTGAATTATCTGGAACTATTCTACTTTCTGCTTATGGAGGAAAAATAGATTCTATTCAAGCAAGACAGTTTGATAAAGTAATGCAAAATGCTTCTTTAATGAAGATAGAGGATACTTTATTTCGAGAAGCTCTTTTAAAAGCAGAAGAAAATTATGCTGCAACTCTCTTAGGGTTGCAAGTAAATGAACTTCCAGTAACCGCAGATTATGCTGTTGCAATCGACAAAAAAAAGAACGAAATTGCAGAACTTCGTATAGCTGAAGAAAATGCAAAATTAGAGCATGCACATTGGGCAAATACACTTTCCGCTGCACAATTTGCAATGAGAAATCCTGAAATATCAAAAGAAGACTATCAAGTAAAATCTAACGAGGTAGCGAATGCACAGCTTATGAAAGATTCTACAAAGAAACGTTTGGAGGATAGTTCAATAAAAAGAGCCGACGCAGAAAAACAGCTCACTAACTTTATCAAATCTCAAACAGTTACGGATCTTCTTTATTCACAACCCGAATTTTGGCAAGAAACAATACGTGATGCAAAAGTAGCTTTAGCAAGTACTGAAATAAAATCACCTATTGATGGAATTGTTGCGGAACTCTATGTTCAAGTTGGAGATACAACAATACAAGGTCAACCACTTATAAAGATAGCACTTTCAAGCGTAGAATCTTATCCAATCACAGTTGTAACATCACTAGAAAATGCTAATAATCTTGAAGTTGGCCTAGAAGGCAAATATAAAAGTTCAAATGCAAACTTTGACGTTATACTTAAAGATATTTACAGAAATGATGAAAATGCAAATTTAATTTTCTATCCTGTAGCAATTCCTTCTGATATTGTAAGAGATTTTGGAAACATTACCATTACCAACTAGCTTATTTTTTTTCTACGCTAACTATGAATTTATTTTTGTTTCACACTCTACACTAAACAAATTTGATTCTAGTTTATAGTGAAACAAGTAAAAGCCTTTTTCATTTTCATCTGCGCCGTAAAGAGTATCCCCAACAAGAGGGTGACCTATACTAGAAAGATGCGCACGAATCTGATGTCGAACTCCTTTATAAATTGTACACTCAACTAAAGTATTACCATTTTCATACGAGAGTGGTTTTACATCAGTATAGCGAGCATAATCAAAATCCTCGATAAGAAGAGCTTTTACTTTATTTTTAGATAAATCAATTTTTGATTTTATACTCTGCTCTTCATCGAGTTCGCCCTCAACTAAAGCATGATATTTCTTTTTAATTTTACGATAATCTTGCGCGTCTTTCCACTCTTCAAGTGCATCTTCATGTTTAGCACACAATACGATACCGCTTGTAAGAGTATCAAGCCTATTAAGTAAGACAACATCAGGATATTTTTCAAGTATAGCTTTTTCCAGTGAATTATCTAAGGCGCCACTAAGCGATGCTGTAGGAACTCCACTTTCCTTAAAGAAAGCAATAAAATTATCATCTTCTTTTAAAATATTTAATGAGGCTAATTCAGGTTGAACTTGATTATCTATGATTGTAATTTTTTGTCCTTCAAATACCTTATGTTTTGAGTCTCGTTGCATTCCATTCACGTAGACACATTTGCGTTCACATAATCTTTTACGTGCGCGAAGTCCAAGATTGTTACATTCTTCGTGTTCAGCAAGAGCAACATCTAGCCTTTGTCCGGAAAGAGATTTTGATACTATCATAGTTAGCTTCTCATTTGTTTTTATAAAAAGTAAAAGACAGATAAGGTGAACCCTATCTGTCTTTTTTATTGATTTTAGTAAGTTACTACTTCTTTAATAAAGCAGCAAGTTGCAAACGGGCGTCTGCACGGTTACGAGCTTTACGAGCACGAGCACTATCAACACCTTCACAAAGAACGCAATTGATAAAATCTTCGGCACGTTTTCTCGCAGATTCAGCACGAGCTGTATCAATATCTTCAGCAAGTTCTGCTGACTCAGCAAGCACTGAAACCATATTTCCTGCAACTTCTAAAAAGCCACCGGAAATGAAAGCCCACTGCGTTTTTCCATCTTTAACAATGTGTAAACCACCAACTGAAAGAGCTGTTAGCAAAGGAATGTGGTTCGGCATAATACCGATTTGTCCATCAATTCCTGGTGCTCCAACGTATTCAACTTCGGTTGATAACACAATTTTATCAGGAGTGACTATTTCAATGTGCAGGCTTTTCATAGTTCACCTACTTTGATTCCTGACGTGCATTATATCTTGCAATCGCATCGTCAATGCTTCCTACCATGTAGAAATCATTTTCAGCAAGGTGATCATATTCACCAGCGAGGATTGCTTTGAATGAACGAATTGTATCTTCTAGTTTTACGTAAACACCTGGGGTGCCAGTAAATGTTTCTGCAACGTGGAATGGTTGTGACAAGAAACGTTGGATACGACGAGCACGGTTAACAATAACCTTATCATCGTCAGAAAGTTCGTCCATACCAAGAATTGCGATGATATCTTGCAAGTCTTTGTATTTTTGAAGAATTTGTTGAACTTCACGTGCAATACCATAGTGTTCTTCACCAACTACGAGTGGATCAAGAATACGTGAGGTAGAGTCAAGTGGATCAACCGCAGGATAAATACCAAGTTCAGCAATTTGACGTGAAAGAACGAGTGTACCATCTAAGTGAGCAAATGTAGTAGCAGGAGCAGGGTCAGTCAAGTCATCGGCAGGCACGTAAACAGCCTGAACTGATGTGATTGAACCTTTAGTTGTAGATGTAATACGTTCTTGAAGCGCACCAAGGTCAGTACCAAGAGTTGGTTGATAACCAACCGCTGATGGCATACGACCAAGAAGTGCAGACACTTCTGAACCAGCCTGTGTAAAACGGAAGATGTTATCGATGAAGAGAAGAACGTCTTGGTTTTCTTCGTCACGGAAATATTCCGCACAAGCAAGAGCAGTCAACGCAACACGTGCACGAGCTCCCGGAGGCTCATTCATCTGACCGTAAACAAGTGTAGCACGTTCCAAAACGCCAGCGTCTTTAAGTTCGTGATACAAGTCGTTACCTTCACGAGTACGCTCACCAACACCGGCGAATACTGAAGAACCACCGTGTTGTTTAGCAATGTTGTTGATAAGTTCAAGAAGAACAACTGTTTTACCAACACCAGCACCACCGAAGAGACCAATTTTACCACCTTTAGGGAATGGTACAAGTAAGTCAACAACTTTGATACCTGTTTCGAGAAGTTCAACTGAAGTATTCAAATCTGTGAATTCTGGTGCTTCACGGTGAATAGGATAGAACTTTTCAGCATTGATTGGTCCAAGACCATCAACTGGGCGACCAACAACGTTCAAGATACGACCAACAGCAGCTTTACCTACTGGAGTCATAATTGGGTTGCCTGTATCTACTGCTTCCATTCCGCGAACGAGACCGTCTGTTGAGTCCATCGCGATTGTACGTACAACGTTATTACCAAGGTGTTGTGCAACTTCACAGATAAGTTCTGGTGCATCAACGTTATTTGGATTGTTTATTTGAAGTGCGTTGAGGATATTTGGTAGGTTTCCTTCCGGAAATGCTATATCAACAACAGCACCAATAACCTGAACGATATGACCTTTAGCTTGAGTCATTTCGGGCTACTCCTTATAAAGTTAATCTATACAACTCCGTCAATTAACCATTAAGAGCTTCAACACCACCAACGATGTCCACGAGCTCTGCTGTGATTGTTGCTTGACGCGTTTTGTTATAAAGAAGGGTGAGAGATTTAATCATATCGTCACAGTTACGTGTCGCGTTATCCATTGCAGTCATACGAGCAGCATTTTCAGATGCTGATGTGTCAAGTAATGCACGGAAGATTTGACAGTTCACATATTTAGGCAAAAGTTCATTCAAGATTGCATTTTCGTTAGGTTCGTAGACATATTCTACTTCGCTAGCGTGATCTTCATCGGTGTCACCTACTGGTTTTACCGGGAGAAGAAGCATGGTTTCAGGAATTTGTTTTGCAACGTGTACGAAAAGTCCGTAGATGACATATACTTCATCAATCTCTTTATTTTCATATAATTTGATGAGTGACTCACCAATGTGTGTTGCTAGGGTAAATGTGAAATCGTTCATAACATCTACGAATGATTCCAAAATATCATATCCAGCTTTCACAACAGCATCTCTTGCTTTTTTACCAACAACTATAAATTGAACTTTACGTCCTAATTTTGTTTGTTCTTTAGCAACGTCCATTGCGATGTTTATGATATTTATATTAAAAGCACCACACAAACCTCTATCAGACGTGTTTAAAACGATACAAACTGTTTTAACTTCTTCACGAACTTCTAATAAAGGGTGAGCGGAATCACCGGCTCTTGTTGAAACCTCATGAAGCATTTGACCGAATTTATCCGCATAAGGACGGAATTTTTCAATTCTGTTTTGTGCTCCACGCAGTTTACTAGAAGCAACCATATTCATTGCTTTAGTAATCTGTTTAGTCTTCTTTACGCCGACTATCTGCGTTTTAACATCTTTTAAAGAGGGCATATTTTCCCCCTATGCCTTAAAAGTTACCTTGAATTCTTTCACTGCATCAACAATACGTGCTTCAATGTCTTTATCAAGAGCTTTTTTCTCAGCGATATCTGTTAGGATATCAGCTTTAGCTGAACGTAAATATTCAATAAGCCCTTTTTCAAAAGGAAGAATTTTAGCAACTTCAATATCGTCCATATGTCCGCGAGTAGCTGTATACAATGATACAACTTGTTCTTCAACAGGCATTGGAGCGTATTGTGGTTGTTTTAGTAATTCTGTAAGACGAGCACCCCTATCCAATGTTCTTTTTGTAGACGCATCAAGATCTGAACCGAACTGCGCAAATGCTGCCATTTCGCGGTATTGAGCAAGATCAAGACGGAGTGTACCGGCAACTTGTTTCATAGCTTTAATCTGAGCGGCACCACCAACACGTGATACAGAAATACCAACGTTGATAGCAGGACGGTTACCTGAGTTGAATAAGCTAGATTCCAAGAACACCTGACCATCCGTAATAGAAATTACGTTTGTAGGAATATATGCTGAAACGTCACCTGCTTGAGTTTCAATAACAGGAAGTGCTGTTAATGAACCTGCACCTAGTTCGTCTGACAACTTCGCAGCACGTTCAAGAAGACGTGAGTGTAAGTAGAAAACGTCACCAGG
>CAYJOR010000055.1:13666-17586 GCA_964371865.1 uncultured Desulfovibrionaceae bacterium | reverse complement strand
AAGCTAAACTTCATGGTGGAGCAGGAAAAGTTACAAATCCAACTGACTCTAAAGTAATGATTAATAATATTCCTGTGGTAATCTGTAATGCTTCAGATATTCCGGTGAAAGTTCTCCGTGAAATGATGGATGATGTAAAATCTAAACTTCCTAGTGGTATAGCTTGTCTTTCAAGTATTATTGAAGGAAAAGTTCAGATGATTATCTACGTATCTAAAGACTTACATAGTAAAATTACAGCACCTGATATCGTAAAAGAATTATCTCCACTTATTGATGGTTCTGGTGGTGGTCGCCCAGATCAAGCTCAAGCGGGCGGCACACGAACTATAGGTATTAATGAAGCTATTCTTGCACTTAAAGGTCTTATCGAAAGTTTATAAGATATAATTTATATTATTTTTTCTTGATAGGGGGAAATCATGATTCTTTAAAAGAATCAAGGTTTTCCCCTCTTAAATTATCTTCTTTAAAATTTCTTAATTTAGAAAGGTAGTCCAAAAAAAATGTACCTTGTATGTATGATTTTAAATCATATACATATAAAGCACAAATTCAAATAGTTATAATTGACTAGGTATGTTTCTAAATTAATTCTTTTGATTTTTGATAGTTAGATGAAATTAGCTGAATTACTTTGATAAAAAAACGATATTTCGCTATCAGACTTATCAACAAATAGCTTCGTCAAAGTAAATTTTTATTCAAGTCATTTATGTTTTGATAAACTCCTTTCATAAAAATTCACTTTTCCTTGTCAAAAATACAAAATCTCTTAATTTAGAAACACACCCTAGATAGTATTTCTAAATCAAGAGATTTTTTTAAATAATTTATCCTTACATCAAAAGAGAGAAATAATTTCTAATGATGTAAGGATATAAATTTTTATAAAGGCCACACAACATCAAGTAATCTTGTAAGCCAGCCCGGTTTTTGCTTATCAGAGATAACGCCTGAACCATAGTATTCAATCTGTGCATCTGCCATAGATGTTGAATTGATAGTATTTTCAGAAGAAACGTCACGAGGTCTTACAAGTCCGCGTACAACAATATATTGAGTTTCGTTGTTTACACGAGTTTCTCTTGCGCCCTCAACTTGCATAAGTCCGTCAGCATAAACTCGAACTACACGTGCAGCAACAGTTGCAGTTATTGTATTGGAACGCTCAGTAGAACCTTCGCCATCAAAGTTACTGCCAGAAGTAACTCCTAGCATTTGACCACCTACTGCTCCAAAAAGAGGAAGTTCTTTTTTACCAAAGAACGAATCTACTGTCAAATCTATCCCACCTGACTTTTCAGTGTTTGTAGTAGCTTCGTTACTGGCGTAGTTATTTTCAACAATATTGATAAGAATAACATCTCCAACACGGCGAGCACGTCCATCAGCATAAAGATCAACTGGATCATTCGGATTGAAAAGTGAGCCCGGATTTGAATAAGTAGGAGCCGGTTCTTGATATGCCATAGGTTGAGTTACAGGCATAATAGGGGTTGGTTTTTGCTCTGCTGCCGTACAAGCAGAAAGAGAAATAATACAGAGAAGAAGACTTGCTAATTTTTTCATGTTACTATCCTTCTATTGTGTGACAACAGTTGAGTCATTAAGAACTGTGCCAAATACAAGTTTTTTACTTTGAGTGTTTCTAACATTGATAACGTCACCCGGTCCACCATCTTCAAGGGCTTGCCCCTGTTGAGCTACGGTAACATTACCTTTTTGATATTGAATAGTAATAAGCTGACCTTTGCGAATCATTGCTAGAGGAGCTAAGTCACTCATTAATATTGGTTGTTCAGTACCAACAGCACTTTTGAATTGCCACGGACCACCCTTTCCATCCCAAGGTTCGCCTTTTATGTAGGCAAGGTTTTTTCTGATGTAAGTAAGGTTATCCGCTTCTAGCCTATCGCCTCTATTATAAGGTTGAAGAGGTGCAGGCACATCTTTCCAAAGATTGACAAATACACTACCTGTAAAACGTTTTACAGTTGAATTATCAAGTTCTTTGATGTGAAATTTTAGTGAGTTTCGCCCAGCCTTTGCATCTTTTGTTTCAAGTTCCACTCTTTGCCCTTTTGTAGGTAAGAAAATATAAGGGGGAAGGCGAAAATCTGTAAGTTCAAAAATTCCGTCAAGCTGGGAGAGTGAGTACTGTAATGATTGCTGAACAAGGCGCATAAGGTCGGCTTCTCTTAGCAAGTCACCTTTTTTTTGAATAGCAAGTGAATTTGGAAGAATGAGGTAGCTTGCACTGTCACCCAGTACATATTCAAGTGATTCTTGAAGTTTTTTCTTTGATATTTGAAAGGCTTTGCCTTCAACATTTGGCGCTGCAAAAAGCTGAATAGTTTTAAGTCTTCCCCAATCAGCAGGTGAGATAGAGCCAAGAGGTTCGGCAATATCTCCGAGGGTTACTATATCGTTTTCAGCAATAGCAGAATCATAAACTTTAATTCGCCAATCTGCTGCAAAGCTTTCTTGTATAAAGAAAATACAAAAGATGAAGAATACAAAAAAGATTTTCTGTAACTTGTTATTATACATTTGTATTCTCCTCTTTTACCAATTAATTATGTTCTTTTGAGTTGAACAGCAGTTTGCAACATAGTGTCAGAGGTTTGAATTGACTTTGAGTTCATTTCATACGCACGTTGACCAACAATCATGTTTACCATCTCATCTACTATTTCAACATTAGACATTTCCAAGAAACCTTGAGCCAATGTTCCAACATTTTCTTCACCCGGTACACCCTCAACTGCTTCACCTGATGCAACTGTAGGAGTATAAAGGTTTCTACCACGCGCATCTAAACCTGCTGGGTTTACAAATGTATAAAGTGGGATATCGCTTGTAGCAATTTCTTCACCATTACCATCAATACATGAAATAGTACCATTTTCTAAGATAGCGATTGAACGAGTTTCTGCAGGAACACTAAATTCAGGTTGTAGCACATAGCCATTTGCAGTTACGATAGTACCTTCTGAATCAAGCTTAAATGCACCGGCTCTTGTATACATAGTTTGATCGCCAACAGCTACTTGGAAGAAACCATCGCCTTCTATAGCTACGTCAAGCGGGTTGCCTGAATTTTGAAAGTCGCCTTGATCAAAAAACTTGTGAACAGCTACGGAACGAACACCCATACCAACTTGCATGCCAACAGGAACCTGGTTATCGCCAGCTGTTGAAGAACCGGCAATGCGCATGTTTTGATACATTAAATCTTCAAATTCAGCACGACTCTTTTTAAAAGAGGCGGTATTTACGTTTGCTAAGTTGTTTGAAATAACGTCGATATTTAATTGTTGTGCCACCATACCGGTTGCACCTGTCCATAATGAACGCATCATAATATTTTCTCCTTATAAAGGGTAAAGTTTATTTTCATTCGAGTGTGTTTCCAAGTGAATAAATTTTGTAGACGCTTCAACAAAGAATCATCTTCTTACCTTGCGATAAATGTCAAAAGCGCAAAAGAATTAATCTAGAAACATATAGCTATTTAGCTCTTCCAACTTTACTGATAACTTCAGTATCTAAAGCATGAGCGGTTTGCATAACTTTACTGTTGGCTTCAAATGTTCTTTGAACTTCAATCATTTTAACCATTTCTGTAACAACGTTTACGTTTGCTTTTTCAATAGAGCCTTGCTGTATCACTAAACCATTTTCAAACGCATCTTCTATGACAGGAGCTGCTCCATCACGAACTTTGTAAAGGTTCATACCTACTTTTTCCATATCTCTTGATGGATCTTCAAAGGCAGTAATTTGAAAAGTTGCTATTTCCTCTTCGTCGGCAAACACTCTACCATCTTCAGAAATAATGACTTTATTGGTTCCTTCTGGGATAACAATAGGTCCACCTTCACCAAGAACTGCGTAGCCTTGTTTTGTAATTAAAG
>CAYJOR010000055.1:0-13566 GCA_964371865.1 uncultured Desulfovibrionaceae bacterium | reverse complement strand
ATAACAATAGGTCCACCTTCACCAAGAACTGCGTAGCCTTGTTTTGTAATTAAAGTTCCGTCAGCATTTTGACTAAGAGCTCCGTTACGTGTGTACATCTGTCCTTGTGGGGTAAGAATATTGAAGAATCCATCCCCTGCAAGTGAAACGTCAAGCGGATTTCCTGTATGCGCTGTTGAGCCTTGAGAGAAATCAGTCTTCTCAACTGCTAGACGTACTCTTGAAAGAAGATGAGCTTCAGGAAAGAGTGGTTTTGAACGAAGATTCTCTAATGGTTCACGTGCATAGTCATGAGCAAAGTGAATCATAGTATCCTTAAAAGCTACTTTGTCATTTTTATAACCGGTAGTATTCACGTTAGCTAAGTTGTTTGTAATAATAGCTAAACGGTGTTCGGCACTTAAAGCGCCAAAGAGTCCAGTATATACTCCATTTTGCATATAGCCCCCTCGAGAAAAATTGCTTTCTTTGAGTTTTGATTTTATATTTATAAATGTACTATAGCAATAAGCGTGCCAACTATTAAGTCTTTAATTTGACAGTAGTTTTTGATAAAAATTTAATAATGTTAACAGTATGTTATAAAACTCATTTTTGATGAATACAGGGGTTTTAGAAAATGGCACACTCTTTGCAATGTCAAACATACATTCTATTTATTTTTGACACGCATTAGGAGAACACTATGGATACACCAAAAACTAACATGGTAGACACCGCAACCACGAAAGCTAGAAGCTTTTGGGGTAAACTTGGTTCAAACCAGCGCATGCTTGTATTAGGTATGACACTTGTAGTTATTACAGCATTTATTTTGTTTGTATTATGGCTAAACAAGCCTAGCTACCAAGTATTGTATACAAACCTAGCAAGTGAAGATGCAAATAAGGTTGTTACATATCTAGAGAGCGAAAATATCGCTTATCAATTAACAGATGCAGGAAAAACAGTTACTGTGCCGGAAGATATGGTTTATAACTTACGTGTGAGAATTGCTGGTGAAGGCAATTTAGTAGGTTCCGGTATTGGGTTTGAAATATTTGATGAAGTTCAAATGGGTCAAACCGAGTTTGTTCAACGTATCAACTATCAAAGAGCGCTTCAAGGTGAACTTGCTCGTACTCTTGGAGAGTTGCCAAACGTTGAAAGTGCTCGTGTACACTTAGTTATTCCTGAAAGAAGCTTGTTTATTGAAGAACAGCAGGTTCCTTCTGCTTCTGTTGTACTACGTCTACAAAATGGAAGTAAAAAAATGACTCCGTCAGAAGTTAACGGTATCGTAAACTTAATGATTATGTCGA
Source organism: uncultured Desulfovibrionaceae bacterium (assembly GCA_964371865.1). Taxonomy (GTDB): domain Bacteria; phylum Desulfobacterota; class Desulfovibrionia; order Desulfovibrionales; family Desulfovibrionaceae; genus CAYJAZ01. The sequence goes on along the minus strand of CAYJOR010000055.1, from coordinate 12,265 downwards.
TTGAAGGCCTTGATAGAACTCACGTTTCTATTGCTGATAGTTCAGGTAGAGCAATCTATATTCCTGATGAAGAAGGTTTAGGCGCAAATAATACTCAATTAGAATACCGCATGCGCTTTGAAAGCATTCTTGAAAGCAATATTAACCAACTCCTTTCACCAATTTTAGGCCCAGGTAAAGCAATAGCAAAAGTTAATGCAGACCTTGATTACAGCCAACGCACCTTACGTAGAGAAAGCTTTGATCCTGAAAGTCAAGTAATTCGTTCAGAACAAAGAAGTGAAGAAACTCAAACAGGTTCAGCGAATTTAGAAGGTGGCTCACCAGATGCTAACTTCCGAGGTGATGGACTTTCTGAATCAGTATCTACTCAAACAGGTCAAAGAGAGCAGCGTACTACTAACTACGAAATCAATAAAATTGAAGAAAATATTATTGGTCAAATGGGTTCAGTGAATCGTTTATCAATCGCTGTTGCTGTTGATGGAAGTTATATAGTAGATGAAAATGGCGGCTATACATACGTTCCACGTACAGAAGAAGAACTTGCAAGCATTCGTCAACTTGTAGCAAATGCAGTAGGCTTTGATGCAACTCGCGGGGATACTATAGAAGTAAATAACATTGCTTTCGGTGAAAATGATTTACTCAAGGAAACAAATCCAGCTGAACTTCTTGCAGACTTTGCAAGCAGAATGATAAAACCAATTCTTACAGCTCTTCTTATCTTCCTATTCATCATGATTATTATCAGACCGATTGTAATGAACCTTATCCGTCCACGAGTTGAGGGTGGAGAAATTCTAGAAGGACTAGAAGGTTTACCGGCTGCCGAAGAACAATATGCTCTTTATGAAGCTCAAGAAGAAGAAGCAAAACGTATTGAAATGAAAGAAAAACTTTCACAACAAGCAATTGCAGAATCAGCAGTCTATGTAGTAGAAGATCATCTAAGTCTTGAAGACATAAAACTAAAAGCTCTTCAACTTGCAGAGCGTAACATGGAACAAACAATTTCAGTTGTGAGGGAATGGATGCATGACTCAAAAGCAAAAGCAGCTTAGCCCTGCCGAGCAAAATAGTATCCAGAATAATACTCTGCCGGCTAACTCTAGAACAAAAGCTATTGGCATTGTAGAAACCCGACAGAGAATAGAAGAACTGAAAACTATTACGCTCAGCAGAGCCGAAAGAAATTTTGAAATGTCAATTCTTATCCTAAGAAAATGGATGGAAGTAGAATAACACTCAAAAACAAATTTAGAAACTCAACTTAGTTTCTCCACAAAAAAATAGATGTACCTGAGCGAATCCGTGCCGTAAAAAGCGCGGATTTTCTCTTTTTAAGTGTTTTCTTGAAAAGAAAGTGTATTTCATAAATTAAGATATCTTCAAAATTATAGAAATAAAACATAAATGATGTAAACATTGAATTGACTTTCCACTAAAGAAAATTTATAGTCTGTCATTACAAGATATTTTAGCGAGATGAGGAAGGTAAATACTATGAAAATGACCGGTTGTCAGATTATAATGGAATGTCTAAAAAAAGAAGGTGTAGACACAATTTTCGGGTATCCCGGCGGTGCTGTGCTTGATCTTTATCACGAAATGACAAATCACCCAGAAGTTAATCACGTCCTTGTGCGTCATGAACAGGGCGCAGCTCATGCGGCTGATGGCTATGCAAGAGCAACAGGAAAAGTCGGTGTTTGTCTGGTAACTTCAGGTCCAGGCGCAACAAATACTGTCACAGGTATTGCAACTGCTTATTGTGATTCTATTCCAATGGTTATTTTTACAGGTCAAGTACATACTCATTTGATTGGTAACGACGCTTTCCAAGAAGTTGATATTCTAGGCATTACTCGTTCATGTACAAAGCACAACTATCTTGTTAAAGATGTAAGTAAGCTTGCTCTTACAGTTAAGCAAGCATTCCATCTTGCTCGTACAGGTAGACCGGGGCCGGTTCTTATAGATCTTCCAAAAGATATGATGAATCAAAAAACTACTTTTGAATATCCTGAAACAGTCTATATGCGTTCTTATAATCCTACAGTTAAGCCGAACCCTCACCAAATCCGTAAATCATGTGACTTGCTTGCAAAAGCAAAAGCACCGATGTTATTGGTAGGTGGCGGCGCTATTATAGCGAACGCGCATGAAGAACTTCGTGAACTAGCAAATACTTACTCAATTCCAGTAAGCTCAACTCTTATGGGCTTAGGCGTATATCCTAGCGATGATGACTTGTTCATCGGTATGCTTGGAATGCACGGAACTTACACAGCTAACCAAGCGGTATCAAACGCAGATTTAATTATTGCTGTTGGTGCTCGTTTCGATGATAGGGTTACAGGTGCTGTAAAAACTTTCGCGAAAAAAGCTAAAATTGTTCATATTGATATAGATCCAACAAGTATCCGTAAAAATATTGCTGTTGATGTGCCAGTAGTTGGCGACTGTAAAGAAGCTCTTATCGGTATGCTAGAAGCAATGAAAGCTAAAGCACCGGAAGAAATTACTGACTCAAGCGCATGGAGAGAACAACTACAGACTTGGAAAAAAGAACATCCTCTTGCTTACCATGAAAGCACTGATGAACTAAAACCTCAAGAAGTTATCGAAGCAGTAAAAGAAATCACAAAAGGTGATGCTATCTTCACAACAGAAGTTGGGCAAAACCAAATGTGGGCAGCGCAGTTCTTAAATGTAAATGAGCCACGCACTTTCTTGACTTCAGGCGGTCTTGGAACTATGGGATATGGCTTACCTGCTGCAATCGGTGCACAATGCGCTTTCCCTGACAAACTTGTTATCGATATAGCCGGCGATGGTTCGATTCAAATGAATATTCAAGAACTTATGACAGCAGTAAGTAATAACCTTCCTGTGAAAATTCTTATCTTGAACAATTCATATCTTGGAATGGTTCGCCAATGGCAAGAACTTTTCTATAAAAAGAACTATGCTTCTACTCCGATGACAGATCAACCAAACTTCCCACTTCTTGCAGAAGCTTATGGCGCAGAAGGATATAAAATCACAACAAGAGAAGAGCTAGTTCCTACTCTAGAAAAAGCTCTTGCATCACCAAAAGCAGCAATTATTGATGTGCAGGTAGTGCGTGAAGAAAATGTATATCCAATGGTTCCTGCGGGTGGTTCATTGAACGATATGTTGCTTGTTTAAAGCAGATAATTAAGAAAAACTTTAAATTAAATTTTATAAAAGTCTTGAATTTTAAGGGAATTTTCAAAATTAAATCATCTATGAAGCTGGTTTAACTTGTTTTTTCCCTTGAAGTTTGACTTGTAAAAAAATTTAAATTAATACATGACAGAGGCTTGACAAGTTTTATAATTTCCTTATAATAATTGCTCGAAAAAAGGATTTTACAAGTTAAAACTTGATTATTAATCGAAATACATTTCCAACAATTTCTTAAGGAGACAGCATGGCAAACCATAAGTCAGCACTCAAACGTCATAAGCAAAGCGAAAAACGTAACGAACGTAACCGCGCAGCACGTACCCGTATCAAAAACGTTGTAAAAGCAGTTAAAACAGCTGTTGCTAATGGCGACAAAGAAGCTGCAGCTCTTGCACTTACAAACGCAACTTCTACTCTAGATACCGTAGCAGGTAAAGGTGTAATCCACTGGAAAAAAGCTGCTCGTAAAGTATCAAGACTTGCAAAAGCTGTTAACAACATTGCATAATTAGTGCTTCAAAGTTGTTTACGAAAAGTGCAGAATTGTTTTCTGCACTTTTTTTATGCTCGATTTCTGACAAGATAAATTTTATTCCTTTGATGGTAAATTTTCTAATTTCTTGAAATTGTTATAGAAGTTTTAAGTAGGAGTGTGAGCTTGAGAGCCCCACTTTAACAAAAATTCTCCGCTCTATTAAACTTGCGAAAGTAGGAAAAATAGAGTATGTTTCACTTTCTTAGACAATAATAATTTAATCCTTCATGAGGTAAAACAATATGGCAAAGAAGCCTTCCCAAAGTGCTGAAGAAGCACGCTTAGACGCTCTTAAAACTGCGCTTTCAACAATTGAACGTAAATACGGTCAAGGCGCTGTTATGAAACTTTCAGATAATGTGCATGTGCAAACTCCTGTTATTCCAACTGGTTCACTTGGTTTAGACCTTGCTCTTGGAATTAATGGAGTACCAAAGGGTAGAGTGACTGAAATTTTCGGCCCAGAGTCATCCGGTAAAACAACTCTTACTCTTCACATAATTGCTGAATGTCAAAAACAAGGCGGCACTGCGGCATTTATTGATGCTGAACACGCTCTTGATACTAGCTATGCTGAAAGACTTGGAGTTAATACTTCTGAACTTCTTATTGCTCAGCCTGACCACGGTGAACAAGCTCTTGATATTGCAGATATGCTTGTTCGTTCAAATGCGGTTGATCTTGTAGTTATTGACTCCGTTGCTGCTTTAATTCCACAAGCAGAACTTGAAGGTCAAATGGGTGAAACTCAAGTTGGTGGACATGCAAGACTTATGTCTCACGCTTTAAGAAAATTAACAGGCACAATCCATAAATCAAAAACCAGTGTTATTTTCATTAACCAAATTCGTATGAAAATTGGTACAATGGGTTATGGTTCACCTGAAACAACAACTGGTGGTAATGCACTTAAATTCTATTCTTCAGTTCGTATGGATATCAGAAAAATCCAAACTCTTAAAGATAAAGAAGAATCTTTTGGTTCACGTACTCGTGTAAAAGTTGTGAAAAATAAAATGGCTCCTCCTTTCAGAGAAGCTAACTTTGATATCATTTGGGGAACAGGAATTTCACGCTCAGGCGAAATTCTTGATATTGCGATTGATGCAGGTATTGTAGATAAATCAGGCTCTTGGTTTGCTTATGGTTCAGAAAAATTGGGGCAGGGTAAAGAAAACGTGCGTGCTCTTCTTGATCAAAATGATGACTTACGTGGCGAAATAGAACAAAAAGTTATTAATCATCTAGGTATGAATCCTCAAGCATTTCAACCAACTCCTGAAGATATCGAAGAAAGTACAGATGAATAATATTTATTACGGAGAAAACTAGTTTTTCTGATAAAATAAATTTTTCTCCTTAAGCTCTTTCATGTAAAGTAACTTTAAATATAGCCTCATTGCAATCTAAAAAATAGATTTTGATGGGGCTTATTTTTATATGAATTTATAATTAAATTAGGAGATAGAATTGAGACCAGTCCTAATAAAAGCTTACGGCAATCTTTATCCAATCCCAGAAAGTAGTTTAGAACGAGCTGAACAAATTTTGCAATCTTGGAATATTGAAGAAGCTGTATTTTATGAAAAAGATATGTTAAGATTCTCCTTTGAAGGTGACTATTTTCCGTGCGATGAAATAGCGGAACTTCTCAAAGAGTATCACACTAGCGGAGTACAAGGTAAGCTAGACTGTATAGATATAGAAGAATGGCTCTTGACAAGACATTCATATAAAACCGATGGAACTTACCATTCCAACACAGCAACACTTGATAAGGCTTTAGAAAAGCAATATAATTAATCTAGGGTGTGTTTCTAAATTCATTCTTTTGCGTTTTTTCATCTTCAAAGATGCTTTTTTATTCAGTTTATGTATATTTTTATACACTACACTTCATAAAAAATCACTTTTCATTGAAAATTCCACAAAATTTCTGGATTTAGAAACACACCCTAATTACTTTTAATGATTATAAAGTATAGAAGATGAAAATTTAAAACTTTACAGTCGGGTAAAATAGGCGTAAAAAATGCTTATGAAGCAAGCAGAGAAAATTTCACTTTACTGGGACCATTCGCACATATGGGGATTTTTAGCATGGCATAGCCTGCATTCTTTAGGCTTGCCTTATCGTATTGTAACTGCGAAAGATATTCTTAATGAGGGAATTAAAACTAATCTTTTGCTTGTGCCGGGTGGTTCTGCAAAGCATAAATCTCAAGCCTTAGGAACTAATGGATTAAAAGTAATAAAAGACTTTGTTTCTAGTGGTGGCAAATATCTTGGTTTTTGCGGAGGCGCTGGTTTTGCGCTTTCTGAAAAAGAGAGCCTTGGAATCTGCCCTTGGAAGAGAAGCACGATACACGATAGATTGTTGCATCATGTCTCTGGTCATTTGTATGTAACTTGTTCAGATGATAAAGTAATTCCAGTAGATAAAGAAAACAAAACTCTTCCTGTTTGGTTTCCGGCAAGATTTGCTTCTGACAGTGACACGTCTAAAGAAAACTCTCCAAAAGTTCTTGCTCGCTACAGTAAAATTAGTACAGATTTATATTTATCAGACTTGCCACTTTCACTTTTTACTCCTGAATACGCTCAAGAAAGTTTTGATATGTATGGTAAAAAGCTAGATCCTCTTTTATACGGTGAACCAACTACAATTCGAGGGGAATATGAAAAAGGTGAATACATTATAAGTTATGCACACTTAGAAACGCCTAATTCCTGCTTTGCAAATAGATTTTATTTCAATATACTAGAAGAGTTTGCTCAGTTAGAACCAATCTCTATAAACTGCGTTCCTGAACTTAAACTATCTTCTTTAGAGGTAAAATGGCAAGATGATTTACTTGTAAAAATCCAAGGAAAATTAGAATCTTTATTTAATCTTGCACTCGAGCTACATTTACTGTTTTATAGAACGCCTTGGCTCTATGGCTGGAAAACAGGCTTACAAGGTATTCAGCTTGCTAACTTAAGAATGGCACTGTCGATTCTTCAAAGCCTTTCCCCAAACGATATAATGTTCCAAAAATGGAACAACTCTAAAGACGATTTTGAAAACTTATTTGATCTTTTTTATGAGGGTGTACAATCTTGGTTTTATGCGCGCAGACTTTGTTTGAGTCTGCCTGATGTGATTTCTCCTGATTTACTCTCTGATCAGCAAGCGAGACTCTTCGGAAAAGCTATGGAAATGGGCGGAATTTGTTCAGATTTAGTCCGTATCTTAGAAGATATTTTTATTTTGCAAGATTAACTTTGCTATGCTTCTAATCATAAAAACTGTTTTCATTGTCAAAAATATAAAATCTCATAATTTATAAATATGCACTAGTCAAGATATTATCTATTTCTTATAAATTTCTAATTTAAAAAAATACCCCTAACTAAAATACAAATACTTGTTTTTTAAGGAAAGGGGGAGCTTGAGGGGGAAAACTCATTGTGGGAAAAGTTCCCTTTTCAAAAAAATGTGGTTTTCCCCCTCAAAAATAATCTAATTATTATTATTTGCTTTTGCAGCAATTAAAATTGCTTGAACTATATCTGATTTAACTGATTCTTTTTCTAGTAGGTTTATACCTTGAATTGTAACACCGCCCGGTGAACAAACTTGCATTTTCAAATCATAGAAAGAATAAGTGCTTTGCGTTGCAAGCGCCGCTGTTCCTAAGAACGTTTCAGAAGTGAGTTTTCTTGCTTCTTTATGGCTAAATCCTAAAGTTACAGCCGCTTCATAGAATGCTTCCATAAAGTGGAACACAATACCCGGTCCACTACCAGCAAGACCGGTAAAAGCATCAATCATATTTTCTTTAAGAATTTGTGTGCTACCGATTAGATTAAAAAGCTCTGTAATTTCTGCTCGTTGAGCTTCTGAAATGCTAGGATCGTCAAAGCAAAGAGCAAATAAACCTTTACCAACGGCTGCCGGAAGATTCGGCATAGAACGAACTATAGGAGCTTTGCCACCTGCCGCTTTTTGCATTAAGTTTAAAGGAACGCCTGCTGCAATTGAGATAACAATCTTATCGCGTGTAAGATAATCATAAGCATCTTCAATATTTTTGATTATATGCTGTGGTTTTGCAGCCATTATTATGACGTCTGAGTTTTTAATTACATCTTCAAAGTTTTGATAGTGTTTTGGGTCAACATTTTCTTGGTGTGGAGTATAGGCATAAATTGTTTTTCCGTGCTTTATTAAGGCTCTACCAATTGCTTTACCCATTTTTCCAAAACCGATAAATCCAATATTCTGAACTGCCATGATTCTCTCCTTACTAAATTAATTTGAATTTCTATTTATAAAAATTTCCTTCAAAAAATCCAAGGTGTTGAGAGTTGTGAAAAGATAACCGTCGATTCCGGCATTTTTTCCAGCCTCAACATCTCTTTTGTGATCACCTATGATAAATGACTGTGATAAATCAATATCATATTTATCTGCAAGTGAGAGTATCATACCTGGATTTGGTTTTCTACACTCACAAACAATGCTATATTCTTCAACTTTTCCCTCAGTGTGATGAGGGCAAAAATCGAAATCGTCAATATATGTTCCTATTTTTTTTAATTCATCTTGCATGTATTGATGAAGTATATTTACATCTTCTTCTTTGTAAAGACCACGGGCAATTCCCGACTGATTTGTCACCACAAAAACTTTATATCCTTTTTCATGTGCTAAAGCTATAGCTTCTTTTGCTCCTTCCATCCAAGAAAAATCTTGAATTTTATGGATGTAACCATAGTCGTGATTAAGAACGCCATCTCTATCAAAAAAAATAGCTTTTTGCTTTACAGCTTCCATATTATCCTCTTGCAATATATTGTGAACTTGCAACGTATTTTGTTGTTGTAAGCTCTTTAATTCCCATTACTCCGTAAGAGTGAAGTTTTGACGTGCAAATTCCAATTTCAGCTCCAAGACCTAGTTGACCACCGTCATTAAATCTTGTTGATGTATTAACAAGAACAAGTGAAGCATCAACGTCTTTTGTAAATGCTGTACTCATATCTATATCTTGAGTACAAATACATTCGGTATGATTTGAACCGTATTTACTGATATGTTCAAGTGCTTCACTATAGTTATCCACTATTCTAACCGCTAAAATAAGATCGTGAAATTCTTGACCGTAGTCGTCTGGTGTTGCCTTAACTGTTTTATCTGATAAAAGTTTCATAGCATCTAACAGAGCATAGGAGCGAGTACAGAGCCTTAGTTGCACATTGTTTTCTAAAAGTGTAGGAACTACTTTTTTTAAGAACTCTTTTGATATGTTTTGCTGAATAAGTAAGCATTCAAGTGCATTACATGCGGAAGGTCTCTGAACTTTTGCATTTATCACCAAAGGAATACATTCATTAAGTTTTGCACTTTTTTCAATAAACATATGACATACGCCTTTAAAGTGCTTTAAAACTGGCATAGTTGCTTGTTCAATAACTGCACGTATAAGGCTTTCTCCACCACGAGGAATTAAAACATCTATATATTCATTCATCTTACAGATTGCTTGCACTGCCGCTCTATCTGTAGTTTCAACAATCTGCACTGCTTTTTCAGGCAGGTTTGCCATCAATAGAGCTTTACTTAAAAGTTTTGATAAGGCTGTGTTTGCGTTAATAGCTTCTGAACCGCCTCGTAAAATAACAGCATTTCCTGCTCTTAAGCAGAGAATCGCAGCATCTATAGTAACATTTGGGCGAGATTCGTAAATAATTGCAATAACGCCTAGAGGAACTCTCATTTTACCAACGGTTAATCCATTTGGTCTTTGCCACTGTTCTTCTGTAATATTAATAGGATGTGGATATTGTGAGGCATAAATACAGGCTTCTGCCATTTCTTCTATAATAGCATCAGTAAGTTGTAGTCTTTGCCTGTCATGCACTGACATGTTTTTTTCGATAGCCTTAGCGATATCTTTGTCAGATTCAGCTATAAGGACAGATTTGTTTTCTCTAAGAAGTTTTGACAGAATATCAAGCGCATTTGAAATATCTCTTCCCTCAGCTCGTGAAAGACTCTGCGCCGCCATCTTTGCTTCTTTTCCCATTTCTAGCAATGTCTCTCTAATATCCATATACAATCCTCGCATATTTTATAGAAATAACACTACATCAAATATTAATAATGAGCAAGTTAAGGGGGGGATAAGCTAATTTGAAATTTTTTGGGGGAGGGAAAACCACAAGCCCTCACCCTTTCCTTACAAAATTTTTAATTTCACTGCATTTAACCTCTATGTAAAATAAAGTTCGTGCAGGCGGTGAGATTTATAACTAACTTCTTTCTTCTTTGCTCAATAAAGACCTCTGCATAATTACAGAACATTTTATTGAGAAAAGCTAATAATTTTCTTTTTACTTTAGTGTTGCTTTCTAACTTATTGATATTCCAGTAAATGGTTTTTAAGGAAGGGGGAGAGCTCGAGAGGGGGAAACACCGTTTTTGACTCAAAAACGTGGTTTCCCCCTCTCGAAATAATAATAAAAAAAATTACTTTATATATTGTGGTAGATTTAGGAATACGTTAATAGTGAAAGAGTTTAGCTTATCCATAATGAGCGGAAATGTGAAGAGAAGCATGAGGAATATAGTAACAAGTTTTGGTACGAAAGTAAGGGTTTGTTCTTGCACCTGAGTAGCAGCTTGGATAATACTTACAGTAACACCAACGGTAAGACCAACAAGCAAAATTGGTAATACAATAGACAACACTAATTCGATTGCAGCTCTGCAATAACCGATAACAAATTCAGGACTCATATATCTTTCCTCCTTAGCCGAAGAAGCTGTTTACAACGGAACCTACAAGAAGATTCCATCCGTCAATCATAACAAATAAAAGTATCTTAAATGGCATAGATACCATCATAGGCGGTAGCATCATCATACCCATAGCAAGTAGGATAGAGGATACGCACATATCAACAATTAAAAATGGTATATATATTAAAAATCCTATAGTAAAGCCAGTTTTCAGCTCGCTTATGATAAATGCGGCTGTAAGCATTATGGTAGAAACCTCATCAATGCTTTTAGGTTGCTCCATTTGAGCAATAGAGTAGAAAATTGAAATATCTTTTTCTCTTGTATGTTTGAACATAAAAGATCTGATTGGAACTTGTGCTGTGTCTAGAGCTTGGTCGAAGCTTATTTGTTCAGCAAGGTATGGTTGTAGGGCAGTGTCGTTTATCTGTTTACCTACGGGATACATGATTATAAATGTAAGGAAAATAGCAAGAGAAGCAAGAACCTGTGTTGGCGGTAACTGCTGAATACCTATTGCTTGCCGTAAGAAGTGAAAGACTATGATAATACGCGTGAAAGATGTCATCATCATGACAATCGCGGGGGCAAGTGAAAGAATAGTGAGAAGAAATAAAATTTCTAGGAGCAAGGAGACGTTACCCGGCTCGGTGCCACCACCGCTTAAGGTTAGACCTATGCTTGGAAGAGTATTATCTGCGGCAGTAGGAACTGCATGTGCAAGCTCAGGCATAAGAAAAGGACATAGCACAAAAAGCAATGTCAGAAACTGTCGAAAAATATGTGTTTGCGTCATTGATGAGTCTTTCATAAGCTGAATATAACTTATCTCTTATCGTCTGTAAAGTGTTCAACAACTTCTTTAAAATTTTCTTGATTTACTGGTGCTGAATTGTCATCGTCTTCATCTAAAATGTAATCTTCGCTGAGGTGTGTAATTTGTGAATCTGTCGCACCGAGTAAAATTCTTTTATTTAGATATCTTACGACGTATAAAGTTTTTTTAGGACCTAGTGGAAGCTGTGCTTCTAGGCGTAAATCGTTGCGAGAAATTTTAGAAGCTATAGGAAGAAAGTTTCCTTTGCCGTATTTGCGTAAAAACCATAAAAGTGCATATAAAAAAGCAAGCATGACAACAACAAGCCCAATTCCTGAAAGATAATTCCCTAAAGAATAATCATTCATGCCGGAATCATAATAAAGTGGTGCTTGAGTAGAAGTTTGAGTTTGTGCCTCTCCAAAAGTAATGTTTGACGCATCTACTTTAGGTTGTTCTTTTTGAACTTGAGCTTGTGAGTTAGATTCTACTTCTAGCTGAGTTTCTTCTTTTGGCTTCACTTGCAGTTTAATTTCAAGTGGAGCATTTTTAGTTGAAGAAAGTTCTTCTTTTTCCGAGCTTGTTGTTGTCATACTATCAGTCATTTAATATTATCCCCAAAGAATGGTAGGATTGCTTTTGTTTAATGCAAGTCCTTCTTTTGTAGGCAATACACGTATGCCGAAGGCGTATCTTCCATTCTTTTTAGCAATGTAAATTCCACTATAGTTCGTAGTGTTCTCATCTATTGCAACAGGTAAAAGGTGAAGAATTTCAGGTTTCGATGTAAAATCATCACCGTTAGTTCTGCCCATTACTAATTGCACATCAAGATGTTCTTTTGAAATATTAGCGTGAGATACATTTACCTTAACATTGAACGGTTGTCCACAAACAACTACATCAC
>CAYJOR010000054.1:0-18575 GCA_964371865.1 uncultured Desulfovibrionaceae bacterium | reverse complement strand
AGTCTAATCCGGACGAAAATATTTAGGAGGTTATATGGCTTCAATCCATTTCATTCTACAAGGCAAGGGCGGAGTCGGGAAGTCCATGATTGCCTCGATAACTTATCAAGTGTTTGAAGAGCAAGGAAGTAAGATTTATGCTTATGATACTGACCCCGTCAATCATACCCTCTCGGGATATAAGGAGTTTTCTGTAAAACGTATAAATTTGCTCAAAGAAGACGGCAACATTGACCCAAGAATGTTTGACGAACTCCTCGAAAATATTGCTCAAGCGGAAGAGGATTCCCATGTCATTGTCGATAATGGGGCAAGCTCGTTTATCGCTCTTGGGGCATATATGGAAGAGATTGATATGCTGGGAACTCTTGAAGAGCTTGGTCACAAAGTCTTTCTGCATACTGTAATTACGGGTGGTCAAGCTGCTCTTGATACAGTAGAGGGCTTTGTAGAACTTGCACGTTGTTTTCCTTTTGCAAAAATCGTTGTCTGGCTCAATCCATACTTTGGAGCTGTTGAAGTTGATGGAAAGAGTTTCACACAGTTCAAATGTCATAAAGAGTATGAGCAAAATATTCATTACGTTCTCAAACTTCCAAGTGGAAATAAAGACTTGATTGGTAAGGATTTAGAAGAACTTTTTGCAAAAAGGCAATCTTTCAAAGTTGGTATTGAGAGCGCAAAACATATTGCTGTACGTTCTCGACTAAAAAAATATTGGAATCAGATTTGTTCGCTCGTGGAGAGTGCAAACTTAAAATAACCTATTTACACTAAAAAGGAGAAAACTATGTCTTTAGACGAACCATTTAGCATTAATTCTGTAAATAAAGAAGAAGTAGAAAAATCTAAATATGATGATGGAATCGGCATGAGCATCGAATATGTAAGGGCTCTCATCGCAAAAGAAAATGAAGTTATTATTGATAAGGACGACCCCATTCTTCTCATGGTAACAATCTTAAATGCCTTTTTCCATGAACATGAAAAAGTTCAAGAAAAATATATGATTGCTCTGAAAAATCTCTATTCAGACCAAGTAAACGACTTCGTTGAAACGATTCAAGAAAGTACCGATAAAGTTGAAGAAAAGCTGAGAGCAATTTCTACGGAAGGGCTTATCAAAATCTATGAAAGTCAAAATAAGAGAATGGCAGAACTTCAAGCTCAACTAAGAAACACATGTATTATCATTGGTTTATTGGTTCTTTTAAACATAGCGGTAATGGTCTGGAGTTAGGATTGAAAACAATTGCTGACGAAAGACTTCTTCAAAGCCTTGAATATAATTGCGGTGAACTCATTATGAGTGCTCTGCTTGATAAAGAAGTCGTTGAAATTATGCTCAATCCCGATGGAAAACTCTGGATTGAGAAGTACGGGCAAGAGCAAGAGTGCATAGGAGAAATCGGACTTGCACAAGCAAAAATAATTATTTCGCTTGTTGCTTCATCGCTCGATGTGACTGTCAGTGCTCTCAATCCAGTGGTTGAAGGTTCGTTCCCTCTTGACGGTTCTCGTTTTGAGGGAACGTATCCTCCTATTGTGTTCGCTCCCTCTTTTACTCTGCGTAAAAAAGCAAACAAGATTATGAGCTTAGATGAATACCTCCAAGCAGGAACAATCACACAGGAAGTTATTCCTATCATTCAAAATGCTATTACCAAACGTAAAAATATTATGGTTGTGGGCGGTACTTCATCGGGTAAGACAACTTTTGTAAATGCCGTAATCAATGAACTTTATTCGCTTTGCCCGAACGACAGACTTCTCATTTTGGAAGATACCGCTGAGCTTCAATCAAAAAGCCCTAATTCTGTTTTCTTTCTGACTTCTGAACTTGCAAATATCGGCATGAGAAATCTCACAAAGATTTGCATGAGATATGCGCCTAAACGTATTCTTGTGGGTGAAGTTCGTGACGGCTCTGCTCTCGAACTCCTCAAACTTTGGAATACGGGACACCCGGGCGGGATAGGAACTTTCCATGCTGACGGTGCAGAAGAAGCACTTGAAAGACTTGAGGAACTTGTTGAAGAAGCTGGAAACGGAGAGAAACGACGGCTTATCGGCAGAGCTGTAGATTTGATTGTATTTATGGAAAAGAACAAGAAAAATCAACGTCAACTATCCAAGATAATTGACGTTGTTGACTTTAATATCAAGAGTCAAAATTACACGACTTTTGAAATATACAAACGAGAAGGAGTTTCTCATGGTTGAATTTTTATTGTTTATGGCTCTCGCTGTTTTCCTCCCGACAAGGGCACACGCCAACGGCGGATTAACAGAGTTTTCAGGACCTTTAACGAAGATTATGAACACCTTTACAGGTCCGACAGGCTTAGTCCTCTCGACTGTGGCTTTGCTTGCCGTTGGTTTGAGCATGTACTTTGGTCAGAAGTCGCTTGACGGCTCAATCAAGGAGTTTATGAACGTTGCGGTGGTTATCTGTTTCGTAGCGTTTGCAGGTTCAGTTGTCGGCAACTTGTTCACATTCTCAGGCGCAATCGTTTAAAATGTATCTTTTTCCTTCTGACGTCGTCAAAGTAATATTTTATTCAAGTCATGTATGTTTAAATACACTCCTTTCATAAAAAATCACTTTTCCTTGTCAGAAGAAAAAATCTTACATTTTCAAGGTTCGATGAACTTTTATATTGAAGGAGGAAAATTGAGTTGTGTTTTCCCTCAAGAAGGCACAACTCAAACATAAATCATGCAAACAGCACGAGTAATGCCCGTATATCAATCACTTATCAGACACAATCATATGTTTGGCGCAGAACGAGATCCAATCATGCTCGCAGGAATTGTGGCAGTTGTGAACGGTATGGGTGGGTTATCAATTTTGGGTGCGGTTGTATCTCTGATTTTTTGGCTTACCAGTCTGTTTTTGTTGAGAAAAATGGCAAAATTAGACCCTATGATGTCAAAAGTATTTATGAGGTACTTTCACCAACAATCTTACTATAGCGCAAAGAGTTCTTTATGGACTTTTCATGGCTATAAGGTTCAGAAATAATGCTTAATTTGAAAGAATACCGCTCAAAAGAACAAGGCTTACCCGACTTGCTCGGTTACGCTCTTTTGGCGGATGAGGGAATTGTCGTTCAAAAAGACGGCTCTTTCCTCGCAGGATTTGAATTTGTTGGCATAGACACCGCAAGCGCAACTTTTGATGAGCTTGCATTTCTCAGCGAACAGGTTTCAAATTCTATAAAGTTGCTCGGCAGTGAATTTATGATTCATGTGGACGCAGTTCGTTCTCGAAAGAAAGCGTATCCCCATGAAAGTAAAAACTTTTTTCCCGATAGAATCTCTCAACTCATCGATGATGAAAGAAGAGCTTTTTTCGGCTCGGACGTGTGCTACAGCACAAGCACTTATATCGTGCTGACGTACACTCCTCTTGTAGATATTACCAATAAAAACAGCTACTCACTTGATAAAGAACTAGAGCGTTTTAAGTCGGTTCTCCTTGAATTTGAAGACTCCCTTTCCTCCGTTCTCTACCTCACACGACTTACAGAATACGAAATTGAATACGGAAAAAATGAAAAGTTATTACATTCCGATTTGTTAGCTCATATACAACAGTGCATAAGCGGTGAACTCAATTCTTTTGCAGTTCCTAAAATTCCTATGTATCTCGATGCCTTACTTGGAGGTGAGGACTTACTTGGCGGTATTGCTCCTAAACTTGGCGAAAAGCATATAAAAATTATTTCTATTGATGGACTTCCGCAAGAGTCCTATCCTGCTATGATGTCACATCTTTCTTCTCTTGCTTGCGAATTTCGATTTTCCACACGCTATATATGCCTTGCTCAATTTGAAGCCGAACAAGAGATCGAAAATTATGTAAAGGGTTGGAATCAAAGTGTTTACTCTTTCATTGACCAATACACGGGAAATGAAAATGCAAAGCCCAACAGAAACTCCCTTGCCATGCGTGAAAATGCAGAAGAGGCAAAGGCGGAAGTCCAGAGTGGATTTATGGGCGCAGGCTATATGTCGACCACGATTGTGATGATGGGAACAGATGAAGAGAAACTACTTGAAAATATACGTGAAATCAGACGGATAGTGCAAACTCTCGGCTTTGGGTGTCGGGTTGAAACAATCAATGCACTTGAAGCTTATCTTGGCTCGCTCCCCGGTAACGGATTTGCAAACGTGAGAAGACCTATGGTCACAACGCTCAACCTTGCAGATTTCTTGCCACTTTCAACAATTTATACAGGTTCGCCGTATTGTCCTTCTCCCTTTTTTCCTAATGACTCAAGACCCTTATCAGTTGTGACAACTGAAGGAGGGACGACTCCTTTCTGGCTAAATCTTCATGTGGGAGATTTGGGGCATACGCTGATTTTCGGTCCGACAGGCTCGGGAAAATCTACTTTGCTTGGACTTATTGCAAGTCAGTTCAGAGCTTATAAAGATGCGAAAATATTTGCTTTTGATAAAGGAATGTCGCTCTTTCCATTGTGTAAAGCGATGGGCGGTTCTCATTTTGAAATCGGGACTGACAATATAGCATTTGAACCGCTGAGAAATGTGGACGAGAGCGTATCAGAATTGGCTTTTTGTCAAGAGTGGCTTGAAACTCTTATGCAATTACAAGGGGTTGAAGTAACTCCTAAGCATAGAAAAGAAATCCATGACGCTCTGATAACTTTGCAAAGCGCACCAAAAGACCAACGCTCGCTCACAAACTTTTCTCAGATTGTGCATGACAGAGAAGTTATTGAATCTATTGCACATTATACGCATTCAGGTGCTATGGGTTCTCTTCTTGATGCAACGCATGACTCACTTGAGCTGTCCAATTTTGTAGTTTTTGAAATGGACGAAATTATGGGCATGGGAGATAAAAATCTTATTCCTGTACTTCTCTATATATTTCATATCATTGAGAAATCTCTCGACGGAAAACCTGCTCTGCTTATACTTGATGAAGCGTGGCAATTGCTCGCTCATAAGTTGTTTAGTTGGAAAATAAAAGAATATCTTAAAGTTTTTCGTAAATTAAACTGCGCTGTTGTGCTTGCAACTCAGTCTTTATCCGACGCAAAAAACAGCGGAATCCTTGATGTTCTTGTTGAATCTTGCCCGACAAAAATCCTGCTTGCAAATCCAAACGCAAGACAAGAAGACCAGTACGAACTTTATAAAGGAATTGGATTAAATGATAGAGAAATCAATATATTAGCTCGTGAAGCAACGCCAAAACGTGACTATTATGTCTCGAATCCAATGGGTAAACGTTTAATTCAACTTGCGCTCGGTGAGAAGACACTTTCTTTTATCGGTGCATCAGACAAAAACAGTATCAATGAAATCAAAGAGTTGATTACAGTTGACGAATGTAATTGGCAAGACAGATGGCTTGAACGAAAAGGAGCTTTATGATGAAAAAAAATATTATTTCTATAGGTTTACTACTTACATTCACTTCCCATGCTCACGCTTGGACGATTTGGTGTGCCAACTGCTCTACCGAATGGACTCAGCTTATGGATAGAGTGACTAATATCGAGGACTTACGTTATATGACAATGGAATATTCGGAGTCGATAAAGCAAACATATCAGCAGATTGAACTTGTGAAGAACAATATTCAGCAGTATGAAAATATGATAAAGAATACCGTGAACTTACCGCAAAATCTTCTTTCTCATCTCACCGACGATTTATCAAATCTTGCTATGCTGACCAATTCGCTTTCTACAATAAAATCTGACATTGCAGGAATGGGGGCAATCTTCGATAAACTTTATCCAGACCAATCTTTTTATAAAGATATAGCACAGTTAGGATATGAAGAGCAAGACGAAGGAAATATCGTAATCAATGCTGAAATGGACGAAATGTCGAAGCGAATTGATGAAGCGACAAAAGCAACTTTTCAAGTATCGGGAAAGCAACTTGCAGACTTACACGATACGGGGCAACTTCAAAGTTATATCAATGACTTAATAGAAACTCCCGAAGGTCAAATGCAAGCTTTATCGTCAGCTAATCAGCTATCAAGTTTGCAGTTGCAAGAAGCACGTCAACTACGTGAATTAATTGCAACTCAGACACAATCAGACTTGGCAATTCAAGCAAAAGAAGAAAAAGAAAAGCAATTATCTAAGGAAGTTGCAAGAGAAATTACAGATATGAGTGATTTTGATTTGACTCAAAAAGTCAAAGAACTTCCCTTGTTTTAAGAGTAAAATATGAAAAAATATTTGCTCTTATTATCTGTAATTACAATTTTTTTTATTCCAACACTCTGCTTTGCCAATGCCGATGCTGATATCGTCACGAGGATTGTAAACGAATTCAACACGCAGACAAAATCTTGGTATAAAGTAGTTCAAAAGTTTGCGCTCAACCTCTTTTATTTTGTTGTCGGCTTTGAAATTATTCGTATGGGAATCATGGGTTTACTGACAAAACCCGACCTTGCTGAAATCGTCAAAAAGTTCACGCTCACAATTCTTGCAGCTTCTTTTTTTCTTGCGGTTATCAACAACTATCAAGAGTGGTCAGCAATGCTGATAAACGGGCTTTACGAGCTTGCAGGGGCAATGACGAAGCTTGAAACGCAGTCTTCAAATCCTTTCATTGTTGGACTTGAACTCTTGAAGAAAATCAACATAAGAATCGACGCTCTTGATATTGACGAAGTTGGGCTAACAATTGCGCTCTATATAGCTAGTTTTATTATTCTTGTTTGTTTTTCGCTAATCACGGCGAACATCATTGTTATCAAGTGTGAAGCCATGATTGCAACAACTGCAGCTCTTGTTCTTGTTCCGCTTGGAGCAAGCGAATTGTTTCGAGAATACGGTATAAATACAATTAGATATATACTTTCTGTCGCTTTCAAGCTCTTTGTACTTCAACTTATTGTAGGTATAGGATTTGACTTTATAGAGCAAGTTAAATTCACGACCAGTACAATGAGTGATATCTCTGTCGTTCTCGGTTTTGTGGTAGTTTTGCTTGTAATTTCAAAGAGTTTGCCCGACACAGTCGGCAGTATTGTTAACGGCTCACACGTTGGATCAGGTGGCGGACTTGGTGGAGCAATGAAAGCAGTTGGTGCTGTTGCTCTTGGAGCTGTCGGCGGAGCAATTGCGGGTGGCATGATGGGCTATAGGGCTGGGAAAATCGCCCGTGCGGACGGCGCAAAAGGCATTAAAGGAACGGCATTTGGAGCAGTGAAAGCTATGTATCACGCAAACCATCAAGCAAGCGTTCGTAGGACGAGTATGGGAACTGAACTCAAAGACAGGCTTCAAACAATAAATGACCTTTCAAAAGGATAAGTATGTTATTTTCAAAGAAAAAAATTCAAAATACAGAAGTTGAAGAAAAAGGAACAAATCCTTATCTCAATGCAAAAAATGAATGGTATGAGCGATACGGTTCGTACATAAAGCAAGCACATAATTGGAGAAAATTTTCTTTTATGGCTTTGCTTATCGCCACAATTTCTATTGTCGGAAATGTGATGCAAGCAAATCAAGTGAAGGTCGTACCGTATATCATTGAAGTTGATAAGCTCGGGCATACGCAAGTCATTGGAAAAGCAATAGATATTCAGACTTTACCAGAACATTTGATACAGGCAACTTTGGCAAATTGCATTTCAGACTGGCGAACCGTAACAGCGGATATTGAGCTTCAAAAAAAGATGATTCAAAGGCTTACATACTTCTTTGTAGGCTCGTCTAAAAATGTTATCGGAGATTGGTATAAATCTAATAATCCTTATGAGATAGCGAAAGATAATAAGCTTGTTCATGTGGAAATTAAATCTTTGCCACTACCAATAAGTTCTGACTCTTACCGCATTGAATGGCTTGAAATTGTACGTAATCATACAGGAGCAGAGCTTGAAAGGCAAATGTATGAGGCAACAATCACGGTTCAGATTCAGATTCCGCAGAATGTAAATTCAATTCTCAATAATCCCGCAGGGATATATATAACGGCTGTTTCAGCTACCCCAATATTATTAAATAAGGATTAAAAATGAAATATATCGCACTATTACTCGCTGTAACAATCAGCTTTATGACTACAAACGCATTCGCTCAATATAACGAAGAATACGCATTTACTGATATTCCAGACTATCTCGGCACAAACGTAATTCCGCTTACAGACAAAGAAAGACGAGCTTTGAAACTCTCCGATTCTTGGGCAAGAAAAGGAATTGATCCATTCTTGGTAGCAAACGGAAAACTTGTCTACACTCACGGCGCAAGCTTGGCGACAATTATCGCAAGCCCTATGCAAGTATGTGACGTGGAACTTCAAGGAGGCGAAATTGTAAATGAAATTATTATTGGCGATTCAGCACGCTGGCTTATAGAAAAAGGTCAATCGGCTAACGTTACGCATTTGTTTATAAAACCTATTGATGCAGGGCTTGAAACATCGGCAGTCGTTACGACAAACAGAAGGACTTACCACTTCAGATTAATCTCCTCAAGAACTGATTTCACTCCTTATATCGGCTTTATCTATCACGATGATATAATTGCTTATTCGTCTGACAAGCAAGCCCGTGAAGAGCGTGAAAAGCATTTTTCTTCTACAGTTGCTAACGGTCAAGAGTTTGATTTGTCTGAGCTAAATTTCAACTACACAATGAAAGGCTCTTATTCTTGGAAGCCAACAAGAATTTATGATGATAACACAAGGACTTATATAAAATTCTCTGAGAAAGCAAAAAGCGAAATGCCTGTTTTGCTCACAAGAAAGAATAATCAAGATGCAATCGTGAACTATAGAGTGAAAGAGAATGTGATGATTGCTGACGGAATTTTTGAAGAAATTCGCTTGGTTATCGGTGTCGGTAGTGACAAGCAAGAAATCAGGATTGTGAGGGATTAATATGAAGAAATTGTTATATTTGTGCGCCTTAGTCCTTCTCTTACAAGGTTGCGCTGTCCGTGTGAATAATGGCTCTTATGTAACTGAAATTACAGAAGTAAGTATCAGTGATACTATCGCTACCGACTTGGTTTCATTCATATCAAAAGATTATCCATCGGGACATACAATCCTTTCTTTGCTCAATCCTATTGAAAATATTGATAATTCCTTTTCTCTTGCCTTGGAAAATCAGTTGAGAAATTTGGGTTATACAATAGAAAATGAGAGTAAATTAACTTTATCTTATACGCTTGATACCCTAGAAAATTCAAACTATTTTATCAAAGTAAAACTGGAGGAATTTGTCTTTACTCGTATGTATAACGCTCAAGGAAAAGCCATTTCTAATTGGACGAAAAAGCTTGTTAATGCGGTGGATTAGATGACTAAAGACAATTCACCAAACTCTCTCAGACCAAAACCGCAAGCAAAAGAAGTGACGAAAAAATATCTCTATCTAGCTGTTTTTATGTTTGTTATTATCTTTTGCGTGTACGTCTACAATGTCAGCACGAGCGGAGTAAAAGCAAGAGAGGGGCAAGCGGAAAGCGTAGGAATCGATGAAACTGAGGAAAACAAGATGTTTATTCTCGCCGATGGTAGCGGACTTGCTCTAAAGGACGAAGAAGATCAAGAATCGGGCATTATTCAAGCTCCGCAAAATCCTACTCATCAAACACAAGAACCTATTGTAATTGTTAGGGATAGTCCAGAAGAAATGAAAATAGACGAAGAGTACGAAAATATCAAGAAAATGCGTACTCAAAACTATCTTACTGCTCTTTCTTCTCCTATTATTTCAAAACAATACGGCTCTTCTGAAAATACTCAAAACAATCAAGCTGCATACATTCAGCAAGGTTCTAGTTTTGAAAATCCACAAGTTAATCCACTTGCTACATCATTGAATACCTCACAAAGTTCATACGACCCAAGCGCAGATAAAGATAAGGAAGACTTTTTCTCTCGTTCGCAACCAGATAAGGCTTGGATTTCAATGCATATTCGCACTAAAGGGCAAGACTTTGAAGTCAAAACAGGTTCTGTCATTCCTGCGATAATGGTCACGGGAATAAATTCTGATTTGCCCGGGCATATAATCGCTCAAGTGTCGCAAAACGTATACGATACCGCCACAGGAATGAATATGCTGATACCGCAAGGCTCTAAATTATTTGGAGTTTATAACTCACGTATCGTCTATGGTCAAGAACGTGTGCTTGTGGCTTGGAACAGAATTATCTTCCCCGATGGTTCTGCGCTCACTCTTCCTGCAATGGAAGGAGCTGATTTATCAGGAAATTCCGGTTTCAGTGATAGAGTGAATAATCATTATTTCAAGACTTTTGGCTCTGCAATTTTGATGTCGCTCATAACCGCAGGAACTTCCTATGCTCTTGATATTTCAGGAGCAATGGGAGATGAAAGCTCTTTGCAGTCACAACTGACCGCAAGCCTTGCTCAGCAAATAGGCGAAACATCGGCGCAACTGCTTGAAAAAAATCTAAATATCAAGCCGACTCTTGAAATTCGTACAGGCTATCAATTTAATGTGGTTCTCACAAAAGATTTAGTATTTCAAAGCCCTTACACGGCATGGAAATAATATGCAATACGGCTTACAAAAGAAATCTTCTAAGCTGTTCTACTTGACTTTACACCTCTTCGGTCTCTCAATTCTCGCTCTCGTTGCAATGCAAGTCGGAACACAGTTTATTGCGTATAAACTGAATTATCAAAGAGGTTTAGGCAAATACCTACTGACTATAAACAATATTCCAATTTATCCTTTTACAAGAATATTTGAGTGGAAATTCTCTAACGTTGTAGAACTATTAAATCTAGGAAAAACAATAGCTTTTACCATTTTCACTATTCCGCAGTTCGCTGTCTACAGTTTTATCTTTTGGAAAAGAAGAACAAGTGGAAACAAGGACTTACACGGTTCGGCACGCTTTGCAGATGAAGATGAAATTGAACTTGTAGGACTTCTGAATGGTGAGGGTGTGTATGTTGGCGCATGGCAAAAGAAGAGCAATTCTGAACTGAAATATCTCAGGCATAACGGTCCTGAACACATCATAAGTTATGCGCCGACACGTGCGGGTAAAGGTGTGGGGCTTATCATACCGACACTTCTTTCTTGGCTTCATTCTACAATAATTCTCGATATTAAAGGGGAAAACTGGGCTTTGACTTCGGGGTATAGAAAATTAATAGGGCATAAAGTTCTAAAGTTTGACCCTACAGATGTGACAGGAAACTCCTGTAAATTCAATCCAATAGAAGAAGTAAGGCTTGATACTCTCTACGCAATTCAAGACGTGCAAAACTTAGCTTTGATGATTGTTGATGCCGATGGAAAGGGCTTGCCCGACCACTGGACGAAGGCAGCCTTTGCATTCTTTAGTGGAATAATCTTGCATTGTTGCGTGATGATTCAAGCAAAAGAAAAGCGTTCGGCAACTCTTTATGATGTGACACTCATGCTCTCGGGCTTTGGTTATGAAAAAGGTGTGAAGTCACTTCTTGAAGAAATGAAAGAAACTAATCATTTTGAAGAGTTGAAGAAAGTCTTTCTAAATATTGAAGAAAAAATCGGCAAAGAAATTCATGCCTTTGTGGCTTCCACTGCTCTTGAGATGTCAGCGAAAGCAGATACTGAAGCAAGCGGTGTTGTTTCCTCAGCATTGGTTAATATGGCTCTCTATAAAGACCCAATTATCGCTATGAATACAAGTTCTTGCGACTTTAGACTCAACGATTTGATGAATCATGAAAGTCCCGTGGACTTGTATCTTGTTCTTAGCCCTGCAAGCATTGACAGGGTGCGCCCTTTGATACGTCTTATTGCAGATATGATTATACGTCATGTGTGTAAAGAAATGACTTTTAAAGATGGTACAAGCGTAAAAGGCTACAAGCACAGATTGCTCTTGATGTTAGACGAATTCACTTCACTTGGTAAGTTGCCAATCATTGAAAAATCCATTGCTTACATTGCAGGATACGGAGGTAAAATGTATCTAATCGTTCAAGATATAACACAATTAAATGCGGTATACGGCAAAGATAATGCGATTATGGCGAACTGTCATATAAGAATTGCCTACGCTCCAAACTCGATAGAAACGACAAAAGTCCTCTCTGAAATGACAGGAAAAACTACGGTTGTTGATAACAAAATCTCAACATCTTATAGTCAAGCGGGGGCTTCACGCTCACACAGCGTTGCTGAAACCGCTCGACCTCTTCTCACTCCCGATGAGTGCATGAGGCTTCCGTCTGCAGAAAAAGATTCAAATGGAAATGTATTGAAAGGTGGCGATATGCTTATCTTTGTTGCATACGGCAAGCAAATTCTCTATTTCAAAGATCCTATTTTTATGGAAAGAGTGAAGATTGAAGCACCGCAAGTCAGCGATTCTCTTTATAGAAATGTAAAGGTGATTGAACCTAAAAGGATTGAAATTCCACAAGTTAATTTTGAAAAGTATTTGGAGGAAGAATGAAGAAAATATATATAATGATTTCTATACTTTTCCTTATGATTTCAGTTTCTTGTTACTTTGGGCTTGCGGTCAACTATACGGAATCACTCCCAAAAGGATTGTATATAGAAAGCTCAAAACCGCTTACTCATAACAACATCGTAAAGTTCTGCTTACCTACTGAAATATCAGAAGAAGTAAAAGCAAGACTTTATCTAGGTGAAGGCTTATGTGAGAACGGACGTACAGGACTCTTGAAAGTCGTCCTAGGAGTTGAGGGAGATACTGTAACTATCGAGAATGATATTGTTTATGTAAAAAGACAAGACAAACAATTCAGTACGGCTCTTCGCAGAAAAGAATTTGATTCACTCGGAAACTATACGATTTCAATCTTAAAAGAAGGAGTAATTCCAAAGGGTAAGCTCTTTGTCTATACCTCGCACAACGGAAGTTTTGACTCTCGTTACTACGGCTTGATTGATAAAGAAATAGTCATCCCTATGATAGAGCTGATTACCTTCAATTAACTTTTATTCCCATGTAAATACGGGTTGTTTTTTGTTTTTAGCACAATCAGCCAAGTAGGAGTTCATCAGAGTTTGATAGGGAATATTAACTTCTTCTGACAATGCTTTGAAGTAGTCAATCGTTGAACTGTCAAGGCGGATAGTTACTGTAGTTTTTTGCTTTTTTGCATAAGGATTTTTAATAGCATTTGAAAAGTCATATTCTTTACGCATAATTCTAAGTCCTTTTACTGTTGTTATAGTTTTTTGTTTCGTTCTTTGTTGCCTTTCGTGCTGAAATAATACGTATTATCTCTTCATTCTCACGATAACAGTGACAAACAACAAGAATATTTAAACGTATACTTAACCCAAGCAAAATAAATCTATCTTCGTCATCAGAGTGGTCTGGGTCAAAAATTAGTAAGGCTTCATCGTCATCGAAAATCGTAGATGCCTCATCAAAGGTAATAGCATGTTTTTCGATGTTGCTTAGAGCTTTATCCTCATTCCATTCAAACTTCATAGTTACTCCTTTATGTAAATACATTGTAAATATTCTTAGACAAAAAGTCAAGGAGGTGCACTCAAAGACGAGTAAGCAATAAACTAACTAAACATGCAATCCTTTCAAAATAGTTTAATAGCGCAGTCTTTCTACTATTTTGAAATGGATAATGACTTTAGAAATCATGCTTTTCATGAAAATCAACAATAAACCGAGTAAAAATTTCATTAACTAGGTTTTTCATATAACATATTGACATTATTGTATATTTACTTTAGAAAGGTTATATAATGGCTAGAAGAAAAAACAAATTTGAAGGTCAGCTAAGTCTTTTTGATGACTATCTCAATCATCTTGAAAGCTTAGAAAAAGAAAATGAACTAGAAAACAAAAAACTGGAGGAAACACTTTATGCTCACACAACAAACACAACCACTCGAAATAGCACGCAAATACTTACAGCAGGAAACAATCAAGGAAGTCTTATCGATACCGAATTGGACTCCTCGCTACTCACGAATTCTCGATCGCTGGGCGTTGAACAGCCCCGAGAAATTGGTGGAACTCGAGAGGGAGGGAATGTTCCAGTTCTTGATGAAACTAACAACCCAATGGAAAGCGGAAACGGAAGCGATGGAAACGGAGGAATTTTACGACATGGAACTAGAGGGAATGAGCGAATGGGAAGCTCTGCATCTCTTGGGAGTGGAAACGGAACTCTAAGTCCTCAAAATTACAAACTTAGCTCTGCTGACAATATAGGAGTTGGTGGAGCTAAAACAAAATTCCGTGATAACATTGAAGCAATTAAAGTTCTTAATAAATTACGTGCAGATAAGGCACAATTTGCAACTGTTGACGAGCAGAAAATCTTAGCTCGCTATGTTGGTTTTGGCGGACTTGCCCAAGTTTTTGACGAAAGCAACTCACAATGGAGCAACGAATATACTGAATTAAAAGAATTGCTTACTCCAGAAGATTACGCTAAGGCTCGTCGTTCAACGCAGGACGCGCATTTTACCTCTGAAACAATTATTAAGGGTATGTATCAAGGATTAGCGAAAATTGGTGTAAATCAAGCCGATAATTTGAAAATCCTCGAACCATCTGCAGGTATAGGCAATTTTATCGGTTTCAAGCCCGATAGTTTCAAAGCGAATTTCTATACTGTCGAGCAAGATTCCACTACTGCGGATATTCTCAACTATTTGTATCCACAAGAGAAAAATCTTAAGGCAAGTTTTCAAGATGTGAATTTTGGGCAAGGCATTTTTGATGTAACAATCGGCAATCCGCCTTTTGGAAATCAGAAATTGTTCGACAAAAATTTTCAGAAAGCCTCTGATTTTTCAATACATAATTACTTTATTGCTAACTCTATGGACTTGGTAAAAGAAGGCGGTGTTGGTGCTTTTGTTGTGAGTCGTCATTTTATGGACTCACACACACGTTCGCACCGTGGATATATTGCCAATAAATCTCACTTCTTAGCTGCAATTCGCTTGCCGAATACAGCCTTTCAAGAAAACGCTCTTACCGACGTTACAACCGATATTGTTTTCTTCCAAAAGAAGACAGAAGAAGAAATCGACAAAGGCATTGAGCGTGGCGAAGATTGGCTTTCCCTTGGCAATAAATTCTTTCCAAATAAAGACGATTCTGAACATAAAAACGGTTTTATTAATGAATATTTTATAAATAATCCCGAGCAGATACTTGGCGAAATGAAGTACGTGTCTTCTCAGTTTGGTGAAGAATTGAAATGTATACCGCCTGAAACCTATATTCTTGATATGGCTATCTTAAATGCGGTTCAGAAGTTGCCGAAATCTATTTTTGATAAGAATATTACAAAGACAAATCAAGTTCTTGAAAACACTGAAAGAGAAAAAGAGATTATTAATTCAGACTATTACAAGTCTTTGAAAGCAGATTCTCTTCTTGTAATCCCTGGGCAAAGAAAAATCGGTATCAAAACGCAAGACGAACTTTTGCAAGACATTATTAAACCGCTAATGCTCAAGAATGATACAGCTTATTCACGAATTGCAGGAATGATTGAAGTGCGTGATGCCTTGCGAACTCAGCTCAATCTTGAAAAGTCAAATGCAAGTGATGAAGAACTTGAAAAACAGCGTAGACAGTTGAATATCAAGTACGACCATTACACAAAGAAATACGGGCATTTGCATTCACAAACAAACCGCTCACTTATGCGTGATGACCCTGAATCTGCCTTGCTTCTTTCCCTTGAAAATAAATACGATAAAGGCATTTCAAAAGAGCAAGCGAAAAAGACAGGTCGTGAACACCGTGAACCATCAGCGCAAAAAGCGGCTATCTTCTCTAGACGTGTTTTGGAATTTGCCGAACCTGCAAAATCGGCTGATTCTCCTCTTGATGCTCTTTCAATTTCTTTGCGTGAAAGCGGTAAAATTGACTTTGAACGTATGGCAAGTCTTTTGGAAAAGCCACAAGAAGAAATTCAAAAAGAATTACAAGAGGATAAACTTATTTTCTACAATCCCGAAGCGAACTACAACAAGGGTGAATGGGAAATCAAGGATAAATATCTTACAGGTAACGTGCGCCATAAGTTGCAAGTGGCGACAAAGTTTGCGGAAGAAAATCCCGAATATTTAGGCAATGTTGAGGCTCTAAAAGAAGTCATGCCTAAAGATATTGAAGCCGTGGATATTGGTGTAAAATTTGGTTCTACGTGGCTACCAAAAGAAGATATTTTGGACTTCATAGAAAATAAAATAGGCGGAGTTCACCCATATAAAAAGGAGTTGAACTACTTACCTGTTATGGGTAAATGGAGTGTGAATCTAAGTATTTATGATAGAGCTATCAATAATGAACTTTGGGGAACTCCTGAATATCCTGCTGACGAATTGATAAAGTCGCTCCTCACAAATCGACCTATTAAGGTTGAAAAAGAAGTCGGGCGTGACCATAATAACAAGCCTATTATGCAAGTCGACCAAGAAGCAACTGCAGTTGCCATGCAAAAAGCAAATGACATTCAGCAAGCTTTCAGCGATTGGATTTGGGAAGATGATGAGCGTAGAACTCGCCTTGCAAAAGTCTATAATGAACGCTTCAACACACACGTTACACCGAATTACGATGGCTCGCATATCGAGCTTGTCGGGGCAAGTGCAAACGTGAATTTGAGGGCGCACCAAAAAGACGTTGTGTGGCGGTCAATCCAAGAGGGAACGGCTCTTTTCGACCACGTTGTAGGCGCAGGAAAAACTCTTGCAACGATTGCAACAATCAAAGAGTCTAAGCGTATGGGCTTTGCAAAAAAGCCAATGGTTGTTGTTCCTAACCATTTACTTTATCAGTGGAAAGATGAATTTTACAAACTCTATCCCGATGCGAATATATTGGTTGCTGAAAAGACGGACTTCATAAAAGATAATCGAGAAAAATTCTTTTCAAAAGTGGCTACGGGCAACTGGGACGCTGTTGTTGTGGCGCACTCTTCTTTCAAGAAAATCGACATGCCAAGAGAGGTTCGTGAGGAGATTTTCCAAGAAGAAATTGACGCAGTTGAAAATGCTTTGCAGACAGTGAAAGATAATGACGGTTCACGTGCAACGGTGAAACAGCTTGAAAAACAAAAAGAAAAACTGACAACTAAGCTCCAAGAATATTTGGATAAAAATAATACGAAAGATACATCTGTTGATTTTTCTGATTTGGGTGTCGACGCTCTTTTTGTTGATGAAGCGCACGAGTTCAAGAACTTGGGCTACTCGACTTCAATGAGTGTGTCGGGCTTGGGCAATCCAAGAGGTTCAGCTAAAGCATTTGATTTATACGTGAAATGTCGATATTTGCAAAAAGAAAATGACGGCAAGGGTGTTTATTTTCTTACAGGAACTCCGATTTCTAACACGATTTCAGAAGTATATAGTATGCAGAAATATATGCAGTACGACACTTTGAAAGAGAAAAATATCGAGCATTTTGATTCATGGGCAAGTACTTTTGGCAAGGTTACAGCTAATTGGGAGTTGGACGCAACAGGCGTAAATTATAAGCTTAAATCACGCTTTGCAAACTTTGAAAATGTGCCTGAACTTTTGTCAATGTATCGCACTTTTGCGGATGTTGTTTCTCAAGATGATATTGATGAGCAAAGGAAAAAAGAGGGATTGCCTCCTCTTACTCCAAGGATTAAGGGCGGTAAACCGATAAATCATATTGTTGACCGCTCGGGCGACCAAGCTGTCTATATGAATGAAATCATTGATAGAATGGAAAATTTACCGTCTGACCCAAGCCAAGATAATCCGCTAAAAATCACGAATGATGCAAGAAAAGCAGGACTTGATTATCGACTTATTGACCCTATGGCAGAAGATTATGAGGGTTCAAAGGTCAATCTTTGTGCTAAGAAAATCTATGAAAATTGGCTTGCAAGCACGGAAGACAAGGGAACTCAACTTGTTTTCTGTGACTTATCAACTCCGAAAAAAGCTTTTGAAGAAAGGGTTGAAGTCGAGCTTGATAATGTTTCTTTTGACGATAAACTTGCTGAAAAAGAAGTCGACAAAGACGATATTGATGAGGATTTAGCCTTTGATATGGACGATTTCTTAGCAAGCAGTTCTGAGGGCGATTTTTCTGTATATCATGATTTAAAACAGAAACTTATCGACAAAGGAATACCCAAAGATGAGATTGCGTTCATTCATGATGCAAACACGGATCAGCGTAAGGCAAAACTTTTTGCTGACGTAAACCGTGGTGATGTTCGAGTTTTGATTGGTTCAACTTCAAAAATGGGTTCGGGTAGCAACGTGCAAGAAAGGCTTGTGGCTTGTCATCATGTCGACTGCCCTTGGAAGCCGAGTGAATTGACTCAGCGCAACGGAAGAATTGTAAGGCAAGGCAATAAGTTATATGAAAAAGACCCTAATTTTGAGGTCGAAATTAACTACTATGCTACCAAGCAAACTTATGATGCAAGGATGTGGCAGTGTGTCGAGTATAAAGCCGCTGCTATAGAGCAATTCCGCAAGGGTGACGTTCTTCAGCGCACGATTGAAGATGTGCAATCAGAAGCCTCGAATGCAGCTGAAATGAAAGCAGCAGCATCGGGCAATC
>CAYJOR010000053.1:0-18664 GCA_964371865.1 uncultured Desulfovibrionaceae bacterium | reverse complement strand
TTTTAAGCCAACTTCAAATTAGAAGTTGTATTGGAAGCCAACAGAAGCGCGGTAACCGTTTGATTCGATACCTTGTTTATCATAAGATTCGATATCAGAAATCAAGTAGTTAACTTCTACTACAGTCATAAGATCTTTGTAGATGTTGTATTTAGCAGCAGCTGTTAATTCAAGTACGTTATCGCCGTAGTAAAGGTAGTTAGCATTAGAGTCTACACCTGAACCTGAGTTGTTTGTACCTGAGATGTACATAACGTGTGCACGTAATGATAAATCTTCCATTGGTTCATAACCGTACCAACCAAGACCAGCAGCCCATGTACCAGCTTTAGTTGTAACGCCTGTTGAAGGAGCCATACCACCGATAGCAGTTTCATCGAAGTATGCTGACATCATGTGACCTTGACCACCGTCAACTTCAGGAAGACGACCGAATTCGCCTTTTTCAAGAGCGTCTCTTTCGTCACCAGAACCGTACCAACCAAATACTTTAGCAGTACCGTAGTTAGTTGCGTAAGCAAGTTCCATTTCAGCTAACCAACCAGAAGCATCTGCACCGATAACTGTTACGTCAACAAGTTGGTTTTGTGCATCTACACCTAAGTATTGATAGTTAGCCATATCGGTTGAAGAACCGTATGTGAATGCAAAGTTGATTGCAAATGGATCAAACATTGTTAAACCAGCTGTGAAACCAGCATACCATGTATTTTCACCAACAAGAGCTTTTGCTTTTGTTAAATCAGCACCAGCATAAAGGATTGTATTAGTAGGGTTGTATAGACCTGTAGCTGGATTGTAAAGATATGTACGAATTTCATTATAATCTGCAAGGCTTCCTACATTGTTACCAGCTAGAGCATAAGCAGCCCAAGGAGTAACGTTGAAACCTTCACCTGTGATAGGAGCTGTAATTGCGAAAATGTCAAGAGTATCTCCGCCATCTTCTTCACCAATTGGTGTAAGACCGATATAACCGCCAGTAGCATCGTTAATACCGTAGAAATCGCCACCCATAGCATTGCTTACGCCATCAACTGGACGAGCCCAGATGAAGTTCATAGCAAA
This sequence comes from uncultured Desulfovibrionaceae bacterium, assembly GCA_964371865.1. Lineage (GTDB taxonomy): Bacteria > Desulfobacterota > Desulfovibrionia > Desulfovibrionales > Desulfovibrionaceae > CAYJAZ01. The sequence continues at coordinate 17,596 of CAYJOR010000053.1, read as the reverse complement.
CATATCGCTCATAGGAACAGAAACTGCTACACCAGCCATATCGTCATCTAATACTGATGAACCCATGATGTTAGGAAGAGCGATAGATTGAAGACCCATACGAACTGCTACGTCAGTTGTAGGAATAATCCAGTCAATATAAGCGCTTTTAAGAGTTACGTCTGTATCACCGCCACCCATATCGAAAGGAGCGCCGTCACCCCAAACAGAGTTGTTAGGTACACGAACTTTGAAAACAGCTGAAAGATTTTCGCTGTTAACGATGTCTAATCTGAATTCAGCACGTTGGTTAACGTTTAAATCGCTGTTGTCGCCAACTTTGAGACCAAGGTTGTCATAGCTGTTCATGTTAATTCTATAAAGACCAGATACATTGATTTCAGCAGCTTCAGCAGCTACGCTTGCGCCCATGAAAAGGCCAGCAGCTAATGCAAGAGTAATAATACGTTTCATGATTATTCCTTTCATAAAGTTTTTAGTTTATAAATGTACCGATTCAAAACAAGCAAATTTTGAAAAAGAGCTTGCTCTATAGCAAAAAGTTTGCTAGTTTTTACGGTATAATTACCAATCTCTTTCTAGTTTGTCAAAAAATTATGACAACGTTGTTTATTTATGTTCTAATTTTTATACTTAATCAAGCTAAAAACATATTTTGTAACAAAGAATACATTTTGTTACAAAATAGCATATTTTGAAATGTTTCTTATTAATAGCATTAATTTATTAAATAATTTTAAATCAATATATTAGGTTCAGTTATTCTTGCTTGCCACTTTTATAATTTTCTGTTAAATTGCTAAATCATAAAGAGAATCAAATCTTTAAAAAAATTTAGTTGAGGTATCTATGGCAATTGCAAAAATTTTGAAAATGACAACCTTATCTTGTTTAATGCTTTTAAGCTTCGGCACTTTCGCTAACGCTGAAACCTTTATTAATGGTATCGATGCAAACTACCCTCCTTTCGGCTACGTTGACGAAACCGGTAAACCTTCCGGATTCGATGTTGACTCAATGAATTGGATTGCAGATAAAATGGGCTTTGAAATAAAACATCAGCCTATGGACTGGGACGGTATTATTCCTGCTCTACAAAACGGTAAAATCGATATGGTTGCTTCAGGTATGAGCATAACCCCTGCTCGTGAAGCTCAAGTAAATTTCAGTAACCCATACTTCACCTTAGAAAAAGTTATCGTTGTGAAAAGCAACTCCGATCTCACCATCGAAGAAGTTTTTGCTGATGAAACTAGACTCGGCGTTCAACGTGGAACAAGCGAACATGATTTCCTCGAAAATAAAAAAGTAAACGAAAAACTTGACTACGAACTTCGTATGTACGATTCAGGTCCTCTTGCTGTTGAAGACCTTTTAAATGGTCGTGTACAAGCTGTTGCTCTAGATATTTTCCCAGCTAATGATGCTATCTCAAAACAAAAAGATATCAAAATCATTGGCGCTTTCATTAAGGATGATTCATTCGGCGTTGCTGTTCGTAAAACCGATACTGAATTGCTCAATACTATCAACGAAGGCTACAAACTTCTTATGGCTGACCCATACTGGGACGAGCTAAAAGCTAAATATTTGAAATAGTATAAAATTTATTTTTATTTCTTGAGGGGGAAAACCACGTTTTTTCTTAAAAAACGAGGTTTTCCCCCTCAAACTCCCCCTTTCCTTAAAAAAATTTTCAACGCACCCAACCTTTAGATAATTTTAGAACTTTTCGTGGCGTTGAGTGAAAAGCTTAGTAATTCAAAATCTATGAATTGACTAAGCCTTACTTTAGAGTTTATCTCTCTATTTTTATAGAGGACAACTCTATTTTTTTTAAATATCATTATTTTGTTGAAGTTTAGCCTTTTTTCTATTAGGGTATCTCTCTAGATAGTGTCGACGCAAGTTCCTTTTGACTTGTTTCTATGTCAGATTTCAAATATTTTTCAGTTGTTTATGTTTTGATAAATGCCTTCAAAATGTTTTCATCTTCCTTGATACAAGCCAAAATTCTTCTTGCGTCGACACTATCTAAATTGAAGTTTATTTTTAAATATTTATTTTGACGTCAAAGGAAAAATTTTTTTTGTAAATGACTATTCCTTTTTTCTCGAGGAACGAGAGAAAAAAGAAATAGGGGTTTCCAAAGGGAATCATTCCCTTTGGTCGCCGAAGGCATAAAATGGAAATACTAGTAACATTATATAATGCGTTGCCGTATATTTTGCAGGGAACGGGTGTAACGGTGCTTTTAGTGCTTGCATCTCTGGCTCTTGGCTTTATTATTGGTGTACCGCTTGCGCTTGGGCAGATTTACGGCGGAAAGCTTTTATCTTTTTTGATAGGAACTTACGTTTGGTTTTTCCGTGGAGTACCTATATTATTGTTACTATTCCTTTTTTATTTTGGAATATTTGAATTTATCGGTATAAATATTGGAACGATTGGGGCATCATGCACAGTGCTTGGTCTAACCTCGGCGGCGTATCAATCACAGATATTTAGAGGCTCGATTCTTTCTCTTTCAGCGGGGCAAATGAAAGCGGCTAAGGCAATAGGAATGACGCAGTGGCAAGCTATTTATCATATTATATTGCCTCAAGCTTTAAGAGTTTCTATACCTGCATGGTCTAACGAGTATGCAATTTTATTGAAAGACTCTGCACTTTGCTTTGTTTTAGGCACACCGGAGATTATGGCACGCACGCACTTTGTGGCTTCGAGAACGTATGAACACCTAGCATTCTATATAATGGCTGGATTTATATATCTTATTATTACAGTAATAGGAATTTATTTTTTACGCTTGCTTGAAAGAAAAGTTCATATAGTAGGCACTCTTCAACCTTTATAATTGAGTAATAACATGAATTTATTAAGATTAGAAAATATTTCCAAAAATTTAGGCGGAAGACCAATTTTAAAAAACTTGAACCTTATAATGAACGTAGGTGATATAAAAATTTTGATTGGACCTTCCGGTGGTGGTAAAAGTACCTTTCTTCAGTGCATGAATCTTCTTATAGAACCTGATAGCGGCAGTGTTTACTTTCAAGACAAACAAGTAAACTTCAAAAATAATGATGAACTTTGCGAACTACGTCAAAACGTTGGTATGATTTTCCAAGATTTCAACCTTTTTGATCACCTTACTGCTCTAGATAATATTACGCTTGCCCTTAAAAAAGTAAGAAAAATGTCTGCTCAAGAAGCTGATAAACGTGCGCGTGAAGAACTTAATCGAGTTGGATTATCAAATAGAGCAGGACTCTATCCCGCTCAACTTTCAGGTGGTCAAAAACAGAGAGTTGCAATAGCACGAGCTCTTGCGATGGATCCTAAAATGCTTCTTCTTGACGAACCAACTTCCGCTCTAGACCCTGAATTAGTAGGTGAAGTTGTTAGCGTTATCCGTGATTTAGCAAAGCAAGGAATGCCTATGATTATGGCTACTCATCAGATGGAACTTGCTCGAAATCTTGCAACTGAAATTCTGTTTATGGAACAAGGTTCTATCATCGAACAGGGTTCGCCGACGGACTTGCTTAGTAGTGAATCTCGTACTTATGAGTTTTGCTCAAAAACACATATCTAATCTGTGTTTCTGATTTTGGGCAGAAGAAATGCAAAAGAATTAACTTAGAAACATACACTCAATAAAAATTAAAGATTATATTCCTTAGGAGTATGGATTATGGCTTTCTCAATTTGGGGGCAAAAACGTAGTAAAGAAACTACTCTCGAATGCCCAAAGTGCAAAAGTATTATGATAATTGGTCGCACATGACACGACGTATCACTTTGGTGCAAGGATTGCACCCATAAAATGCAACTAGAAGAAGCTCTTCCATTTATGGACGAAGCTATGGAATCATTCTTAGAGAACGTTTTCTGCGATAGAATGTAGATACAAGTATTTTATACTATGAGAGGGGGAAACCACGTTAACGTGCTTTCCCCCTCTCTACTTAATTTAATAAAGGGCTTTCTTTAATCTTCTGAGAAAGAAAATCTTCCTTTAAGTCTGTATTTCAGATTTAGAGGAAGTATCAATTTAGGAGCTAGTTATATATTTCTAAATTAATTCTTGTGTATTTTTCCTGCCGTAAAGATGACTATTAAATGACTAAATATTAATAAAAGTTGCGCGAGATTCAATTGCATTAATGGTATTTTTTAGTTTAATACCAATGCGTGAATTTTTCATAAGTTCAGCTTCAACTTGAGTTACAGCTTTACTTACTGTAGAATGACGACGACCAAGCTTAGAACCTATATCTTGCATAGTAAGAGCAAAATGTTTCCTCATAAGATAGAAAGCGGTATTTCTAGCCATAACGAAATCTTGCTTGCGTGAGGTTGAAGTCAATTGTTGTTCTGTAATATCGAAACATGAACAGATAAGCGCAAGAAGTTCAGTAAGGCTGTTATCAGGATTTTGAGGAGCTACTTGAGCAATGATACTGTAGGCAAGTTCAGGAGTTATTGGCAGATTTAGTGTTTGCGCTTTAAGAAGAAGGTTATTGAGTGAACTCTCAAGTAATCTCACATCACCGTCTAATTGTTGAGCAAAAACATCAGCAACTGATTCAGGTAGAGTAAAGTTTCTGTAGAATGCTTTTTGGATAAGCATATCTTTCTTTGTATCAAAATCAGGGTAGTCAAGACTTGCAACAAAGCCGGAGCAGAAACGTGACGTAAGGTGAGAATCTAATCCACGTAAATCCTTAGGAGCAAGGGAGGAAGTAAACACAACTTTTCCGCCTCTGTCTTGCATACGTTTTACAATAGAAAGGAGTTCTTCCTGAGTTTTGGTTTTGCCATTTAATATATGAATATCTTCAAGCAAGAGGAGGTCAAGATAAGAAAATCTATCTTTAAATTCTTTAATTGTATTAGAATCTTTGAATCGGCAAGCTTGAATAAATTGTGAAGAAAAATCTTCTGCAGTAAGATAAGCCATATTTAAATGGTTTTGCTTACTTTCGGTGTACATCGCTTTTCCTAGAGCTTGAGTTATATGGGTTTTACCAAGACCCGGAGCAGAGGATAAGAAAAGCATTTCTGTAGAAGTGTTTGGTTGTAAAATATTTTTTGCAGCGGCATGAGCAAGCTGATTGCATGGACCAACTACAAAAGTGTTGAAGCTATATTTGAGCTTGTCAAAGTACTGCTTACTTGGGGTAAGTGGAACTGGTTGGAATGTGAATGGAAGAACTGCTTGTTCGTTAGAGGCACGCATATTTACGGTAGGCGCGGTTGGCTCTGTAGAAGCAAGAACAGAAGGAGCGGTAGGTAGAGTTTTAGCCAGTTCAACGGTTGAGCTAATGACTGAATTTTGTTCAGCAATTTCAACGATGATAGTAGGTTCGGCTCCGAGCACAGAAGTAGAGACTCTCTTGATACTATCAAGGAGTTTATCTTTTACCCAGTTTGAAGCGTAAGCCGATCTAGCGATAAGGCGAATGGTTGGTGTAGTTGAATTTAAATATTCAACGGAACCTTGAAGAGGTGCAAGCCAAACTTTGAACACACCTGAAGGAACTTCATCTTGTAACTGCGTGAGAATTTCAGACCATTGTTTTTTCATAGGCGTATACTTAATGAAAAACCGTTAAAGATTCAAGATGAATAAACGAGATGTCTTCTAAATGAAGAGCTTTTTAATCCCCAATATGAGAAATATTATAATCTTATGATTTAACACGTTAAATTGTTTTAATGGCTGTTTTGGGTAAAATGCGCAACTCCTTTATACATCAGCAAATCTGAGAACTCATTAAAGTTTTCAACAAAAAAATTAAGAAGTTATACACATGCAAAAATATTTATATCTAAAAATTCCTTAATTTTACTCTAAATATCTTCAATTTTGTTTTCTAGGAATGCTTTAAAAGACTTATTTTTTTTAAAGTTTTTAATTTAAACTTTTTAAAGTCTTTTACTATAAAAACAAGTAGTTAGTTTAAATAAGATGTTAAATTAAGTGTATTTTTTATAACTTTTAGGCATTTAAAAAGTTAAAAGTCGCTGAATTCCGTAATTTAAAAAAGTTAATATTCTTTAAAATTGCTTAAGATTTTTTAATTCTTAAATTATGTAAATAGATTAAAAGAACTTTTTTATTGAATAGTTTCTTTTTAATTCTCAGTTGACGATAGGGCGTAAATCTATTAAACTCTATGGTATGAAAGAGGGAGAATATAATGAATAAACAAGGCAGTCTTTTTGATGTTATTACTGAACCAAGTGTAAAAGAAAGAGCACGTTACAAGTGGTTACTTCAAGATTTACAACGTCATAACCACCTTTACCACACACTAGACACTTCTGAAATAACTGATGCAGAGTATGATGCACTTTATAAAGAACTTGTAGAATTTGAAGAGAAATATCCGCAGTTTATTGATAAAAAATCTCCTACAAAGAAAGTGGGTGGAAATCTTATTCAAGGCTTGCAACAAAAGACGCATAATAATAGAATGTATGGCTTAGACAACGTATTCGATATTGACGAATTTAAAGCATTCTCACAAAAGATGAAAAATATTGAGCCAAAAGCAAACCTTACTTTCTTCGCAGATTTGAAACTTGATGGCATAGCCTGTGAACTTGTCTATGAAAAAGGCGAGCTTGTACTTGCTCTTACTCGTGGAGATGGTCTTATTGGGGAAGACATTACACACGCGGCTAAACTTATAAAAAATATTCCGCAAAAATTAACATCTATTGATATTCCAGACCTTTTAGAAGTTCGTGGAGAAGTTCTATTCTTTAAAGATGATTTTGCAGATTTAAATGAGAAGCAAATAGCAAAAGGGCAAGCTCCTTTTAAAAATGCTAGAAATGCAGCAGCAGGAACTCTAAGACAGCTCGACCTTACTAAAATAGCCTCAAGGCCATTAAAGTTCTTAGCTTATTCATCTACCTATACAGGCTGGAAAACTCATGACGTGACTATGAGCAATTTGCGAGTGCTAGGCTTTCACTCTTCCTCTATTTTTGGACTTTGCCATACGCATGAAGAAGCTCTGAAATTCTATAAAAAAGTGGAAGAAAAAAGAGAAAATCTGCCTTTTGAAATCGACGGACTTGTTTTCAAAATCAATGATTTAGAACTTCAAAACTCACTAGGTTTCACAGCAAGAGCTCCTCGATTTGCTTTTGCGTGGAAATTTGCAGCTCAAAAGGCGTATACAAAGCTTAAAGCGATAAACATTCAAGTTGGTCGTACAGGTGTTCTTACTCCGGTAGCTGACCTTGAACCCGTACATGTTGGAGGGGTAGAGGTCTCATCTGCAACACTTCATAACGAAGATGAAATCATAAAGCTTGATGTAAGAATAGGCGATACCGTACTTGTGCAAAGAGCCGGAGATGTTATTCCAAAAATTATTGAAGTAGATAAGTCAAAACGTGATGAAAACTCTGAACCTTATGTATTTCCTCATGTATGCCCTATTTGCGATAGTCCTGCTTTTAGAGAAGATGGTGATGCCGCTTGGTACTGTTTGAATGTGTCGTGTCCACAAGTGAGAGCAAGAGCAATACAGCATTTTGTAGGCAAGAGCGGACTTGATATCGGTGGAATTGGGCCTAAGTGGATTGACCGTCTTGTAGAAGCCGATTACCTTAAAACCTTTGCTGACTTATTTAAAATGACTCGTGAACAACTACTTCAATTTCCAAATGTAAAAGAAAAAAGTGCAATGAATTTTCTCGAAAGCCTTGATGAAGTAAAAGAAAAAGCAAGTTTGCAGAATTTTATTTCAGCTCTTGGAATTCGTCACGTTGGCGAACAAACCTCCCTTACGCTTGCCAAACATTTTCACTCTATTGATAGTCTTATGGAAACAGCACGTAATAAACCTTCTTCACTTTTAGAGCTACAAGATATAGGCGATGAAGTTATGGAGTCAATTCACGCATTTTTCATGAATGATGATAATAAAGATCTAATCGAAGAATTAAAAGAGATTGGACTCAATCCACAATATACACAAGGAGAAAAGAAGTCTGCCTTGTTACAGGATAAAAAGATACTTTTTACAGGTTCACTTTCAAAGCCTCGAACATTCTTTGAGAAAATTGTCGAAGAAAATGGTGGAAGCAATGCCTCTAGTGTGAGCAAAAATCTAGATATCTTAGTTGTTGGAGAAAATGCAGGTTCAAAGCTTGAAAAAGCACAAAAGCTTGGAATCTCAATTATGAATGAAGATGAATTTTTAGCTATGATTGAAAGTTAGGGTATGTTTCTAAATTAATTCTTTTGATTTTTGATAGTTAGATGAAATTAGCTGAATTACTTTGATAAAAAAACGATATTTCGCTATCAGACTTATCAACAAATAGCTTCGTCAAAGTAAATTTTTATTCAAGTCATTTATGTTTTGATAAACTCCTTTCATAAAAATTCACTTTTCCTTGTCAAGAATACAAAATCTCTTAATTTAGAAACACACCCTAGTATTATTAAAATTTCTTGAGGGAGAATCCATGTTTTTTTGATCTGGATTCCCCCTCAAGAAAAAAGTAATATAGAACTCTATATTAAATGTCTTTTTGACAAATTTTTGCTCTTTTAATGAATGTGTCTATATCTTTTTTTGTTGTGGCAAAAGAGCACATAAATCTGCATTCATGAACTTCAGGAGCTATTTCATAGAAATAATATTCTTCTTGTAGTTTTGTGATAAGCTTTGGTGGCATAATAGCAAATACTGCATTAGCTTCAGTTGGGCGAGAAACCGATATCATAGGAACTGTTGAGAGTTCACTTGCAAGATACTGAGCCATTGCATTTGCGTGATGTGCATTTTTAAGCCATAAATCTTCCTTAAAGAAAGCTATAAACTGAGCGGCGATAAATCTCATTTTAGATAAATGCTGTAAGCTTTGTTTACGCATTTGATAAAAATCTTTTGCAAGCCCTTGATTAAAATAAATAACAGCCTCACCCATCATCATACCATTTTTAGTTCCCCCAAAGGAAAGAACATCAATTCCAGCATATTTTGTGAATTCTTTAATATCGCACCCAAGAGCGACAACGGCGTTTGCAATGCGTGCACCGTCCATGTGTACATATAAGCCATTATTATGAGCAAGTTTTGTGATAGCTTTTATTTCATCAATGGTGTAAACCGTTCCTTGCTCGGTTGTTTGTGTGATAGACACAAGCGCCGGTTTTACATGATGAAAGTTGGTAAGATCTAAAAGGTAGTGTTGCATTGCAGCTGGTGTAAGCTTACCATTTTCTGCCGGAACCGGCAGCACTTTTGAACTTGTGCAAGCTTCCGGCGCACCGCATTCATCAGTATTAATATGTGCTATATCAGTACAAATTGTTCCGTGCCATTGACGAAGTATTGATTTCATTGCAAGCACATTTGCTCCTGTGCCGTTAAGAGCATAAAAAATATCAATATCTTGCCCAAAAACTTTTCTAAATTCAACTTCTGAAGCAGCACAATATTCATCTTCACCGTATGGCTTACAGGAGTCAACGTTAGCATTTTGAATAGCCTCCATAATAAGAGGGTGCACACCTACGGTATTATCGCTTGCAAACATGCAGTTCATAGTAAATCCTTTTATTTATATATGTTAGTGTAGACTTTAAGAGTTTTTTCAGCAAATTTATCAAGAGTTACATCAGCTAGTTTATCTTTCTGACTACGTTTTAGCTCTTCAAGCCAAATATATTCTTTTGAAGATGTATCGTCAAGAGCAAGGGAAAGCCTAATTAAAAATTCTGCCATATCATCAGTATCGCCAGTATTAAAGCGAGCATTTGCTTCTAATAAATCTGGCATCACACCGATATTTGACGAAATTAAAGGAATCTCACATGCAATAAATTCAAGGGCAGCTCTTGCAATTGCTTCTGAGCCAATTGATGAAAGAATTGCGGCATCGCACATATTCAGCACGTCATTAACATTTGCAACCTTGCCTGTAATCAAAACTTTATCCTTTATATTATGCTTTTCAGCTAAGTCATAGAGTTCTTTACTTGTGCTGACTTCATCAAATCCAATAATACAAAGTTTTAGATTTTTAGCTTTTTCGTTTTTGTAGAGAGCCTTTGCAAGAGCTATTATAGTTTCAATTTGTCCCTTAATTGGGTCGAGCCTACCTAAAAGACCTATGACTTTATCTTGTGATGTATAGCCAAAACTTGCACGAGTTTCTTCTCTATTTGTTATATTAGGATAGAAATTTCTTGTATCCACGCCACCGATAATCATAGAAAGTTTAGCTTGTGGTACATTTAGTTTCTCGTTAAGGTTATTTTTTATGCGTGAATTTGTTGCAACGACTGCATCACTTACGGTTGAGTAAAAATATCTATTAAGGAATGTATTTTTTGCAAATCTTTGATCTCCCCTTGTGCGTACCAGTTTAAATCCATATTTCTTTTTTAGATAGATGAATAAAGGAAAAAGTTCGCCTCTATGGCAATTTACGATATCAGGCTTTTGCTTTTCAATAACTTTTTTTAAGAATTGCATTATCTTTGGAAGATTTTTTACTTTTTTCTGATCAAAGGGAAGTGCTATTCTTGGAATATTCATTTCGATAGCTTTTATGTCTGCCTCTTCGCCTTCAAGAGTAAGAACAGTTGAATTATGCCCAAGCTCGCATAATTTTTTGCTTACTTGCATTGCATACCAAGCTGTTGCATTGAAAAATCGAACATTTACAATATGGAGGATATTAAGCTTCTTCATACAATACCTTTGTAAGTGTTAAGCCTTGTGCGGGCGCGGTTGGATAAATTGGCGTTCTTTCTTTTGCTTCAATAATATCTTTTACTTGCATATAGTTAATTTTTCCTTGTCCTACATGCACTAATAAACCAATAATATTTCTAATCATTTGTTTGAGGAATCCGCTTCCTTTAAACTCAACTGAGTAATGGTAGTCACTCAAATTATGTATCTTAATATATTCCATTACTCGCACAGTATGCGCAAGCTCTGTTCCTGTATTTTGAAAACTTTTGAAATCGTGTTTGCCGATAAAAAAAGGTAAAGCTTTTTCAATTAAATCAAAGTCTACTTTTCCACATACCCATATAAATGGATAAAGCCTTGGTGATACATAGCTTACATCAGTCCAGAGTGAGTAGTTATAAATTTTTCCGCAAGATTCAAACTGAGCATGAAAGTCATCATCCATTTCTACAGCATGTTTTATTCTGATATCATGTGGAAGTACAGTATTAATTGCTCTTTGCCAATTAATATTCTTTGGATTAAATGGAATTTCGCAGTGAGCAACTTGTTCATCCGCGTGCACACCACTATCCGTTCTACTTGCGCCTATAACTCTTATAGGAGTTTTTAGGATTCTAAAAAAAGCTTTTTCTAGTTCAGCCTGAATAGTTGGAGTATAAGCTTTTGTTTTTTCTTGTATCTGCCAACCGCAATAATTTGTACCCACATAGGAAATAAGAAGTTTCAGTTTCATTGTCAATAGATAGCAAACTTAACTATGAAAGTCAAAAGAGAGATTAGGTCGCTCTGCATAGTTACACATTATTCTAGTCTATGGTTTCTTGAGAGAAAGCACATCTTTTTGTGAGTACTAACCCAAACTTTGTATATATCTAAGTAGTTAAGAGTTAGATGGTATAATAGCAGTATAGAGCATAGAGTCGTAGCATTTCTTAACGATATCTAAGAAATTAAATAGAGATATATTAGAATGCTAAAGGAAAAGAAGTTTATTCGTTATTGAGGTAAATATCTATAAGTCCTTCAGGAGGAGTAAGTAGAATTGTGGAAGTGTTTGTATCAATCTTCTTCACAAATTCGGGAACTGCAGGGAAGAGCACTTCTTTTTTATCATCAGTAACAATACGCCAGATTTCTTGACCTGCCATAAAGTCAACATGCTCTAATTTTCCGAGATAAACTTCATTTTCATGCTCTAAAATATACACAGAGCAGTTTGTAAGTTGAAATACATATACTTCTTCATCGTCCACATTGCTATGATTTGATGGAGTATGTTTCTTTAGAAAGTTGCGCATAACCATAGGGTCGATACAAATTTCGTAATTCTTAAGGGTCTCAGCTTTATTTCTATCTTTGCTGATATCAAGTGATACTATAAAGTGATCTTTTGCTTTTCTAAAGCTAGTAATCTTTGCATCGAGAATTTCTTCTTCCGGTGATACAAAAAACACCGGAGCTTTAAGCAACAAGGGAGAGTCTGCGTAATATTGTACACAGACTTCTCCTTTTATACTATGTGGTCTCGATATAAGACCAATCACTAAGGCATGTTCTAGGTTATTCAAGGATTTCTAACACTACGCGTTTGCGTACCTTTGCTGAGGTTGCACTAAGAATAGTACGAATTGCACGTGCTGTGCGGCCTTGTTTACCAATGACTTTTCCAAGATCTTCTTTAGCGACTGAAAGTTCAAGAACAGTGGTTTGTTCCGCTTCGATTTCGCTGACTTTGACTTGATCTGGATTATCAACTAGAGCTTTTGCAATGTATTCTACTAAGTCTTTCATTGGGCAATTCCTTTAATCTCGTCAGAGATGCTTGTTTGGAGTACCATACTCCCGAGTCTAACCTGTTCTTGCGCCACAAACGGAGCAAAATTTCTGAGCTATCTTAAACATAGAGCTAACCGAAAATCAGAAAGGCTAAAGGGGGTAGATTCTTGGCAAGTCTTATGCGTTGCTTGATTTAATTAAAGATTTAACTGTATCGGTAGGTTGTGCACCTAAAGCAATCCATTTTTCAACTTTTTCTAAATCGATTTTAATTTGAGCCGGGTTTGTATTTGGGTTGTAGTAGCCTAAAAATTCTAAAGGTCTTCCGTCACGACGTGTTTCGCTATTGATAGCTACAATGTGATAGAAAGGACGTTTTTTACAACCTGTACGAGTAAGACGTAATTTAACTGCCATATTATATTCCTTTTAAATTTAGAAAGTTTATTACTTTCTTTTTTTCTTTTTTTGTTTTTTTGTCGCTGATTTAGAGGATCCAGCTTTTGGCATAGCCGGCATTCCCATTCCACCCATTCCGCCTAAACCGCCAAGTCCACCTAAGCCACCCATTCCACCAAGACCACCTAAGCTGTTGGATAAGTTTCCTAAATTTGGCATACCACCAGGCATTTTCATACCTTTTGGCATATTTGGCATTTGAGGCATTTTTCCTTTGCCACCCATCATAGCTTGCATCATTTTACGCATTTGATCGAATTGTTTTATTAATTGATTTACTTGCGCAACTGTTGTTCCTGAACCTTTGGCAATACGTTCTTTTCTGCTTGGATTAATCAAGTCAGGGTTACGTCTTTCCTTCATCGTCATGGAATTGATGATTGCTTCTGTGCGTGCCATTTCTTTTTCGGCATTACCGAAATCGGAAAGTTTTGAGGCAATTGCGCCCATGCCCGGAATCATTTTTAGAATTGATTCTAGTGATCCTAGACTTTTCATGCGCTTCATTTGAGTTCTGAAGTCTTCAAAGTCGAATTTAGCTTTTTGCAATTTTTTTGCAAGAGCTTCAGCTTCTTCGGCTTCAATGGTGGTTTGTGCTTTTTCTAAAAGAGTGAGCACATCACCCATACCCAAAATTCTGCCTGCTATACGATCGGGATGGAAAAGCTCTATTTCAGAGAGTTTTTCGCCCATACCGACAAATTTTACCGGAGCTCCTGTCACTGATCGGATACTTAAAGCTGCACCACCACGCGCATCGCCGTCCATTTTAGTAAGGACAACGCCCGTAATGCCAAGTTTTTCGTTAAAACTACTTGCAACTGTAACAGCATCTTGACCTGTCATAGCATCTGCAACAAAGAGAATTTCCTGCGGGGAAACTGATTCTTTTATTGCGCCAAGCTCATTCATAAGTGTTTCATCTATGTGTAGGCGACCGGCAGTATCAAGAAGTATAACATCGCAATTATTTTCTTTAGCTTTTACTAAAGCATCTTGTGCAATTGCAACAGGATTCATATCTGTTGTAGATTGATAACAAGGAATGTTTAGCTGAGATGCCAAGGATTTTAATTGGTCGATAGCAGCAGGTCTATAGACGTCACATGGTACCAGATATGGATTTTTCTTCTGTTTTCTTAGGAGGTTAGCAATTTTAGCTGATGAAGTAGTTTTACCCGAACCTTGCAAACCAACCATAAGAATTATTGTTGGATTTTTTGAGGTATTAAGAGCAGTTTGTTCACCACCTAAAAGGTTTACTAATTCTTCATTTACAATCTTAATAAGTTGTTGTGAAGGATTTACACCCTTCATTACTTCAACACCAAGCGCCTTTTCTTTAACAGTCTCGGTAAAGTCTTTAACGACTTTAAAGTTTACATCAGCCTCTAAAAGCGCAAGACGCACTTCACGCATAGCTTCTGAAATATTAGCTTCAGTTAGCTGTGCGCGTCCGCTTATGGTTTTGAATACCGATGTAAGCCTATCAGAAAGACTTTCAAACATGTAGCACCCGTATGAATTTTTTCAAGTTGATTGTGAATATGAATTCCAAGAAGAAGAACTTAAACAATAGCTGAAATCATACTTTTTGTCAAATACAAACAGAATATATTACAAATCTGTCATACTATATTATTTTAAAGTATGGTTTGTAGATTTTAACTTAATAATAAGTTTAGATTATAAAATTTCAAAAGTGTTGAAGAAGTAGCTAATTTCAAAAGCAGCAGTTTCAGCAGCATCAGAACCGTGAACTGAGTTAGAGCCTAATGAAAGAGCATATTTCTTTCTTAAAGTTCCTTCAGCAGCTTGTTCAGGATTTGTTGCGCCCATGAGGTCGCGGTATGCCTGAACTGCGTTTTCACCTTCAAGAACTGAACATACAACAGGGCCTGAAATCATGAAATCAACTAATTCACCAAAGAAAGGACGTTCTTTATGAACAGCGTAGAAGCCTTCAGCTTGTTTTCTTGTAAGTTGTATTTTTTTCATTGCAACTATTTTCAAGCCTGCAGCTTGGATATCTGCAAGGATTTGACCTTCAAGATTACGTTCTGTAGCATCTGGTTTTACGATAGAAAATGTACGTTGAAGCATAAATAAACCCCTCATATTGAATTGTAGTATAATCGGGAAAGGAGTATGCTATACTTTTTATAACTTTGCAAGCAAAATTCTATGCCTTAAAATTAAAAAGAGTCATTTTAATAAATAACTCTTTTTATTAATAAGATTTTAATTTTTATCTGCTTGTGCTTGAACCGCGGTTATTGCAACAGTATTTACGATGTCAGCCACAGTACACCCTCTTGATAGGTCATTCACAGGTTTATTAAGACCTTGAAGAACAGGGCCGATTGCAACTGCATCTGCTGCTCTTTGAACAGCTTTATAGGTGTTATTACCTGTGTTTAAATCTGGGAATACAAAAACAGTTGCTCTACCTGCTACTTCTGAGTCAGGAAGTTTTGTTTTTGCAACTTCCGGATCAATAGCGGCATCGTATTGGATTGGTCCTTCAATGAGAAGTTCCGGAGCTCTTTCTCTTGCTATTTTAGTTGCTTCGATAACTTTTTCAACGTCTGCACCACTACCTGATGAGCCTGTTGAGTAAGAAAGCATTGCAACGCGTGGTTTTAGTCCGAAAACTTTCGCCGTTTCCGCAGCATTTATTGCAATTTCAGCGAGTTGAGCAGCATTAGGAACAGGGTTAATTGCACAATCGCCGAATGTAAGGACTCTATCTTTCAAGCACATAAAGAATACGCTTGAAACAATAGAAAAGCCTGGTTTTGTTTTGATAAATTCAAGTGATGGGCGAACAGTGTGAGCTGTTGTATTCACTGCACCGGAGACCATACCGTCGGCAAGATCTTTATGCACCATCATTGTTCCGAAATAGGTAGCATCGAGCATTCTATCGCGAGCAACTTCAAGAGTCATACCTTTTGCTTTTCTAAGTTCGTAATAAGTCTTTACAAAATCATCAAAATATTCGCTTTCGACTGGATTAATGAGTGTTGCACCTGTAATATTTACGCCATATTCACTTGCTTTTGCCTGGATTAAGCTAACGTCACCAAGCAGAATAATTTCTGATACGTTGCGTTGAAGTAGAATTTCGCTTGCTCTTAAAATACGTTCTTCGCTTCCTTCCGGAAGAACAATGCGCATTGTTTTTCTACGTGCTTGCTCCATAATTTGGAATTCAAACATCATAGGAGTTTTCTTTTCTGATGTTGCTTGAATAATGGAGTTGCTAAGTGTTCTGGTATCAATATTATTTTCAAATAAAGCTAGAGCCATATTGATTTTTCTTTCATCGTCCGCTTCAATTCTGCCATGTAAGTCCATAAGCACAGAAACAGTTTTGTAAGTATGATGCTCAACGGTAAGAATTGGAACAGGAACATTTGGCCAACCATTAATAAGATTGTGCATTGACTTTGGTAAATCAAGCCCACCTGTAAGCAAGATACCTGAAATATCAGGATATGAAGATGATAAGCGTGATGTAAGTGCACCTAGCACGATATCAGATCTATCTCCTGGAGTAATAACAAGTTGGCCTGTTTGAATATGAGATAAGAAGTTATTTACCTGCATAGCTGCAACAAGATAATCGCTTACAGGGGTATCCATTCTTGCTTCACCAAAGAGAAGTTTAGCGCCAAGCCAACGTTTTACATCGCTGATGGTTGGTTTTCCTAAGGTTTCGCTTGTAGGGATTATATAAAACTGAGTGCCTTGCTTATTGTCTTGTTTTGTGAGTTTTAAAAGAGTAGCTTTTTCTGGTTCGTCGAGAGTTGACATATTAAATACACAAGCAAGAACATCAACGCCTTTGGCGTTACATAAATCTCTGTCAGTTTGGAAAGATACTGCGATGTCTTCCGGAGTTCTATCTTGAGCATTTGCTACTAAGAAAATTGATGAACCAAGGTTTGCGGCAATATCAGCATTAAGGTCAAACTCGAAGTTGATTTCTTTTCCCAAAAAGTCAGTTCCTTCACAAAGAACAAAATCACACTTATCAGCTATTTGATTGTATTTACGGAGAATTTTTTCCATAAGTACATCGTTTTGGCCAGAATTTAGAAGTGCTCTAGCTTCTGAAAGAGTACAAGCGTAGCATTCTTCGTATTCAAAATCTAATTTGTAATGCGTGCGAATTAATTGAATATCGTGATCTTTAAATTCTGGATTTCCATTTGAAATAATAGGTCTAAAAAAAGCAACTTTTTCAACTTTTGCACGAAGTAAAGCCATCATGCCAAGTGTAATTGCACTTTTTCCGGATTGTGAACCGCTTGCGGTAATGTAAAGATTCTTCATCTTTTTATTCCTTACTAGAGAGGTTAACCGATTGGTAAAAAGTAAATCTAGGTATTAGCCATCTATATCAACTCAATTTTCTAATCAATTGAGCTAGTTGTGTAATCAATCTATTTTTGCCTCAAAAAAATAAAGGCTTATGGGAAATTTAGTATACTAGAGTTAAGCTATTTACTCCAGTGAAGCATCTCAACGCCACTCGCCGCTAAATACTTACTACAAAGTTATGCGCGTTGATATTAAAAGTTTTAGAAGGAAGGGGAGGGGGGTTGGGG
>CAYJOR010000052.1:0-18694 GCA_964371865.1 uncultured Desulfovibrionaceae bacterium | reverse complement strand
TGTTTTTTTTTTTTTTAAAAACTTTATTTTTAACACAAATTTCGCCCCCCCCCCCCAAGAAACGTGGTTCCCCTCTCTCGAAAAAAACTAGTTAATCTATCGCCTTAATTTCATAAGACTTTCGAGATACCCTGAGATATGCTCGGATATAAAGTCCATACCTTTTTCACCTATAATAGGCATATGCTTTGCGACTGCACCTTTGAAAAACGGAGCTGATACAAGCATTTTTGTATTTGAATCATCAGTAATTTCAAGGGTTACGTTATCGCCAAAAATGATTTGAGATTTGCATTGTTCTAAAATATCAATTTTTTCTCTTTCATTTTCGATATATTTCACGTCAGGATTTTTATCGGGAATGAGCATAAGAGTATGGTCGCAGATGAGGGCATTTATATCAAAATGAAATTCCTTAAGAACTTGCGCTATACCTGTAACTCTGTTGTAGTCGCCAACGACTGTAGCGAGTGGAGTTTCTTCTCTGAACATACGCATGCGCATACCACGAGCTTTTAGTTCGTCCGTTTTTTCTTTGAGACGCTTGTAAAGAATTGGATTTATAGGTTCATCAATAACTTTACTGATTGCTTCAAGCCAGTCGAGAGTGCCTTGGTAACCGTATGGGCAAGCTAAAAGATAAGGAGTTCCGCATTTTTTTTGCATGATTTTTGCGGCTGGAACGGCTTCATCCCTAATACAAAGATTGATTGTTGCTGAACCAAGATTTTCAAGGGCGTCAGCAGAAACACTTTCACAAAGAGTTGCAAAGAGAGTGTAGCCAAAAGCTTCGCTCATAAGTTGCGTGATTTCCCATAAATCGCTTTGTGCACGGTATTGACCAAGGGATAAACCAAAAACATTATAAGTTTTTTCTTTTTTCTCTACATTCTTTTTCGCTAATTCTTTACAAATAAGCTTGTAGCTTTCAGCAAGACCAACACTATGATCACCTTTAAGTCCGCCTTGTTCAAAACAGACAAGTTTAGCATTTACTTGCTCTTGCATTTCATTACAAACACCTTTAATATCAGTGCCAATAATAGCGGAAATTGATGATGCAACAACAAATATTACTTTAGCATTTGAGCAACGGTCAACTTCAAGAATAGCCTTTTCAAGGCGTGAGGTGTCTCCCATAACAACATCATCTTCGCTCATATGAGTTGTGAAGAGTTTACCGTCTTGAGAAACGCCAAGTTTACCGTATAATATCATACTGTAGTGAGTTGTTCCGGCTGGGCCGTATTCTAAAACTACTGCGCCATTAATCGCTAAGAGTGACCATAAAACTGCCATTCTATCTGATGGCGTAGGTAAATATCTACAAAGACTCATTATTTTTCCTCTCTATATTTTTCAACTTGAACTTTTGCATTTGCTAAACCTCGGAAAAACTCTTCGCAAAGCTCAAAGCCAATCATATCGGAAGCGCTATCGAATCTAACAGGGGCAATTTTCTTTTCTATGAGAGTGTGCATGTATGCAGGACCAAAATTTAAATCTGGCTTGAGATTATCGTAAACATAAGTCATACCGGCAACGTTAGCTGTGCGTGTAACATATGGATTATATAGCTTTGTTATCTCGTTGATATTGTCATAATCGTCAGCTTGCACATCTGAAATTTGAAGTAGAAGAGGTTCTAAACCAAGGTCAGTGAGTATTTTTAGGCTTTCAAATGGTGAAAACGGAACGCCACCGTAGATATAACGTAAACCTTTATAGGTCTCTGTATTTTCGTTATAAAGATTTTTACATTTTTCGTAGTGCTCAATAATATAAGCAGGAACTTCTTGCCCAAATTGAGAAAAGAGTTCTTTATAAAGAGTAAGGTTTGTTTCATGTGAGCATGATTTTTTGAAATTAATGTAAGGAGTTCCAAATTTTTCATACATTCTTTTTGCTAAATCAAGGGCTGTATCATTTACAACTATATTTAAGCTTGCTTTTGTAGCAGTTTTGATTTCGTCAAGAGTACATTCTTTAGGAAGTTGTATATTTATTTCAATATTTTCTTTATTTAGAACTTTATAAAGTTCGCTCTTAGTGAAATCTCCATGACGTTGACCAAGAATATTCACCGATGGGTGTGTATCTTGCTTAACCATTAAGTCTGCACAAGCGGAAAGAGCACGCTCGATTCCTGGTAAGTGATCTTCACACTTAAAGTGTTCGGTGTGCACAGGAAGAACAGGAATATTGTATTCTTTTTGGAAGGTTGTAGCTAGAGCGTCGAAGTCATCACCAATGATTTCAATAACGCATGTTGATATAAGGAATACACAACT
The DNA here is from genome assembly GCA_964371865.1 of uncultured Desulfovibrionaceae bacterium. Lineage (GTDB taxonomy): Bacteria > Desulfobacterota > Desulfovibrionia > Desulfovibrionales > Desulfovibrionaceae > CAYJAZ01. The sequence continues at coordinate 16,403 of CAYJOR010000052.1, read as the reverse complement.
AGGTTTGTATTCATCAACTATTTCTTTGAAAGCTCTTTCAACTTTTTCAGCACTGCCAAATGTAACGTCGTTTGTATCTAATCGAACAGAAACACAACGCCCTTTTAATCCGCCAAAACCATCAAAAGCCATTGTCATACTTTTAGAGTAGTAGACACATTCATCTGTTCCAACAACAAATGCAAGACTATCTTTTATGCCACGAACAACTAACAAAGCACCCATAAGTGGACAGTGAGTGCCCGGAAATTGAGAATGTGTTATATTAGAAACATCGCGCATGCTTTTAATTTCTTTAAGAGTATTTAATCCTTTGAGAAGAGTTTCTCCGTCAAATTTCATTTCTACTTTAGACATGATTTCCCCTATTCTTCTTCTTCAATATCTTGTGAAAGATTGAGAACTTCTTGCGCTAAGCCTTTATAGACAGCGTGCATTTCTGAAACTTCTAAGCATTCAAAAACAGTTCCGTTTTTAGCTTCACCTTTTTGAATATCGCCATGACGTGGAACATAAGTTACAATACTTGTACCAATTTCGTCCGCTGCTTTTTTAACAATTTCTTGTTCGTCTACAATGTTTTTAGCGTTGAGAATGATACCTTGAAGTTTAGCATAACCGCGAGATCCAAAGTTTTTAATAGCTTGCGCAATGTTAGATGCCGCATAAAGAGCCATCATCTCACCGGAAGATACAATAAATACTTCTCTTGCATATCCACCACGAATTGGCATAGCAAAACCACCACATACAACGTCGCCAAGAACATCATAGATAACGATGTCCGGTTTATATTCTTCAAAAGCGTCGAGGTCAGCAAGTTTTTCAAAAGCTGAAATAATACCACGACCTGCACAGCCAATACCCGGAGTAGGACCGCCAGATTCTACACAAAGAACGCCATTATAGCCTTCAAATACGATATCTTTAAGTTCTAGTTCATCACCTTTTTCTTTAAGTTGATCAAGCACGGTTGGAATACTTCTTCCCATAACTGGTTTTGTTGAATCAGCTTTAGGATCACACCCGATTTGCATTACTTTATAACCCATTAAACTTAAAGCAACTGAAAGATGTGATGTTGTAGTTGATTTTCCAATTCCGCCTTTTCCATAAATAGCAATTTTTCTCATTTTTATACCTATATTTTTGATTAATTTTTATTTATAAAATATTTTTAGAATAATCTAAAAATTAAAATGTACTTAAATTCAATTTTTGTCAAGAAATAGTTTTGTTAATCTAATTTAGTTTTTTATATATAAAAAGCTCAAGATACTAAGTATCGTGAGCTTTTCATACGAAAGGAAAGGAATTAGTTTTGCAATATTATTTAGAAGCGGTAGCCTACTTTTATATTTGCGTTAAAGCCAGGTTGTGCTTCTGCTGATTGGTTATAGTATTTATTATCAAAAATATTGTTAAGATTAAGTTGAGTGTAGAAATCTTTATTTTCACCGTATTCTAAACCAAGTGAGAGGTTTACAGTTGCATAGTCAGCATCAGAAACAACTACAGGTGTAAATCTAACATATTCATATACAGGAACATTTGTTTGATAGTACATATTTAAATCTGCATTAAAGAACACATTTTCAAATACTTCATCATAATATCGTAAACCAAGAGTAGTAGAGAAAATTGGAAGATCTGTTACGTATGTGCTTTCACCAGAACCACCAGTTGCTGATGAAATATTATCTTTACGTCTTTGCCATGTTCCACTCATATATGGTTCTAAACCAATATCAAATTTATATGAAAGAGAATATTCTAATCCCCATGAAGTACTATTTGCAACGTTCATATAGTAAGTATAACGTGTGCCTGAAGTTGGATCTGTGAAATTGAGTGTATCAAATCTATTGCTTGTATCAGAATAGAATGTTGCTAAATCCATTGTGATTTTTCCATCGCTGTATCTAGCACCAAGTTCATATGTATTTGATTTTTCGGACTTCATGTTAGGGTCACCAATGTTGATTCTGCCTACATCAAAGTTGTAATATTTATTATAGAAGTTTGCAGGGTTGAAGCCTTGAGCAAAAGTTGCACGTAGTGCTAAATTGTCAATTCCTGTCCAAACCAAGTTTGCATTAAAAACAAAATCGTCTTCACTGCCTGAGTTAGATGTCCCTAAAGTAGTATGTTTACCACTTTGATAATTCCTGTATTGTCCATCACTTGAGTCACTATAGTGAGTATAACGCACACCATAGCCTAAAGTAAAGTCGTATGGTAAATAGTGTTCAACTGCAATATATGCCGCATGTGTATCAGCATCACCTTGTCTATATTCAGTATAAGGATCAAGTATGCCTGACCAGTAATCTGGTGATACAAGCGCATCTTCTTTTGTTAAATCATAAGATTCGTGTAAATATTCATAACCGGCAATAATTGAGGTATGATCAGAAATTAACCAGTCACTTTGTAGTGCAAAGTTATAATTTTTAATGCTAGTTGTACCATCTTCATCTTTACCTGCTATTTTATATTCAGCTGAATCAGATTTACTATCAAAGTAACTAAATGTTGCTTTTAAATTTGGTAAAAATGGTGCAATATCTTTTACTAGGAATTCAGTTGCAATTCTGTTTGTGATACCTTTAGTTTCTCTAATATCACCATCTGAATAGTTATATTTTTTTAGTCCGTATTCGTATGTTACACCGGCAGAAATTTTATCTGTAAAATCGTAGCCTAAGTAAACCATTCCGTCGCCACTTTGACGATCTGAGTCTGGAATACTTTCATGATACTCAACTCTATCGCTCAAGTTTTGATAAGTACCGGCAACGCGATATTTGAAATTATCATGTCTACCGTAAACAGTAGCTGATGTAAGAAAGGCATCGCGCAGTGAAGAGTATGATGTACTAATTTCACCTTGAAATGGTTTTTCTCCACCTTTTTTCAAAATAATATTAATTACACCACCAAGTGCTTCTGCACCATAAAGAACAGAAGCTGGTCCTTTAATAACCTCAACTCTTTCAATTAAAGCAGGGTCAATATATGGTAATTGAAACCCTGATTCACCAACTCCGTAATCTGAGCTAACTTTTACTCCATCAATAAGGACTAGAGTTTCGTTTGCTGATTCTCCACGTATGGTAATAGTGTCGCTATTGCCATTTTGAGTTACACGAACACCAGGTATTCCATTTAAAATATTAGCTAAATCAACAGCAGCCATTTTGCTGATTTCATCTGCTGTTACAACTGATACAGACATAGGAACATCTAGTAAAACTTTTTCACTACGTGTTGCCGTAACAGTAACGGGTGCTACATCAATAATTTCAGCAAAACTCATTGAAGGGGTTATTGCTCCATACATAATAGAGCTTGCAAATAATGCAAATGTAATTTTTTTTCCAAAGCGCATGTAGATCTCCTTAATCTATAGAGAATAACCAAATATAATTATAATTCGATTAATCTAACTTTATTCTTGAAGAACAATATTGTGTTGTTTGTATTAAGTCAAGTTAATTTTACAAACATTTTTAAAATAATAAAAAAAAATTAGATTAATCTAAAAAAGACTAATCTAATTCATTAAATAAAAAGTTGTAGTGAGAGTTGAGCTAAGTAATTATTTGAACTTAGAGTATTTGTTTGAGGATATTTAACTTTCGTCCATGGTATTATATAACTCGAAATATTTTCCTTGCTGATTTAATAATTCAGCATGCGTTCCACTTTCAGCAATTTTTCCATCATCAAGAACGATAATTCTATTCATGCGTATGATTGTAGATAGTCTATGAGCTATCACGATACAAGTTTTGTTATCCATTAGTTTTAGAATAGCATCTTGGATATACATTTCTGTGAGAGTATCCACATTTGCCGTTGCTTCATCAAGTATAAGAATAGGGGCGTCCATAAGAAATGTTCTGGCTAAGCATATTAACTGCTTTTGCCCAACGCTTAAACTTCCGCCATCTGTCGTTATCATTGTTTCATATTTTTGAGGGAGCTGCATAATGAAGTCGTGTACGTTTGCTGATTTTGCGGCTTGTATCATTTCATCTTCACTTGCATTGATTTTTCCGTAGCAAATATTTTCTTTTACTGTGCCGGTAAAGATAAAAGGTTCTTGCTGAACATGTGCTATATTTTTACGTAACCATCCTAAATCGTATGAGTTTATTTCTCTATTATCAATAGTTACATCACCACTTTCATAAGGATAAAAACTTAGAAGGAAATTTATAATACTTGTTTTTCCCGAACCTGTTTTTCCAACGATTGCAATTTTTTCTTTATTTTTTATTGATAGACTAAAGTCTTCAAGTACTAGCTTATCTTTCGTATATCCAAAGTTTAGATGAGAAATTTCTATATCGCCTTTGAGTGGAGTAGTTGGAATAACACCACCTTCCCTTTCTTTTGTGGCATCAATAATATCAAATACGCGTTCTGCACCGGCTAATGCAGTTTGAATTTGACCGTAAAGGCTGGATAAACCATTAAGAGGTAGTGTTAATTGTTTAATATATAAAAGAAAAGTTTGAATAGTGCCTAACGAAAGGTTTCCTTTAATCGCTAGAATAGCACCGGTGATTGCAATTATAACGTAAGTAAAGCCTGAAAGTATGCTGAGCATAGGATTTATTAAACTACTCAAAACAGCGGATTTGGTTGCAAATTCTCTATATTCATCATTTATAACATTAAATTTTTCTGTTACATTTTCTCTTTGATTATATGCTAGTAAAGTTTCGTATGCAAAAACATTTTCTTCAATATTTCCTTCTAATTTACCTAAAGCTTCGTGTCTTTTTTTGAAGTAAAAGCGCATTTTTAATGAGAGCTTTTTTGTTGCGTATACTGTGAAGGGAACAAAAATATACATCATTAAAGTGAGTAAAGGAGAAAAATACAACATAATAGCTGTAATACTTATAATACTTACGATATGTGAAAAGAAAGATGCTATTGTTTGCGATAAAACTTGTGCTACGTTATCGGTATCATTTACTAATCTACTCATAGTGTCGCCATGGCTATTTTTATCAAGATAAGACACAGGCAAAACAAGCAGAGCATTATACACATCATCTCTCAAATCGAAGAGCATTTGCTTCACTAAACGAGCAGAGAAGTAACCTTGAATATATTGAACAGCACCCGCAAAAAAAGAAACTGCTATTAAAATTGAAATAAGATTAAAAAAGCTATCCATTTCTAAATGTTTATTTTTATAAGCAAGAGTAAGAGAATCTATGATTTTTCCAAGGATAGCTGGGCGAACAGTATTTAATAGCGCAACTAAAATTACCATTGAAAAAATTCCATAGAGTATTATTTTCTTTTTGCCAATGTATTTTAAAAGCCTCAAAAGAAGTGTTTTTGTATCAATATTTCTTTTATTGAATTTAGGATCATCTTGATTTTGAAATTTATTGAATTTATTTTTTGAAAATTTTTTTGATAATTGTGCCATTTACTCCTCCACACCTTGAGAAAGACATATTTTTTTGTATAATATAGAGCTTGTAATTAATTCATCATGTGTGCCGGAATCAACAAATTTACCTTTATCCATAATATAAATTTTATCCATACTTTTTACACTGGATACTTTTTGAGATATAAGAATAAGCATAGAGTGCATGTTATTTTCAAATATCGAATTATAAACTTCTTGTTCGGTGCGCATATCAAGTGCGGAAGTGCAGTCATCAAGGATAAGTAAGCTAGATTTTTTAAGAAATGCTCTTGAAAGATTAATCCTCTGCTTCTGCCCACCTGAAAGCCCTACACCCTTTGAACCGAGTTGTTCATCATAGAGATTTTCAAGTTTAGATATAAAATCGTGAGCATTCGCAATCTTAGTTGCTTTTTCCACAATTTCAGGAGAGATTGAGGAATCACCAAATGTGATATTTTCGTAAATAGTTGTGGAAAAGAGGTTGCTCTTTTGAAGTACATAAGTGATTTCTTTTCGTAACTGACTTATTTTATAGTCAGAAATTGGTTTTCCGTTCACACGTATTTCACCCTTTTCAGCTTCATAAATTCCAAAAAGTAGCTTAGCAAGGCTCGATTTACCTGAACCTGTTGCTCCAAGTATTGCAATTTTTTCTCCTTTTTTAATGGAGAAGTTGATATTTGCAAGAATTGGTAGTGAAGAATCATCAGTATCTGAATTTTTAGGATATCTAAAAGTAACATTATTAAAATCAATTTGCTGTATATCATTAAGGATATCTTTTTCTTCCGATAAAATATCTTCTGCTTGGAGATCAAAAATTTCTTTAATTCGCATATAGCTTATTTTAGCTTTTGAAATATTAGGGAAAATCATTGCAAGCATCATTAAAGCGAAGATTATCTGAGTAAGATAACTGATAGCAGCCATAACTTGCCCAATTTCAAGTGTATTTTTTTCTACATTCACAGCACCAATATAAAGAAGAAAGGCAAGAGTTATATTCATTACAATCATAAAAATAGGTTGTAAGAGACTTATTATTCTTTGCACTTTAAATAGATTGTGTGAAACATCATGACTTATATCAGCAAATTTAATCTTTTCATTTGTAGCTGTTGCGAAAGATTTAATAGGTTTTATACCTGAAATTGTTTCTTGAGATATGACGTTTAGTTTATCTAAACTTTTTTGTACTTTTTCATAAAGAGGTTGAACTTTGCTGAGCACAAACCATACGGCGATTGTTTGAATTACTAAGGCAATACAAAGGGTAAAACCGAAACTTCTATCTAGAAATAGTAACATAAAAGTTCCACCTACAAAAAGGATTGGAGCTCTTATACCTAGTCTGAAAACGAGATTTAATGAATCTTGCAAGATAGTTATATCACTTGTGAGACGAGTAATAAGACTTGCTGAGCTGACTTTTTGTATCTCAGAAATTTTAAGCGCATGAATATGCTCGAAGCTTTTTTTTCTAAGGTCAGCGGCGAATCCGTTGGAAGCTTTCGCAGAAAAATATCCAAAAAGAAGCACAAACAGGCCATTTAATAACAATAGTAAAATATAAATAAAGCCATCATTAAAAATAGATTTTAAATCACCTAATAAAATACCATTATCAACCATACTGGCAAGAATTAGAGGTAGTTGAAGTTCAATTACGGAGTCTAAAATAATTCCGATTTGGGCTAAGCCAAAAAATTTTAAATGAGGTTTAATAATATTATAAATTTTAAATTTTTCCATATTAAGTCTACTTAATTCAAAGGGTTTGATTTTATTGAAATTAGAAAAATATCCTAGCATTTTTCTGTTAAAAAATCTATCGCTAAATCTGTGACAATTTGAATAATGTTAATGAATTATTTTTTTTGGTTTGTCAATATTTTTTACAACAATGAAAAAAAGTTTGACTAATTCAACTTTTTTATATAGTTTTAATTTTAGAAAAAAATAATAAGGACTTTTTATGTGTATGAAATCTTCATTTAGTCAAAATATAACTAAAGCCTTCTTAGGCTTATGTATGTTTGGTGCATTTTCAGCTACGAATGTGTATGCTGAACCTAGCCCTGTTCTAACTTCTTGGGAAGACGTTAATGTAGAAAACGTCGAAACTCCAAATCCTTATGCAAAACTTGATGCGCCAAAAGGTGGTATTTACAGAGTTACAACTACAGGCTCTTATGATAATTTCCATGTTTTTGCACAAAGAGGTAAGGCAACACACTATTTTATGTACACCTATGAAAGTTTAGGCGAATATATAACTAATCATCCTTATGCAATGCGTGGCTTACTTGCAGAGAGTTTTGATTTATCAGACGATAGAAAAGTACTTAAAGTAAAATTAAATCCACTTGCTAAATTTGCAGATGGTTCTAAGGTTACTGCACATGATGTTCTTTTTACTTATACAGCTCTACAAAATGATGCTAATCCTCTTTATAAAATTGGATATCAAGATGTTGAAAGTGTTGTAGTTGAATCTGATTCTACAATTGTTTATACCTTTAAAGATGGTGCAAGCCGTGAACTTCCATTAGATGTGTGTACGCTTCCTGTTTTTTCAGCTAAGTGGTGGGAAGGGCGCGATTTTGCTGAGCCACAACATGAACCTATTCTTGCAAGTGGCCCATATCAAGTAAAAAATGCTGAGTTCGGCGTTCGTTTTAGTCTTCAAAGAGATAATGATTACTGGGCAAAAGATTTACCACGAAACGAAGGTAAGTATAATTTCGATGAAATAATAATAGATTATTATCAAGATACAACAGTTGCTCGTGAAGCCTTCTTTGCCGGAGAAGCAGATTTTTATACAGAAACAAATCTAAATAACTGGCATAATGCGTATGATGTAGCTCCTGTAAAAGATGGCGAAATCATAAAAACTGAATATAAACGAACAACTCCTGTTGGTATTATGGGATTAAATCTCAATACTAGACGCGAACTTCTTAAAGATAAAAACGTGCGTCATGCGCTTACACTTTTATTAGATTTTGAATGGATTAATAAAAGTATGTATTTTGGTTCATATTATCGCGTAGATAGCTACTTCACAGGTCATGGCTTGCCTTTAGATAAGCTACCGCCGGCAGATGAACTTGAAATTCTTAATCAGTATAAAGATAAATTAGACCCTGCAATATTTGCAGAAAGACCAATAATGCCGGTGACTGATGGAAGCGGTAATAATAGACAACAAATGCGTGAAGCTATTGAAATATTGAAAAAATCCGGTTGGAATTTGGTAGATGGTAAAATGGTGAACGCAAAAAATGAACAAATGACTCTCAAACTCATAGCAAGTTCTCAAACAGTTCTAAAAAACTATAGTTACTTTGGTGAAAGCCTTGCAAGAGTTGGAATTAATCTTGAGTTACAATTGCTTGATCAGAATCAATATAATGCTGAGTTGAAAAACTTCAATTACGATATGTGTTATGCCTTTATTCCGATTAACTATAATCCGGGCAGTGAGTTACGCTATTATTGGACAAGCGAAACAGTTGATGTTCAAGGCTCAAGAAACTATTCCGGTATTGCTGATCCTGTAGTAGATGAATTAATTGAAAAAATGGTATCTGCTCAATCATTAGAAGAACTCAATCTTTATACGAGAGTTTTAGACAGAATTTTGTGGAATGGATTTTATGTTATTCCCGGTTGGTCAACAAAAGATGTGAGAGTATCTTGGTGGAAAGATAATATCGCTCCGGCTGATATCAATAATATAGGTAAAACATCAACAGTGCATTACTGGTACGATCCAGAATTAGTTAAGGAATAAAGATAAATGTTATACTATATTCTTAGGCGATTAGCTTTAATTATTCCAACTTTACTTGGGATTGTAGCAATCAACTTTTTTCTCATTCAGATGGCACCGGGAGGTCCAGTAGAGCAGTTTGTTGCTAACTATGAAAACTCCGGCGATGCTTATATGGAAAGAGTTGGTACAGGCAGCGAAGATTTAGGGCAAGTTTCTGATGACCAGTTCGATAAAAAAAATTATGGATTATCTCCTGAAATTTTAGCAGAAATTGAAGAAATGTATGGTTTTGATAAGCCAATTTATGTAAGATTTTGGGAAATGGTTAAAGGTTTTGCACTCTTTGATTTTGGAGAAAGCTTTTTCAAAGCAGACTCTGTAGTGGATTTAGTGAAGAAAACTTTACCTGTATCTATTACAATAGGGCTTTGGAGTACACTTATAACGTATTTAGTCTGTGTTCCGCTTGGCATTAAAAGAGCTTTGAACAGAGGAAGTAAATTTGATGTTTATTCTGGGATTACAGTTGTAGTAGCAAGTACTATACCAGCATTTTTATTAGCAATTGTTCTTCTGATTCTTTTTGCAGGCGGTTCTTATTTTCAATGGTTCCCGCTTAGAGGATTGCACTCAATAGGTTTTGAAGATATGACTTTATTTGAACAGATAATTGATTATTTTCATCATATAACTTTGCCTGTAATAGCTATGACTGTGACCGGATTTGCAGGCCTTACACTTCTTACAAGAAACTCATTTTTAGATGAATTGTCAAAACAGTATGTAGAAACAGCAAAAGCAAAGGGTTTAACTCAAAAAGCTGTGCTTTATAAACATGTTTTCAGAAATGCAATGCTTATTGTTATATCGGGTTTTCCATCTGCTTTTATTGGGATTTTCTTTGCGGGGTCGCTTCTTATTGAAACAATTTTCTCTCTGCAAGGAATGGGTTTACTAGGATTTGAAGCAACAATGCAAAGAGATTATCCTGTAATGTTTTCAACTCTTTATGTATTTACACTCATAGGGCTTGTGACTTCTTTACTTTCTGACATAGTTATGATGTTTGTAGATCCAAGAATTGACTTCAAAAATAGGAAAAAAGTATGAGTGAAATAAATCAAAGACGTTGGGCAATTTTTAAACAAGTTAAAAGAGCCTACTACGCATTGTTTATATTAGGAATTGTCTTTGTTCTTAGCATGATAGCAGAGTTTATTGCGAATGATAAACCAATATTCATTTACGATAAAGGAAATATGTATTTTCCCGCAATAATTGAATATACTGAAAAAGATTTCGGTTCAGATTTAGAGTTCCCTGTAAATTATTACGACCCTTATTTTACTGAAGAACTTCTTTCAGAAGACAATATAACTATTTGGCCTTTAATTCCTTATTACTATACAACAATTAGTCCATTTGAGACAACATTTCCTGCGCCTCCAAGTTCAAAACATTGGCTAGGAACAGACGATCAAGGGCGCGATATTCTTTCAAGGGTACTTTATGGCTTTAGGATTTCGGTACTATTTGGATTAATTCTCTTTTTCTTCAATAGTATAATAGGAATTCTTGTTGGTCTTGCTCAAGGTTACTATGGCGGAAAGATTGACTTATTTGGTCAAAGACTCATGGAAGTTTGGGGCAGTGTGCCGACGCTGTATCTTATTATTATAGTTTCGGGAATTATCACAATGAATTTCTGGTTACTGCTTGGAATAATGTTACTTTTTAGCTGGATGGGTATGGTTGGTGTTGTTCGTATGGAAACCCTAAGAGCTAGAAATATGGAATTTGTTCGTTCGGCACATGCCCTTGGCGCAAGTGACTGGCAAATTATCACAAAACATATTCTTCCTAATGCTTTAGTTGCTGTTGTTGCAATGCTTCCATTTTCTATAAATGGCTCTATTGTTGCATTAAGTTCATTAGATTTCTTAGGTTTTGGTTTGCCTGCGAGTTATCCATCACTTGGAGAAATTGTATCTCAAGGAAGAAATAACTTGTTTGCTCCTTGGATTGGCTTCTCTGGTTTTGCAACACTTGCTGGTATGCTTACAGCTTTAGTTTTCATAGGTGAAGGGCTTAGAGATGCGCTCGATCCACGTGTATTTTTCCAACAAAGTTCTGAAGAGGGTAAATAATGTCCTTACTTGAAATAAAAAATCTTTATTTAGGATTTGATAAAGTTGATAAAGAAGGTAATGTAAGTCAACAGCCTTCAATTGTTCAAAATTTATCTTTAAAAATTGAAAAAGGTGAGTGTGTTGCTCTTGTTGGTGAAAGTGGTTCTGGTAAGTCTTTAACCGCTCGCTCGTTGATGGGACTTTTACCTTTTGGCTGTAATATTCATTCAGGAGAAATCCATTTTAACGATGAAATTACAACTAATTATAAAGAAGATGAATGGGTACAACTTCGCGGTAAAGATATCAGTATGGTTTTTCAAGACCCCCTTGCAGGATTAAATCCGCTTCACCATGTTGGAAAGCAAGTTGAAGAAGTTTTAGAACTTCATACATCACTAAATAAAGTTGAGAGAATTGAGGAAGTTAAAAGACTTTTTGAACTTGTAAAGCTCGACAGAGTTGAAGAAAGAATGAAAGCGTATCCTCACCAACTTTCAGGTGGACAAAGACAAAGAGTAATGATTGCAATGGCTTTAGCAAATACTCCTAAACTTCTTATTGCCGATGAGCCAACAACAGCTTTAGATGTAAGTGTGCAATATTCAATATTAATGCTCTTGAAAGAATTAAGAGAAAAATTTGGAATGGCATTATTACTTATTAGTCATGATCTAAAGCTTGTTAATCATTTTTCTGATTCTATTCATGTAATGCAAAAAGGTGAAATAGTTGAATCCATGACATCACTATCAAATCCAACACATGAATATACCAAAAGATTACTACATAGAGATTCAGATCTTGAAACTCAAAATATGGAAGAGTTTTACGCCAGAGAAAGAAAAACAGTTCTTGACGTTAAAAATCTTACAGTTGAATATCCACGACCTAGAATAAAATTATTTGAAAGAAGACCGCCATTTAAAGCTGTAAATAGAATTAGCTATACAGTTCAAGATGGTGAATGTCTTGGTATTGTAGGTGAGAGTGGCTCGGGTAAATCTAGCCTTGCCTTTGCATCACTTAGACTGATTCAAAGTAGTGGAAATATAGTATTTCTTGGTCAAGATATCCAAACTAAAACACATAAACAAATGGCGCCTTTACGTAAGGATATTCAGGTAGTCTTTCAAGATCCATACACTTCACTCAATCCTCGTATGACTATTAAAGACATAATAAGTGAAGGGTATAAAATTCATAATTCTAATCTTGAAAATCTTGATGAAATAGTAGAAAATGCACTTCAAGATGTTTCTCTTCCCAAAAACTATATACATAGATATCCGCATGAGTTGTCGGGTGGTGAGAGACAAAGGGTTGCAATTGCAAGAGTTTTAGTATTAAAACCGAAATTGATCTTCCTTGATGAACCTACTTCTTCACTTGACAGAAACTTGCAGTTTCAAGTGATAGATTTATTAAAAGAGCTACAAAGAAAACATAATATTTCTTATGTTTATATTAGTCACGATCTTCATTTGGTGCGTATGTTCTGTCATAGTGTGCTTGTTTTATATAATGGCGTATGTCAGGAACAGGGCAGAGTAGATGAAGTTTTTGCAAGGCCTAAATCTAAGTATATGCAAAGGCTTATTGAAGCATCATTATAAACGAATATGAGGCGAATCCTAATTTGTAGTTTTACATTAGAAGGTTTCGTCTCATTTTTTTATATCTCATTGTATAAATTTATAAAAATATATTTTAGAAAATACTTTTCAAATCAATAATTATATGATATTGTTATTGTACTTAGAAATAAGTTGTTACCAAATTAACAAACAAAAGGAGCTTTATAATGATTAAGATTAATTATCCTGCACCAGATTTTAAGTTGCCAGCATTTGCCGGTGGTAATTTTGGAGAAGTTTCATTGGAATCCTTGCGTGGTAAGTGGGTATATCTCTGCTTTTATCCGGGAGACTTTACCTTTGTTTGAGCAAGTGAAATTGCTACAGTTGTAGCAAGATATGAAGAGTTTAAATCTTTAGATGTGGAAGTGCTGACTCTAAGTCCGGACAGCATATTTGTTCACAAAATGTGGGCTGACAAAGAAATTATTTCTCTGTCAAAAAGTGATAAAGTTCCATTCCAAATGCTTGCCGATACAAATGCTGAAATAGCAAAACAGTATGATACTTATGATGAAGATCAAAAACTCACCCTCAGAGGATCTTTTATAATTGATCCAGATGGTTATGTGCAATCTGCTGAAGTTTTATCTGCAAGTTTAGGTCGTAGTTTTGATGAAGTTTTACGCCAAATTAGAGCTCTTCAAATCGTACGTGAAAGTAAAGGAACACAAGCAATGCCTTGCGAATGGCAACCTGGTAAGAATACAATCTCACCAAGTATTGATTTAGTTGGTAATATGGAAAAAGCTTGGAAATTATAGATTAATCATTAAAAATTAAGTAAGTAAAAAATAAACGGGCAGAGCAAAAATTTCTTGCTCTGCTTATTAATTTAATTTAGGTTGGGTTTTAAATTTAGAAATAACACCTAACTATAATGTGCCAATCAGCACATTTACACATCTAAAAAAATAGAGTATTTGTAATGCTATGAAAATATTATTCTAGCAACCCTTTAACCGTTAGAGGTGTAATTATGGCTGATTTTAGTATTGATGGAAATATGAAAGTTCGTACATTCAAACAACAATTCAAAGAAGCTTTTGGTGGTACATTAAGACTTTATAAAGGTAGAAATTTTGCTGATGATGATGCAACCTTAGCCTCAATTAGAATTGCTGATAGTGATATTAATAAAGAAGGCGATTTTATGTGCCGTGGCAATATGAAGGTAAGTACTTTTGAGGAAAAAGTTAAAGAAGAATTTGGTATAACCGTTCAAGTAGCAAATGCAGATAACTCAAAACTTGCAGATAATTCATCAACTCTTTCATCAACTGGTGAATAAAAATAAATCCCCCCAATGAACCGAACCCCTTTTCTTTGTATAAGAAAAGGGGTTCGGTTCATTGGAAAATATTCAGAGGGGATTTTTAATATATCCTATGTTTATAAACAATTGAGTATTTTTTACACGAAAATACTTTTTCATTTTAAAATATGATAATGTGACTTCCATCATAGTGGATTATTCAAATTTTGGTATTATAAAAAAGCTCAAAAGTGAAAAAATCGTATTTTGGCAGAAAAAACGCAAAAGAATTAATTTAGAAACATACACTATTTTTAGATGAAGTATCCATACAAAATAATAATCTTATAATAATAAAGATAATAGGTAAAACCTGTTATAGATATAGAAATGGAGGTTTTTCTATAAATAAACAGAAAACATATAACCAAAAGTGGAGATTACTACAATGAATAATATGTTTTGTTTTCAATGCCAGCAGACAGCTCGCAATATTGCCTGTAATGGTAAAAGCGGAGTGTGCGGGAAAAGTTCAGATAACGCAAATATGCAAGATGAACTTACAGGAGCTTTAATTGGATTAGCACGTGCTATCGACAATTGCGGACAGTCGAGTGCAAATAGTGCTAAAATTGTGATTGATTCGCTCTTTACAACAATTACTAACGTAAACTTTAATACTGAAACTCTACAGATTCTGATAAATTCTGTTCATGCAGAAAAAGAGCAAATTTTTTCTCAGTGCAATAATAAATCTTTAGATAATGTTACAGATGTTGATATGTCGTCGATTTGGGGAACAAATGAAGACATCCGTTCTCTTAAATCTTTGATATTATTTGGTATCAGAGGTATGGCAGCCTATGCGCACCATGCTATGGCTTTAGGTTATACTGACGAAGAAATAAATAAGTTTTTATATAAAGCTTTATATTTCTTAGGAAAAGATTGTGGAGCAGATGAATTGCTTCCTGTTGTTCTTGAAGTTGGTAAAGTGAACCTTTCTTGTATGGAACTTTTAGATAAAGCAAATACAGAAAGTTACGGTGTGCCAAGCCCTGTAACAGTGCCACTCAAAATAGAAAAAGGCCCGTTTATAGTTATCACGGGGCATGATTTGCATGACTTGAAATTACTTCTAGAACAAACTCAAGGAAAAGGTATAAATATTTATACTCATAGTGAGATGTTACCTGCTCATGCTTATCCTCAACTTAAAGAATATCCTCACCTTAAGGGTAATTTTGGTACAGCTTGGCAGAGCCAGCAAAAAGAATTCGATAACATTCCGGCACCGGTTCTTTTCACAACAAATTGCCTTATGCCAGTGAAAGAAAGCTATAAAGATAGGATATTTACAACTTCAGTTGTTTCTTACCCTGAAATGGTGCACATTGATGATAAAAAAGACTTTACTCCGGTTATTGAAAAAGCTCTAGAACTTGGCGGATATCAAGAAGATAGAGTAATGACAGGAATAAACGGCGGTGAAACTGTAATGACAGGCTTTTCACACGGCACAGTTCTTTCAGTAGCAGATAAAGTAATCGAATTGGTCAAAGGCGGAAAAATAAAACATTTCTTCCTAGTTGGCGGTTGTGATGGTGCAGCCCCAGGAAGAAGCTATTATACTGATTTTGTAAAGCAAAGTCCAAAAGATAGCATAATCCTAACCCTTGCATGCGGAAAGTATCGTTTCAACGATTTAGACCTTGGCGACATTGAAGGTTTACCGCGCATCATGGATATGGGGCAGTGTAACGATGCCTTTAGTGCTATAAAAGTAGCCGTTGCATTATCAGAAGCTTTTGAGTGTTCAGTAAATGAATTACCGCTTTCAATGGTGCTTTCTTGGTATGAACAAAAAGCCGTTGCTATTTTACTCACTTTACTCTATTTAGATATTAAAAACATCTATTTAGGCCCAACTCTTCCTGCATTTGTATCAGCAAATGTTCTTGATATTTTAGTGAAGAACTATAATATCTCACCAATTAGCACTCCTGAAGAGGATTTAAAGAAAATTCTTGGATAAGTGCCAATATAACTATTTTTTGGGAGGGGGAAACCACGTTTTTTTGAAAAAACGAGGTTTCTCTCTCGAAAAAAGCTGTACTAAGCTCTTCTTTAGAGAAATTTTGAAAGTTCTTTTACA
>CAYJOR010000051.1:3867-18843 GCA_964371865.1 uncultured Desulfovibrionaceae bacterium | reverse complement strand
AGGAATTGGGTCATACACATCAACATAGGCAGCCATTTGTAAATCATCTTGATTAGTTGCAGTAAACAAGCTGTCTAAAATACTATCTGCATTTTGACCTGACATCAACTTTTTCGCATGAGAAATGAGAGCGTTCTGCGCGATGAAAGCTCTAGCAAAAGAAAAACTATAATGTCGTCACGCTCTTTTTCAAGAAAGATTACTGAGCAAAGTGACTTAGAAGAAGCTCTTTCAAGTTATGCTGTTCGAGCAGGTGAACGCCTGCGAAATGAGAATCTCTATACACTTGGAATACAAGTATTTATTCGTACTGAACACGAATACTACGCGCCATCAGTACAGTTCGACTTCAAAGAACCAACCAACGACACAAGAACTTTTCTTACCGCTGTACAGCAAGGACTCAAAGCAATCTATAAGCCTGATTATCCCTACACAAAAGGCGGAGTATTGCTTTTTGGACTGTGCAAGGGTAATGAACAGCTAAGCCTTCTCGACACAGAAGAAACAATAGAACTTCGTAATAAATCTCAATCCCTTATGCAGACTATCGACAAAGTCAACAGCAAGCTTGGCAGACGCAGTCTTTACTTTGATTCAGAAGGCAAACAAGACGCACTTTGGCAAATGAAGCAAGAGCATAAATCCCAAGGATATATCAATAATTGGAATGAATTAGCTATTGCAAAGTGTGAATAAGATTATAGTTTGTTTTATATTTTATAACTTACTACAATTAATATCTTTATTAATATTTTGCTTAAATTGACAGTTTAAGTTTTATGATTACATAATTTATATAGACATCAAAGTTGCAATAAGCGTGACTAGACCACGTAATAAACTTATGCGAGATACTGTATTAAGATCTTATTTTACATTTTTTAATTGAAAATATAGATAAATTAAAGAATAAGCTGACTCCTGCAAAGTACAGAAGTCAGCTTATTTGAAAGATGAAGTTAATATCTTAGTAGATTATGTGCATAGCAATTGCAGCAAGAGGGATTGCTAATAATGTACGTTCAATAAAACAGATAATAAGTTCGTGGAATTTTATCGGTAATTTTGAAGCAAGCATTACTGTAGCAGTTTCTGAGAAAAAGATAATCTGCACCATTGAAACAATACAAATAAAGAATCGTGTTGCTTCAGGAATAATATCTACTTTATCGGCAATAAGAAGAACAGGTAAAAACATTTCTGCAATACCAACAGGAATTGATGCTGAAACCAGTTTTGCTTCAGGCACTTGGAACAGTTCAAGAATTGGGTAGAAAATAAGTCCAATATATTCAAATACAGGGGTATACTCAGCTAAAATTAATGCACTCACACCAATACATGAAAGCATAGACAAAACTTTAGGAATAATACGTATACTATCAGAAAGACTTGACTTTACTTCGCTCATAAGAGGTTTAGCTGTTGAAGCTCTTTTAATCGCTCTTGAAATAGCACGTTGGAAAATTTTTCCATCTAAACGCGCATCAGATTCAATTTCATCTAAGCGTTGCTCTGTATTATCCACATAAGTATTAAGCTTACGTGATATAGGCGGTACTCGAACAATCACAGCCGCAATAATAAAAAGGAATAAAAAACTTAGAACATAGATTTCTGTAAACATGTGGCTCATGCCGGCAGTATCAATAACAAGATACGCAAAACCAATACTTACAGCACTAAAACATGTTGTAATAGCAACAGTTTCTCTTTGTGAATATACTTTTTGTTTATAAAGTCTTGCTGTTATAAGAACGGCGAGTGATGAAGAACTCACAAAAGAAGCTGAAGCGTCAAGTGTAGCCTTTCCCGGAATTCTAAATAAAGGACGCATAAACGGTTCTAACAATGCACCAATCAATTCAATTGCTCCATAATTTAGCAACAATGGCATGAAAACCGCGCCAACCAAAATAATCCATAAAACACCCACAACAATAGGAGGAATAACACTACCACCTATTGTATTTTTCACCAAAAACCTCATCACAAAGGTCTGAATGAGAATCAAAATGGATAAGAGCCACAGGACCGTGTTTCTTTGCAATTGCTCTAAGTTCGGCAAGAGTTATGGAGTGGTCGCCACCAAGTACGATAGGAATAGCATCTTCTTTTATAATTTCAGCAACACCTGCTTCAATATGATCGTAAGTAGGGTGAATATACCCCGGAACTATATTGAAATCGCCTATATCAGCACCTTTGAGAGTTTGCATGATATTCACTTGTTGAATAACATTGTTTGGTTTCATCATTGCAGAAATGCTTCTGATTGCACTTGGTCCAAACCTTGCTCCTGAACGGAATGAACTTGCAGTATCGAAAGGAGCACCTGCGATTACAAAGTCTAATCCTTTTGCAGAATCAACTCTTGGCATACGCATGAATGTTCCCATATTGCAAAAACGAGGTGATGAGAGAGCACTGATAGGTTTCTTGTCTTCCATAAAATCTTCTCCAAAAAAATAAAATATCACTTAGGTGTGTCTCTAAATCCAGACATACTTTCACCTACTTTTAGATAAACGCATAAAGCAAAGAGTATACCAATATATATAAAACACTAAATTTATTGATTATTAACAATTATTTCTAAAAAATTAGTAAAAAGTATAATAAATTAAATCCCAAAGAGTAGATTTCTCTTAGAAAAGATAATTTACAATCTACCAAAATGTAGAATCAATAAAATAAAACATATAAAATCCTAGAAAAGAATACGCATTCAGACGTTTTTTACTTTTTACAATTATGTAGTTAAATATTTTACTCACCTATTGACTTAAAATATTTAAAATAATAAGGTAGTTACAAATAGATATTTATTACATTTTTGTAAAACTTAAAAGTGAAGGATTGATTTATGTTTAAAAAACCTTTTGTTAAAGTGCTACTGTCAAGCACACTTTTGAATCTTGCTTTAGTCGGTAGTGTATACGCAAATGACTTTGTCACAAATGCTGATTTTATTACAACTCTTAAAGATATCAATAATCAGTCGAAGGTAAATGCTGTTTTTTCTGAACCGACAAAAGACGTGCTTACAAGAGAAGAAGCTGCCTATATCTTAAAAGATATGCTGCATATACAAAATAAAACTGAGCCTTTCAAAGATGTTATAGACAACAGCCGCTATGCAGGAGCAATTGGAGCCGTTACAGAGCTTGGTCTACTCGATGGCATTGATGCTCAAACTTTTGGTTATGGTCAAGCATTAACAAAGAAACAGCTTGAAGAATTAAAATCTGAATTGCCTGAATATTATAAGAAATTACACAGCTCGTACAAACCTTTTAAAGCTGCCGCTCTACAGTTTAATCCTGAGATGTATACTCTTGATAAAAACATAGATAACTTAGCCATAGAAATTGAAAAACTCTTTAAGTCAGGAGTAAAACTTGTTGTTGCACCTGAAATGACTACTACAGGCTATGGATATGTTTCAAGAGAAGATATCGCTCCTTATGTGGATACTCTACCCGGAAAAGCGACCTCTGTATTTGCAGAACTTGCAAAAAAATATGATGCTTATGTAGTCTTTGGTCTTGCAGAAGTTGATGCCGAAACAGGCTTGTATTACAACTCTGCCGCCCTTGTAGGGCCTGAGGGTTATATCGGTTCCTACAGAAAAATGCACCAATGGGAAACAGAGGAACACTGGGCAGCATGGGGAGATATTGGAGTTCCAGTTTATTCAACTGCACTAGGGAACATTGTTATGAATATTTGCATGGACGCCTCATACTTTGAAAGTGCACGCCTTGGAGCGGTGAACGGTGCAGATATTATGGCATTTGTTACAAACTCTTCAAGTGGTGCAGTTTGGGCATTACCTGCGAGAGCGCAACAAAATGGTATGTATATTGTTTCTGCAAACCGCTCTAATACAGAACTCGGATACCACATGGTTGGCGCAAGTGCTATATGGTCACCCCTTGGAGAAAAGCTTGTTGAATCAGCACATCTTCCGACGACAACCGAAGACATGAACAAGCATAGCGCGTATATAGCAGAAATAAATCCGTCCCTCTACTCTAATCCAAATAAAGAAGCCATAAGCGAACGTATGACAGATACTTATAAAGAGGTATCCCTTTATGTTGCACCTTGGAACTACAAAAAATCTACAACAAGTGAACATGTAAATGCAAGTGCTTTGCAGTATACTCCTGTAACAGACATCGAAAAAATGAAAGCAACTATCATAAAACTTATGCCCGAAGGGCAAGAATTAGTTGTTCTTCCTGAGCTGTCTTTAACTGGGACTGATATAAAAGCTCCAACGCAAGGCAACTACGCAGAAACTTTAGAATTTGGTAAAAAATTAGCAAAAGATTTTCAAACTGCAATCATTATAGGAGCGATAGAGGAAGAAGACTCAAAACTTTATAACACATCGATACTTATAGATAAAGAAGGAGCTCTAGTAGGAAATTACAGAAAAGTTCATTTAAGTGATTTCGATAAAACATGGGCTACAGCAGGCGATAGTTTTCCTGTTTATACTGTTGAAGGCTTAGGAAAAATCGGCATGCTCATAGGTGATGATGTTCGTTTTCCGGAAGCGTATGGTGTGTTAGCTGTAAAACGAGCAGATATAATTGCAATTCCGTCTGCGTGGTATGGTCAATACGGTGGTTTTGGCGAAATTAATAAAGCAGTTTCAGCGAATAAAATCCCTGACAATTCGATGGTTTTATGGGATGCAGTATCACAAAATGCGTGCGCTTATACCATTGTAGCAAACTTTACAGGAGGCTCTAAAAACTATCTTGGTAGTAGTTCCCTCAATACTATCGATCCACTTTATGGCTTAGATCAACCTGTTTCGGCATCTACAACAAAAGAAGAAACACTGCTTGTTGAATTTGATACTTTACAAAGTGAAGCATGGTACAACCAAGAAAGAGCTCAACAGTCAAGAAGAACTTCCTACTATAACAATTTGATTTTTTAGATTAAGTTTCTAAATTATAGCATTTTACAAAACAAAAAAATATACACAAGTCGCTAAGGAGTAAATCTTTAGCGGCTTTGTTGTATCCCCTTGATGCCTGCTTTTCTGTTCTATACTAAGATTTAAAAGCATGAAACTCTCGCTCCCTCATAAGCAAAACCTCCGATATAAAGCTTATTAATGAAATAGCAAGTCATGTATGTTTTTAATAGCCTCCTTTCTTGCATAACTACACTTGTCAATACCAGAAATTATCTTGATTATTTCTCTAATAAAGTATACTTTTAAAGTGTTTATATGTCCTAGTAGTTGCTCTACAAGATTTTATTTAACATGTAACATTTTGGAGTATTTATGAAAAAATTACTTGTTTTGATTTTTATTTTATTTTCCTTCACTGCTCATTCAAAAGAAATCAGTGAATATGACTATGACAGCATACTTTTTGGCTATGGCGATATTGTCACTAATGGTACAAAATACACCCTTAATTATTCTGTTGGTGAAGAGTATCTTTTTGAAATCACAGGTAATGTAGATGACCCTCTCTACGAAATGATAACAAGTTCATTAAAAAAGGCTGTTCCAAATGAGTACGGTAATAAAGAAATCGCTATCATGTATAGTAGATATGAACCTGTTTGTGCCACTGATTTTCTTACGACAAATATGTATATTACAGGCGTAGTTGAAAAAAATGGATATTATGTCATTCTCGGTTCAGAGCCTGAAAGTTCTTTTAAAATGACTCTGTATGTTGACAAGAGGTCGTATCTTGGCGGAAAAATGCGTTACAGAAACCTAGGTCTTGAAGGCAAAGTACATTTTATCAGCTATTTGCAAAGTGGTGAACTCATTGATTTATTCGAAATAAATTATTAAAAACCTCAAACTACATGCAATTACTAAATTTATTCATATTTTATTCAAATTGACAATTTAAGTTTTTCTAATTATATTACTTCTATATACATCGGAATACGGTAAAAATGCAATAGGCGTGGCTTGTCCACTTAATAACCCTGTGAGCGTTACTTTATTCCGATGTTTTTTATTTAAAATTGGATAAAAAGTGGTATGGTATTTCACAATCTGAAATCTAACTGATGTACCTTTCCAAAAAAGATTTTATACGGAGAGTAGTATGATTGGAGCAATACTTGGTGATATTATAGGCTCACCTTATGAATTTACATTTTACAATATAAAAACCAAAGATTTTCCACTTTTTTGTGAAAAATCAAAGTTCACTGATGACACAGTACATACACTTGCTATTGGCAATGCAATTATGCGTGGTTATAAAAATGAGGAACTTACAAAAGAAATTATCATTGATAATCTGCATTTCTATACAAGACGATACCATAAAGCAGGTTATGGACGAAAACTCTATCTTTGGGTTGCTAGGAATCAACGTCATCCATATAACAGTTATGGAAACGGTTCTGCAATGAGAGTTTCTCCTGTTGCACTTACTTATAATACTCTGGAAGAGGTGCAGAAATATGCAATAATTTCTGCTGAGGTAACACATAACCACCCTGAAGGTATTAAAGGTGCTGTTGCAACTGCTTCTGCTATTTTTCTTGCCCGTACATCTTGCCCAAAAGAAATGATTAAAGAATATATAAATGAAAATTTTGACTATAATCTTCAACGATCCCTTGAAGAAATGCGTATAAATTATATCCATGATGAAAGCTGTCAAAACTCTGTACCACAAGCAATTACAGCATTTTTACTGAGTACAAACTATGAAGATTGTATTCGTAATGCGGTCTCACTTGACGGTGATTCTGACACCATTGCAGCAATTGCAGGGAGTATTGCATACGCCTTTTATAAAGTTATTCCTGAAAATATTCTCACAAATGGCTATACATATCTTGATGATTTTATCTGTAATGAAATAAAAGTATTCAACAATTGGATTGAAACAAAAAGTAGAATTTAAATTATTTAACTTTATAGAATAAAGATTTATATCAATTTACTATTCTAGATATATATCAACGACACTTTGCGCCCTTTCAATTATTGCATCTCGTAGCCAATCCGGAGATAAAACCTCGGCATTTTCTCCAAACCCGAGAATCCATGATATTAGTTCATACTCACTTTGCACTGTAAGAGTCAACTCTATTGTTGAGGTGTCATCATTCGTAACTATGCTCTGCTCTGAACTCCAAACTCTCTCAGATACATAATGTGCAGCGTTCTTGTAAAATCGGACTGTTGCTTCAAAGATTTCTCCATCATTCATAAAACCGAAATAGCCGTCATCATGTTCATCAATTTCTGGGATATTTTCAGATGTTCGCTTAGTTAGTTCTATCTTTTGTATTCTATGTAAAAGAAGATTGTTTGGGTGTTTTTTAAGAGTCTCTACTCTCCCTTTTTCTGTGACTTTCCAACCGTTTATATGAATTGCTTCACCAAGAGCAGTGACAATTTTAGGGACGTAATCAAAACTCTGCTCACCTCGCGGACTTTTGTATGTTACCACACAAACAGATTTATCACGAATTGCAGTTAAAAGTGTTTTGAGGATTTCTTGATGTGATGTGTAGTCTATTTTTCCCCTTGTAAAACTGGAGGCAATACGAGGAAGTCCTTGTAGTGGATTTTTACTATCTTTCGGAAGATATGCAATAGCCTGATTAAGTGCAATTTCTATATGTTTCTGTATACTTGGAGGAAGCAGGTTTGATAAAAAATCACGACAAAGAGCAAGTTGTTGTAAACCTTCTACACTCAAAGAAACTTGCGGAAGATTCTGAGGTCGATCAAGTACATAAAAATGTTCACGACCTCTTTTCTCTACTTGAATTTTTGCATACTCACTTTTTTCAAGCTTTTGGAGGTATCGTATCATGGTAGGCTTTGACACCTCAAACTCTTCTGCAAGCGCAGTGAGAGAAATCGGCTGAGTATGCACTTGCAGATGAGTATAAAGTTTCAGAATATTTTCTGAAGGTTGATTATCTGGATTTATTTTTGGTGGCATGGCGTGTATTAATTATTTTTTATTCCATTCTTCAGCATATTGTTTTAAATTATTATAAAGCTCAACTGCTTCTTGTGCAGCAAGTTTATCTTCCGAAAAAGCTTTATATGTTTTTATACGCCAACCAATATAACCTTCGTTATAGTCACAATAGTCGGGATAGCTATTTTTAGCTACAACCTGCCGTTCTTGAAGAAAATCTTTAAATGATTTAAATATATCTTGATATCTACTATCTC
Organism: uncultured Desulfovibrionaceae bacterium; assembly: GCA_964371865.1. Lineage (GTDB taxonomy): Bacteria > Desulfobacterota > Desulfovibrionia > Desulfovibrionales > Desulfovibrionaceae > CAYJAZ01. Next base: position 10,631 of record CAYJOR010000051.1, on the reverse strand, counting down.
CTTTTCTACCCTTTGGATTTAAATATATTATTACCTCAACACCTTCTAGCGCACTATCATCTTCAAATATAAGTGAAATAGACCAATCACTTCCTTTTGAATCTTCATACCAAAAATCTACACTATACCCACCTTCTTCAATTGTTGTTTCAATTGTAGGCTCTACTTCTTTGATGAATGAATCTAGAGAATTTAATCGTGAGATATAAAATTCATTATTATTTGTAATTTCATTAATATATTTTACTTTTTCAATAGCTTCACAATCTTGCTCAACTAACTTATAGAGTTCTTCTGTAAATTTTTGTGCTACATATATCATACTTCCTGCTCCTGTTTGTTTTAGTAAAGCGATATAGTGATTAAGAAGAAAATTGTAGTTTTCTTCTGTTGGATTAACATTTTCTAGACAAGTAACTAAATCTTTATTTGTCGTATCGTATCCCACAATAATTTGAAGTTTACTTTTTGCATCTTCCATCCCTGCAAAAGTTTGCATTGATGGTTTCTTATTTTTGTCTGGGACTAAATAAACTATCTTATCAACAACATATTTTTCTTTCTCAAGTTCTTTATGGTATCTTGCAAGTTGTTCTTTTTGGTCCGGTGCATAGTTCATTTTATTTTCAATAATTATTGCATGCTTATTCTTTTCCTTATCTTCGCCTTTGATGAGAATATCAATTCTTTTCTCTTCGCAGACAACTTCAGGAAATATGAAACTTTCTTTTTCTAAACCCAAAAAATCTAGAAAAGCATGTAAACACTTTTCTTCTTCCAACAAAAATTTAAATACTCGAGAATGAAAGTTTTCATGATATGACTTATGAGATAGAATTTGAAAAAGATTAAAGGGTAAACTTGCATCTCTTTTTTCAAGAATTGCCTTATACTTATCAAAATTTTTCTCATCAAACTTTTTAAGTAGCACTAAAGACTCATTATTGACTTTTATTGAAGTTTCAACGAGCTTATTACACAGTTCTGATAAATTCATTTTTCCTCCTTAATTATATAAATTACATTTATCCTCTCACACAATCCAGAAAAATACAACCTTAAAAGCCTATTTTTTTACTTTCTACATCAAGTTTCAAAGTCTGTTCTTTAACAAGAGCCGATACTAATTCTGTATGTGAAAGTTCACTTTTTTCATAAAGCCAAAATTGTGAGCGGACTGCAGCAAAGTCTCCGGCAGTAAGGTATTTACATGCTAAAAGCTGATTTCTAAGCTCATTAGAAAGTTTTCCTCTTATGAGTGGAGAAAGTATCGTTTCATAAAGTGAAATTACTTGCTCTTGTCCGGCATACGTAAAACCAACTTTGAATGCAAAGCGTCGCATTGCAGCCGAATCCATATTTTCACGTCGGTTTGTTGTGCAAATACAAATACCTTTGAAAGATTCAAGCGAAGTTAAAAATTCATTAACTGCACTTGTTTCCCAACTCCTAACTGCACTTTCCCTTGAGAAAATAAAGGAATCTGCTTCATCAATAACAAGCACTGCACCATCTTTTTCTGCAGTTTCAAAAGCATTTCTGATATTTTTTTCACTCTCACCAACATACATTCCTAAAATATCGCTCGCCCTCTTGATTATACATTTTCTATCAAGTTCTTGAGCAATATACTTTGCAAGTGCAGACTTACCCGTTCCCGGAGGTCCATAGAAAAGCATTGTGGCAACATTTTCGGGAGTTGTCTTATGCTCTTTAAGGTAGGCATCTACCTTTTTGAGTTTTACCATTAAATCTTTCAAATTTTCTCTTGATCCTTTTTCAAGGCTCACACCTTCAAGAGTATAACTTCTCTCTTCTGATTTCTTAGAAGTATCTTTTTTCGCTTCATAACCGTTATTTGCAAGCGTAATATAGGCGTTAAGATAATTTCTAACTCCCTTGATAAATTCAGAATTTTTATATTCTAAAATCTTGCTTTGTTTGATTGCATTTGAAATTAATGCCACAGGAATATCATACTCATCAACAAGCTTTTCAATCTCATTGTGCTTAAAAAATCTCAAGACTCGCTCTTTTTTGATAATCTCTTGCCACATTACAATACGCTGTTCTTTTGTAAGTTTCTTGAATTGCACACTATAAGAAAATCTACGACGAACAGCTTGATCGATTTCGTCAACCTCGTTACTTATCCAGATAACTCTGCTCTTCGGTTTTTCCAAAAAATTATTGAGCCAAGCCTTATCTTTAGAGCGCTCATAGGTGTGACGATTTGTATCTAGAAGTCTTTCTGCTTCGTCGACAATAAGAATAGTATTTTCCTTTTCTATCATCAAGTGCCTGCTTGCCACTAGTGATGAACGCCGTGAACTGTCACTGTCTTCTTCACGACTAACAACTGACCAAGCCTCAAAACCAAGCTTATCGGCAATATTACTTGCAAAACAAGTTTTACCTGTTCCTGGCTCGCCATACAACAAAATATGTACTGGGTTTTCATCTTTTGATAATAAGAGCTTACTAACATATTCTTTTTGTTCTTCTTCGAGGGTAAACATTTCAAGGGGAATATTTTCTGTTTTCAGCTTTGTATAAAACAAATCGTCAAGAACCTTTTTAGATTCAGATTGCAGAACTTTTGTGGCGGTATCAGTCAAACTTATCCCATTATGGCTATACTTATCAATTAAGCCTGAAATCTGAGCATCTTCAACACCTTGTCGATATTCTTTATCTGTTATATCAATAAGATAAGAAAGTATTGCTTGACTTTTATAATCATTTCTTTCAAAAAAATCTTCAAATAAATTCTCTGCAGGTTTACACATTTGCAAGACATAGGTAAATTTAAGAATTTTTACTGTACTTTGCGAACATGAAAAGTAGTTAGCAAGAGTATTGAATCTTTTTTCAAGTTCGCGACCTGCCTTATTCAACAAGCGTTTTTTCAACTCCTTCTCACAATAAGACAAAATGAGATTCATGACAGGTTTTATAAGTTTTTCATGCTTTATAAGTACTTCTTCAAAGAATGCAGAATAGTCCTTTTTATGCGTAGCATTAAGTTCTTGAAGAATTTCTTCAGCTTCATTACCTGTGATAGATTTACTGAAAAGTACTTCGCCTATACTTTCTTGCGTTTTTTTCCTAATTCTTTGAATTAGATGACTCCGAAAATTACTAGTGAAGTCTTCTAGTCCATCAAAAGCAAAATCTAAACACTTAAAAAAATCCTCTTGTGAAGAACTTCCAATTAATAAAAATCTATAAAGATAATTTAAAAGAAGATTACTGACAGCAAGATCACTTGACTGGCTTATATAAATTTTTATTTCTGAAACACTTCTTCTTAAACGTCTTGCCATTATTTACTCCTTTAAACACATAATTTGGTTTATATGCTTTCCATGTACAAGATAAAGGAGCATCGTTACAAACTGTGAAACGATAGAATAGAAATTTCACTTTATAAAATGGCAAAAAATATTACTTGACAAAGTCTTTCCCCTAAAACACATTATTCTAGGGTGTGTTTCTAAATTAAGAGATTTTGTATTTTTGACAAGGAAAAGTGAATTTTTATGAAAGGAGTTTATCAAAACATAAATGACTTGAATAAAAATTTACTTTGACGAAGCTATTTGTTGATAAGTCTGATAGCGAAATATCGTTTTTTTATCAAAGTAATTCAGCTAACTTCATCTAACTATCAAAAATCAAAAGAATTAATTTAGAAACATACCCTAGATAATGTAGTCAAAAAAGGAAAATAAAAACATGAAAATTTCAATAGTAACAGGTGGCTCACGAGGATTAGGTTTACACATGGCAAAGACCTTTCTCGAAAATCATTATGAAGTCATTATTCTTGACTGTATTGACCCTACAGATTCAAGCATAACATCGCATAAAAACTGTACTTTTATTAAGACAGACATATCAAAACCTATTGAAATTGAAGACGCTTTTAATCAAATTAGAGATAAATTTGAGACTGTACATATCCTTATTAATAATGCGGCAATATCTGCATTTGAAAAGCATATAAGCGATGTATCTCTTGACGATTATAACAATGTTTTAGACACCAATTTGAGAGGTGCTTTTCTGTGTGCTCAAGCGTTTATCAAGCTCAATAAAAGTGCAGAATTCGGAAGAATCATAAATATTTCATCAACACGTTGGCATCAGAACGAAGCTAATTGGGAGCTTTATGGAATGAGCAAAGGGGGAATTGTATCGCTTACAAACAGCCTTTGTGTTTCGCTTATCGGTACAGCAATCACAGTAAATGCCATAAGTCCCGGCTATATTTGTACAGGTGATTATGATAGCCTTGATGAAAGTGAACACGCAATTCACCCCTCAAATCGAGTAGGAAAACCGCAAGACATCTCACGAGCTTGTCTATTTCTTGCGGACGAAGAAAGCGACTTCATTAACGGAGCAAACCTCGTTATAGACGGAGGAATGACTAAGAAAATGATTTACTAATCCTCATAAAAAACATTGTTTTATAGCCGATAGTGTCCCTATTTAGGGTATCCCCTTGTACACTGCTTTTCTACTCTGTTTACACTCATAAAAATATAGAAATATCGCTTCTGTAGCAAGCACTTAACTCGTTATTGGAGTTTATAAGAGTTTAGTCTATCTCTTTATTATTAAGGTCGTCCATTAAGTCTTTAACTGAATTAAATGATTTACTTACATTGACATTATTCTTCACATCTTCTATTGCTTGAATCGTGAGGGGATTTGGCACTGCTCGTGATAAAATAAACGGAATCCGCTGCTCACGTACTGACTGCTTCACAAATGCAATAAATGCTGAGGACATAGTCAAGCCTAAGTCTGCGAACAGTTCCTCGCCTTCTTTCTTTAGATTTTCATCTATTCTAATACTTATATTTGTAGTTGCCATACTTACCTCCGTCAATCAAAATATAATACATATCGTGTGCATTGCCAATACATTGTAGTATAAACAATAAAAGGACCGGAAAATCTCCAGTCCTTTTATTGTAATTTTTATCAGTTTAGATGTCTAACTCATAGCGAAGAAACTAGATAGTATCGACACTATTAAGGGTAAAAGCCAAGATTTAAAGCTTTTTCCTTCAAGGAAGGCTTTACTTTTGCGCACTCTTTTACACAGTCACCACAATTTATACAGGCATTTTTTTCTGCTTCTTTTTTTCCTAAAGTTCTAGGGTTGAGTGATAATGAGCATATTTCAGCACAAGGAGTTCTCCCCTTACAGTTACATTTTTCACTTTCCCATTTAATTTGCATAACAGAAATTGGAGTTTTTGAGTGTCGACCGAGGCGAGCAAATAACATAAGAAGTAAAGCTTGTGGACACAAATAAGAACATACTCCGCAACCGACGCAAGCATTCGTCGGACTTGGAATAAAGCCCATATCAATAACACGCATAATAGTGAGGAAGAATGGATATCCTGCATCCGGCTCTTCTGCTGCACCTTTTTGTGGACGCATCAAAACAAGAATAAGCATTGCACCTTTTAAGCAAAGTAAACCCTGATTATGGTTATTAGGATCACCTTTAATACTTATTGCTTTTCCATCTTTTACGCCTACAAGCACACCATAACCTGTTCCGCAGTAACGGCATCATCTTTAAGCGTCAGGAGCATTAGGATCATCTAAAGCAGCAAAAGCTTTTGAGGCGTTGCAAAGACCCGGAATTGTTGCCAGTGCAGTAGAAAGAGCTAATCCACGTAAAAATTGCCTCTAAGCTATGTTTCTAAATTAAGAAATTTTATTCTTTTGAGAAAAAATAGGGCATTTTTTATAAAAGAAGATTGCTCATACTTTTATAGCGTACTACAGCATAAAAAGAGAACTGTTGCGTCTTTAGTACAACCGCCCTTCTATTGACAAGGCTACGCTTTTAGCATATTTTATTCTTGTATTAGTGTAGCTTTATTAGAATCTTTATATATATCCCCTTAGGAGCTATTATGCAAAGCAAGAACGCGGTTGGAAATTTGATTAATCGTTATAGGGCAGTTTTGAAAAAATGTCATTTACTCAACACTTTCGGTTCGCTTGCAGTAGCGACCATGCTTGTGACCGGGGGCGCACTTGCTATGCCTGCGCTCAATGTATCAAGCTTTACAGATATTGCCCATGCGGCAAGTCTTGCCTCCACAAGCGGTAATGACTATATTATTGAAGCTGTTACTGACGATACAAAGCCTTACTTCAAAAAATTTGAAGTCAATGATGGCAGTGGCACCACCGAATACGGTATTTTATTCAAGGGTACAGATTATCCCACAGGCGCAAACGCTACCCACTCAAGTATAGACAGTTTTGTTGTGGATGTGATTACCGCCCAAAAATCCGGCGTGCCTGCTGGTGAACCCAATTACTTCAAAGAAATTGTGAAGGTGGATTCAAGTAGTGGTGAACCAGCTAGTGGAACCTACACCTTTACCATCACAAGCAAGGACACAAGCGGCGCTGGCGTAACCCTCTATTTTGCGGTGAAAGATGCGAGTGGTAATATTATTGACAGCACCATGAATCGTATCATAACTGGATATGGTACTATCACTGCAGAGATTTTTGATAATTTTATTGACAATAGTACTACTAATACCGGCGGGGTTATTTATAATGATGGCACCATCTCAGCCATCACCTCTTCCAGCTTTATTGGCAATAGTGCTGCTGAGTACGGCGGGGCTATTTATAATGGTAACACCATCGAAGCAATCAGAGCTTCCAGCTTTATTGGCAATAGTGCTACTACCGGCGGGGCTATTTATAAT
>CAYJOR010000051.1:0-3767 GCA_964371865.1 uncultured Desulfovibrionaceae bacterium | reverse complement strand
CCATCACCGCTTCCAGCTTCACAGGCAATAGTGCTTATGCAGGCGGAGCTATTTATAGTAATTACACCCTCTCAGCCATCAGAGCTTCCAGCTTTACAGGCAATAGTGCTTATATCGGCGGGGCTATTAATAATGGTGGTACCATCGAAGCCATCACCGCTTCCAGCTTCACAGGCAATAGTACTACTAATACCGGCGGGGCTATTTTTAATAGTGGCACCATCGAAGCCATCACCGCTACCAGCTTCACGGACAATAGTGCAGCTAACTTCGGCGGAGCTATTTATAGTAATGACACCATCCTAGCCATCACCGCTTCCAGTTTCGCGGGCAATAGTGCGCTGAACGGCGGGGCTATTTATGTGTATGATGACACCATCGAAGCCATCACCGCTTCCAGCTTCACGGGCAATAGTGCTACTGATAACGGCGGGGCTATTTATAGTAGTGGCACCACCATCAATTTTATAGCTGCCACTAACGAAACAGGGGGGCTTACCCTCTTTAGCGGTAATACTGACCGTACCGGTTCCAACGCCATTTATAGTGATGGTGGCACAGTCAATTTTAATGCCGGCGTGCAAGGTAAGCACATGGGCATTATAGATGTGCAAGATTATATTAGTGGAGATAACGGCACTATCAACATTAATGGCAAAGTATATAAAGCTGACGGCACAACAGAAATGAGCGCCCCCACCGATGGCCTTGTTATGCTGAATAAAGTTAGTGGCAATAACCTCACCCATAATGCCGGTGCGCTGTCCTTTGCCGATGGTGTGGCGGAAGAAGAATTTAGTTCTGGCACTTTTAATACAGTTGCTGGTTCTGTGCTGTATCTTGATGCGGATTTAGGTAATGCAACACCTGCTGTTGACACCATCAACGCCTCTGGCGGCACTGTGGCAGGCACTGTGGCTTTTAGAATGTTAAGTGATGATGCTGATGCAAACGAAACATTAGGCATTTTCACAAACGCCAGCGCAAGCACTTTTGCCACAGCCTATACGAACAAAAACTCATATAGCTATGACGGTACTACTTTCAGCCAAAACGCAGGAGACGGAGGCCTAAGCAGTGCCATAAATGCAAGCGACGTTCGTACTTTCTCGCTAACCGCCGATTTAGATCTCACCGCAGATGGTGGCAATCTTGACGATGGCGGAACTTTGGCTATTTTTGGAAATGGTAAAGCCATCAAAGGAGCTGATACATATACCATTATCAATAACACAAACACAAGCAACAACCTGCTTATACAAGATGTATTCATACATGATGCCGCCGCTAATGCCGTGCAAAACAGTGGCACTGCCACCATAATGAATAGCACGCTTGCTTCAAACGTAGGCACAGCTTTTTATAATACAGGCAATGCCCTTATTGTGGATACCTCTTTTATTAATAATAGTGGTATAGCTATACAAACTAGCAATAACTTAAGCTTTGTATCAACTCGTGATATAGCTGACACAGACCATATGAGCATTACTGGTAATAATAACGGAGCTATTTCTGTAACTGGAGCAGATAAAAGCCTCAATTTCCAGATGCTAGACGATGGCGATATAACCATAAACAACAGTATTGTAGGACATAATAATTCTACCACTATCAACATTGATGGCATGGTAGGTGGAGATAATATTTTCAAGCTTGGTAATAGCATGAGCGAACTGAAAAACCTCAATGTGGAAAATGCCATTTTGGAATATGATAGCTACAGCGCAACAGCAAGCACCATTGACGGCACTGTAAACATTAGCGAAAACGCTGGACTTACTGTCACAAGGGGCTCTCTTGACCTTTCAAGCGCAAGCCTTGTGATAAATGAAAATGCAGAAGTCTTTAGCACTGCGGCAGGAAGCACGCTCAAAGTTGATCTTAAAAGCCTTGGTACCATTAACGGCACTGATTTTATAGCTGGCGACGCAGTTAAAAAACAGCTTGAAAATAATGGCACTTTCGCTGTGTCGGGGCTTACTAAGATTCAAAGTGTAAATATAGACATTTTGCAAGACGAGGACTTTAAAAATCTTGTGACGGGCAACGCTGCGCAATTAGAACTTAGCGGCTATTATTCCTTAAATTCTGTGCCGACCAATGCCAATTTTGGAAGCGAAGCCATCATGGCAGGAGACCTCGCAGGAAATACGGTCACATTCTCGCATATTGTAGCTAATACAGAAGAAACAGGATATAGCAAAAGCTCCAGCATTGCAGAAAATGCAACCCTTACCTTGACTGGTAATAATAAAACAACGTTATTGCTAAGCGATCACAGCCTTGAGAACAACGGCACTCTTAACCTTGGTGTAAGCAGCGGAACTGAAGATTTAACCCTTGCAGGTAGTTTGACCAATAATGCAAGCGTGAACGTTAACGCCAACACCATTTTTAATAAAGTGGTACTTAGCTCTGGCAGCATCCACATTGCCGATGGCAAAACTGCCGACTTTATATCAAAGGGCAATATACTCGCCACGGTATCGGGTGGTTCTGGCGCCACAGTGGGCATTGGTAGAGAATTAAGCCCCGGTGCCGGCAGTTCTCAAGCAGACCTTACCATCACAAAAAACGGCAATACCAATAGTGCAGGCTTCAGTATTGGAGAGAATGGCACACTCAATATTACCGGTGCTGGCAATACCCTTAGCGGTACAATCGTCAACGACGGCACCGTGAACATTGCGGCGCCAAATGCGACGGATATGAACCCAAGCATCACCGCTTTCAAGAGTTACTCAGGTACGGGCAAGCTTGACATTGCGGCTTACAATACGCTGAACATGAATATTACTACTGACGTCAGCCTTGCTGAAGTGAACAACTTGGGCTATTTGCAAACCGCATTTGGTGACACCACCTTCACTAAAAATGTCACAGGCACTGGTACCATCGAGTTGCAAGGAGCAATTAAATTTAACGGTGCATCAACCCTCGAAATTGCTAACAGCATCTCAGGCAACAGCCAGAACATGGAAGTTGCCGGCGCAGGTGCCACCTTCGGTGAAGGAGTCACTTCTGGGAACTTGACAGTGGCAGATGGCGTTAGCGCAACCTTCAAAGGCTCAAGCAATACACTTACAAGCGCCACATTTGTAGCAGGCGGATCTACTGGTATTGTAGCTGTGAGTGGCGAAAATGCTAGCCTCACTATATCTGATGCCAGCACCTACGCCAACTTTGATATTACAGACAAAACTGCAAGCCTCATCCTTAACGGCAGTGGTGGTATGCTTAATAGCGTGACTAATGAGGGTACCTTGAAAATCAACGAGAACACAAGCCTTAGTAAAAGTGTAACTGGCACAGGTACGATAGAAGTTGCAAGCGGCAAAAGCATGACTGTTAGTGAAGACCTCATCACCATAGCAAATAGTGTGAACGCAGCTGATGCTACGTTTGTTGTTAATGACTCTAACCTAGTCATTTTAACAGGCGCAACAACAAATTTTGGCACCATCACTAACAACGAAACCATCATCACACAAAGCACAAATACGACCCTTGAACAAGGCTATACAGGCAATGCGGGCACCACGTTCACTGTGGGTGGCGGTGCGGAAAAATCCACAACCACACTGGCGGAAAATAAAGCCTTTACCATTAACGACAATGCTACATTAATCGTGAATGAGAAGGGTACGCTGGATTTATCTAAGGGCACGCTTACAGTAAAAACAGATGCAGCGGTCTTTGAAGTGGCAGACGGCGGCAAGCTCATTGCCAAGGCCGAAGACTTTGGCACATTTAAGCAAGATGGC
>CAYJOR010000050.1:0-18878 GCA_964371865.1 uncultured Desulfovibrionaceae bacterium | reverse complement strand
AACTGGAATAACGTGATAACTAGAGCAAATGAATTTAATTCATTCTTATTAAATGAATAACCCTTCCATTAATCTGTTGACTAATGAAAGGGCTATTTACTTTTATTTTATCTCAAAGACACTCTAAGCTTCAATAAGATTATCTTACTCCAGCGTCACAGGAAATAATTTTTTCGAAAAGCTTTTCCCTTTTTCACGAGGAACGAGTGGAAAAGAAAAGGGGTTTGCAAAGGGAATCATTCCCTTTGGTCGCCGAAGGTATTCTTTTAACTCTTACTCTTATCTTATTCCCATTCGATTGTTGAAGGTGGTTTTGGGGAGATGTCATAAACAACTCTGTTTACACCTTTAACTTCGTTGATGATACGTGTTGACATTGATTCAAGGAGTGATTCAGGTAAGCGTGACCAGTCCGCTGTCATTGCGTCAACTGAGTCAACAGCTCTAATTGCGATAACATGTTCATAAGTTCTGCCATCACCCATAACACCAACGGTTTTGAGAGGAAGGAGAACTGCAAATCCTTGCCAAATTTTACGGTAATATCCGCTTGCACGTAATTCTTCTTGAACGATAGCGTCTGCTTTACGAACAATAGATAAACGTTCTTCAGTAATTTCACCTAAAATACGAATAGCTAAACCAGGACCAGGGAATGGATGACGCCATAAGATACTGTCTGGAATACCGATTTCAGCGCCCACTTTACGTACTTCATCTTTGAAGAGTTCGCGTAAAGGTTCGATGAGTTTCATATTCATTTTTTCAGGTAATCCGCCCACGTTGTGGTGAGATTTAATAACTGCTGATGGCCCTTTGTGTGAGATTGACTCAATAACATCAGGGTAAAGAGTACCTTGAGCAAGCCATTCTACATTAATACCGGCAGCTTTTAATTTTTTTGCTTCTTCGTCAAATACTTCGATAAATGTATAACCGATGATTTTACGTTTTTCTTCAGGATCATCAACACCCTTTAGTTTGTCCAAGAACAATTTAGAGGCATCAACAAAATTGAGGTTTAGTTCAAAGCTATTTTGTAGAAGGTCAACAACTTCTTTTCCTTCGCCTGTACGTAAAACTCCATTATCAACGTAGATACAGTGGAGTTGTTTACCTATTGCTTTGTGAAGAAGAACTGCTACAACTGTAGAATCAACACCGCCGGAGAGAGCACAGATAACGTGGCCATCACCAACTTTTTCACGTGTTTCTTCAATTACACGGTCAACAAAGCTGTGCATTGTCCAGTCAGCTTTAAATTTACAAACTTCAAAAAGGAAGTTTTGTAGCATTTTTTCGCCTTCAGCTGTGTGATGTACTTCCGGGTGGAATTGAACTGCATAAATATTTCTTTTATGATCAGCCATTGCAGCGATTGGAAGAGTAGCAGTTTTTGCTATAATTTCAAAGCCTTCTGGAACTTCGCTTACTACATCACCATGACTGTTCCAAACACGAGTAACTTTTTCCACGTTTTTGAAAAGAGGTGAGCTACCATTTAAAAATAGATCAGCTGGGCCGTATTCTCTTTTATGAGATTGCGCTAACTGTCCGCCCATATTAAGAGCGAGAAGTTGCATACCGTAACAGATAGCAAGAACAGGAACATTAAGTTCAAGAATTGCATGATCAAATGTAGGTGCATCTTCTTCACCAACTGATGCAGGACCACCAGAAAGAATAATAGCTTCCGGTTGAGCAGCTTTTAATTCTTCTGCTGTTACATTACATGGTAAAATTTGTGAATAAACACCGGCTTCACGTACTCGGCGAGCAATTAGCTGCGTTACTTGTGAACCATAGTCTATAATAATTACTTTAGTAGACATATAAACCTTTCTTATTTTATAAGGATATTATAAAGTTATAACAAACAAATTAATTATAATTCTATAAAGAGCTTTTTTAATTCCGTCGTAAACCCTTCTAAGTTTAAAGAAAATTTCTTTACTTCAACGTAAAAGGAAATAATTTTTTTGAAAAACCTATTTCCTCTTTTCGAGGAACGAGAAAAAAGAAATAGAGATTCTCAGGGAACTTTTCCCACGGGAATCATTCCCTTGAGCCGTCGGAGATAAAATTACTCAACTCTGTAGTTAGGAGCTTCTTTTGTGATGATAACATCATGCACGTGACTTTCACGTAAGCCAGATGAGCTAATTTCAACAAAGGTTGCTGTTTTATGTAGAGTATCAAGATCTTTTGCTCCACAGTAGCCCATACCTGAACGAAGTCCACCAATAAGTTGATAGATAGTTTCAGCAACAGCTCCTTTGTAAGGAACACGTCCAACAATACCTTCAGGAACAAATTTCTTTGATTTTTCTTGGAAATAACGGTCAGAAGAACCATCTTTCATAGCGTCGATTGAGCCCATACCACGATATACTTTATAAGTACGTCCTTGATATAACATGGTTTCACCAGGGCTTTCTTCAGTTCCAGCAAAGAGTGAACCAGCCATGATTGTATTAGCACCAACTGCAAGAGCTTTTACAACATCACCTGAGTATTTAATACCACCGTCACCAATGATACATTTATCAAATTCTCTTGCTGCGCGAACAGCTTCAGTGATAGCTGTGATTTGTGGAACGCCTACACCTGATACAACACGCGTTGTACAGATAGAACCAGGCCCGATACCAACTTTAACAGCATCAGCACCGGCTTTGAATAGAGCTTTTGCGCCTTCGTAAGTTGCAACATTACCACCAACAAGTTGTGCATGAGGGAAACTTGAACGAACAGTTTCAATAGCACGAAGAATATTTACTGAGTGTCCATGAGCTGAATCTAAAACAAGAACGTCAGCACCTGCGGCAAGAAGTTCACTTGCTCTTTCTTCGCAATCTTTACCAACACCTAAAGCACCACCAACACGTAAACGTCCGGAAGAATCTTTACATGCGTCTGGGTATTTTTGAACTTTATCAATATCTTTCATAGTGATAAGACCTTTAAGCTCACGATTACCGTCAACTACAAGAAGCTTTTCAATACGATGTTTATGAAGATGCTGTTTAGCTTCTTCAAGTGTAGTTCCAACAGGAACAGTTACAAGCCCTTCGCTTGTCATAACTTCACTTACTAAAATTTTATCAATATCTTGAACAAAACGAACGTCTCTATTAGTAAGAATACCAACTAGTTCGTTATTACGTACAACAGGAAGACCGGATACTCTGTAGTCAGACATTAAAGAGAGTGCAACTCTTACGGAGTCTTCTGGTCTCACGGTTACAGGGTCTAAAATCATACCGCTTTCAGATTTTTTCACTTTTTCAATTTCAAGTCTTTGGCGTTCGATACTCATATTTTTATGAACAATACCGATACCACCGTTTCTTGCCATTGAAATTGCCATTGCTGATTCTGTTACAGTATCCATAGCCGCTGAAAGAAGTGGAATACCTAATTTTATTTCTGGCGTAAGATAGGCACTTACGTCGATCATATCAGGTGTTACTTCCGAATAAGACGGCACCAATAGTACATCATCGAATGTTAGCGCTTTTTCAAGAAATGTAGCCACAAAAAACTCCTTGCAATAAGTTATTGAATAAAATCAAATAGTTATTACCTGTTATACTGGTTTTCAATTAAAATTGTTCAAGTATATATAACCTTGTCAAGAACTAAAGTCAAACATTAAATTAAGTAAATTTATTTTATTTCTTGAGAGAGGAAACCATATTTTATGCAAACGAAAAGATATGCTCCCCTCCTTCCCCAAGCTCCTCTTTTCCTTCAAAAAAACTTTGGAAGAACCTATCCCTTTTTTTTCGAGGAACGAGAGAGAAAAGGAATAGTATTGCCTTTCTCTTTCCCCAAAAAAATAACAATTTTTTTCATTTGTGTGTATTGTTCTTTTTTGGTATGTATTGTGCACTAGTTCTGTTATAGGATAAAATAGTATACAAAATCAAACTTTGTTTGTATATTTTTTAGACAAAAGAATAAATTCCTGTCTAGTTTTTATACAGTTATTTTTTTGAAATATTTAAAGGGGGATTCATGTCACTTATATCTATGAGATATATGTTGCTCACAACCATACTTTTTCTTAGTGGGTGTGCAACTATGATAGAAACCTATCCAACACCGGAAATTGCGTTGCCGGATACTTTTCTTACAGAAAGTGGAACTTCTGAATTTGATAGTTCACGTTGGTGGGAAACATTTAATAGCGAAGAATTAAACTCTATAGAAGAAAAAGCTCTCGCATCACTATTTAGCAATGATAAAAGAACAGGAAACTTCGATTTACAAATTGCATATACTAGACTTACTCAAAGTGCTGCTAACCTTGACCAAAGTCAAGCAAGCCTCTTTCCTAGTTTAGAATACAGAGGAAGCACAGGACGTACCTTTGTTGATAGTGAAGGAGGCAATAATAGTTCTATGTCTGATTCCTATTCAGGAACGCTTTCACTTTCTTACGAGCTTGATTTATGGGGAAAAGTTGCAGCTGCGAGTCAAGCTGATGAATTTAGATATCAAGCAAGCTACGAAGATATGCTTACAACTGTATTATCTGTATCATCTTCAATTGCAAATACTTATATAGATATTTTATCGACTAGAGCAGAAATTCAAATTCTCAAAGATCAAGTAGCCCTAAACACAACTCTACTCGACTTACAAAGAACACGATACGGGTTTGGGCAATCTAGTGGATTAGATGTATTACAACAACAAGAGCAATTAGTTTCTTCGCAATCAGAAGAACCTCTTTTAATTGAAAGAGAAAGAGCATACATGGCAAGCCTTGCCCTTCTTACAGGCGAACTTCCTACATATCAAATAGAGCTTACAGAAAAAGATTTACCAGAACTCCCCCCACTTCCAACTACCGGTATTCCCGCAGAACTATTAGAAAATAGACCGGATATAAGAGCCGCTAAATACGACTTATTGGCTGCTGATAAAGATTTAGCAATTGCAAATCTTGCATATTTTCCAACTATAAGTCTAAGTGTTTCGGAAGCAATTTCTTCCGCCGCACTTTCAGTTCTTCTAAATGATTGGACAACAAGTTTACTAGCCTCAATTACCGGCGTTATTTTTGACGGTGGCGCAAAACTTGCTGAAATGGATAAAAAAGATGCCGCGGCACAAGAAGCTGCTATCAACTATATAAAAACGGTTGCAACAGCTTTAGGTGAAGTGAATACAGCTCTTATGGCAGAACAAGCACAGATTAAATATCTCGAAAACCTTGCTGAACAGTTCCGCTTACAAAAAGCTGCTGAAAAAGAAGCTCAAATCAGCTATCTAAATGGTGGTGATAGTTTCTTAAGATATATCACTCAATTACAAAGTTTACAAAATCTTGAAAGAACAATTTTACGTGAAAAAGCGGAACTCTTAAAGTTACGTATAAATCTATATAAATCACTGGGGATTACAATATGAATTTAATAAGAAAATTTCTACCTATTTTACTTATTATGGGAGCGCTTGGCGGTGGATATGTATTAATGTCCTCAAAACCAACTCCGCAGCGTAAACCAGCTCCTAAAATTATTCCACAAGTACAGGCTATGCAGATTGAAGTAGGCAGTATTCCTATTATTATTGATACAATAGGTACTATCATTGCTTCACAAGAAATTGATATTACAAGTAAAGTAAGTGGCACCGTTGAAAGTCTAACTACAGGCTTTCAACCCGGCTCAGTTGTAAAAAAAGACGATGTTCTCCTCCAGCTCGACAAAATAGACTACGAAGTTGCTTTAAAAAAAGTTCAAGCAAATTTTGCAAAATCAAAAGCTGACTACCAATTAGAGCAAGGTCAACAAAGCATAGCTCAATCAGAATACAAAAAAATTAAAGAGATTATGCCCAATATTTCAAGTTCTGAAATCAATACAAATCTCACCCTAAGAAAACCTCAACTTGAGCAAGCAAAAGCAAATATGGCAATATCTCAAGCTGATTTAGACGATGCAAAACTTGATCTATCACATACAACAATAAAAGCTCCATTCGATGCTTTAATTACAGCACGTTCAGTTTCCACCGGTCAACACGTAAGCACGAATCAGACTTTAGGACATTTAGTCGCTATAGACGAATATTGGGTTGATGTTACTCTTGCAGTTGAAACCCTTTATAATAATAAAATTCTTTCTCATGATGCAAAGGGCTTGCCCGTAACTGTTGTTACAAAAGCAAATGAAGAGTGGAAAGGTGAGCTTATTCAAACTGTAAACGTACTTACAAGCGGTTCACGTATGGGAAAACTTCTAGTAAGTGTTGATGATCCACTTTCTCTTGAACAAAATATGGGTAAAACTCCTCTACTCATGGGCGATCAAGTACAAATTCTTTTAGAAACCGGAATATTTGATAATACAATTGCAGTACCTCGTGCCTCAGTAAAAAATGGCGATACTCTTTGGCTTATTGAAGATAATAAGTTGAAATCCGTGAAAGTTAATATACTTTGGAAAGATAGTAATCTTAGCTATGTAGATGCAACTAATATTCCTAAAACAAGCGCAATTTTGGTGTCTGACCTTACAAATCCTGTAGAAAATCTTGAAGTTCGCCCTGTTTTTATCGACCCTGATACTGGTGATATTATTGAAAATGCTACAAATCAAGCTCCACAAAGTTCTGAAAAAGGGCAAAATCAAAAAGGGCAAGGCAGAAAACAAGCTGAAACAACTGTAGAAGAGAATAACAATGGATAATAACAATACTCAAAAACCTGAATTCAGCAAAAAAATTCCGCCGGAGAAAATCTGGAGCGGTGCAATTGCATGGATGACAAAAAATAATGTTGCAGCAAATATATTAATGTTTGCAATGCTCATTGGTGGTTTTATCTTTCTTCTCAATACAAAACAAGAAGTTATGCCTCCTTTTGAAGTTGATACTGTATCAATTCAACTCACCCTTTCAGGCGCAAGCCCTGAAGAAGTTGAAAAAGGTATGGTTATCGCTGTTGAAGATGCCGTTCGTGGCTTGGAATTAGTTGAAAAAGTTGAAACTCGTATCTATACAGGTTCAGCTAGTATTACTGCTACAGCTATTGATGGCGTTGATAGACAAGAATTTCTCAATGATATTCAAAACGAAGTCGACCGTATAAACACTTTTCCCGATGAAGCAGAAGACCCCAACATAACTTTAAACACCTATATTAGAGAAGTTGTTTCACTTGTGCTCTCAGGTTCAGACGATCAGCTATTCCTCCGTGAATGGGCAGAGAATATTAAAAATGAATTTTTAGCTCAACCAGATATTACTCAAGTTGAACTTGATGATCTATCAGACATTGAAATTCAAATTGAAATACCACAAGATACTTTAAGAAAATATGGTCTTACGCTTAATCAAGTTGCAAATACAATTAAAGTAGCCTCTGTTGAACAAGGTGCGGGGTCTATTGAAACCAGTGCCGGCGATATTAACGTAAAAGTTAATGATAGACGTGATTATGGTGATGAATTCGGTCAAATATCAGTACTTTCAAACGCTGACGGTTCACGCGTTTTACTTGAAGATATTGCAACCATCAAAGAAGATCTTGAAGATGGTAAAAGTTGGACTGAATACGATAATAAACCGGCTATTGTTATCACTGTATATCGTGTAGGAAATCAAACGCCTAAAATGGTGTCAGACGACACAATAGAAGTTATTGAAAAACTCAATCAGTCACTCCCCGGTGGGCTTAATCTTGAAATACTAAGAAACGATGCCGATACATTCTCTGACAGATCCGACTTACTTGTATCAAACGCAGTTATGGGTATTGTGCTTGTATTTGCTTGTCTTGCGCTCTTTTTAGAGCCAAAGCTTGCTATGTGGGTAAGCCTTGGCATTCCTGTATCTATCATAGGTTCATTTTTATTTATCACCCCTTACGGTGAATCTATTAACATGATGAGTATGTTCGCTTTTCTTATCACACTTGGTATTGTTGTTGATGATGCTATTGTTGTGGGCGAAAACGTTCATATTTGGCGTAGGCGCGGATACAACAGGGCTGAAGCCGCTGTTTTAGGAACAAAAGAAATTGCCGTTCCTATTGTATTCAGTGTATTAACAAATATAGTTGCTTTTATTCCTATTGCTCTTTTACCGGGCTTTATGGGTATGCTATACGCACCGCTTGTGCCTGTTGTCTGTTCAGTTTTCTTCTGTTCACTTATAGAAAGTTTATTTGTTATGCCTTGCCACTTAGGGCATGATAAAAAACCACAACCAGGTTCAATACTCTTCAAAATAAGTGCTGCTCAAAGAAAGTTTAGTCATGCTTTTACAAAGTGGGTTGAAAATGTATGGGGTCCTTTACTTCATAAACTTCTAAAAGCAAAATATTCTGTAGTTGCTTTTTGTATTGCCTTGCTCATTCTCATAGGAGCTTTTGTTGCATCGGGAAGAATGGGTATGGAAATTATGCCGGCTACCGAATCAGATTACGCTTATGCGGAAATAACAATGCCAAGCAGTACCTCCGAGGCACGCTTAAGAGAAATCAGCAGAGATCTTTATATTACAGCCGAAGAAGTTATAAACGAAAATGGCGGACCTGATCAATACAAAGGTGTTTACATCAACGTTAGAGGTTCTAAAGTTCGTGCTTACCTAAACCTTATTGACGCTGAATTAAGACCTCTCTCAACCTCAGAAGTAACCAGAGTTTGGCAACAAAAGTTCGGTAGTGTACTTGGTGCTGAAACCATTAACTTCCAAGCAGACAGAGGTGGACCAGGTTCAGGTAAAGCCTTGCAAGTTCGCCTTTCTCACTCCGATGCAAAAGTTCTTGAAAATGCCGCCGATGAACTTGCAAAAGCAATGGCAAACTATCCTATAGTTTCTGATATTGATACAGGTGCAAGTAAGCAGGACAGAGAAGTACAAATTCACCTCACACCGCTTGCTGAACAATTAGGTTTAACATCTCAAGATGTGAGTTCTCAACTCCGTTCATATTTTGAAGGTGTAACCGCTCTTAAACAGCAAAGAGGGTCAGATGAAATCACTATTCGTCTAAGACTACCTGAAGATGAGCGTTCAAATGAAGGTTCCCTCCAAAATGTAGTTCTTCGTACTCCATCAAATGAAGAAGTTCTTCTATATGACGCTGTTGATATTGTAGAGGGTTATACTCCAGCTATTATACAACGTACTGACGGACAAAGAGTTATATCTGTTACCGCAAACGTTACTCCACGTACAGAAGCAGCAACTATTCTTTCTGATATTGAACAAAATATCATGCCTGATTTAGCTTCACGTTTTCCCGGCCTTACATGGGTTCGTTCAGGTATGCAAGAAGATATCGACGATAGCATGAGTGCTCTTTATACAGGGCTTACGCTTGCTTTATTAGGGATTTATGTTTTGCTAGCGATTCCGTTCAAGTCTTACACACAACCTATTATCATTATGATTGCAATACCTTTTGGTGTAGTTGGTGCAATTATAGGTCACTTGATTATGGGTTACTCGCTCAGTGTTGTTTCTTTCTTAGGTATTCTTGCTTTAAGTGGGCTTGTTGTGAATGACTCACTTGTGCTTATCTCATTTGCAAACCTTGAAAAAGATAGAGGACTTTCTACTTACGATGCTGTTCATAGTGCCGGTGTTAGACGTTTCCGCCCTATTCTGCTTACAACCATGACAACCTTTATCGGGCTTGCTCCAATGCTTCTCGAAACCTCACGTCAAGCACGTCAGCTTATTCCTGTAGCAATATCTCTTGGCTTTGGTGTATTATTTGCAACGGTTATCACTCTAGCTCTTGTACCAGCTCTCTACATCATTTTTGATGATATAAGCAACTTCTTTTCAAAAAAGAGATAGGGGAAAGTAACTCTCTTTAAAAAACACATTCGGCGACCAAAGGGGATAATCCCCTTTGGTAACCCTATTTCTTTTTATTCGCAAGCTCATAAAAAGGAATAAATTCTCCAAAATAATATTTCCTTTATCGTCAAGTAAAGAAATCCTTTCTAGCTAACTTTTACTACACTGGGGTGTAGTACTAATCATCACTACTTTATTAAGTGCGTTGAAATTATAAGGTTTCCCCCTCTCAAAAAATTGTCCCAAAAAAAAGAGAAACTATTTCTAGTTTCTCTTTTTTTAGCATAATTAGAATATGTTACTATTCAACGATTGTTGCTTTAGTGATGATAACAGGTTCAACAGGAACATCACCGTGGAAGCCATGAGAAGCTGTTTGAACGCCTTCGATAGCGTCTACAACATCTTGACCTTCAACAACTTCACCGAAAACTGCATATCCCCAACCTTGCATTGTTGGTGATGAGAAGTTTAAGAAATCATTGTTTTTTGTGTTGATAAAGAATTGTGAAGATGCTGAATGAGGATCAGGTGTACGAGCCATTGCAAGAGTATATTTGTTGTTTTTCAAGCCGTTATCAGCTTCGTTTTGAATATTGTCACGACCTTCTTTTTGATCCATATCAGGAGTAAATCCGCCACCTTGAATCATGAAATTTTTGATAACACGGTGGAAAATTAATCCATCATAAAAACCATCTTTAACATATTGTAAGAAGTTTTCACTTGTAATAGGTGCTTTTTCAGCATCAACTGCGATTAAGATATCACCCATTGTTGTTTCAAATTTAACCATTTTTTTAGCTCCCTCCGCTTGAACTTGTGTACCCATCATGAAAAGACAAAGAACTGCAAGTACAAGACAATTTAGTTTTTTTATCATAATTTTCTCTTTATGTGATGAAGATACTTCATCTAAAAATTTTACTCACTATACACAGAGAAGAAACAAAAGTCTAGAGTATTTTTATAGCTATTCAAATTTATTAGATAGTATTTCCAAATCATTTTTAATTATGTTTACTTTCTGAGTTTTCTAACGTCACCAACTCTAAGAGTAAACTTTTGGATATCAAAATATTCCAGAATTGCTATAATATATTTACGTGAAAGCCCATCGGTGATTTCTTTGAAAGCCGCAGGATCGAGAATTTCATTAGATGAAAAGTATTCACGTGTTTTCTGTTCGTAAGATTTCAGAGTTGCTGTATCGTAATACATATTTTCTGTAAGTTTAGTTATTTTTTCAGATTCCACTAATATTTTAAGAAGTGGTTGAGCCTCTTTTGCTGAAATTCCAATTTCTTCCAGAATTTCTTTAATATTTGGTGGACTTTTAACATCTTTCTGTAAAGCTTTAAGAATTTTACTCTGAACCGCTTGCTCATCAACAGCAAGTTTTACTTTAAAATCAGGTAGATGATACCTATCATTTGTATAAGCAATCTTATTTGATTTTTGTAATTTATCAAGAACGTAAAGAGCTAATTTCTGTTGTTCTGCAGTATTTTTAAAGTCTAGCTCTTTAGCTTCAACAAGCATATTTTTGAGCATACCTTGCTGTAAGGGTTCTTTTTCATGGAAGTTTTTAATAAGCGCAATAAAAGAAGCTTCAAGTTTAGAGTAACTTTCTTTTGTTATGTACGCTTTATGTTCTTTACTATAGCAGAGTATTTCACTTTTTCCAGATAACCCGCTAAGAATTTTATCGAGTTGTTTTGAGTTAAGTGCCGTCAATACTCGTAATTCATCAAATGAGCGACCTTTTTTTTCAGATAATTCAATATGACTCAATACGAATTTTTCAGGATTTTCCATTTTCAAATCGACAAGAGCAAGTAATTTTTCTTGTAATTCAGGTGTAAAATCCTTTTTTGTCCAAGAATAATCTATAGGAATAAGTAAAGTCGCGCCTGCTATTGTTCTAAGAGGAGAAGAAGAACGCAGAACTGATTTATCGCCAAACACACCGACAAAAGGTTTTTTCGCAAGATTTTCATTATTTTTAGGTGGAGTATAGCGAATTTCAGCCAGTGTAGATTCGCCTTTTTCAAGTATTTGCCTATCAAAAAGATATACACGAGCTGAAAGTTCCTTTGCTCCAAAATGAAAGTGTACTTCTTTTCTATTTGCAATTCCTTGAGGAGATGACGATAAACAATCCAACTTAACAAGCCAAGTATCACACGGAAAAAGAGAATTAGGCTTTGCTAAAACATCACCTTTTTCAATATCTTCAAGCGAGCAGTTAGCCAGATTTATTGATATTCTTTTTCCGGATTCAATTTCTTCTTTAGTCTCCCCATGACTTTGAATAGCACGGATTCGAGTTTGAATTTCGTTTTTTGGGTAGATAGTAAGCTCGTCATTTAAAAGAGCTTTTCCCGCAATACTCGTTCCTGTTACTACTGTACCATGCCCTTTTAGAGTGAAAGCTCTATCAACAGAAAGTCTGAATAGGTCAGTCTTTTGTTCTTTTGCAAGTTCTTTATTAAGATGGAGTATATAATCTTTAAGCTCTTGAAGTCCTGTACCTTTTACGGCAGAAACCGGAAATATTGGAGCATTTTCAAGGCAAGAACCCACTAGAAATTCTTGAACTTCTTCTTGTGCAAGTTCAAGCATATCATCGTCAACCATATCAATCTTAGTAAGCGCGACAAGACCTGTTTTTACGCCAAGAAGATTACATATTTCAATATGTTCTCTTGTTTGTGGCATAACGCTTTCGTCGGCGGCAATAACAAGCATAACGGCATCAATCCCAGATGCACCTGCTACCATGTTTTTTACAAACTTTTCATGCCCCGGCACGTCAACCACACCTATGATTTCATTATCAAGGTGCAGAGCTGCAAAGCCAAGTTCAATTGTAATTCCGCGTTTTTTTTCTTCTTCAAGTCTGTCACAATCCACCCCAGTTAAAGCCTTAACAAGAGAGGTTTTTCCGTGGTCGATATGCCCTGCTGTTCCGATGACGATTGACATAACTTACTCTTTTTCTCTAATAATTTTAGCACCTAATGCAGAAAGTTTAACTTCCATTTGTTCGTAACCTCTATCAAGATGATAGATACGCTGAATTTTAGTTTTACCTTCCGCCGCCAAAGCTGCTAATACTAACGATGCTGACGCCCTTAAGTCAGATGCCATAACCGGTGCACCTCTAAGTTTATCAACACCACGAATCATTGCTGATGAACCTGTGATTTTGATATCTGCACCCATTCTGATAAGTTCCTGAACGTGCATAAAGCGATTTTCAAATATTGTTTCTTCTACAAGGCTTGGAGAATCTGCTATCGACATAATCGCCATCATTTGAGCTTGCATATCTGTAGGGAATCCAGGATATGGACGAGTTGAAATATCAACACCGCTTATATGCCCGTTTGCACGTTTTGAGCGTATAAGCCCATTTTCTTCTGTTATTGAAAGCCCCATTGATGTAAGTTTATCAATAGTTGCTTCCATATCGCTAAGTACGCAATTCTCAAGATATATATCACCATCGGTCATACCCGCGGCAATAAGAAAAGTTCCGGCTTCAATTCTATCAGGCATAACTGAATAAGTTGTTGATGATAAAGATGTTACGCCTTCAATTGTAATTATGCTTGTTCCTTCACCGCTGATTTTAGCTCCACCAGCTCTAAGAAATTTTACAAGATCTACAATTTCAGGTTCTCTTGCGCAGTTTTCAAGCGTAGTAGTTCCCTCTGCAAGTGTAGCTGCCATGATAAGATTTTCTGTGCCGCCTACAGTTGGAAAATCAAAATAGATGTTCGCACCTTTTAGTTTATCGCACTTACCTATGATATAGCCTTCACTAAGTTCAAACTCTGCACCCATTTTTTCAAGTGCTGATAAATGTAAGTCTACAGGTCTCGAACCAATAGCGCAGCCGCCAGGCATTGCAACTTTTGCATAAGAGTTTCTAGCCAACAAAGGACCAAGACAAAGAACGGATGCTCTCATCGTCTTAACCAAATCGTAAGGAGCAACGCTTTCTATTTCTTTAGGTAGCACTTCAACTGTATTATCATTGAAGGTGGTTTCACAGCCTAATATTTCTAATAATTTTAAAGTAGTATATATATCACGAAGTTGTGGAACTTCATTTAAAGTAACTTGATTTTCAAAAAGAAGAGTAGCAAATAATATAGGAAGAGCAGCGTTTTTTGCTCCGCTGATACGTACCTTCCCTTTTAAATTCATTGATTGTTCTATAACTAATGCGTCCATGTTTTACCTCATTCAAAGCTTGTTCATATACATTTACATTATACATCAGCTAAGTACAAGTTTTTTCTTATAGATAAATTTGAGATTTTTTCGAGAGAGAAAAAGATAATTTTTTATGAAGTGCAGTGCATAAAAACATACATAAATCAAAATAAAAAACTTCCTTTAAGACTGTAAACACATACCTAAAGGAAGATTATTTTTATAAATTTATCTATAATAGTAGCAAAAACAAAGAAAATTTATTTATTTTGACGATAAAGGGAATCATTCCCTTTGTCCGTCGGGACAAAAAATAAAAACTCTATCCTGCATGCTCGCCTTTAAGCTGACCACAGGCGGCGGCAATATCAGCACCTTTGCTTTTCCTAAAGACAGCTACAATTCTTTTGGAGTTGAGATATTCTTGAAAAGCACGCAATCTTTCTGGAGACGGAGCTTTATATGGTGAGTGCGGTGTTGCGTTGTATGGAATGAGATTGAGCTTTGCTTTGAGATGAGAACAGATACGAACAAGCTCTTGTGCATGTTCTATGGAGTCATTCACATTACCTATAAGTAAGTATTCTAAGGTAATACGTTCACGACTTTTGAGTTTGTAGTCATGCAGAGAATCTATAAGATCGTGGAGATGCCAACCTTTAGCGGCTTTTGGCATAATTTCTTCACGGAGTCTTTGGTTTGGCGCGTGAAGCGAAAGAGCAAGATAGGAAAGACCTAAATCGCTTAAATCTTCTAATCCTTTTTTTATTCCACAGGTCGAAACAGTTATTCTGCGTGGAGAAAAAGCAAGCCCAAGTTCATTATTTAGAGTTTTCAATGAATTAGTAACATTTTCAAGATTAAGAAGAGGTTCGCCCATGCCCATATATACAATATTTCTAATCATTGGGTGTGATGGGTCAGTATCTCCAAGATATTCACGAGTAAACTGGATTTGACCTACAATTTCGCCCATTGTCATATTACGAGTAAAGCCAAGAGTTCCTGTACTGCAAAAAGTACAAGCCATTGCACAGCCAACTTGACAAGAAATACACTGAGTTATGCGAACTTTACCTTCTCTGTCAGTAGATGGAATAAGTACAGTTTCAATGGATTCACCATCAGGCAAAGCAAGAAGAAACTTCTTTGTTCCGTCTTTTGACTCTTGCATATCTATGAGTGTCAATTTGAGAATTTCTGCTTTCTCATTAAGAATAGCACGAAAATCTTTAGATAAAGAGGACATTTCCTCAAAAGAGGAAGCATTCTTTCTCCATAGCCATTCCCAAAGCTGTTTAGCACGGAATTTAGGTTGCTTTAATTCGTTGACAATATAGTTTTCTAACTCTTCAAATGGGAGAGAAAGTATATCAGTTTTATTTGTATTCATAGTCTTTTCCTGTTTGCATGCGATAAAATGTGTGCATGACATTATAAAAATCTTCCCAAGAAGTAGTGCCTACAATTGCTTTTCTTAGATGTGAAACATTTTGAAAATAATGAAGTATTCTAGGAACAAAAATTCGCATACGTGGAAGCGAACGTTCCGGAAAGTGAAGTTTGCAAAGCTCGGCATAATCAAAAACCATATCATAGGCATCATCAAGAGTACGCTGAATAGGCTCTTCATTATTGATAAGAGCAAGATATTCTTTAAATACTGATGGATTCCCTAAAGCTCCTCGTGCAAACATCACAGAATCAACATTTGTTTGATTTACACAGTCAACCGCATCTTGAGCTGTAAACAAGTCTCCTGATGCGATAACTGGCACAGTAGCAAGCTCTTTAAGTTCTGCAAGGGCCAACCAGTCTGCTTTTCCTTGAAATAGCTGTTTTGCATAACGTGGATGCAACACAAGATAGAGTGCGCCCATATCACAAAGAGTAGGGACTATATCTTTCCACATAGGTTTATTATTTTCGTATCCAAGCCTAAATTTAAAGCCTATTTTCTTGTTGCTTTGCTTTATCATAGCTTCGGCGCATTTAAAAAGATTATCAATATCTTTTAGCATAGCTGCGCCCGCACCTGTTTTTACAACTTTAGGAACAGAGCAACCCATATTAATATCAAAATACTCAAAACCCATTTCTTGAATTTTTGCAATTGACTCTACTAAAAAATGAGGTTCATTGCCAAAGATTTGAACAATAAGAGGATTATCTTCCGCATTTGTTTTGAGTAAGTCCTTTGTGTTTTTTCCGCCGTATACAATACCTTTTGCGCTCACCATTTCAGTAACACAAACACTCGCACCATACTGCTTACATAAAAGGCGCATTGCCATGTCGCTATAACCTGCTAAAGGCGCAAGCCAAGGATTTTGTTTATTTATTTCAAACATATATTTCTATCTTATACTTTTTAAAATTTTATAGCGTAGCCATCTGAAAGGTCTATATTTTATATTATGAATAGTACTGTTACGAGAGATAATTTCTATCTGTTCTTCAAGGTTTGCAATTGTTTCTGCTAAGTGGTTCATTGCATTATAGAATGCAAGAACTTGTATAAGTTGATCTAAGCTAAGAGCTTTTAGTACATTATTATTTCTTAAATCTTCAAGCCTAATCGAGGTTGCTTCGATATACCAACGCACCTCAGGCAAAGTTTGAGTTTTATCGTGCGAGGCAATCCAACGAAGACCAGATACGGAGGACGAAGCAAGAGTCATAAGTTCTTGTTTCATAGGAAGGTTTTCAATAGGCGCGGCCTCACTGTCGAGCGCATCTAAAAGAGATGAAAGATATACCTTTATCTGTTCAAGTCCGTTTACAAGGGTACCAAGTTCAGGGTAATGACGTGTGAGGTTTACAGCTTCGTATTCTTTTACTTGTCTATATTCCGGTTTATTTCCTGCTATTGAATCAAGCAGAGGTGCAAGATAATCCGGTTGGAGGTGGCTTTTTTTATCAAGAAATGTATAAGTTATACTATCCAAAAAGTCAGCCGCCATAAGATACTGTTTTTTTAATGAATCTTGTAAGTTATGTGCACCAGAAACAGGCCAAAGCATAACAGATACCGCAAGAGCTACCAATATACTCACAATAATATGGAAAAGTAGAATCCATGAAAAAGACCAAACGGTTTGCCCTTCTGCAACAGGAGCAACAAGAAAGATAGTAATACTTGTAATTCCTGCAAGTCTATAGCGCGGGTTTAATAAAAGTAGTAAGCCGCACATATTAGCAATAATAAACAAACCAATATCACCAGTGATTCCCTCAAAAGGAAAAATAAAATGTGCTGTTAAACCAAGAATAGCACCATAAAGAGAACCCACAATACGGTCAACACTACTTTGAATTGATGCCGCAACGCTTACCTGCATAACAATAATTGCTGAAATTGGTGCCCAAAAAGCATAAGCCGGCTCAATTAAAAGTGAAATAGTATAAGACAGCACAACAGCAATTGCAGTTTTAATTGAATAGCGGATATTATGTTTGTTTAATAATTTTTTTAATGATTGCAGACTAAACGCTCTACGTGTGATTGGTAGCTGAACATTTCTAAGCCAATTCACAAAGGAAGCAAAAAATACTGATAATGATTCGCGCATAACTTACTCTTCTTTTTTTAGATGTATTTCGTATTTTACGAAACACGGCCAAGGAAGGAAATTACTATACCTTAATTGAACTTTTTGCAAGTGAATTTTTTTTAATCGTCAAAAAGTAACATATTTATTTTATTCAATATTTTGAACTTGCTCTCTACATTTTTCTAATTCATTTTTAAAGTCTACAACAATGTGACTTATTTGAATATCTTGCACTTTATTTCCGCATGTATTTATTTCTCTGAAACATTCTTGCAAAGTGAAATCAAGCTTTCTGCCGTTATCTTCTTCTTGTTTGAGTAATTGAATAAAACGTTTAAGATGTGCATGCAAACGTGTAATTTCTTCACTTATATCAAGTTTGTCTGCAATGATAACAGTTTCTTGAAGAAATCTGTTTTCATCTAATTCACTTTCAAGATTTTGCAGAAGTAGCGCTACTCTTTCACGCACTTGGTTGAGTCTATCTTTTTTTATTTGTGGTGCTTGTTCTTCAATCATTTTCACCCAAACACGCATTTTCTTTTCTCTATCAAATAAGTCTTGAGCAAGATTTTTCGCTTCTATCTGTCTGCTTTTATTCCAGTCGTCGATGGCAAATCCTAGGCTTTCTTGAAGAGTTTTAAGAAGAGTATCGTTTTCATCAATCTGAGTTTTCCAAAGTGAGGGAATTGATAAGAAAGTATTAAGGTTTGCTTCAAAAGGGAGTTTGTTATTTTCTGCAAAAATCTTAAGTTCATCAATCATTGCTTGCGCTTGAGAAATATCTAATGAAAGAAATTTAGCTGATTGACTATCTGTAAGAGCTTGAACTTCAAGAGAAATTTCAACTCTTCCTCTTTTTGCTTTTGCACGTAGAATTTTATCAAAAATATCTTCATAAGCACGCAAGAACTGAGGTATTCTCCAGCGAGTATCAAGGTATTTATGATTTACACTACGAACTTCCCAAGTAAAGCTATAGCCTTGAATATCGGCAGTATATCTTCCTATTCCTGTCATACTTGCAAGCATAGTAAATTCCTTTATATTTTTTGTTTTTTTATTTTTGTCTCCGACGGGCAAGAGAACTTTTCTCACGGGAATAACCCCCTTTGGAAACATTTATTTCCTTTTACCTCAAAATCTAAATTTCAAAATAGAGTTTTATAGTTTTTACTCACATTGAAACACTAGCCCTCACCGCCACTTATTATTTTATAGTTATAACAGAATTTTGAGCGGTGATGTTAAAGATTTTGTAAGGAA
>CAYJOR010000049.1:0-19133 GCA_964371865.1 uncultured Desulfovibrionaceae bacterium | reverse complement strand
AAGAATCATTGAAAAATCTTCCACAGCTAGAGTCAGATATCGAATCTATTAAGAATAAACCGGAACCTCAAGTAGATGATACTCTTTCTGAAAGATTGCAAGTTCTTGAAGATACAATGAAAAATATGGACGGTATTGTAGCTGCTGCGGCTGCAAAAGTGATAAAAGAAGAAATTATGGCTCTCTTTGAAGAAGAAAGCGAAGAAGAATAAAGTTCTTAAGAATAATAAAAAATCCCAATTCATTATGAGTTGGGATTTTTATTTAATGAAGATGTTATATAGAATTTTTTTCTGTAAACTTCATAATATGCTCTACAACTTTATCTTGAATGAGTTCTGGATAGAGTTCATACATGCAACGAGGATTGTGACATTTTCTATGGTTAGCGCAGGGTTGACAATCAAGAGATGTTTTTACAACTAAATGTTTTTCTTCAGGATAATCCCAATTTGTATGACTTATTCCGATAAGGCTTGTAGAAGGAATTGCAAATGAAACAGCTAAATGTCTTGGAAACGAGCATGCACCTATGTGATAATCAGCTTGTGCTACAATCGCCGCAGAAACGCTGAGAGGAGGGCATTTATCAAGTATAATAGTGCGCGACATATCATTTAACCCGTCAACACAGTCGCGAACTTGATTTTCTTCGCCTGGAGCATAAGAAAAATAAAAAACTGCCTGAGGGATTTTTTCTTGTATATAGTTGAGGAGTTTTACATAATGTTTTGGTGGGTAGGCACGTCTAAAATCCTTATGGCTAGGATCTATAACAATTAATATATTATCTTCTTTTAGATTATTTTCTAAAAGAATTTCTCTTGCTTTTTCTTTGTCATTTTCTGTAAGATAGAAATGACCTGTAATTTTACTTGGTTTTAGAATATTAAAAGGTTTTAGAATTTCGATGTTTTCAAGGGCAGGGTAATCTTCTTCTATACGTGTTAAATGTGTAAAAAGTAAATTCTTATAGGTTTTTGAATAAGGTCCTAGTTTATATTTTGCTTTTGAAAATAGTACTTGAAGAATTACTCGTGGAAGAGTTTGTAAAGCAATTACGGTATCATAGTTGTTTTTTGCAATATTTTTATAAAAAGAAATTTGTTTAAAGATAGAACTTTGTTCTTTTTTATCAATCACGTAAATTTTATTAATGTATGGATTATTTTCAACTATAGGAAGGCATTTTTTTTCAGTAAGAAAATCAACTTGAGCATTTGGAAACTTTTCTTTAAATGCTTGAATAGCGGCTGTTCCCATAAGAACATCACCGAGTTGACGCTGTTTTATAATGAGAACTTTTTTAGGTTCTTCATTTATAAACTTGTTGATATTATTAGTCATTTCTGCTCCAATAAGCGATATACTCTTGATTTCCTTTTGGTCCTTTTATAGCAGAAGGAACGAGCCCGTGAAAGTCTAAGGGGAGATTGTGTTCACAAAATTGAACAACTTTATCAATAGCTTCTTGCCTATATTCTTCTTTTACAACGATACCTTTTTTAGTCTGATGTGGTAATACTTCAAATTGAGGTTTTATAAGAGCAAGAATCTTTCCCCCTTTTTTTAACCACTGCATACATGGAGGGAGTATAAGCGTGAGAGATATAAAAGAAACGTCAACAACAAGTATGTCTATATCTTCTTGAATTAATTCTTTCTGAGCATAACGCAGATTTGTATTTTCCATTGATATAACACGAGAATCGGCACGTAATTTTTCGTGAAGTTGTAAGGTGCCGACATCAATAGCATAAACTTTCTTTGCATTATGTTGAAGAAGGCAGTCGGTGAATCCACCGGTGGATGCTCCGGCATCAAGTCCAATATAATCAGTAACATCGAGATTAAAATATTCGAGTGCAGTGAGGAGTTTATATGCTCCACGACTAACAAATCTTTCTTGTCCTATAAGGCAAAGGGTTGTATCATCTGGATATGGGTGTCCTGGTTTTTGTACGAGTATAAGGTCTTCGCTTTTATAGTTGTCGACTTTATCTTTTGGGATTATACAAACTTTTCCAGCCATAATAAGGCGTTTAGCTTGTTCTTTTGATTCAGCAAGCCCTTGATTAAGGACGAGTTGATCGGCGCGAATTTTCGGCATATAATACTCTTTAATTTGAATTGTTTTGTAGTAATTTAGACCAAAGTTGAAAAAATAACAAGATATGAAAATTAAGTAAATTTTTTTCTTGACAAGTCAAGCAGTTTTCTATATAAACGTTCAAGTCGACAACGACAAAGGTTTAAAATACGCCCGGGTGGTGGAATAGGTAGACACAAGGGACTTAAAATCCCTCGGTAGCAATACCGTGCCAGTTCAAGTCTGGCCCCGGGTACCATAAAAAATTCAAGGACTTAGAGATAAAACTCCAAGTCCTTTTTTTGTGCCTAATTTTTGAGGAAGAGCCACTTTTCTTAAAGATTTTCATAGGGAATATGGAATATATCCTCTTGATATAATCTTCCCTATAACTGAAAAAGAAAAAACTAAAATAGCTTATTTTGATGAACTTATTGAGAATGGTGTCTTCTTTACGGATTTAAATTTAATTTTGAGAGAGAGGGTAAGTGAAGATTATAAATGCCAAGCACTAAACTCTCTTCTGATCAAAAAAGAATTTAATGAGGATGTTAGTTTTATTTTTGGTAAAGAAAACTTTAAGAGTAAAAATAGCGTTTTTAGCTGTTTTTACCTACATAAAGAACTTCTCGATGAGGGAATTAAGTCAATAAAAATTAAATTAAATGCCTTTTTAAATACTGTTCACGGGAAAACTAGGCAAACACATAACAATTCAAAAAAGAATAACCTTATAACAAGTGTAGCTAGTGCTGATAGTGTTATTCAAGTCAGATATAGTGAGGAACTAACAGCTAAGCATATACTCGAGCAGGTTATCACAAAATTAAGAACTGAAAAGAAGCATCAGCAGTACCACTTTCATGATTCGATTAATTCAAATATTAATCAGTATGCTGGAAAACATTTAAATCATAAATTTTCACATATTGACGAAAGTGATGATTTACAGAAAGCGAAAAAAAAGGCAAATTGGAAAGGTGCCGAAGAAATTTCTCAACACCTATTTTTTCAAAATACTTCACAGAAGGGAATACCACGCTATATTACGGATGATGGTAGTGAAATTCTTTTCGGGAAAGATATCCTTGAAGCATATCCTCAGTTCAAGGATGAGGAATATCTTTCTCAATGGGGTGAATTTGAAAAGAATTTTCCAATTTCAAGTCGAAATATCGAATATGTTTTTTCAGAAGAAAATGGAAAAAGTATTACGACGGCAAAAATACTCCACTCAGAGGCCGATTCAATTATATCAGAATTTGAGAAACTGAAAGATCCAAAAAATTCACCGTATACTCCAAAACTTCATCATGAAATTAATGACGCACATATTAATGTTAAAAGTGCAAAAATTGAAAAAGGAAAATTGACGGATGGTAATCGAGCTTTCGGGTTACTATTATGGAAAAGGATAATATTAGAAAATATACCCCGTTCAGATGCTCTTGATGAAATCATAAATAGCTTGGCTGAAATAATTAAACCTGAAGACGATGATACATATTTTTATAAAGATAGTTCCACTATAACTGACTTACTAAATCTTAGTATATATTCAATTAATATGAAAGATTCCTTATCCATTAATCAAGCAAAAGCATTTGTGAAAATTAACGGAAGAAGAAAGAGACGTGCTGTTCCTAGAGGGAGACGTAGAAAATCAGAAGGTAAAGGTTATATGCCGGAGTAAAAAATATAAAGTGGTTCTGTAACTTATTGATTTTATTTTTGTTCTAAAAAATATTCCTTACCTCTACAAATTTGATCTCTACACTACATTAAGTTGGCTAGCGAAAAGTTAGCCAACTTTTTTATTTTATGGAGAACATATGTCAACGATAGAACTCGCTAAAGTTTTAGAAAGCATTGATAGTATAATTTCTGATATCGAGAAACAACTTCCAGCTATAGTGCTTCGCCGCGATTTAAGTAAGTATCTTGGTGGTACTATTGCACGTGGTACACTTCAAAATCTTGGTGATATAGAAGGGATGCCAAAGATTCGTGTGTCAAATAAAGTTGCGTTTGATAGACAATCTGTGTTGCGATGGTATAGAAATCATCTACTGAAAGCAAATAACATAGCTGCTACAGACCTCTAGGTGAAACTCATGTTTCTAACTTTTGAATCACGAGCACCACCCACACCGATAGGTACTCCTTTTTCAGATGGCAAGCATTTTTATCAACAAACTAAAACGGAGTTTATTATGAACACACTTTCCAAAGTAGCTGAGACAGCTCAAGCCAGTATAACATTATCTACAACAAAAGACAACCAAAACTCTTCTACTCCGACAGAAGAACAAACATCGCCTTCCCTAACTTCTATGCAAAGGGAACAGCAAGTAATGAACTGCCCTCGCGAGATTGAGATCCTAAGCACACCGCCTGCTTCTTCTGGCGCATGCACATCCTTGCAGGCTGGCGATGAGCACTGCAAAAGCAAGTCAGCCAGCAAAGCAAAAGGCAAAAGGTTGACCAAGAAGCAAGAGGAAGACTTGAAAATGGAAGTTTATTTCTCACTCACTAGTGGAATTCCTCCTCTCGCAATAGCCTTACAAAAGGGTATAACAGTAAAAAAGGTACGCGAAATTATGAGTGAACTTTTACTGAGTCCTGAAGGTCGCGATATATCTGAATCCAAGTTTATTGTTATGGCTACAGGACATAAGCTCAAAGAGATTTGTCGCAGTGGTTTTGATAAATGCGAATATGTACGCGTTGACATCAACGATGACGGCTCTGTAACATTGAGACCATTTCAATAGTGTTTAAATAGCAGTCTACGTAGTATTTCAAAGTAAAAAATAAAAACATATAAACTGCGCTCGTGCCCTTGCACGAACGCAGAAGGAGAAGTTCAAATGGAAAAGTCAAAGCAAGAAGAAATATTACCTCCACCACCTATACGTCACGAGCCGAACTAAGGCTTTATGCTATATCAAGATATGGATGCTTATTCAGTTCATGTACATCAGGTTGCAAAAGATACAATGCGGATGGTATCTCAACAGACACAGAATCATCAAGTGCAAGATAGCACCTATATAAATAAATCAGTGAATAATTGTCAACTTGATAAAATAAATATGCACAGTGATTTAGATTTGAATGATGTAGGGTCACTAGCACACTCAAATTTTGAAAGAGAGCAAAGTGAAAAATATCTGAAGTACCAAGACCATGATGAATTCTTGCGACTCATTGGCCGCATGCAAGAAGGTCTGAAAGAACTACCAAAAACACTTTTCCACTTATATTCCTATTCACATACTTTAGTAAATCAGCATTTTTATTATGAACTGTGTTCACTTTGTTGTAATGGATTTACTGATAAAACAAAAAAATCTCTACGGAACTTACCTTATCAAGCTATAAAAATAGCATGGGCTTTCCATGCATGTCATTATGAGATACCGCATGAACATAGCATCAAAGTAAGTACTATGCAAATGGCAATAGCTATCTGTAAGAGACTTATGGCGCATATCATTTATGCGTGTGAGCCAACGGGACTTCGAGCTTACAATGATGCCAAAACTATCCACAAAAACTTATGTCAAATAAATACACCTCTTGATTCAGAGACGTTACCTTATGGATATATTACTTCTCGCATACTCAAACAAAGGGTAAATATGTACGGTGAACGTTTCTATAATGCGATACTCTTTTTACAGCGCAACGGTGTCGTAGATGTACTTGATAATGGTAAAGCTAGCAATATAATTGTACTTCATCCAAACTATGGTCAATTTAGTTTTGAATAAAAACACACGCATCTAATCTAACTACGCTACTACAGCCTCTCTGTAGTAGCGTAGTTAGTATTGAAATATGAAAATTTTTATATTTTATTTTTTTACCTTTTGCTAAAAGGTTATTACATTTATTACTGAATGAGGATAATATAGAGTGAAACTTTTCCGCCATTATTATATGAGCAAAACTGATTGCTCAGCCGAATGTTTTTGAGAGTGCTTTTGTTATACAGCGTGAGTCTGTGTATCTAGGATTTAGATATTACCTATAGAACTTATATATCAATAGCATAGATACACAGCACACTCAAATATATATATCATAAGCATAATCCACACCTATAACTACTTCTAAAGGAAGGTACCATGTCAAATATCAATAAGAAGAAAACAACAACCGAGACTACATACAATAACCTTAGCATCAACACAAACAAAGATAAAGAACAGCCATGCTTAATACAGGTGCTTGATAAATATCAAAGTCACCTTGACGATATGCTTGAGCATCATTCTAAAGTTATGTAAGTACGAATGGATTTACGCTATCCCTCAGACGATAGCGTTATACATACTTCCAAAGATATTGAGAATTTCCACTATAACTTCAAGCGTAAACTTGAAAGACAAAGCATAGCAGGTGGTCATAAGGTAGACCCAAGGTTTATCACCGTAGAAGAAGAACATAACAATCAACACCCTCATTATCATACGGTATTATTGGTAAATGCAAATGCTAAGAATAAAGCATACTCTATACTTCAAGAAGCTGAAAAACAATGGAAACAGGTTCTGCATACTGACCATCAAGGTCTTGTAAATTATTGTAATGAAAAAGGTGAAAACGGTATCATTATCGACCGTAATAAAGAAGACTTTGAAGAAAAGAAAAATCAATGTTCACATCAAGCAAGTTATCTTGCTAAAGTAAGAGAAAAGGATAAACAAGCGAAAGGTTCATGGACTGTAAAAGGTACAAGAACTCCCAAAAGAAGTAGCTGATATATCAGCAAATGTTAGATAAAATATTTACAATATATTGAAATCTAAAACTATTTTTCATGTAAGTTCTTTCTAATATGTTAGAAAGTGTTAGATAATAAAAAAGTATTAGAAAGAAGAAATTTGATAAAATCTATAAAACAGCAAACTTTTATAAACTTGATACTGATGTTTCAAAACATCAAAAAACTACACCATTTATCAGGGTATTTCTGCTTATGAAATGCCCTTTTATATTAGCTTGTGGGGAGTAGATCTTGCTTGACATTTTGACTTGTATTTTATTGATTTTTACTTTTTTTGAAAGGTTTGAACACTGAAAGATATAGCATAAATAAAATAGTTGAAACTTGAAATATACCTAGACCAAAGTGAAGATTTGTAAGTTTTATATACTCGGCATCATTGAAAATAGCACTGCCAAGTTGACGGCTCATTTCAAGCATTTGGTTTTCCCATGGTCCAAGGAATGTTGTTCCTATTGCAATAGATGAAATTGTAAGTATCCACTTTATCAATATCCACTTATGTTTATAAAATCCCCAATTCGTAAACAAGCTATAAACAAGCCCTGTAAAGAAGCAACCACATGCACCAAGCACAACAACAATTCCATTATCAATCCAACGACTTGCAGTATTTACACCTACAATAATATCAGCATTTTCAACACCAAGTTTTGTAAAATATAAAATCATAATTGAAAGTGCACCGCCTAACCAAGACGAAGCGAAAACTAAGTGCAAGAGCTTCAAGATTTTTATTCCATTTGCTGAAAGTTTCATTGTTTTTCCTATGTTTTTATATTGTAATATGTTTGAATAGTAGAATATTTTATTATTTAGATTCAGCTCCATAATCACGAAGATATTGGACCATTGTGTAATCTTGTCTGCACTCTGCATTTAGCATGGCTGTAGTTCCATAAATGTTCTTAGCATTAGGGTCAGCACCATGTTCAAGTAATAGCTTTGCTTCATCGTAGCAAACTCGTCTTGTTGATAAGATTATTTATAGCAAGGTCGCGTAATAATTTTCTCTAAAAGTAAATGATTGTAAGGCTTTTGTAAAGAGGTGTTTTACTATGTTTTCTAATTTATTATTTTACTTGAAGTATATACTATGCAAAACTTCCTATAAACTTCCTTATAGTCCTTACTCCCTCACTCTTCATGTATAAAGATTCAAAAATTTACATAAAAGGAAATAATTATGAAGTCTTACAAAATTATTTAAATATTCTCAAGTGAAAATGCTTTTATTGCAATTGTTCAAGATGAAATTCAAACAAAAGAAGGTATCATCTCAAATTTTGGCATTGCTACTAAAAAAGGTGAAAAGACTGACGACATAGAAAAAACCTGTAGAAAGGGAGGAAAAATGAACTATTTTGATATCTTTGCGCTAGAAGGACAAATGATGGCAAATCAGCAACAAGGTATACATCAGCACAATAACAATTACTTTCAAGCTCAACAGCAATCTTCATATATAGAAGTAGGGAGCGATGACTTCTTCAAAAAACTTGAAAAGGAATTACCGCCTGTATTCTCACGCCAAACTGCATCAAATATTTTAGGTGGACTTATATCTTCTAAAACATTGTGTAATTTAGATGGCTTAGGGGGTGGCCCAGAGAAGAAAATCCGTATCGGTTCAAAAGTTGGTTCTGAGAAATCAAGCTTTTTAGAGTGGCTACGAAGAAGATTTACTTATTAAAATTTTAATAATCGTAACAAAAACGTTTCAGACTTGTCACAAAAATGTAATAAATTCAATAATTCGTAACACAATAGTCTCTTATTTGTCACTTAAATAATACATAAGCGTAACTTTTATGTAACAGTTGAAAAGTAAAAATCTTTTCAAGTTATTTAGGAGGCTTTACAAAATGTGTATTAAAAATTTATTGAAAACTATTGTTCCATCATTACTTATAACTGCAACGGTATTTGGATGCTTCACTCCTACCAGTGCTCTCGCACAAAAAAATGACAAACCAATTGTTTTAGCATGGTCACCGGGTGAATCAACAGCTGATTATGCTCCGGCTCGTGAAGAAATTGGAAAATATATTACAAAAGCAACCGGTAGAGAAGTTGAACATAAGCTTACTACAGACTATGTTATTGCGGTTGAAGGTCTTGCAACTGGTATTGTAGATATTGGTTGGCTTGGCGCACAACAATATATTGAAGCAAGTAAAAAATCAAATAAAGTAAAACCACTTATGGTGAACACCGGTGCTTCCGGCACTTTAGATGACGCACTTTATTATGCCTTGTTCGTGACAAAAAGTGAAAATGCAAGCCAATATAAAAAAGGCGATGCTTACGCTATTGATAATGTTGAAGGCAAAACAATGTCATTTGTAAGTAGCAGTTCAACATCAGGTTTTAAAGTTCCTGCTAAAGAAATTATAAAGCAATTTTCACAAACTGATAAATGGAAAAATATTGATGAAGATGCCCTTATTGAAGGTGGCGATGATATGTTTTTTGAAGACGTAATTTTTGGTTCATCTCATCAAGGTTCATTTGTAAACATTCTCTCAGAAAAAGCAGAAATTGGTGCTGTGGGTGATTTCAGCATGGTTACTTATGCTGACACTATTTCAGGCGAACACAATAAAGCTGGTGAAGTGTATAAAGTAAAAGAAGGTGCATCGGCTCCTTTTGATAAATTTGGCGGCGTTGAACTTACAGTTATCAAAGCAATTCCAGTTCTTAATGCTCCATTTTGCTATAACACTGACAGCCTTTCACAAGAAGAAGTAAAAGCAATTCAAGAAGTTTTTGGTTCTGAAGAAGTTTCTAATAATGCTCAAGTTTTTATCACTGAAGAAAGCGGAAACATCGGTATGTTCTACAAAAGCGGTGACGATAAATTCGTGCCGGTTGAAGATGCTTGGTTTGATGCTTTGAGAGATTAGCCTCATAATAACATAGTAAATCTCAATCCTATAGGATTGAGATTTACTTCTATCTATAACTTTAGCAAGAGAAAAATAATGAAATTACTAGAATTTAGAAATGTAAATAAAATTTACAATAATTCAACAAAAGCTTTATCAGACATTAATTTCACCCTTAATAAAGGTGAGTTTGTTTCAATTATCGGTTCATCAGGGGCAGGAAAATCAACCATGCTTCGTTGCACAAATAGGCTTGTTGAAGCAACATCAGGTGAAATTATTTTTGATGGTAAAGATGTAACCAAGCTCAATAAAAAAGAATTGAGAGAAACAAGAACACAAATGGGTATGATTTTCCAACATTACAATCTGGTAAACAGACTTTCAGTGTTAGAAAATGTTTTGCATGGAAAGCTTGGTGTAAAATCATTATTTGATGGTATTATTGGTAATTATACTGAAAATGAAAAAGAAGAAGCTTTTGAAATTCTAGATCTTATGGGGCTTTCCGAGCAAGCCTATAAACGTTGCGATGAATTATCCGGTGGGCAAAAACAAAGGGTTGGCATAGCACGTTCTATCATGCAAAAACCAAAACTTCTTATGTGTGATGAACCAATTGCTTCGCTAGATCCAAACTCTGCTAAAGTTATTATGGATTTAATCAAAAAAATCAATGTTGAAATGGGTATTACTTGTCTTGTGAACCTCCACCAAGTGGATGTTGCTTTGAATTATTCAGAAAGAATTATTGGTGTAAGCCGTGGTGAAATTGCTTTTGATGGACCAAGTTCAGAGCTTACACAGAAGAAAATCCATAAAATTTATGATTCTAAAAAAGGCGACTTGATTACTGATATAAAAGATAAAGCAGAAAAATCAAATAAGGCGGCATAATGAAAGCGAGAGTAGAAAAATCAAACGATATTTTTAGAAAACGCAATATGCACTATACTTTATTTTTTGTTTTTGTGTTTTTTATTTATTACATATCTGCTTCGTTGATAGATTTTAAAATAAGCGATGGTTTAGCTTCATTTCCAAAAGCAATGACATGGCTAGCTCAAAATCTTATCCCCGATGCAAAAGCTGTCAACAGGCTGCCTAAAATTTTAGAGGAATTATTTTTAACAATTCTTCTAAGTATTGCAGTAACTGTTGTTTCAGGAATTTTTGCCTTCACTTTTGCTTTATTTGGTTCAAACATAACAAAAGGGCGTAAGTTATTAAAAAAAGTTGTGCGCATCACAGCAGCATTCTTTAGAAACGTGCCGGATATTGTTTGGGCTATGCTTTTACTATTTTCATTCGGGCAAAGCGAAATGACAGGTTTTATTGCTTTATCACTCACTACTTTCGGAATGCTTACCCGTTCATTTATTGAAACAATTGACGAAGCAAGCAGTGAAAGTGTGGAAGCTTTAGAAGCAACAGGCGCATCTTTTGCACAAATTGTTTTTCAAGCAATTATTCCATCAACTATAGCAGGTATTATTACTTGGATTTTATATATGATTGAAACAAATATCCGTGCGTCAACGGTTATTGGTGTTCTAACAGCAACAGGCATAGGGCATTTATTCGATTTATATTATAAAAGAATGGATTATCCATCAGTAAGTTTAGTAACTATTGCTATCGTAGTGGTAGTTATCATTATTGAAGCAATTTCTAATAAAATAAGAAGGGTGATACTCTAATGAGCGCAATTTTAGATGATAAAGAACTAATTTATATTGAAGCAGATGATGAAATTGTTTATGCAAACAGAAAAATTAATCGTGATAAAAAAGGAAGAATTCTCACTTCGTCTGAAAATGCAAGCACGCTAACAATTCGCTATACTTTACTCACTTTATTTGCATTAACAATTTTAGCTTTTTTCACTTTTGACTATAAAAAACTTAATGTATTTGAAGCTATTGTTGATACTTTTATCAATATTGGAACAGCTTTTTTTACTCCCAAGCTTACATATATGAGTTTTTTTGAAGCAGTTCATCAAATTGCAATCACTTTTGCAATGGCGATGTTAGCTACAATTTTTGGAGCATTTATTTCATTTTTCTGCTCGCTCATGTGTGCAAGCAATATTGCAAATAAAAAATCAGCACATTTAATTAAGAGTTTTTCCTCTTTTATTCGTGCAGTACCAACGATTTTATGGGTATTTATTTTTGCTGTTTCAGCGGGTCTTGGTTCTGTTGCTGCTGTTGTTGGGCTAACTTTTCATAGTGTAAGCTATTTGATTAAAGCTTATTCAGAATCAATTGAAGAGATTGATTTTGGTACTATTGAAGCTTTGCGTGCAAGCGGTGCTTCTTATTGGCAAATAGTTTTTCAAGCCATTGTTCCATCATGTATAACTTCAATGATTGCATGGACTTTTATGCGCTTTGAAATAAATTTTGCAAATGCTGTTGCTATGGGAGCAGCCGCAGGCGCAGGCGGAATTGGGTACAATCTTTATATGACAGGAAACTTCTATTTCGATTTGCAAGAAACAGGTTGTATAACTTTACTTATTGTAGCAACAATTATTCTTTTGGAAATGGTATCAACTTACCTTAAAGAGCGTGTAAGATAGGAGCGCGTAACAGAATGAAAAAACAGAAAATGTTCAGTATTATGGCGTCAAGCAAAGCTGAAACTATACATGAAATGGCAAAAGAAATATCATCTAAGTATGATGTAACAATTATCAAAAAACCATCAAAAACGCTTACAATGATTAAAATGCGCGAACCTGTCAAGAAAAGTTTATATTATCTTGGTGAAGTAATGGTTACAGAAACAATTGTTGAAATTAATTCCATAAAAGGAATGGCTGTAACTATGGGTGATGATTTTGATAAAGTTCTATCTATGGCAATTATAGATTGTGGATTTAACAATAAATTCCCTGAAATGCAAGAAATTGAAAAAAAACTTGAAAAAATCTATCAAAAACAACTTGATAGAAAAGAAAAAGAAAATGCTCTTCATCTAAAAACAATGGTGAATTTCAATTCGATGACTGCGGAGGATATGTAATGAAATTAGTGCATGAATTTGATGAAGTTCACGATAGTCAACAAATGTTTCGAAAAATTTTGAAAGCTCTATCAAACCCATTAGTAAAAGTAGATATTTCAAAAGAAGTTGCTAAAGTTTCAGGTAATTATCCAAGACAGCTTTCTGTTGCCCTTACACTTCTCGATAATGAAGTAACATTTTGCACCTTTGCAAATAAAGAATTAGATGCAGATATTTTATCTTTCACGCTTTCAAAGAAAACTACTTGCGATAAAGCAGATTTTATTTTTGCAAACAATAAAGGTGAATTTTTACAAGCTATTGAAAGTGCAAAGTGTGGAACTTTATTGAATCCGCATAAATCTGCAACAATTATAGTAAAAATTCCTTCTACAAAAGAATATACTCTTAAAATGTATGGTGCCGGAATAAAAGATACTATTTCGCTTCGCACTTCAAAGCAAGTTGAAGAACTTATCAAAAAAAGAGATGAAATGTATTTTGAATATCCTACTGGTTTAGATTTTATTTTTATAAATGATAAGAATGAATTATTTGCAATTCCAAGACTTACGCGTTTGGTTAGTCAAGAAAAAGGCATGGAGAAAAAATAAATGGCATACGTAGCAGTTTCAGGTGGTAAAGAAGCCATTGAAGAAAGCATTAAGCTTTTGGAATTTTATAGAAGCGGTTCTGAAAAAGATATTGAATTAGAAGCTATTGAAGGTAATTTAAAGCTTTTGGTTGATAAAGTGATGAGTGAAGCCGGTTTTTATTCAACACGCTATGCAGCTTTAGCGCTCAAACAAAGTGAGGGTTCACTTGATGAAGCGGTTTTCCTACTCCGTGCGTAC
The DNA here is from genome assembly GCA_964371865.1 of uncultured Desulfovibrionaceae bacterium. Taxonomy (GTDB): domain Bacteria; phylum Desulfobacterota; class Desulfovibrionia; order Desulfovibrionales; family Desulfovibrionaceae; genus CAYJAZ01. The sequence continues at coordinate 5,492 of CAYJOR010000049.1, read as the reverse complement.
CGTTCCACCCTTACAAGAAATTATTACACCAATATCGTAAACACTGATGACATGCGTGTAATACGAAGAATTTCTGCTGCTTTTAAAGATATTGCAGGCGGGCAAATTCTTGGTGCAACCTATGATTATACTCATAGATTAATTAATTTTGATATTGCAGATGAAAGTGCAAAAAAACTCCATAAAAAAAGAGAAAAACTTCTTGAGGAAGCAAAAAATGAAGAAATTTATTCCTTTGAAAGAGTTTCTGACTTTCTAAGAGCTGAAGGACTTATCAAAACTTATGAAAATAATGATGAAGAACCTTTTGATGTTACTGAAAATATGCTTGAATTTCCAGCCCCTAGAAGTGCACGCTTACAAACGCTCACACGTGCGGATTCAGGTTACATCTCAGGTTTAGCTTATTCGTCACAACGTGGTTTTGGTTATGTTCACCCTACTGTTGGCGAACTAAGAAGCGGTTATGTTGATTTGACTGTTCCTTATCTTTTTTCTCAGTATTGCGAAGAAGAGGAAGAATCTATCCATATAGGTGAAATTCTTATCACAGAAGTTGAGTGCTTTAACGTTGAAGAAGGTAAAACTGCTCTTGAAATTGAAGTTGGTTATGGCGCAATTTTTGGTCGTAATGAAAATAAAGCTATTTCAATGGCAATTCTTGACAATATCTTAGATCAAAAAAGTAATATTCCTACGCAAGATGAAGAATTTGTTCTTATGCACGGTGATATTTTAGAGATGAACGGTATGGTTTCACATCTGAAATTACCGCATTATGTAACATTCCAATCTATCCTCGATTCTGTTCGCAAGACAAGAGAAGTCAAATAAAATAAAAAGGTTATCAAATGAATACTAATTATAATTATGCCTTTTTAGATGAAGGTTCAAAAAAAGAAATACGTCGCTCCACATTAAAAGCGGTTGCAATTCCTGGTTATCAAGTGCCTTTTGGTTCGCGCGAACTACCTATCGGGCGTGGTTGGGGAACAGGCGGAATCCAGCTCACTCTTTCACTTATTGGTAAGGATGACGTTCTAAAAGTTATTGATCAAGGTAGTGATGAAAGTGTAAATGCTGTAAATATCAAAAAATTTGTAAAAGAATGCACTGACGTTGAAACTACCAAAAAAACCAGAAAAGCAAGCATTATTCAAACACGCCATAGAATACCTGAAGTGCCGATGACGAATGATCAAATTCTAGTTCTTCAAGTGCCAATTCCTGAACCTTTACGCTATATTGAGCCAAAAGAAGAAGTGACAAAGAAAATGCACGCTGAAACAGACTATGCACCAATTTGGCTTCAACTTTATGAGAGCCTTATAAAATATAATAAGATAACAATTTCTTCTGACTATCCATGTATGGTAGAAGATAGATACATGATTGATCCAAGCCCAATTCCTAAATATGACAATGATAAACTTCATAATGCTGAATGTTTATACTTGTTCGGTGCTGGGCGTGAAAAGAAAATTTATGCCATTCCTCCACATACAAGTGTTGTTTCACTGGCTTTTGATGATGTTCCTTTTGAAAAAGAAAACTTTGAAGGAAAAAAATGTCATCTCTGCGGAAGTACAAACAGTTATTTAGATGAATTCCACGATTCACTAAATGGTAAACTTTTCTATCAATGTTCAGACACTTCTTATTGTGAGGAAAATAAAAATGCTTCTAGATAAAAATCCAGTAATTTCCATACAAGATTTAGTGGTAAGATACGGTGAAAGTTGCCCAAAATGCCAAGAAAATCTTGAAAAAAATAGATGTAAAATTTGTGGCACTGTTTGGGCTTGTAATAATATTTCTTTTGATGTTTATCCCGGTGAAATTCTAGGCATTGTAGGCGAATCAGGTTCAGGTAAGTCTACTCTTATGAAAAGCCTCTACTTTGATTTAGAAACAACAGATGGAAATGCTTACTTAAAAGCCTATCAAGAAGGTAAGAAAAATATTTGGGATGTAAGTAGTAGCCAAAAACGATGGATAAGAAATACCATTATGGGAATGGTATATCAAAACCCTCTTTTAGGCCTCAGAATGGATTATTCAGCAGCATCAAATATTGCTGAAAAAATTATTGCAGCCGGTTCAAGAAATGCCGGACAAATGACTGTAAGAGCGAAAGAACTTCTTTCTGCTGTTGAAATTCTTACTTCGCGTATGGGTGAAGCACCTAAAAACTTCTCAGGTGGCATGCAACAAAGAATTCAAATATCTAAGGCTCTTGCAAATAATCCTGAAATCCTATTGCTTGATGAAGTAACAACAGGGCTTGATTTATCAGTACAAGCACGTGTTCTTGATTTGATTCGTAAAATAAAAGCAAAATATGGTATATCAATTCTCTTAGTCTCACATGATTTATCCGTTATCAGAATGCTTGCTGACAGAACAATAGTTATGCTTGATGGAAAAATCATTGAAAGCGGACTAACCGACCAAATCCTTGAAGACCCACAACATGCTTACACTCAACAATTAGTACAATCATTACTATAGAATATGCTAGGATTAAACATGAAAGCTATAAAAAATGGAATTATCGTTAAAGAAAACGAAATTCTTAATAATAAAATTTTAGTCATAAAAGATGATACAATTGTTGATATTGTTGACTCAATAAATGAAGAAAACTTTGACCGTATTATTGATGCGCATGGCAGATATGTAATGCCGGGTATGATTGATATTCATGCCGATAAAATTGAACAATTTATTCAGCCACGTGCAACCGCAATTATGGATTTTGAGTTCAGTCTAAAAGAATGTGAAAGAGAACTACTACTGCAAGGTATAACGACTATGTATCATTCACTTTCTTTACTTGCGGATGATTTATTTGGTTCGGCAGAAGTAAGAAAAAAAGAGAATGTGCTCAAACTTTCAAAACTTATCAATGATATACATGAGAAACAACATCTAATTCATCACAGGTTACATCTACGCTTAGAACTTGATAACCTTGACGGTTACGATATTCTCAAAGAAAGCATTGAGAAAGACGCAGTTCACCTTATTTCATTTATGGATCACAGCCCTGGGCAAGGTCAATATAAAAATATTGAACTTTATAAAAAAATATTAGAATCTTATAAAAGTAAAGATGTTCAAGAGCTTGGCGCAGAGAAAATAGTTGAAGCGCAAATGAATAAAAAAATGCTCAGTCTAGAACAATTAAAAGAAATATCAAAATTAGCGCATGAAAAAAATATCGCAATTGCATCACATGATGACGATACAATTGAAAAACTTGCAATTAACGAAGAACTTCAAGTAGATATTTCAGAATTTCCAATCACTATAGAAGTAGCAAAAGAAGCAAAGAAAAAAGGTTTTGCAACTTTAGCAGGAGCACCAAATATTCTTCTTGGCGGTTCACATTCGGGGAATCTTAGTGCTGAACAGGCTATCTTAGAAGATAGCATTGATATTCTTTGCTCTGATTATTATCCGGCGGCGCTACTTTCTTCAGTCTTTATTATGCATCAAAAACATAATATTCCTCTTTATGAAATGATGAATAAAGTTACGCTAAATCCAGCTAAGGCTGTAAAAATTGATAAAGAATATGGCTCAATTGAAAAAGGCAAAAAAGCTGATTTAATTATTGTTGAATTGTTAGATAACTATCCTGTGGTAACGCATACCTTAGTTGATGGCGTTCAAGTTTCACGTATTGAATATAGAAAATAAATTCAAGGTAGCCCAAAGGAAATAATTATGGAAATTTTACGTATAGAAAATCTTACAAAATCTTTTTATTTGCACCATGTTCAAAGTGAAATCAGCTCTTGTTCAAATATCAATTTTTCTATTAATGAAGGCGAATTTATTGGTATTGTTGGACGTTCGGGTGCAGGAAAATCTACAATCATGAAATGCATCAATCGTTCATACCTACCTATGCAAGGTGATATTTTTTATAACAGTGCTGCTTTTGGTGCTATCAATCTTGCAAAAGCTGATGAACGTGAGATTTTGCACCTCAGAAAAACTGAAATCGGTTATGTTTCGCAATTTCTCAACTGTATGCCTCGCACAACCGCAAAAGAACATGTAATGAATGCTCTTATTGAAATGGGTGAAGATGAAAAAGCCGCAGATATAAAAGCGCAAGAGATGCTTTCATTCTTTAATCTTTCAGAATCATTGTGGAATTTATATCCAAATACATTTTCTGGTGGTGAAAAATTACGATTAAACCTTGCATACACCATGATTAAAAAGCCAAGACTTATGCTTTTAGATGAACCAACAGCATCGCTTGACAATAAAACTAAAGTTTTAGTAAAAGAAATGCTCCAAAAACTCAAAACAAAAGACAGAGCAATGCTTGGCATTTTCCACGATTTAGAATTTATGGAAGATGTTTGTGATAGAGTTTTCAATATATCAGAAGGCGGATTTACATGTTAGCAGACTTACACATTCACTCAAATGTTTCTGATGGTACTGATTCAATTGAAGAAATTATTCAAAAATCAATCAGTAAAAAACTTGATGTGATTGCGATAACAGATCATGATACTTTAGCTCACGCAAAAAAGATTCCTCAAACAGATAAAATAAAAGTCTTAGCTGGAATTGAAATTTCCGCTATTGACCCAAGAAACATGAAAAAAGCTCATATCCTAGGATATAATATTGAGGATATTGATATGGTTGAAGAAGCTGTTTCGCCTATTTTACAAGCACGCCACGCATTAGGTCTGAAACAGATTGGAATACTTAAAGAAAGTGGCTATGCTATTGATATTGACAAACTCAACAAAGCAGACGGTAAGTATATCTACAAACAAAATATTCTTGATTACCTTCTTGAAACCAAGCAAATTGATGAACTTTTTGGGGATTTTTACAAAAGCACTTTCAAAAATGGTGGAATTTGCGCAATGGAGATTGATTATATTGATGTTCGAGAAGCTGTAAAAATCATCACAAAAGCGGGCGGAAAAGCTGTCTTAGCACACGCAGGTCAACAGCAGAATTTTTATCTTATTGATGAACTTGTTTCTCTTGGTTTAGCTGGTTTAGAATATACTCATGTACATAATAGTGAAGAAGATAAAAAAATATTAGAATCATACGCTGAAAAATATAATCTTTTCCTCACGGGCGGAAGTGATTATCATGGTGAAAATAACACAGAACCACTTGATATAGCAGATTATCTTTCGCCTCAAAGTGGAATTATAGCTTTATCAGCTAATAAAACTAAAAAATAGTTTTTATAAATATGAAACCCTCATTCCTCTTTCAAGAGGAGTGAGGGATTTTTTTTATCTAATTCTTTGGAGAATATTATCAAATTCATCTTAGACTTGCATCTTGACAAAAATAAAAAATGAACTTATTTTCACACTAAATAAGGCACTATAAAAGACAGTAAAAAGGTGTAATTATGGATGTACTTTATACAAGTCACACAGCAAGCATGACAGAAGTAAAACGCAATCTACCGAAAATATTGAAAGAAAGTG
>CAYJOR010000048.1:0-19653 GCA_964371865.1 uncultured Desulfovibrionaceae bacterium | reverse complement strand
AGAAGTAAATCAACAAGTTCCGGTTTAATTTCTATATCACCGTGACGAACCTTATTCAAAAGAGTTTCCGCTTCATGAGTAAGATTGTTAAGCTCTTTATAGTCGATAATACCACTTCCACCTTTTACATTGTGGAAATAGCGGAAAAGATCGTTTATCAAGTCGTGTGAGAAGTCGGGATTTTTTTCCAACATCAAAAGCCCATCGGTAATACTATCAATATTTTCAGCAACCTCATCAATAAATTCTATTAAATGACCTTCGCCCAAAACATTTAACTTCTCTATATCAAGAGAAGATTGTCCTGCAATCCATTCTTTAGAAGAAAGTGCTTGCACAACAACTTCACTCTCAGAAGAAGAGTCAATAACATCTATATCGCCTAGAACATTTTCATCAGCTATTACTTCCTCGCTTACTAATTCTTGCTCTGCACCACTTTGTGCTACAGGTTCAGAAGCAGCAGGACTTTCACCATTAAGGATTGCTTCAAGTGCTGATAATAGCTCTGGATAAGAGTTGTCGCCGTCAGTATTGGTGTTGCTTAGAACATCAATCATTGTATTCAGGGCATCGGTAACTGAAAGGATTGTATCCATAATTCCGGAGGTGATTGCAATTGTGCCTTTGCGCAATTCATCAAGCACGCTCTCAGCCATATGAGCTAAACGATTTATATTATTAAGCCCTAAGAAGCCTGAAGCTCCTTTCAAAGAGTGCATAGGACGGAAGATATCATTCAAGAGTGCCAAATTTTCTGGAGCTTTTTCAAGCTCAAGTAATGTTGGTTCAATTGTTTCCAGGTGCTCTTTTGCTTCGATAATAAAATCTGCAAACAGTTCGTTATCTTGAAATTCCATATTCATATATTATCATCCATTATGTTACTTTAAAGGATATAAGATAGGTCTCTTTTCCTAACACTTCACAATAATTATCGACAAATATTTAATTTTCTTTAGGGTGTCGTTCTTAATTCTTTAGTCACTCAGAAACACACCCTAGAGGTTTCTAAATCTTCGTAAACAATATTTATTTCTTACATGCAATTATCGAGCCAATTAAATTTGGCTCGATAAGCATGATGCTTAATAATTTGCAATTTCTTCCAAGTAAAGCTTAGTAAACTCTTTAGTACCAACGCTTTTCGCATTTTCTATTTGATGTGCCAAATCGTGAGTAAGAGTTTTTTTAGCTACTAATTTTTCAAAGCAGTCGATAATCACTTTTGACGCTTCACCCCAACCAAGGTGTTCAAGCATCAAACAAGCAGAAAATAAAAGAGAACACGGATTAGCAACGTCCTTACCGGCTGCATCCGGAGCAGTTCCGTGAGTAGCCTCAAAAAGTGCAAGCTTATCAGACATATTCACTCCCGGTGCAAGACCTAAACCACCAACTTGAGCCGCAAGAGCATCAGAAATATAGTCGCCATTCAAGTTCGGGCAAGCTACCACTGAATAAAGTTCAGGATAAAGCAGTGCCTTTTGGAACATAGCGTCCGCTATTACATCTTGAATAAGGATTTTTTTAGGTTCTTCACCTTGAACGTAAGTTATATCGCCAAATTCTTCTTTAGCAACCTCATATCCCCACGCTCTAAATCCGCCTTCGGTGAATTTCATAATATTCCCTTTGTGCACTATTGTGACAGAGGGAAGATTGTGTTTATCAGCATATTCTATAGCCGCACGCATAATTCTTTTTGAATTTACTTCCGACATAGGTTTAATTCCTATAGCAGAATGCGGTGGCAATTCTTTATTAAAACGATCTTTTAAAATTGTTGCAAGTTCTTCTGCTTCTTCACTTTTTGCCGCAAATTCAATACCCATATACACATCTTCAGTATTTTCGCGAAAAATAACCATATCAACTTTTTCTGGATGGCGACATGGACTCATTATTCCATTAAAATAGCGCACAGGACGGATACAAGCATACAAGTCAAACATTTGACGTAAAGTAACATTCAAAGAACGGAAACCTTTGCCTACCGGAGTTCCTAGAGGTCCTTTAATCGCCACATCGGCAGATTTTAGAATCTCAATCGTTTCTTCCGGAAGAATTTGCCCGGTTTGCTCGTATGCTTTTTCACCGGCAAGAAGTTCCTGCCAGTCAATAGTATGTTCATTATTATAGGTTTTTGCAAGGGCTGCATCAACTATTGGGCGTGTTGCTTGCCAAATTTCCGGGCCTATTCCATCACCTTCAATCCAATAAACTTTTCTTTCCATTAATGAATCCTACTTTTTCATAGCTTTAATTTGCTTTTTTTCCTCACGCAGTTGCATAAATTCTTTATCTTCCCCAAGCGCAAGATATTTTTTCGTATTTTCAAACAGATGACTCAATATTGAATTTGAAACCATAAATCCATTTCTTGTTAAGCGAACATAGCCATTAATAATGCGAATAAGTCCATTTGAATGAAGAGCTTGTATCAACTGTTTGTTATCTTTAAGAAAATCCCTACCTGTAAGTTCAGAAAAAGCTTTAACACGTATACCGCGAGTTGTTCTAAGTCTCAACATTATAAGCTCGATTACCCTGTCTTGTAAAGTCAAAATCTCACGCTTTTCTTGCATATTTGGATTTTCAACTGCGCCTTTCCAAATGTTTAAGTCGTAAGGATTTGTCCATCTTTGATTCTTGATTGTTGATGTAGCGGAAGGTCCAAGCCCTAAGTAATCCACACCTTCCCAGTATCCAAGATTATGCGCACATTGAAAACCCATTTTACTATAGTTTGAAATTTCATATTGTAGATACCCTGCATCTTCAAGAATTTCAGACCCTCGTATATACATCGAGCTTAAGTCATTCTCTTCAGGAATTTCAATTTCTTCTTTTTCATAGGCTAGATAAAGCGGGGTATCTTGCTCTAAAGTAAGTCCATAAGCGGAGATATGGTCAGGGCTTAGTTTCACTAGTTCAGTTACTTGGTTTATCCAATGCGATACTTTTTGATTAGGTAGGCCCCACATCATATCAACATTAACATTTCTACAACCTGCTGATTTTGCATAGTAAATTGCGTTCATTGCCTCTGCGCTTGTATGAGCTCTGCCTAAAATTTTCAGAAACTCATCATCTAACGATTGAACACCTATTGAAATTCTATTAATTCCGGCTCTTAGATAGTTTTTTACTTTATCTTTTGAGTTCAGAGAATCAGGGTTCGACTCCATACTGATTTCTGCTTTAGGGTCAACCTGAAAATGTTTTTTAATCTTTTTTATGACTATTGCAATTGTTTCAGGATCCAGCAAGGAGGGTGTTCCTCCGCCAAAAAAAATTGTTTTTACTTTTTGTTTGCCAAGTTCACGAGCATAAAGTTCTATCTCTCTGATTATTGTATCTAGCCAGATTTGTTTCTTTAAATCCCAGTGAGATGAAGGACTATCAAAGCTTTGCATTTCCCAGCTATCGTTACTGCTTTGAGTGAAATCTGCAATTATTTCATTCTTGTAGTCAATATTAATCGGTTCAGAATGAAATGCGCAGTAGTTACATTTTGAAGCGCAAAATGGAACATGGCAATATATTAACATTTTTTATTCCTTTTTTTCGATAGAGAACAGATTTTGAGAAAAAAATCAAACAATTTCTTTAAACTATACTATAAGGCTCTAAACAAGTATTAAAACTATTGCAATTTACTATGATTATTAAAGAGAAAACACACTTTTCTTATAGAAAGGTGCAATTTTCTCTTTAATAATTTATTTGTTATAGAGATACTTCTCTATTATTTTTTCACTTTAGAATAGAAAGTCACCCCTATATTTTGCGCAACTTTAAAAACGTCTGAAATATTATAAAGATTTTCCGAGTGACCAATAACAAGAATACCGTCATCTTTAAGATTTTTATAAAAAGCAGTTAAAACATTACGTCTTACATCTTCATCAAAATAAATCATAACATTTCGGCAGAATATTGTATCAGATTGCTCTACTTTGCTTGTTTGAGAGCTTTCATTAAGGTTAATTTGCGAAAAATGCACAAGCTTTTTCACGCTAGGATTTACCTCATAAAGGTCGCCTTTTTTCGTAAAGTATGAAGCTATAATATTTTTTGGCGTAGTTCTTAAAGAATATTCACTATAAGTCGCTTCTTTTGCAATATTTAGCATTGCAGGAGAAAGATCGTTAGCAGTGATTTTAATATCCCACCTATTTATATCATTTTTAAGAATTTCATGAAGCATCATAGAAATAGTATAAGGTTCTTCACCACTCGAACAGCCGGCTGACCATATTCTAATTTTTTTAGTTTTTGCATTGTCTTCAATTATTTTCTTGAAAACTCTACTCTGTACAAGATCAAGCTGAGGATTATTTCTAAAAAATGAAGTTTCATTCGTTGTCATTTTTTCAAAAAAAGCGTTGAGCTCTTTCTGTTGTGGATCTTTATGAAGAAGATAATCTAAATATGCAGAATATGATGAAAGATGCAAGCGATTCAAAGATTCTAGCAATCTATTTTCAAAAAGGTATTTTCTGCTTTCGTTTACAAATATACCACTTTTTTCATAGAGGAAGTCTCTCAATTGTTTAAATTCTTTGTCTGATAAAGAAAATATCTGTTTACCAACAGTTGTAGTTGATGTAGCTGCTGAATTAGCTGTAGACGTCAATGAACTTGGACGGGTTGAACCTATCAAGCTCGTTGAATTTGTTGATGAAGTGGGTCTACTTGTGCTTGAAGTTAGACTTGCTGATGGTGAAGAAAAACGGCTTGAAGGTGTAGATGTTGCAGTTGAACCAGGAACAACTTGTCTATTGATTGTTGTAGAAGGCGGAGTTGCTCTAACCGTTGCAGTAGGTGGAATGGGAGATCCCGTTCTTTCGGGAGAAGCTGTTGACCTAAAACTATTTTTTGCTACAGGTTGATTTTGACGGGGCGAGCTTAAATCGTGCAAAACGTTTGCTTCTCTAGTTGGAGTATATCTATCCTGAGAACTAAGAGAGGAAATTGTTTGACTTTTTCCAGAGCTATTATGTTCTGTATGACTTAAAGAATTTACGTGTGCAAGTCTATCTGAATGAACACCACCTGAATGAAGTCCACTTCGAGGTTTTTCATTTTTTTCAGTATGGTTTGAAGTTTTTTCAGAAACTTTTTCAGCATCGTCTTTCGGTCTATAGATTCCCTTATAGCCGGATTTAAATGTATCTCCATAAGATTTTGCCTTATTAGGAGTAAGCTTCATTATTTCCCTTTCTTTTTCCTTTTCTTTCGCTTTTTTTGCGTCGAAAGGATTATTCGGAGTAAGAAAGCTGTTGTTCTGCGTATTATTATTTTTTTCGCTCATAGTATTCTCTAAAGTCTATAGTTATTCAATTGAATAAATTTACTGTGGACAAACCGCATTTATTATAGCGTCCGAAATAGAATCGAGAGGAAGAACTTTATCTGCTATACCTGCATCTACAGCGGCTTTTGGCATTCCATATACGGTTGATGATTCTTCATCTTGTGCGAATATTATTCCACCTTTTTGCTTAAATGTTTTCAAACCAACAACACCGTCGCTTCCCATACCTGTCATAATAACACCTAAAGAACTGTGTGATAAGGCTGATAAACTTTCAAATAGTACATTCGCAGAAGGTTTATAGTATTCAGTAAGTGGTTCAGTTTGAATTCTGATAATCGGAATCGCACGTCTACTTAATACACTCATATGCAAACCACCCGGTGCAATGTATACTACTCCGCTTTCAATAACTTCACCATCTTCTGCTTCTTTTACACGAACTTTACTGAGTTTATCTAATCTTTGTGCAAATGTAGGTGTAAACGCTGCCGGCATATGTTGAGCAATAAGAACGCTTGCAGGAAAATTTTCTGGGAGTGCCGAAATTACTTGTTGCAAAGCAGGCGGGCCACCTGTTGATATACCTATCCCTACATAACTTATTTTTGAAGATGCGCTTCTACGTGGCGCTGTGTAAGCTGTTGAGCTTGTTGTAGAAGTAGAAGTCGTTTGAGTTAGTGTTGATTTTGTTGATGAAAAACTTGATGTAGTACGAGATGTTGTTGATGAAGTAAGCGTTGAAGTTCTACTTCCTAATGAGCTAGATGTTACACCTGATGCCGTACTGCGTGTTGCTACACTTGAAGGTGCGCTTGAAGTTGAAGAGGTTGGGCGTGTTTGAGAACATAAAGATGAAGGTCTTGTAGCAGTTGCTGTAGGGGTAGTTCTTGAACTTGCTAATGTGCTTGTAGTTGGAGTTTTTTTCGCATTAAACTTATAACGCATATACTTTGCACGAGTGCTAACTGCACGTATTTTTTCACAAAGTTCAGTTTGTAAGTTTGAAATGGAGTAAGAATTGTCTGAATATTTTGAAATAAAGTCGAGTGCTCCAAGGTCAAGCGCTTTAAAAGTTGCCTCTGCCCCCTCTTTTGTCAATGAGCTTACCATAAGAACAGGGGTTGGGTTTGTTTTCATAAGGATTTCAAGCATTGTAAGCCCGTCACAAACCGGCATTTCTATATCTAAGGTAATTATATCCGGCTGTAATTTTTGTGCTAGTTCAAGTCCCTCTTTACCATTTACAGCCTCACCTATAACTTCAATATCGTTAGAAGAGCTAATTAGTTTTGAGAGCGCTTTACGCATAAAAGAAGAGTCGTCAACAATAAGCACTTTAATCATTTTCTTTACTCCATAAAAATGTTCAAATAAATAAACTCTGAATAAAATATCAAATTTTGAAATTTATAGCAAGTTATTTAAAGATAAGTAGTTTTACCTAAAACGCTATCATCTAAAATACTTACAGATACTAATTTATATATGTAAAAAAAATATTATAACTTCAATAACTTGATTAAAAATCAGATATGTTATAAAAGAGTTGAAATTCTATTTGGAGAACAGCCTTGAAGACTTCTAACTTTCTCATTTTCAATATCTTTTTATCTATATTCGCTCTGAGTGGATGTGTTGCTAGCAAACAGTCCGTATACAATATTCAAGAACCCGCACAAGAAATATCTCAACTTAGTACTTTATTACAGCCTAAAGTACCTACTTCAGAAAATTCTAACAATGACCTTACTACTATTGATCTTGTTGCTCTTTCATCTAAACATCTAGATTTAACAAAAAATTCCACAGCTATTTCTTCTATGAATTCCGCATGGTTTACTGCTCCTGAAAGCTACTATCATGATGTAGAGAATCCAAAGGAAAAAATTTCGCTCTCTTCACGGTACGGAAAACGTGGATCTAGATTTCATTACGGTTTAGATTTTCGTGCTCCTAAAGGTACAGAAATTCTCTCTTATCAATCAGGTGAAGTAATTTTTGCATCAAGACGTTCATCTTTTGGACTACTTGTTGAAGTTGACCACGGCGACGGAACCATAGCACGATATGCGCATATGAGCAAAATACTTGTAGAAAAAGGGGACGTAATAACCGCAGGTGATACTCTAGGGCTTGTAGGAAGCACAGGAAGATCATACGGTAATCATCTACATCTTGAAATATTAGTTGATAACAAAAGAATAGACCCTTATACTGTTGTACAGTCATCTGAAATGGTACTAAGATATACTCAGAAAGACAGCCAAGTTGCTCAACAAAAGTAATTATATTTACTTCTTATTCTATCTATACACACTCAATTTCACATAAGTAAGCCCCATTTCTTTATCCAAGAAAAGGGGCTTGTTTTATTTAGAATATGTTTTTTATCTTTGTTGCAATTTAGATTATCACAACTTAGAAGTTTATACGTAATTCAATTGTTCTATCATTCAACTGCACAAGTCTACGAGTAAATTTTTTCGTTGTGATATCAACTACAAATCTTGTTTTATCAGGTTGCAGACCTACGCGAATATCAGTTGAATAAGGATTTTTAGGAAATAAAGGCATATTAGGCAGAGTCCAAATTCCTTCAAGATCTAGAATAGCACGTTCAGGATTTCCAACATAAAGTGTGCGCCCTTTTATTGGTTGGTTCGCCACAACTCTAACTGTTAGAACATTATTTGCGTACCCCATAGTAATTTCATTTACTGTTTTTTTAGGAAGTTTAGGAGTTTCTTCCTTTGCTTTCTCTTCCTTAATCTCTTCTTTAGGCTCTTTTTTAGGTTCTTCTTCTTTTTTTACTTCTTCTACTTTTGGTTCTTCTGCAACCGGAGCTTCCTCTTGAACTTTAGGAGCTTCAATTGCTTTTTCCTGTACCTCTTCAGTAACTTCGTTGTCTATTTTTTCATTTTGAGAAGATTCAGCTACATCCACTTTTTCTAGCGATTCATTGTTTACGGGAGTTAGTTCTTCTTCTATAGAAAGAGTTTCTTCTTGAAGTTCTTTAGGATTTTCTTTTTCAGTTACAACTTCATCTTTAACGGATTCTGATTTGTCAACCTCTGGTTTTATATCAGTAACTGGAGAAATTTCTTCTGTTTCAGGTTTAGCTTCTGTTGAATCAGTTGTGGTTTTGGGATCAGTAGAAGGAGTTGTTTCTTCTTTAGAAGTAGCTGTGTCAGATTCTTTTTTATTTCCTGCTTGTACTTCTAAAAGTTTTTGCTCTCGAAGTTCTTGTAGTCTTTTTTCTTCCGCAAGTTTATCCAATTCATCTTCTGTTACAAATTTTCTAGAGGTCTCTTGAACACTTCTATCGTAAGAGCCTTTTACAATGTGAGTTCTTTTTGGCTCAGGTTCTTTTGTTGGCAATGTAAAATAGATTGCAAGAGCAACATTTACTACTAAGGTGAAGCCACCTATTGCTATAAGCAGAGTTTTTTTACTCATTTTTTCCTCTTTTGAAGTAGTGAATTTAGAGAGTTATTTTTAGAGCACTTAGCTGCACAAGGGTTTGACGTAGTTGATTCAACTCTATATGTCTTGGTTCTATTCTTAGAGCATCTACAACGTATTGCCAAGCTCTGTCATAATGTTTTAGTTCATAATAAACTCTAGCAATATTAAAATAAGTGTTTACATCATCTCTTTTCAGCACGTTTGCTCTTTCAAAAGCGACAAGTGCTAAGTGGAGTTGCCCCTCTTTTCTAAGCACAATTCCAAAATCAGTAAACATATGTTTATGTGAAGGCGTAACACCGTTTTTAGTTGCTAAAATACCTTGAATTGCGCTTGTTGCTTCACGCATTTTACCATTACGTAACAAGTTCATTTGACTAGAAAATTTATCCCTAAGTTCGTTTTCAAGTTGAACTCCTAAAGGCAGCTTTATAGGTTTTTGAGGGATTAAATCGTCATCATAAAGTGCGCTTTCAAAAACAGTTTGAGGTCTTTCTGGAGCTTGAAACTGCATAAGCGGAGCTGCAAATATGTATGGCTCTTGTTTATAGTTATCTCTATAATCTTGAGCATCTATAAGGTGATATTCATCTTCAATTGGGTCATAGGCAGCATTAATAGCTTGTACATAGAAACGACCGTCCGCTGTTTCCCACACAAAGAAATAGCGCTTTTTCGGTTTTGTTGAAAGTTCGCTAAAAGTTGTTTTTTTATTACTTTTTTGGGAATGTACGCCGATAAAGTCTGCACGCATGCTAAAAACCCCTTATCCGTTTTATTTCATAAAGTATTTTTCTTTGACACATTTTACGTCCTACATTATACTTCAAAAAGCCTACTACTTCAAGCTTTTTTAAATCCTTATTTTTAAGCATTTATCAAAAAGTAAAACAAAAAATTACAAAGGGTTACGTTAGCCATGCATGAATTCTCTATAGCCTACTCCATAAAAAACATTGTTTATGATAATATTTCTCAACTTGAAAATTCTGAAAAAATTAAAGTAAAGTCTATTAAGGTTAAGCATGGTTTATTGAGTCAAGTTGTGCCGGATATTCTTCTTGCCGCTTATGATTCAATTATTGTTGATGATCCAACTCTAAGCGGAAGCAAACTTGAACTTGAAGTTATTCCACCGCTTTTAGAGTGTTCCGCCTGCAAAAAAACTTTTACATCTATGGATAAAAATATTATATTCATGCCCTGCCCGCATTGCAATAATGTAGGCTCGCACAAATTACTAGAAGGAAAAGAACTTATAGTTGACCATATAGAGGCCGAAGAAAATTAATTTTCTGTTTTACTTGTAAATCATCACAAATTCACCCTAAAACTAAAGGATTTATTATGCAAATACCTGTTATTAGAAATGTTCTTGAATCTAACGACAATAAAGCACAAGAGTTAAAAGATATTTTTAAGGAAAATAATGTTCTTGTACTTAATCTTATTTCTTCTCCCGGTGCCGGCAAAACTTCTCTTTTAGAAAAAACTCTTAGAGATTTATCCTCAGAATTTAAATTTGCCGTCATTGAAGGTGATTTGCAAACAGATAACGATGCAAGACGTATTGCGCAAACAGGTACTCAAGCTGTACAAATCAATACAGACGGTGGTTGCCATCTAAATGCTGATATGATTGCAAAAGCTATAGAAAATTTTGATCTTTCTACTATTGATATTCTTTTCATAGAAAACGTTGGCAATATGGTTTGTCCTGTAGAATTTGACTGCGGCGAACATGCAAAAATTGCAATTTTATCCACCACAGAAGGCGATGATAAACCAGAAAAATATCCTACCCTCTTCCACAACTCTAAAGCAATGCTCCTTAATAAAATAGATCTTTTACCTTATGTTCCTTTCTCACTTGAGAATGCAACACGTCATGCAATGGCAATTAATGGTGATTTACAAATTTTCCCTGTTTCTTGCACAACTTCTGAAGGTTTAACTCATTGGTATGATTGGCTAAGAAACTATAGAAAAAATATCTAATAACACAAAAAAAATACGATTATTTTAATTTAATAATTTTTAAAACAACGCTTACTTTTGCAAAAATAGTAAGCGTTTTTAATTATAAAAATCATTATTTTTAGCTATATAGCCACATAATACAATTTTCAAAAAAATTGATACAGAAACAATAATTTAGATAATTAATTCACAAAATTTAATATAAATAACAAGATGTTAGTAAAAGTTAAACAATTTCAACATGTTAAGTTTGTGATTTTTTACATTATTGTTAAAATCTAATAATTTTCTTGCAAGTTACTTTTTTTTATGTTAAAAGTATAAAAAATACCGATACGGGGGATTATTATGATTGAACAGTTCACTGCGGTCATGAACTCGATTAACGGAGTTCTATGGGGCCCTATCATGTTGGTTCTATTACTTGGAACCGGTTTCTACCTCACAATTGGACTTAAACTCTTTTCTTTCACTCAAATTGGAAGAGCCTTCAAACTTATGTGGGCCGGACGATCTATAAAATCCGGTGAGAAAGGCGAAGTTTCTACATTTAATGCTTTAATGACAGCCCTCGCTGCTACTATCGGTACTGGTAACATCGCAGGTGTTGCAACAGCTATCTTCGTAGGTGGACCTGGCGCACTTTTCTGGATGTGGATGACTGCCCTTATGGGTATGGCAACTAAATATGCCGAAACTGTTTTAGCTATCGAATATCGTGAAGTTACAGATAAAGGTTCATACGTTGGTGGACCAATGTACTTTATCAAAAACGGTTTAGGTAAAAATTGGGCTTGGCTTGGTGCAGCATTTGCACTTTTCGCTGCTCTTGCAAGTTTTGGTATTGGTAATACTGTTCAAGCTAACTCTGTTGCAGCTGCTTTAACTGCAAGTTTTGGCGTACCTTCTTATGTTACTGCTATTGTATTATTTGTTCTTTCAGGTGCAGTTATTGTTGGCGGTGTAAAACGTATTGCTGATGTTGCCGGTATTCTTGTTCCTGCTATGGCTCTTATTTTCTGTGCAGGCGGTATTGTTCTTATAGGTATGAAAATTACTGAAGTTCCAGCTGCTTTCGCTCTAGTAATTGAAGAAGCTTTCCAACCTACTGCGGCTACAGGCGGCTTTGCCGGTGCTAGTGTTATGTTAGCAATCCGCATGGGTGTTGCACGTGGTTTATTCTCTAACGAAGCTGGACTTGGTTCTGGTTGTATCGCGTATGCTGCTGCATCAACTTCTGGTCCTGTAACTATGGGTCTTGTTGGTATGCTTGGAACCTTTATTGATAGTATCATCGTATGTACTGTAACTGGTTTAGCAATCATTCTTACAGGCGCTTGGACTTCTGGTGAAACTGGTTCAGCTCTTACAAGTTTAGCTTTTGATACCGTTATTCCTTACGGTGGTATGTTCGTTTCTATAAGTATTGCACTCTTTGCATATAGCACCATCTTAGGCTGGTGTGTTTACGCAGAACGTTGTATTATCTATTTAGTTGGCGAAAAATTCGTTACTGCTTTCCGTGTTATATATGTTGCTGTTATTCCTCTTGGTGCAGTTTCTAGCCTAGACCTTGTTTGGCTTGTTGCTGATAACCTAAACGCTATGATGGCTATCCCTAACCTTGTGGGACTTATACTTCTAAGTCCGGTACTTTTTAGACTTACTAAAAAATATATCGAAACCGGCGAGGGCTAAGATATAAAATAAAAGGGAAATCAAATTACAAAAAATTGATTTCCCTTTTTTATAATTTATTATTTTTTTCATACTAAAATTTAAGCATAAATCATGATAAATAAAACCATATAACAAATACCTAATAAGTATTTTTATACTATTTTATCAAATTTTGCTTACTTGACAAAAAAACAAAAACTACGCATTATCTAAACTAGAGTTGAATGTTTTCGTTATATATGGAAGTTATTTCATAAGGAGCTAAAATTTGCAAAAACTACTGCAAAAACATATGAGCTTGAAAAACTTTATACTTTTTTCTCTACTCCTGATTTGGATTGTCACATCAGGTGCTTTCTTTATCTTGCGTATGAACGACAACGAAATTGCAGATTTTGATGATATGCTTGGTGCTGTTGCACGCAATAATGCAAACTCTGTTGAATTAACTTTAGATAAATATACAAATTTCTTAAAAATTACTGCTGAATCTTTCAAAAATAATCATTATAATACAGAAAAAATTATTGAATCAGTCAATGACCTAGTTACTCTAGAAGATTTCTCTTGTATTGCCCTCGTCTATCCTGATGGCACTTCATACGTTTCAAGTGCCGGTAAAATGGTACAGAGTGATTACGAATTCACTGATAAAATGAAAAATAATGAAATCTATATCAGCGATCTTTATCATGATAGACATATAGGTACACTTTCAATTTCAATAAATGTTCCCCTCTTCAATGAAAATGCTTCCTTAGAGGTTTATCTAGTTGGAATATTAAAAAGTGAAACACTCTCACAAATTTTCAACAAAATATTTTATAATGTTGGTGGATACTTTAATCTTATTGATTCAGACGGTCGCTATTTAGCTGCATCTGAAAGTGAACTTATGCTCCTTATGGATATCAGCTTTATTGATGCTCTTAATACAGTTGATGTTGTTGAAGGCTACGATCGTGAAGATGTAAGAAAAGCTTTTACGGAAAGAAAAGAAGGTTTAGTTCGTTATATTGTTGACGCCAATGAACGTGCTGCTTATTATACTCCCGTAAATATAAATAAATGGATTATGTTTGTAGTTGTTCCTCAGGATATCATTCAAGAAAGACTAGAGGAAGATATACTAACCTCCGTTATTTTAGTTATAAATCTTGCTTTAGTTGCTTTTGTTTTAATCGCTTGGACATATAAATCACAAAGAGATTTAAAGAAGTTTGCAGAAACAAATGAAAAAAACTTTAGATTCGTTTCCGAACAAACTAAAAAGAATATACTCGAATGGGATTTTACTAACGATACAGTAAAAATCACAGGAAAATTACATGAAGTTCTTAGCGGAAGCTCTAATGCTTTTTTCCATAATCGAAGTATTTTCCGTAGATATATTTTTCCTGAAGATGTACCAATTTCTCAAAGCGCCATTGATAAACTAAAAAATGGTCACCAAGCATCTGATATAAAATTGCGCTTACTCCATAGTGATGATGTTTATCAGTGGTATATTTTCTCTGCTGTACCCATTGCTACAGGAAAAAATAAAGATTTCTACGATAAAGCAATCGGTTTCTTAGAAAATATTGACGAACAAGAAAAAGAAGCTGCATTATTGAAAAAAATGTCTGAACTAGATTCCCTAACCCAGATATACAATAAAGGCACTACAGAAGCTCTTATCGCAAACACTATTGAAAAAGCTAATCCGGAAAAAGATCAGCACAGCCTTATTATTATTGATTTAGATAACTTTAAAATGCTGAACGATACTTTCGGGCATCAGTACGGCGATAAAGTTATAAAAGAACTTGCTGATTACCTAAAAGCGAGTTTCCGTCATAACGACATTGTAGGCAGAATAGGTGGTGATGAATTTTTCGTCTTTATGAACGATATAAAATCTGAACAACTCATTATTGATAAATGTACTGCAATAAGAAATTTTTTCAATAAAGTTTACGAAAAAGATGGAAAAAGTGTTAAAATTTCTGTAAGTATGGGAATTGCTATTTATCCTATTCACGCGGACATGTTTGAATCACTTTATCATCATGCTGACGTTGCTCTCTATTCAGCCAAGAAGAAAGGGAAAAATAATTTTCAATTCTTCGATGGAAACACGGATATAGATTATAAATCGCAAAGAACCGATATTGATAGTATTGAAGATAGAAAATAAAATATAATAAAAAGCAAAAGGGAAAAATATGAAAATAGCTGTTATTGGAAATGGCATGATTGCTCATGATGGATTGCAGACAATACAAAATGTACCTAATATTGAATGTGTTGCAATCTGTTCACGAGAAAAAAGCATTTCTAAGGCCAAGGTATTAGCCGAAAAGTTCAATATTGATAAAGTTTATACTGATTATGACCAAGTTCTACTCGATGAAAATATAGATTTCATTTATATAGCAGTTTCAAACAATGTTCATTTCGACTACGTAAAAAAAGCTTTATCCGCTAATAAACATGTAATCTGTGAAAAACCATTTACATCACTAGCAAGAGAAACAGAAGAATTAAAAAATCTTGCTATAGAGAAAAATTTATTTTTATTTGAAGCTATTACAGTTATGTATTCTCCTAATTTCCAATACGTGAAAGATAATCTGCATAGAATAGGAAAAATTAAGATAGTACAAGCGAACTTTTCTAAAATATCAAGCAGATATCCTCAATATCTACAAGGTGAAACAGAACCTGTGTTTCGTCTAGAATCATGTGGTGGAACTCTCTACGATTTAAATATCTACAATCTACATTTTGTTATAGGTCTTTTTGGAAAGCCCCTCGTTACTCAATACCTTGCCAATATAGGGCATAGCGGAGTAGATACTTCAGGCATAGTAAGCCTTAGTTATGAAGATTTTCACGGTGTATGTATAGCCGCTAAAGATTCAACAAGTGATAGCTTTATCTCAATTCAAGGAGAAAAAGGATATATTCATCTAAACAGCGGAACAAATACATGCAGAAATGGTAAAATCTGTATAGGTAACGATATAGAATATTTCGACTATGAAAAATATGATGCCCGCATGATGAATGAGTGGATTGCTTTTGAGAATATCTTCTCTTCTGACGATAAAACTACGTGTTACAGCTTACTAGAACATAGTGTTAAAGTCATGGAAACTTTAGAAGAAGCAAGAAAATCTGCAAATATAGTTTTCCCTAACGATTAGAAAGAAACTTTATAATATATACCTAGAGCACATGAATCTAATTTGCTATCTTGAGAGGGGGAAACCACGTTTTTGAATCAAAAACGGGGTTTCCCCCTCTCGAGCTCTCCCCCTTCCCTAAAAACCATTTACTGGAATATCAATAAGTTAGAAAGCAACACTAAAGTAAAAAGAAAATTACTAGCTTTTCTCAATAAAATGTTCAGTAATTATGCAGAAATCTTATTTTATAATAATTTTTATTGACTTTTAGTTAAATAGTGCTATATTTTTTGTTAATATTATATAGTTATATTTTATTAATATAACATAAAATTATTCGTAATAGGTAATTTTTACTCTATGTAGTTTTTTATTTTTACAGCACGGAAATTTTAACGTACTAATTTTTCTATAGTTATAGATACCTAGGGTGTGCTTTCAACTATTGAAAAATGTTCTTAGAGGTTATTATGGCAGCTTTAAATTTATCAATTCCATCGGCAGGCGAAAGTGTCGTTTTTCTTATTGACGATACAACTATTGAATATACCTTAGACTTTTTTCTAGATGAAGCAATCTTTGAAAAAATTGATGATAGATTAGAAATTTACTTTGAAGCGCAAGATTCTACAATTGTGCTTGATGACTTCTATGCTGTCTACCATGAAGAATTTTTACCCAATTTTATACTTGACGGCAATCTTGTTGCCGGCACTGATTTCTTCAGTGCTTTTGACCCTGAACTTATGCCAACTCTCGGTTATGCACAGTTTTATAGCCAAAGAAACATCCTTACAAGGCAAACTCAAGAACTTGCAGACGGCACAGATTCTTTAGGCGGACTTTTAGGTGAATCCGAATACACTGTTGACCCTCTTCTTACAGATGCTGACGGTGGCGAATCCACTGACGAGACAACTCAGCCTCAGTCAAGCGGTGGTAGTTTCTATCAAGACAAAGATTTTTCTGCAGAATTTATACCTGATCAAATTCCTAGCATAACTACTCCGTCAGAACCAAGCACTCCACCTACAGTAAATCCACCTACTCCACCGATTATTGCTCCCTCAGAAATTGCTCCGCCGCCGCCAGTCGTTCCTCCTTCAATTACTCCTGACACTTCTACTGCTCCAGATACCCCTACCCCTTCAACAGATCCACCAGCAGATCCATCTCCCCCTTCTGACACTAAACCTCCTGTAAATCCACCTACTGCCCCTGAACCTGATATTCCAAACCCACCAACTGATAATGAAATCCCAACAGTTGTTATACCTAATCCTAGCACTCCACCTGATTCATCTGCCCCTCCAGAATTTGTAACAAATACAAATATTACAAGTGATGACTCTTTTAGCAAAAATGAAACAGCTCAAATAATTTTCACATCAGAAGACTCTATGGATGGTGGAAAAATCACTATAGGTGATACAGCTTTTATTGTTGTAAAATCTCCTACAGGAGCATTTACCCTTGAACCAACAGATGGAAATGACTCTAGTATTAATAATCTTGAAGGTTACGGAAATTTAAAAGTAGATACTAATCTTGACTTCGATACTGAAACTGGCGAATTCACTCTAACTTATACTTATGAGCAAACAAAACCATATCTAAAGCATGATAGTTCTACTAATCCTAATGAAATAGCTTCTAATGTGGAATCTTTTGATGTAACTATTCAAGATGCTGAAGAAGCTAGTGATTCTACTGAAGGCGCAAAAACACAAATCAATATAAGCATTCAAGATGACGGTCCAACAATATCAAGTGTTTCTGACACTACAAATACAGATTCTAATCCGAATACATCGCAAGCTATCGTTGAAAATAACATAGCAAAAGTTACTCTTGACCTTGATTTTGGTGGCGATGGTATAAATCAAATCATTATCCCTAAAGATGACACAGCAGATTACTTTGTAGCGACATGGAACGAAGAAAATCAACAATGGAGCGGTTCAGATGTTGAATACGATTCCACTAATGAAACCATAAAAATGGGCGATATTACATTAGAAAAAGATGCAAACGGTAAATGGGCTCTATCTTTTGAAGCAAACGAAGAACGCGAATTAAACATACAAATAACGGATAAAGACGGCGACATAGCAAATCATACAATCATAGCCAAACCAGAGATTAATGACACAGGAACAGATGGTGGAGATTCAGGTTCTGGTGGCGACACAGGAACGAGTGTTCATCCCACTCCCCCAAACCCTGATGATTATGATTTAGTTATAAATACAGGTAATTATAATGATACTATAAAAATATTTTCATATGGTCAACACAGCATACAAGTTTCAGATACACGAGGCTATGATGCAGATAACAAACCAGAATCACCCGTAGTAGAAAACTACATGGATAGCACTCCTTTTGATTTAGAAAATGTTTATGTAGACGCAGGTTCAGGCAACGATCATGTATGGCTTGGCGCCGGAGATGACGCTATTCTTCTAGGTAGTGCTTATGAGGCTATAGACGCACCAAATCTAGATATTCACGAAGCTAGTGCAGAAAGAGCCTTAAATAAATTCATGACTGGAAACGATAAAAGTCAACTCTATGACGTTGAAGATAATGCCCTAAAAATAAGTGATGAAAGTAATTCAGGAATAGATATAGCTCACGGCGGTGGAGGAAACGATAAAATCTATGGTGAAGAAGACACGGATCTAATCTTTGGAGGCTCCGGAAATGACTACATTAATGGTGGTAGCGGAAATGATGGTCTACGTGGCGGTTCAGGAAGTGATATAATTGACGGTGGAATGGGTAATGATATTATATACGGTGGTTCTGGCAATAACATCCTAACCGGTGGTAATGGAAAGGACACATTTCTCTTCGAGAATAATGACTTTGCAACATCAGAAAATCCCTCCGACTTATTACCTAGCTATACCTTTAACGATATTATTACTGATTTCGATTTAAATGAGGGTGATGTCCTAGACCTTTCAGCTTTTAACTCTAGTGAATATAGTTTTACTCTATCGCGAATAGATGGAACTTTAGGCGATGATGCTATCTCTGATTTAGTAATTAAAATTCAACATAACAACCTTGAACTCGGCGCAATAACTTTACAAGATGCAGGTGGATTAACTCTAGATGAAATTAATGAAGCCGTTGAAGGCATAACTTTAACTTAATCTATTTCTAAGAAAATACTATACTCCCTTGCAGTTATACAAATATTGTGAGGGAGTTTTTATACGCTCAGAGAACCTTAAAACAACAAAGCCCTCACCCGTGAAGGTGAAGGCTTTATTTGATATATATCTTTCAATACAATCAAGTGTTGTTTTTTATTATCCGCCGATAAGCTGTGACGCCATTTGTGGCATTGAGTTAGCTTGTGCGAGCATTGAAACAGCTGATTGTGTAAGAATTTGATTTTTAGTGAAAACAGTCATTTCAGTTGCAACGTCAACGTCACGAATACGAGATTCAGAAGCGGTGAGGTTTTCAGCTTGAATTTCAAGGTTAGAAATAGTGTTTTCTAAACGGTTTTGTGTAGAACCAAGATGTGCACGAATGTTATCTTTTGATACGATAGCTGCATTGATAGCATCAAGAGCAAGCTGCGCATTGTGCTGTGTTGAAACGTTGTGACCAGCTGCGTCAGCACCAGTTGCAGAACTGTTACCAAGACCTAATGCAGAAGCACTTACTTCATCAATTTCAATATAGTAATAATCTTCAGCACTATTATTCGATGGACCAAAGTGAACTTTTAAAGCACCTACTGATGTTACATCTTCACCATTATGCACACCTGATAAAGTACCATCAAGTAGTTTAATGTTGTTGAATTCAGTAGCCATCGCGATACGTGTAATCTCTGAAGCCATTTGTTGGTATTCTGAATCGATAATAGCACGTTGTACGCTGTCATAAGTACCGGTAGCTGCTTGCTCTGCTAATTCTTTCATACGAATAAGTTTTTCATCGATAACTTGCATAGCACCATCAGCTGTTTGAATAAGGGAAATAGCATCGTTAGCGTTACGTACA
>CAYJOR010000047.1:0-19803 GCA_964371865.1 uncultured Desulfovibrionaceae bacterium | reverse complement strand
ACAGAATTAAGAATAGCTGTGTATTTCTCTTTTTGTGTTCTGTAGATTAAATCAGGAAAGTCTTTTCTTACTACTGCTTTATTTGGCGGAATTGAAATTACTTCAAGATTATAAATTTGAGCAAATTCAACTGCTTCTGTTTCAGCAGTACCTGTCATACCTGCAAGTTTATTGTACATTCTGAAATAATTCTGGAATGTGATAGATGCAAGAGTTTGGTTTTCTGCTTCAATTTTTACATTTTCTTTAGCTTCTAAAGCTTGGTGTAAACCATCGCCAAAGCGTCTGCCCGGCATCGGACGACCTGTAAATTCATCAACAATAACAACTTTACCTTCTTCTGAGATAAGGTAGTCCACTTCATTTTTATAGCAATTATTCGCACGCAAAGCTTGCAAAATATGATGCTGCATTGTGATTGCTTGAGGATCGAATAAGTTATCAATATTCAAAAGCTTTTCACATTTTTCAACGCCTGCTTCTGTGAGAAGAGCTGTGCGAGCTTTTTCATCAATGGTGAAATCTTCTTCTACTGCAAGTCTTTTGATTAAGTCATTTGCGATTTTATAAAAGCCAGTTGTTTGATCAACCGCACCTGAAATAATAAGAGGAGTTCTTGCTTCATCTATGAGAATAGAGTCAACTTCATCAACAATGGCAAAGTTATGTTCTCTTTGCACAAGTTGATTTGAGTAGAATTTCATATTATCACGGAGGAAATCGAAACCAAATTCGTTATTAGTTCCGTAGGTAATATCAGCATTATATGCTTCTCTTCTTTGTTCTTCGCTTAATCCGTGCACTATAACACCAACACTAAGACCAAGAGCATTATAGAGTTTACCCATCCAGCCAGCATCACGCTGAGCAAGGTAATCGTTCACCGTAACAACGTGCACGCCTTTTCCTACAAGAGCATTAAGAACTACAGGAAGAGTTGCAACTAAAGTTTTACCTTCACCGGTTTTCATTTCTGAAATTTTTCCCTTGTGAAGAGTAATACCACCTATAAGCTGAACATCATAATGGCGCATCCCAAGTACACGAGAAGATGCTTCACGAACAAGCGCAAAAACTTCCGGCAAAAGATCATCAATAGTTTTTTCGCCGTTTTGAACCTGTGCTTTATATTCAGCTAGGCGAATCGGTAGCTCGTCATCGCTTAAGGCTTGCATTTGTTCTTCAAGACTGTTACATTTTTGGATAGTAGATTTAAGTGATTTTATATATCTGTCATTTCGAGATCCGAAAAGCTTACGAGCTAAAAAAGAAAACATATTTCCCCCACATAGAATATTGTCTTTATACATATTAACTATATTCTTAAATTATGCAACATGCAAGCACGAAGAATATTAAATTATTTTTTTATTCACTTTTTTTCAAGGCAAAACAATGAAAATTATTCCCGATGGCATCCGTAGACCTCTTAGTCACCCCGATTACAAATTATTTGCAATTGGGCAAGTTTTTGCTGTTTTTTCCTTCTGGATGCAAAGTGTCACGTCATCATGGCTTGTGTATTCACTCACTGAAACTGGTGCGCTTTTAGGTATTGTTACATCTGCAACATTACTACCTTCACTTTTTCTTGCTCCTATAGGTGGTTTGATTGCAGATAAATTTACAAAAAAACATGTTATTTACTGCACTCAAACAGTTGCAATTATAACAAATCTTGTAACAGCCACTCTTATTTTAACAGGTTTAGTTCAAGTATGGCATGTTGTAGTTCATGCTCTTGTATTTGGTACTATGATTGCTATTGAAAGCCCTGTAAGAAATTCATATATGGTAGAGTTAGTGGGAAAAGAAGATTTAAGAAGTGCTATTGCATTAAATGCTTCCATGTTTAATCTTGGTAGAATGGTTGGACCTACAATAGGAGGAATTTTAATTCCATTGATCGGGATTGGACCTATCTATCTATTAACTGCTCTTGGTTTTTCTGCTATTAACATAGCTCTTTATAAAATTTCTGTTGATGGAAAGCCTGTGCAAGATAACGAAAAAACAAAACACTCTATTCTTGATGGTTTTATATACGCCTTTAAAGAAAAACAAATTCTCTATACTCTTTTACTGGTAGCGACGATTTCTGTTTTCATGTCACCTACTTCTGTACTTCTTCCACTTGTCACTGTTGAAATTTTATCAGGTGAAAGTGTTCTTCTTGGTTTATTAAATGCTTCTTTGGGTATTGGTGCATTTACAGCGGCTTTTTTCTTGGCTACTCGTCAAGGTGATGTTATAAAGTGGATAACGATAGGATACATCCTATTTTTATTCGGATTATTTTCATTTTCTCTCTCTGAAAATATTTATCTTTCGGTTGCCTCCTTGATGTGTGCAGGTGGTGGAGCTGTTTTAGTTTTGCCTTCATGCAACACTGTTTTACAGCTTGTAACTCCTGATAAATATAGAGGAAGAGTAATGTCACTCTTTACTATGATGGTGATGGGAATGGGGATTTTTGGTGCATCATTTGCAGGATATTCAGCTGATATTTTCGGCATTCACTCAACATTATTGTTTAGTGCAAGTTGCGCTTCAATCTTAGGAAGTTTTATTATCTATAGATTGTTGAAAATAAAAAAATAAATTATCTTACACCAATTGAACAAAGTTTTTTTATTGCAAAGAAAATATTAATAGAGTAATTAATTTATTACAGTAGTTAAGTCTAAATATTTGACAAAGTATAGGCAAGAGAAGTATACCTAAATAAAGGGTTATGAAAAAAGGAATAGTAAATGCCGCAATCTAAAAGTGAAAAAAAAATTTCTTTATGGCTAGAAGATGAATTCAAAGAACCAAGCCTTTATAAAGTAATTCTTCATAATGACGACTATACAACAATGGAATTCGTGATTAGTGTTCTTGTAGAAATATTTCGCAAAAGCCTTGTTGAGGCTGAACAACTTATGCTTACCGTACATAAAAGCAAGTCTGCACTTGTTGGAATGTATACAAAAGAAGTTGCAGAGATGAAGGTTGATCAAACAATAAAGAAAGCTCGCTCGGCGGGATATCCTTTACTTTGTACTTTTGAACCAGCAAGTTAGATTATATAAAGAGGTCATATGTTAAGTCATGCAGTTCAAAATGTTTTAGCTAAAGCTGTGCACGAAATGCGCGTGAGAAAACATGAGTTTCTAACCAGCGAGCATATTCTATTAGCTCTAACTTACGATAATGATACACGCACAATCTTAGAAGGTTGTGGCGCAAATATTAAAGAAGTCCGTACAGGAATTGAAAAATTCTTTCTTCAGAATCTTGAAACCTCTGAAGAAATGCCTGACGGTGAAATCATGCAAACTCCGGCAGTTGAGCGCATACTCACACGAGCCTTTGAACAAGTAAATAATTCAGGCAGACTTTCTATTGAAGTAGCTGACATGCTTTCAGCTATGTTCTTAGAAGAAGAAAGTTGGGCTTTACATATTTTACAAAAACAAGGCTTATCACGGATAGATGTTATCGAGTTTATTTCACACCGTATGCCACAGCAAACCGAAGCCGTAGAAACTGAAGATCCTTCCTTTGCAGCAAAAGGCTCAGTTTTAGAACAGTTTTGCACAAACCTAAATGTGAAAGCCAAAAATAATGAGATTGATCCTCTTATAGGTAGAGAATCAGAAGTATTACGTATTATTGAAGTTCTTGCACGTCGTCGTAAGAACAACCCTCTTATCATTGGCGACTCCGGTATTGGTAAAACTGCTATTATTGAAGGCTTGGCAATCCGTATAGAACAAGGCAAAGTTCCAAAAGAATTTAGAGATGCAACCCTCTACTCACTCGATATTGCTTCCCTCATGGCGGGAGCAAAATATAGAGGTGAGTTTGAAGGCAGATTCAAAGCTATTCTTACTGAACTTGAAACTAGAAATAATGTAATTCTAGTTGTTGATGAAATTCATAGTCTTATAAGTTCATCTAATAGCAGTCATGGTGGCGGGCTAGATGCCGGCAATATGCTAAAACCATTCTTATCTCAAGGTAAAGCACGCTGTATCGGTACAACTACCCATGAAGAATATAGGGCTACTTTCAGCAAAGATAGAGCCTTAGCTCGTCGTTTTCAAAAAATTGATGTTGTTGAACCAAGCCAAGACGAATGCGTGCATATTCTTAAAGGATTACAAACAAGATACGAAGAACACCACAGTGTGCGCTATGGTAAAAACGTAATTCAAGCAATTGTCGACTTATCCGCACGCTACATTCAAGACAGAATGCTCCCAGATAAAGCTATTGACGTTCTTGATGAAAGTGCAGCTTCACTCCGCATGAAACCATCGTTCAGAGCAAATAATGTTGTACATATAAAAGATGTTGAGCGTGTAATTGCACGTATTGCCAATATTCCAACAGCTTCTGTTTCTGCCGATGAAAAAGATATGCTTAAGGATTTAGCAAACGATTTGAAACGCCGCATATTTGGACAAGATATAGCTGTTGATCAAGTAACAAAAGCAATTCTTCGCTCGAGAGCAAACTTGAGCGCAAGTCTTCGCCCAACAGGTTCATTTTTATTCTATGGTCCTACGGGTGTTGGTAAAACTGAACTTGCAAAAGCTTTGTCTGACCAATTAAGTATGAACTTCATTCGTTTTGATATGAGTGAATACATGGAGAAGCACGCGGTAGCACGTCTTATTGGTGCGCCTCCGGGATATGTAGGCTTTGAGCAAGGTGGACTTCTTACAGAAGCTGTAAGAAAAACTCCTCATTCAGTTATCCTGTTTGATGAAATAGAAAAAGCTCACCCTGATATCTATAATATTCTTTTGCAAGTTATGGATTATGCTACTCTTACCGATAACAACGGCAAGAAAACAGATTTCAGAAATTGTCTTATCATCATGACAACAAATGCTGGCGCAAGCGAGTTATCGTCACAATCTATGGGCTTTTCTGTTAAATCTACTGTTGATACTACACACAAGAGCAAAAAAGCTGTAGAACAAACATTCACACCTGAATTTAGAAATAGATTAGATGCTCTTATTCCATTTTCAGAACTTAGCTTTGAAAATATTCTTTCGATTGTGGATAAAACAGTCAATACTCTTTTCAGAGGGTTACAAGAGAAAAAAATCAAGCTTGTTCTTACTGAAGAAGCTAAAACATGGCTTGCTAAAAACGGTTTTGATTCCAAAATGGGTGCAAGACCACTTGAAAGACTTATCCGCACTGAACTTGAAGATTATCTTGCGGAACAAGTTCTCTTTGGAAACCTTACAAAAGGTGGCACTGTAAAAGTTACAGTAGATTCCGAAGATGCAGAACACTTAACTATTAAATAAATTGAGAAAAAGAGGTAAATAAGAATGTCAGTAGATAAAATTTCTCAGAAGTTAGATACCCGCAAAGCAAGGGCATTAGAACTCCATCAAGGTCTCACAAAGAATGTGGCTATGAGCCCAGCAAACGGTGGTGATGGAGAATGGGAAAAAGCACAATGGTTGCTTGAAAAAATTAAATTATATGGTCTAAACGACATAGAATACTTTGACGCGCCGGACGAAAACGTAACCGCCGGAAAACGCCCTAACTTTACTGTAAAAGTAAAAGGAAAAAGTGATAAAACTCTTTGGGTTATGGGGCATTTAGACGTAGTTCCTGCCGGTGCTCTCGACTTATGGAACACAGATCCATTCAACGTAACTCTAGGCGAAGATGGCGATACTATCTATGGTCGCGGAGTTGAAGACAATCAACAAGCTATTGTTTCCGCTGTACTTTTAGCGGCTGAACTTGTAGAAGAAGGTATTACTCCTGATTTAACCTTTGGTCTTCTTTGTGTTGCAGATGAAGAAACAAGTAACGCTTACGGTGTGGACTACCTTATGGAAAATTATCCAGACATCGTAAAAGAAGGCGATCTTGTTCTTGTTCCTGATTTCGGAACTCCTGAAGGCGACATGATTGAAGTTGCTGAAAAAGGTGTGGCTTGGCTTGAAATTACTCTCAAAGGTAAACAATGCCATGCTTCAACTCCATCAGAAGGGATAAATACTCTTATTGTTGCAGCTGAAATGATTTGCGAAACTCAAAAAGTACAAGATGCTTTCACTGAAAGAAATGATCTTTTCAAACCAAATTATTCAACAATAATTCCTACACGTATACTTGCTAACGTGCCTAACACAAATACTATTTCAGGTTATGATGTATTCTATCTCGATTGCCGTTTCTTACCATGTTACAAAGTGGAACAAATTGTAGAAGAAGCTCAAAAACAATATGCTCCAATTGCAGAAAAATATGGTGCTGAACTTAGCATTGCAGTTGTAAGCAGTGAACCGGTTGCTCCTGCAACTCCATCAGACAGTGAAGTTGTTGTAAAACTTCAAAAAGCGATTAAAACTGTGTACGATATCGACGCGAAACCAGGTGGAATTGGTGGTTCTACAGTAGCAAGCAGATTTAGAATGCGTGGTATTCCGGCAGCAGTATGGGCTAGAGTTCACCCAACTTACCATATGCCAAATGAAAAAGGTAAACTTTCACATAACATTAATGACGCTAAAATCTATGCGCATATGCTTATAGAAGAATAGGCGGATTAAGAATGGAAGAATTACTCAAACGTATGGCTAAACAATTAGATAGCCTTGATGAAGCATCTTTAGTTAATCTATGGGAAAAATACGCACGCATTGTTGACCAGTTTGAACCAACTGAACGCTGGCAAGAAGCTGTATTAGTGCTCTCATTTATTCAATCTAAAATGTGGAAAAATCAACTATTTAATTATCATTGGGCTGCTCGCACTACTTTACAAGGCAGAAAAGGGGCTCAAGCGCCTGTTTTTTCTCTCGATTTAAAGAAAGCTGCCGTTCAAAAACCTGCAAAAAAAATTACTTTCAAAGCTGACAATAAAGAAGAATAAAATATGATCCAGCGTGATAGCTCCCCTTCCTCTTCTCTTCCGAAAATTTTTTCATCGTGTGGTATAGAAGATTTACTAGTTTGTTTTGTTAATTATCTTTATCCTAATATTTTAACAAAGCTTTTACTTGTTGATATTCTTAGCCGCATACCGGTTAGAGGAATGGAGGGTTATCCGTGGACTGTTGCTCGTGTTGATTCTATTCTGAAAAAACTCAGAGAAAAAAGATGTGTTGGCGAAAACTTTAAGCCATCATTAGAAGAAGGTCATGCACTAGCCTGTTTTCTATTGCAATCAGAAACCGGCAGAACAATTGCAGAGCATTTACCTTCAAGACTAAGATCCTGCAAGCAAAATATATCAAGCACTGATATTTCTCTTACACAAGCACGAGTGCATTTCTATTTAAATAATGAAATGGCTATATCAGCAACAAATAAAATTTTCTCAAAAGAGCTTTTAATTCCCTATTATATGGATAATCCACCAGATGATTTTTTTAAAAAGCTCAAACCTAATCTTCAACTTTTAATTGTTGAAATTCTCTTAAATTCTTATTTTGAAAATCCACTGAATGAAATGGATTACAAATACCTAAAGGATTACATAAACCTTGCAGAAAAAAAATCAAAGCATATAACTTTCCCATTTTATTATTTATTTGTAGAGTGCGACATAAAAAAACTTGAAGCAAGCCTTATACATTTACATCTTGACGAACGAATTGAAAAAAGATTCATTCTTTCAAAAGAGTTTTTAAGTGCTCAAAGTGTTGAGGATTGTGTAAAACTCACACAAAAGTTCAAAGAAAATCAGAAAGAACTCGCAAGGCACTGGGAAGATAAGAAATATACTTTTCCATTTCCTGTTGATTTCGTCTATCTTTTTACCATGATGAAAGCTTATAATGATGTTGATGCTAAAGACAAAATCCGTAAAGATTACACAGCCTTTCTAAAAAATGCTAATCTTCTTTATAAGGAAATGGAACTTTTTGAATCCGCCATGAGCCCTGTTTTTACAGAAAAAATGATAAATTATATTGTTCAAGCACCGCTAGAAGGACATAAAGTTTCACCTTTTCACGCACTTATTTACTTTGTTACTCTTTTCCACCTTCCTAGAGCAAAGGACAGAGATGAATGGTTTATCGAATCTTTAAAAGTTTATTTTGATGAGACAAGAGAGAATCTTATATTTCCTGCAACAGCTTTTGCTCAACTTCTGACAAAACTTCTTCCTTATCCTGAAAATCAAGAATATGCTGAATATAAGGCTCTTTATCCTATGTTTGATTTTTCTTCTATTCATGCCCGTGAACTTTCATGGGAAAAAAGAATGGAAGCTATTCATAATTTTCTCTCGGGAAAAGAGATTGATACAAAGAAAAAAATCTCGAAGAATCCTAAAAGACTTGTATGGTTTATAAGTACTACATACAAGGAAGTGAACCCATATGAGCAAAGTTTTTCAAAAAATGACTGGACAAAGGGAAGAAGAGTTTCTGTCCTAAAATTACGCGACGATACTGAATCTTATCCATATCTTACAGAACAAGATAAAGAAGTTATAAAAAAAGCCACCAAAAAAGATTATTGGGCAGACACTTACTCAATTGACTACACAATAGCTATGCCCTTACTTGCAGAACATCCATTAGTATTTAATGAGCAAACAGGTTCTCCTATGCTTTTAGAACTCAGCGAACCTGTTCTAGAAGTGGAACTTCTCGAAAACAATACACAAGAAGAATATCGTCTATCTTTTTCTTTGCCATCTGCCCAAGCAGGAATTGCAGTGGAAGAACAAAATGGAAAACATATTGTAACAGCTATAACCCCCTCACATATAAAGTTAAAAGAAATTATGGGAGAGGACAACCTTATAATTCCTCAAAAAGCCCATGAAATGATATTTGAAATTTTATCAACAGAAGAAAGTCCTGTAAAAGTACGCACTGTTATGGAACTTTCTAATCTTTCACGAGATAAAATCAATTCAAAACCTCTTCTTCGATTAAAAAGGACACATAACAAAAGTGAAGTAGGTTTAGAGGTTCAAGCTATTGTTTATCCGCTAGAAGGGCATTCAACTTGCTTTATTCCAACAAAAGGAAGTGATAATTTCATCGCCAAAGTCAATAACAAGCCTTATAAAATTCAAAGATTTATTGAAGATGAAAGACTTGAAGCCGATCTTATGCTTTCTCAGTGTCCAAGTTTAAAGGAAAATTTATTATCGGAAGATTATCATTGGGAATTTAATCAAGTAGATACCGCTTATCAAACTCTATTAGAACTTCAACAAACAAGTATTGAGTTAGAGTGGTTTAATAGCGAACCTATTCGTATAACTAAGAGTCTTGATAAAAGTGATCTCACCCTAAAGGCAAAAGCAAAAAACAACTGGTTTAGTTTGCATGGCGACATTCAGATTGATGAGAACCTTGTCTTAAATATGCGTTCTCTTCTCAAAGAAATGAAAACTCATAAAGGACGATTTATCCCTTTAGCAAATGGACAAGTAGTTGCACTTGCAGAGGATTTTAAGAAAGTTCTTGATAGAGTTCAAGCTATAACACAGGATGATAAAGAAGATGTATTATTACATTCTCTTGCTGTGCCGGCTCTTCAAAATCTATTTAATGATGAAACTATTGAAAGCGATGAAATTTGGAAATCATGGCAAGAAAAGCTTCATCTACTTGACGAAAGAATCGAACTCCCTAAAGGCCTTCAGGCTGAATTGCGTCCCTATCAAGTTGATGGCTTCACGTGGCTTTCTTCTTTAGTAAAAATAGGAGCTGGCGCTTGCCTTGCTGATGATATGGGACTTGGTAAAACCCTTCAAACAATTACACTTATTCTTTCTTTAGTGCAAAGTTCCAAAACTGGAACAAATCTCGATGAAAAAGGGAAGCCTATTCTTGTTGTTGCTCCAACTTCTGTATGTCATAATTGGGAGATTGAGATTAAACGCTTTGCCCCTCAATTAAATGTATCTAGAATAACAGCTATGAATGCGAAGAAAGAAAGAAAATCTATTATAGAAAACCTTGATGAAAATGATATTCTTATCATTGGTTATGCTCTTTTAAATTCTGAAATGACATCTCTTCTAAAACATATGTTTAAACTTGTTGTATTTGATGAAGCACAAGCTTTGAAAAATCCACAAGCAATAAGAACAAAATCAGCCCATAAAATTATAGCCGATTCTAAACTTGCACTCACCGGCACACCTATTGAAAACTCACTCGATGATTTATGGAGTATTTTCAATGTGATAAATACAGGCTTACTCGGTTCATTAGAAAGTTTCAACTCAAGATTTAATCCATCGACTCTTGCGCCTGAATCTGTCAAAAACAATGCTCGTAACTCATTACGTTCACTAGTAAAGCCATTTATTTTACGACGTACTAAAACCGCTGTTCTCGATGAACTTCCCCCACGTATCGAGCAAACCCTCATCATTGAGCCAAGCGAAGCTGAACGCGCCCTCTACGAAGCTTTAAGACGTCAAGCAGTTGATAATCTTGAAAAAGCAAAAAAAGAAGGCGAAAAGAGCGTTCAATTCCATGTGCTTGCAGAGCTTACAAAATTACGTCGTGCATGTTGTAACCCTGTTCTTATCGACCCTAATACTGAGATTGAATCCTCCAAACTTTCAACATTATTAAAATTAGTTCAAGATCTTAGAACAAACAATCATCAGGCACTTATTTTCTCTCAATTCACTTCTCACCTTGAAATTGTATTTAGAGAAATCGAAAATCTTGGTTTACGTGTCTTTTATCTCGACGGTTCTACCCCCGAAAAAAAGAGAGGTGAACTTGTAAAAGATTTTCAAAATGGAAAGGCAGATATCTTTTGTATAAGCCTTAAAGCAGGTGGGCAAGGATTAAATCTCACCGCTGCCGATTATGTTATTCATTTAGATCCTTGGTGGAATCCTGCCGTTGAAGATCAAGCTTCCGATCGTGCCCATAGAATGGGGCAACTTCGACCGGTAACAATCTACAGACTCATCATGCAAGGCAGTGTCGAAGAGAAAATTCTCAAGCTACATTCGACTAAGAGAGAACTAGCTGAAGATATTCTTTCAAATTCTTCAGTCGCTCACAAGCTTTCTCTTAACGATTTACTACAATTATTAGAATAGTTTTTCTCTCCGACGAAAAAAGGGAATGATTCCCGTGGAAAAAGTTTCCTTGCAAACCCCTTTTCTTTTTGACTCCTACGTTGTCAAAAAATAAAAGTATTTTCAAAAAACTTATTTCCATTGTCATTAGAGAAACATCAACTAAAATATCTTTTTAAATAAGAAAATAAATAACTCTTAAGTCAGAACTCAAATCTATACTTTTTTAAGTTTTGACCGTTAACACTTATATATTTCAAACAAAATAAGGAAATATTAATTATGCAAAAACCTCTACTCTGCCCTAAATGTAATACTATTGTTAGAAAACATTCTAATCCTGCACCAACTGCTGACGTTATAATTTATGATGAAGAAAAAGGGATTGTGCTTATAGAAAGAGGTAATGAACCTTTTGGTTATGCTCTTCCCGGTGGCTTTATTGATGAAGGTGAAACAGTTGAATATGCTGCTACTCGCGAAATGATGGAAGAAACGAATCTTGAAGTTGAATTACTTGGAATACTTGGAATATATTCAAACCCTAAAAGAGACCCACGTTTTCATACTATGACTACAACTTTTGTTGGAAAAGCAAAAGATATTTCAAAACTAAATGCCGGCGATGATGCCAAAAATGCTCAATTCTACCCAATTGACGCACTCCCTAACCCTCTCTGCTTTGATCACTCTAAAATGATTAGCGACTTTTTTAACTACTTAGAAGGCAAACAAACTCTTTGCCCTATTCAAAAATAGTTCTTACCTTTTTCTATCTATTTGTTTTATCATACTCTATTTGAACAATATTAACTTTTTTATTAGTTTTTAAAGCTACTTTTGCAGAATTATGAGGCTACAACATAAAAAATCGTAAAAAACTCTAGAAAAAATCTTGTGTTTTTTATAAAATTGTTGTACAAAAAATTTGTCTAACGAGAATTTTTATGATTTCCTACAACCATTAAGGAATTTACTATGCCACAGGTAGCTGCAAGAATTAATGAAGATCAAGAAAAATGGCTGAAAGATTACTTCCGCACAAAAAGTGCTGGAGCTGAATTTATTTTGCCTTGGGCTGTTGATATCTTCTTTAGATCGATACACTCCATAAAGCAAAACTTTACGCCTGCGGAACTAAAAACCATTGTAGAAATACATAAAGATATGCGTTTAGCCCCTGAACAAACGCGTCTTTCTTATCTTTTGTTACGAATTGCAGATTACTGTGAACGCTCTAAAGTTACTGAAAAACATGGCGCAAGTCGTTCTAGCTTAGAATCTAAAATAAAAAAACTTGACGATACACAAGCTACTGCTTTGATGATTTGGGCTTCAGCTTTTTGGGTAAGTAAGTCATGCTCATCTAGTGATTTAGATCATTATATTAGCGAATACTAAAACAAGTGGAAGTGTAATTATGATGAACTCAGTACAAATTGACTGCAAAGGTCCTTGGCATAAACTGCCTCTTACAAAGCAAGAATGTAAAGATTTTTTTTCAAAAGTGTGCTCATTTCATGGGATTAATTCTATCGCTTTTGAACTTATTATTACAGATGATGGTGAAAGTAGAAAACTCAATAAATCTTACTTACAGTCAAACTCACCAACAAACATTCTTTCTTTTCCACAGCTTAGAGAACAAAGAGAAGATGTATCATTTATAGGCTCCTTAGTGCTTAGCACTAACACCCTAAACAGAGAAGCATTCCTCTATTTTCAAGACAAAGAAAGTTATACAAAACAACTACTTATTCATGGATTTGCCCACTTGCTTGGCTTTGACCATAGTCATGAAATGGATACATTCTGTGTAAAATCGTTAGAAATTGCCGAAAATACAATTCAGTAGAATTTCATAAAAAATATAAAAAAGGGAAAACGTAATTTAAAATACGCTTTCCCTTTTCTTTTTTATTATTATTCTTTGGAAATGTTTAGAAAATAAGAAATTTTGTGGAAATTTCAACTGCAAAGGGATTTTGACCAGAAAAAACGTTAAAGAATCAACTTAGAAACACACCCTAGAGGTTTAGAAAGTTACTCCATCATTTGAATAAGATTTTAATATAAGATCTTTCAGTTTTAGAGCCATAGGACCAACTTTACCCTCTCCTACTTTTCTGTAGTTATATTCCGTTACACCAACACAAGCAATACTACTGCCAATTGCTAAAATTTCATCAGCAAAGTTTAACATATCTTCTGTGATATTAGTTATTTCTACACTAGCAAGCTCTTTTGCTTTTTCAATTGCAAGTAGTACAGTTGTACCTGATAGAATATTATCGAAAGTAGGAAAATAGAAAGTGCCGTCCTTATACATTCCAAGGTTACAAATTGCAGATTCTGCAAGGTGATTATTTTCATCAAATGAAAAAACAATATCGACTTTTTTCTCATTTGCTTCTTGAGACATCATAACATTCGGTAAGTAGTTATTCGATTTTATTTTTGCGAGATATTTTTGTTTCACAGGAATAGCAGAACGAGCAGCCGTCACACCTTTGTTCCAAAAACTGTCGCCTTTAGGCTTTGATTCGCTTGCTATTATATAGATACTTGGTTCATCGCATTCTTTAGGGTCAACACCAAAGCCGCCACGTCCTCGTCCGATAAGAAGCTTAATGCTTCCACTCTCGAAATCAGCAAGTTGTGCAGTCTGGAGAATAAGATTTCTTAATTCTTCAATAGAAATAGATAGTTCAAGTTTTAATGCCAAAAGTGATTCTTTAAGCCTTGCTAAATGATTATCTAGCTTAATGATTTTTCTATCTCTGCAAGTAAGAGATTCAAATACTGCATCACCACGATGAACAAGATGATCATCAAGCGGGAGTAATAGAGCATGAGGATCTTTACAAAATGCTTTTATCTCGTGATTATAAAATGCTCTAACGCTTTCAATTCCTTTAATTTTTGACTGTTTATAAAGCTCAACATATCCATCATAATCAACTACACGCATTTCTGACTACCCCCTTCTATAAATTATCTTACTAAATTAATCTCTTCTATTTTAGATTTTTGCGCATCTTTAGCGGTTTTTTGTAAATCTGCTGTGATATCAGATTCATCAACAATTTCACGCCCTAGCATTTCTTCAAGCACATCTTCTAATGAAATAACGCCGGCTAATCCACCGTACTCATCAAGGACTGCGAAAAGGTGCTGTTTTGCTTCTAAAAAGCTAAGCAAGACTTTATCAAGTTTCTGACTTTCAAGAACAAAAGTGATTGGTTGCACAAGAGTTTCAAGCGTAGCATTTGGAATATCTTTTGCTCTACTTAAATTCATTGCATTCATATAAATTGAAAGCTCACGGCGAGTAACAACGCCTATGATGTCTTCATGATTATTATTTTTATAAATTGGAATACGAGAGAATTGCCAGAGTCTTTCATTTTTAATAGCTTCTGCTAGTGGCATTTCTGCCGGAAGTGAAAAAACAACCGTGCGCGGCGTCATAATATGATATACATGTTTTTTATCAAGCGATAAAATATTTGTAATCACAGCTTCTTCAAAAGCTTCAATCTCACCTGATTCAGCTGACATTTTCGCCATAATACGAATATCATCTTCAGTAGCTTCAGGAGTTCCGTTACCTTTTGTGATGAAGCCTGTAATCAAAGAAGAGAACCAAATAAAAGGCTTCAAAATAAAGATTAAAAATTTCAAAGGATATGCAAGAATTATTGAAAGTTGATTTGCATATATTACACCAAAGGTTTTAGGAAGAATTTCACCAAATATAAGAATAAGAAACGTGAAACCAGCAGTAAACCAAAGAAGATTTTCTGCACCTAATGCAACAGTTGCAAGAGCACCGGCAAGTGCTGAACCTGCGGTATTTGCTATTGTGTTCAGAGTAAGAACTGCTGAAATAGGTTTATCGACTTGCGAACGTAATTCATAAAGAACGTCACCAACAGGTCTTTTTTCTTCTCTTAGTTTTTCAATATGCGTCCAAGGGACAGAGTAAAGCATAGCTTCAGTTGTAGAGCAAAATGCTGATATCAGTGCTGCAAGTGCAACAGTGATGATTAAAGCCAACATAAGTCATCATCCTTATAATATAGATTAATTATTAATGGCGTGCCTAGCAGGAATCGAACCTGCGGCCTTCAGCTCCGGAGGCTTGTTTGTAGGTTTTTTATTGTTTAGTAATATCAAATAAATATCAATAAATTCTTATAGTAAAACTTTTTCGTGGCAACACCATTGGTAACACGCAAATGATTTTTAGAGCTTTTCGCCTTTTTTTGTTTTGTGCCTCTTGATATTTTTTAGTTTATATGATGGTTTTAATCAAGGATTATTTTGTGGAGGGATAAGGTAAACGTTTTAGCGATTGTTGAAAGGTAACAACTTACAAACCATACTAAAATCCACTCCTAGCTAAATCTTACTACTACACGAATTCCTGTTATGCCCATACCATTTTTATCAGATATTTCAACATTTTCTATTGTCATAGACGCGTTATGTAACTGCACAACATGCTGTATAATTGCAAGTCCTAGTCCACTTCCCATTTCTTTTTGACCTGCAGGGCGGTAAAATCTTTGTCCTAATTGCTTTATGATATTTTGGAGCAAGTGTTCAGCACTGTTTTCAATTATTAAGGCATCTTTTTCTAAAACAACTCTCACAATTCCATTTGCTGAGGTGTAGCGTATTGCATTATCAAGTAAATTTCTTACTGCAATAGCCCAAAGCTCTGGGAAGCCTTCACTGGTAATAGCTTCATCGGTAGAAACAAACTCTGCATTTATATTTTTTGCACAGGCCGCATCAAAAATATCTCCTTCGGCATATTGCAAAAGTGAATTCCATTGTACTTCTGTATAACTAGGGTGATTTTTGTTGTATTCATTATGCTTAGACTCTAAATTTGAAAGCAAAAGAAGTTGGTCGATAAGTCTTGTACAGCGTTGACTTCCTTCTAATATTCTAGAAAGTGCATTTTTTCTTGCCGTAGTATCGTCTATACATTTTTCTAAAACTTCCACTTGCAAGCGCAAACCAGATAAAGGAGTTCTGAGTTCATGCGCCGCATTAGCAACAAATGCACGTTCTCTTTCAATAAGCAAAGCAGTGCGCTCAAACAGCGCATTAAGTGCTTCTACTAAAGGACGCACTTCAGCAGAAATGTTTGTTACTTCTATAGGTTCAATATCTTGAGGGTCACGCTGTAGAAGTTTACTCCTTAGATAGTGTAGAGATTTCAATTCGTATTTTAATAAAAATCTAAAAACTATAAGAAAGAAGATTAAAAATAAAACCCAAGGTGTCATGTGATTAAAAAGGATTTCAAGAACAATGCCTTGATGATACTCTGATTTATATCCAACCGCAATGACATTTGAGTTATAAGGGTCTACATACCAAAAAGTACGCCAATTTTCACTTTCGATATTTTCATCAATAAAACCTTGATTTGAAGCAAATGAAAAATGTCGCCCATGCTTATGTCCGCTGAGAAGACGCTTTCCACTATGCGAAAAAATAGCATAAGAAAAAGTATCATCTTCGATACGGATTTGTTTTCTCATATTTGCACTAGGTGACTGTTCGGAGCTAGTTTTATCTTTTATTGTTTCAAAACTACTGATTTCCGCTATAGTTCTTGCAAGTAAAACCATTTGACTGTCAAGAAACTCTTGTGTCTGGAGTGAGTCTTTATACCATACATGACTTGCAACAAAGACCCACACAAAAATAAAACAAAGAGAAACGAACAATGTAAGA
This sequence comes from uncultured Desulfovibrionaceae bacterium, assembly GCA_964371865.1. GTDB lineage: Bacteria > Desulfobacterota > Desulfovibrionia > Desulfovibrionales > Desulfovibrionaceae > CAYJAZ01. The sequence continues at coordinate 2,999 of CAYJOR010000047.1, read as the reverse complement.
CGAGCCATAAGCCCCCATTGGGCTAAATATAGCTGTAACTTATTGATGAGATTCATTATTTTTCTCCTAAAGTATAACCTACACCGTGCACATTTTTAATAAAATATGAGCCTAGTTTTGAACGTAGATGATGTATATGCACTTCTATTGTGTTACTACTTACATCATCATTCCAACCATAAAGTTTTTCATGCAAAGTTTCTCGTGAAAGAACACGTCCTTTGTTTGTAAGAAAGGTTTCTAAAAGAACAAGTCCCTTAGCACTTAATATTATTGTTTTATCACCTTTATATACTGTTCTTTTTTGCAAGTCTAAAGTAATATCCTCATGTTTTAGACAAACTTGCGCTTCGCCTGCCGCTCTACGTTGCCAAACACGCAGTCTTGCAATTAATTCAGCTAATGCAAAGGGTTTTGGTAAATAATCGTCTGCGCCTAAAGACAACCCATCAACACGGTCGTTAATAGTTGTGCGAGCCGTAAGAATAATTACAGGAATAGTAATATTTGTTTTTCGCCAATGCTGTAATATTTCAAGTCCGTCCATATTTGGTAAGGTTAAGTCAAGAATTGCAACGTCATGTATACCTTCCTCTAAAGCGGTTGAGGCAATTTTGCCGTCTTGTAGCCAATCTACGGTAAAGCCTTCAGACTCTAGCCCCACTAAAATGGCATCGCCTATATTGGTGTCGTCTTCTACAAGTAATATACGCATAATAAACCTTTGTGTTGGGAGTTCTAAATATTACAAAAGGCAAGAAAATCTCGCCTTTTTATATCGCTTACTACAGTCAAATGCAAGAACTATAAACTTTCAATAAACTTAGAAAGAGGTTCACCGTTTGGCCCTCTCGAGTCAGGGTATTTTTGAATTAATATCTTCCATGTGTTGATACCATCTTCTTTCCTTTTGAGGTCATAAATTAATACTACACCTCTATTAAAGCGAGCATTTCTATGGTTTGGGTCGAGAGCAAGAACTTTATCGTATGTTTGTAAAGCCATGTCGTATTGCTTTAAGGCTCTATACATTGTTCCCATGTCAGTCATATAATTTGTGTTATTTGGCGAAATTGAAAGTGATTTTTGATAAGCGTCAATAGCTTTTTGATATTGACCATCATCAAAATAAAGGTTTCCAAGATGCCCCCAACCGTCTGCATCAGTATTATCATTTGCAAGACGCGCTTCCTCATCTGCTATATGCTGTTTCGTTTGTGCGTCAACATTCATGCTGTCTGCTAAACTACCAGAGCCAAGAACTTGTTTTTGTACAAGTACATTATTATTGCTTGAAGTAAAAAATGTAGAACCTACAAATAATCCCACGACAAATGCCAAAGCAATTGATACATAAGCCGTAGATTTAATCATATATTTACTTTCCAATTCATTATTCTTACTCATTTCAGTCCTCATATATGTTTTTATTTTTTTAAGTTATAAGCAATAACTTTTTTTACCTAGTTTATAGTTGTTCCAAAGCTATATTATACTCATTAACTACAAGTAAAAATTCATCCTTTAGAGTATCATCTAAAGGTTCTGCTTGCATTGTTGCTAAAATTTGAGGGTTTACATATTCGCCGTCAATCATTACACGAAAATCTAAATGTGGGCCAGTAGATAGCCCTGTTGAACCAACATAAGCGATAATATCGCCTTTGTTTATTTTTGCGCTCTTTTTTGTTTTTGCATCATACCTAGATAAATGTGCATAGAGTGTTTCTATGCCATTTGCGTGCTTTAGGATAACGGTTTTACCAAAGTCGCCTTTTGTTCCGACAAATTCAACAATTGCATCAGAAGCTGCATAAACAGGAGTCCCTGATGGTGCGGCATAATCTATGCCTTGGTGTGGTCTTGTTATTCCTAAAATTGGGTGCTTTCTTGCAAGTGTGTAAGGTGAGCTTATTCTTGTATAATTGAGTGGTACTTCAAGAAAAGAGCTTTGAAGAGAATCTCCGTTTGCATTGTAATAAAGCCCTTGGTTTACATCATCTTCAAAACGATAAACTGAGAAATTTTCTCCGCCACGTTCAAAGCTTACAGCTAAAATATTTCCATAATTGATAAATTTCTCTTCGTCGTATTTTTTCTCAAGAAGAACTTTGAAAATATCACCTTTTTTTAGAGCATTAGAAAAGTCTAAGTTATAAGAGAGTATTCCCTCAATAGCAGAAGCTAAACCTCTTCTTTCACCTGCTTTTGAAATTGCCTTGGATAAACTTGCTTCTATTTCAAATTCTATGGCTTCAACTTTTTTTTCATAATCAATGACTGCAAGTTGAAAATCAAAAATATCTTCTGTTTTAGCTGTATTATTGACTAGATTTTGTATGTCTTTAACGGAAAGCACAAAAACATCTTCAGAATTTTTTTGATATTCAAAGCGTAAGAAATTTCCATTGCTATCTTGCACTAATTGGTATTTCTTATTGACTTGAATATTGGTTAACTTGTGTAATGGTTTAGTTAGTTTGATAAGATCAATCAATTGATTATATGAAATGAATTTATTGAGAATAGTTCCAATTGTATCACCTTTCTGTACTTGACTTTGTGTTAAAATTTCGTTTCCTTGTAATTCGTACCCAGACAAAGTTTTTATTTTTTCAATAGGTAGAATTTCATTTTTATCCCTAGCAGCTTCAGTTGAACTAAGTATCTCATCTGAGCTATTATCTTCTACAAATGAAATAACTTGCGAATCATTTAGTAGATTTTGCTCATCGGCTTTTAGTGTATAGGAAAAAATGGTTACACAAAGAGCTAATAGGAATAGAGAGCTTGCAATCTTTTTATTGTTAGTCATAAATATCCTTTAGAAACAATAAAGCAAATAATACGATTAAAACCTATTTTCATAATAAAAATAGGTTCGGAGGTGCTTTTTAGAATATATGATACCACCTGCAAGGTGTATACAGGTGGTATCTAAGAGATTTTACCAGTTATGGTGATATCCGCCACCCATTGCTATACCAGTTTCTTTTTCA
>CAYJOR010000046.1:0-19955 GCA_964371865.1 uncultured Desulfovibrionaceae bacterium | reverse complement strand
CTCGTTTTTTAAGAAAAAACGTGGTTTTCCCCCTTAAGAAATCATAAGTTGTAATGACCTGTTCTAGATGTAAGAACAAAAATATGATAGATTGACTTTAATAAAGAAATAGGAGATAATAAAACTTATTCACGAGTAAAGGAATGCTTTAATTATGGACGTTTACGGAATAATACCAGCACGATATAAAAGCTCACGATTAGAGGGTAAACCTTTAGCAGAAATCAATGGTAAACCCATGTTTTGGCATGTGTATAAGCAGGCAAGCTTGGCGAATATCAAGAAAGTTTATCTTGCTACGGACGATGAAAGAATTAAGGAAAGCGCAGCAAAATATAACATTCCATGTGTTATGACAAGCTTTGACCATAATTCAGGTTCTGATAGAATACGAGAAGCCGCTGATATATTAAAACTTCCTGATAACTCAATAATCATTAATATACAAGGTGACGAACCACTTCTTAACCCTGAAATGTTAAATCAGCTTATTTTACCATTTTCACAAAAACCAGGGGTGCAAGTTACAACTTTAAGTCATAAATTGAATACCTTGCAAGATAAAGAACGTTTTCTATCGCCAAATACGGTAAAAATCACGCTTGACATTAATAGCAATGCACTATATTTTTCCCGTTCCCCTATTCCTCATAATAGAGACGGCGAACTTGAATCGGGATTAGATTTTTATGCTCATGTTGGTCTTTATGCTTTTCGCTATGACATATTGAAACTTTTTACATCGCTAAAACCTTCTTATTTAGAGGAAACAGAAAAGCTTGAACAGCTCAGGCTTTTAGAAAACAATATACAAATTCACGTTGTTACTACAGAACACTATTCAATTGGTGTAGATACAGCGGAAGACTTAGAAAAAGTTCGCGCTCTTATGCCTTAGAAGCATATAAGTATTGTTTTCACAATTTTAAGAGTAATTTATGAAAGAAAAACACGCTCATCTCACTTTTGATAATAATGAATATGCAAGCCTACTATTTGGTCCTTTAAATAGTCACTTAGACTTTATGGCTGATTTAACAGGCACAGCAATTTCCTCAATGGGAAACGAGCTTTTTATTAAATCTGTTGATAAAAATATCACTCAAAAAGAACTTGATGCAATTGCAAATGTTTTTACACAATGCTATGCCCTTGTAAAAGATGGCTTTATAGTTAAAACAGAAATGCTTGAACAAGCGTATAGTCTTTTAAGTGAAACTCCTAATGCAAATATAGGCTCAACCTTCACAAACTATACTGTGATTAAAGCACCTAAAAAAACTATTATTGCACGTAACGCATCTCAAAAAAGTTATATAGATTTAATGCAAAAGAATGAGATAGTTTTCGGTATTGGTCCTGCCGGTACGGGTAAAACATATCTTGCCGTTGCCATGGGTCTGCATTATTTAATGACTAAGAGAGTAAAAAAGATAATTCTTACTCGCCCTGCAGTTGAAGCCGGTGAAAAACTTGGTTTCTTGCCGGGCACAATGACTGATAAGGTTGACCCTTACCTTCGTCCGCTTTTTGATGCTCTTGATGAAATGCTCGGGCATAGCCAATTTGTAGCAAGACAAGAAGCTGGAATGATTGAAATTGCGCCGCTCGCTTTTATGCGTGGTAGAACGCTTTCTGATGCTTTCCTTATTCTTGACGAAGCACAAAATACAACTCCTGAACAGATGAAAATGTTTTTAACTCGTATGGGATTTGGTTCAAGAATGGTAATTACCGGTGATGTAACACAAATTGACTTGCCACCAACTCCTGTCTATGATAATGTTCAACAAGGTAGATGGGCTCCGCGTGTTGTTCGTTCTGGTCTTGTTGAGAGTCTTGATATATTAAAAGATACACAAGGTATTGGAATATATAAATTTCAAAATAAAGATGTGGTGCGCCACCCTATGGTGAGTCGCATTGTAAGTGCTTATGATAAACACCAAAAAAAATAGCTTTAGCTTAAAAGAGATTTATCTGCTTCTTAGAAACTCACTTGCGTATCATTATGCAGGTTTGTCTACATGGAGTATATTCTTTGCGGTTCTAATACTTTCTTTATTAGCAGGTATAAATCACGAGCAAAGTAATTCTCTATTCATGGCCGGCGAAACCGCAAAAAGCAATGTTTACGCCGAACGCACACTAAAAATTGAAGATCCGCATGCAACTCAGCTTAGACGTGATCAAACCATGGCTCTACAACCTTTAATTTTTGACCTTGATAAAAGAAAAGTTCAAAAGTTTAGAGAGAATACACTTGGTTTGCTTACAAGTATTTCTTCGCTAGGACGAGATATTGATAGCCTTAGTCAAATACAAAGTGCTTTCAATAAACAACATGGAACAGATTTTGATAGATCTTTCTTCTCAGCTCTTTCTTTTGACGAGATACAAGCGTATCTTACTGAAAAACTTCTACCTTTTGCAGAAAATATTCTTTTGCAAGGTATTTTTGCCGATAAAAATCAGCTAGGCACACAGCCAACAGCTATACTTGTGCGAGATACTGAAACAGGAACCGAGTCTTTGCTTGTTCCTAATAATCATCCACTACCTGATTTAAGCTCCTTCTATCTAAGTATTGGGCAAGAACTGAGAAATGCTGATATAACTCAAGAGGAACGTAGAGTTTTACTCGCTCTTATGGAATCCTTAGCAGTTCCAACCTTACAGATGAATAATCAAGTGACAATGCAAAGAGCAACTAATGTTGTTTCCGCAATTCCACCTGTATATTACTACATTCAAAAAGGCGAACTTATAGCAGCAGAAGGCGACTTAGTAAGTCGTGAACAACAGCTAAAGATGCAGGCTCTTTATAAATTTTCTTCAAGAAATATTGATTTAGCAAAAGTAGCCGGTATTTTTATTGTCTCTCTTGGATTTGTTTATGGTCTCTTCTTTTCTCCTGCTGGGCTAACAGGTACTCGTTTATATCCAAGAGTGCAAGTTTTCTTTAGCTTTTTACTTCTTTTGTTTGGTGTGAGTGGTTGGTTACTTGGCTGGTTTTTCCAAGAAAGCCTTACAATGGAACAGGTTTCAACATGGGCTTTTGCTTTTCCTGTGGCAGGTGCGGCGGGATTATCGGCTCTGATTTATTCTGCAAGGCGTTTCTTTAGTATAGGAATACTTCTTTCATTATTTACTACTCTATTTTTAGATGGAAATATTGCGCTATTTATCTTCTTTTTCTTGAGTGCAATGTTTAATACTTTGCTTATTCTTCGCTCACAAAGTAGGCAAGACGTAGTTGCAAGCACACTTGTTCTATTCTTAGGACAAAATATATTTGCTGTTGGTGCGGCACTATTTAATGCTATTGAACTTCAACTCCTTCCAACAGTTATGATGGCAGCAAGTTTAAATTCGGTGTTATCGCTTTTTATTATATTTGCATTAAGCCCTATTGTTGAGATGTTTTTCAACCTCACAACTAGATTTAGACTTATGGAACTTATGAATTTAGAACAACCGCTTCTTCAAGAACTTATGATGACAGCTCCGGGAACATATCATCACTCAATCGTGGTATCAAATCTTGTTGAAGCAGGTGCAAAAGCTATTAATGCTAATAGTTTGCTCTGTAAGGTTGCGGCTCTTTATCATGATATCGGTAAGATAGTTCGTCCGGAATACTTTATTGAAAATCAGATTAATATACCGAATAAGCATGATACTCTTGCTCCAGCTATGAGTGCGCTTATTATTATTTCTCATGTAAAACAAGGTGTTGAGCTTGCAGAAAAGTTCAATCTTGGTAAAGAAATTACTGATATTATTAGACAGCATCACGGTAATAGATGTATAACCTATTTTTATAGCAAAGCTGTGAATACGCATACTGGAGAAAGTGAGCCGCCGCAAGAGAGCGATTATTCCTATCCTTATGAAAGACCGAAATCAAAAGAAGCCGCTATTCTTATTTTAGCAGACGCGATTGAAGCTTCTAGTCGTACACTTTTAGACCCAACACCGGCACGTATTCAATCTCATGTGAATAGTATTGTTCAAGGTATTTATGCGGAAGGTCAACTTGATGAATCTGAACTGACATTCAGAGATTTATCAATGCTTTCAGACGCATTTACACGAAATCTAAATGGATTATTCCACCAAAGAATTGTTTATCCAGAAAAGAAAAAATAAAGAAAAAGAAATTATGAAATATTTTTCAATTAGTCTAGGTTGCCCTAAAAATAGGGTTGACACTGAAAGACTTCTTGGTTCTATGCCAGAAGTTGAAATGGTTGAAGACTGCTTTGATGCAGAAGTTATTCTTATTAATACTTGCGCTTTTATTGCACCTGCAATTCAAGAAACAGTGCGAACAATTATAAGCGCAGTTGAAGATATGAATGAAATGGAAAATAGGCCATTCCTCGTTGTTGCCGGTTGCCTTACTGGTAGATTTGATAAAAAAGATTTATCTTCAGAAATTCCTGAAGTTGACCTTTGGCTCTCACCTGACGAGCTTGAAACATGGTCGGAACAACTTTGCCATGCACTTAAAATTCCTACTGTAGAACAAAATCGCTTGATAAGCACACTTCCATCTTATGCTTGGCTTAAGATTGGTGAAGGCTGTCAACATAGATGTTCATTCTGCACTATTCCGTCAATTCGTGGAAAACATGTTTCTTATTCTAAAGATTTCCTTGTCGAGGAAGCTAGAAGAGCCGCAAAACAAGGTGTAAAAGAAATTGTGCTCGTTGCACAAGACGTAACTTCTTGGAGAGATTCTAACTTAGCTGAATCAAGAAAAGATTTGCGCCCGCTCCTTGAAGGCCTTATAAGTATTGATGATATTGAACGTATTCGTCTTATGTATCTTTATCCATCAGGTCTTACAAACGACTTATTAAAGTTTATGGCAGAAGCAGATAAAAAACTTCTTCCTTATTTTGATGTTCCACTACAACATGCACACGAAGATATTCTAAAAAATATGGGTAGACCTTTTGCATCTGACCCTTATGCAGTTGTTGAGAAAATCAGAAATTATATACCTCATGCCGCTTTAAGAACATCTCTTATAGTTGGCTTTCCGGGTGAAAATGAAACTCACTACGATAAAGTATGTAAATTTGTTGAAGATGTGCGTTTCCATAATCTTGGAGTATTTGCCTATCAAGCAGAAGAGGGCACTAAAGCCGCCGATATGCCGAATCAAGTTGAAGATGCTACTAAAGAGTGGCGTCGTGATAACCTTATGGAAATTCAATCGGAAATCAGCGAAGAAATTTTATCATCATATTTGGGAGCAAATGAGGAACTTCTCATTGACACCCCAATTGAAGACTGGCAAGGTTTATATTCTGCACGCACATGGTTTCAAGCGCCGGAGGTTGACGGCATAACCTATGTGAGTGGTGAAAATATCAAACCAGGTCAAATAGTTAGAGCTGAAATCATAGAAACTAAAGAATATGATCTTGTTGCTCTGGTATAAAAATAAAAAGGATTAATATGTATAAACTTTTAATTAGTATTTGTATCTTATTTCCGCTTGTAGTAAGCATTCATGGGTGTTCATCTCACTCCGCAATTACAAGCGATACACAAATCAGCCCATCTTCAGTTATTGGAGAGTGGGACGTTGATGATAGTGTTTATATTCTTGATAAATCCGGTCAGCTCACAACTCTTAATAAGAGTGGTGCTTCAGGTGACACTTGGAAAATTCAAGGAAATACACTTGTTCTAAACTTTTTAGATTCTCCGGCAAATCCACCAAGCTCTCAAGTTTGGACTTTCAAAAATATTAGAAGTTCACGTATTACTCTTGAAAATCAAGATGGTCTACAAAAAACTTGGGAAAAATCAAGTGAAGAAATTGTTCGATTACAGGGTGAATTTTTTATCCTTGAACGTATGGCTCTTCCGCCTGAAATAACTCTACGCATAAGGCTTACTCAAGACGGCAGCAAAGAACCTATCCTTGATACTCTTCATACCGAAATTGGTAATCTTCCAATAAAATTCTCAACTTTCTATGAAGCTGAAAAAGCAAATCCTAAACTACCACTCAGACTCTCAGCAGTTGTTTACTATAAAGAAAATGCAATTTTCAGCACTGCTGAACCGCTTGTAATTCTTCAAGGTATGAAGCTACAACCAATCCGTCTTGTTCGTGCAATGCCGGAAGAAACAGCACCTGAACTTCTTTCACCTCCGCTTGCTTATTCTTATTTTCATAAAAATGGATTTAGAAATCAGCACTCTGCACAGCTCTATTTAGAAGATCATCACTTGTTTTTTCTTGTTCAACAAGCTGTAGATTCAAGTGAAGATGAAGAATATATCACTTGGGGACATTGGAATCAAATTGATAGAGGGCATAGCATTGAACTTCTTATAACTGGTGAAGAAACCATTATCGGTACAGTTCAAGTGGATAATACAATAACTTTTGACTCACTTCCGCATTTTCCTGAACTTCCTCCTATGAAATTTACATCTTTTGAACAAAAAGGTTCTGAGACTCGTTCATTTTCTATCATTGGAAATGTGAGAAAAGTCGGAAATAGCTATGAAATTCAACCTTGTGGACTAGAAACATTTTATCCATTAAGTGGAAATATAAAAGACCTTTCAACTTACCTTAAAAACGGTGAAAGTACTCATCTTCAAATGCGTGTTAAGTTCCTTCGTTCAGAAGAGTTTTACGTTGAAGAAGTTATCAATGTAAGCAAGATTAATTTATGTGACTCTCTTGATAAGCTTTCTGCTCTCCAAGATACTTACTGGAGATTAACTCTTCAAGACGGTAAAGATATTCTTTATACTGAAGATGCTCAACCACATCTTATAATCCGCTCTAATCCTAAAGGAAAAGCAAATGGAGAGGGCGGTGGTTCTGACGGCTGTAATGCTTTCTTTTTCAACTGGGAAGAAGGTGACAATAACGCCCTTACAATAGCACTTGGCGGAAGTACGATGAGACTTTGTCCGACTGATGTAGAAACTCAAGCTCGTGAATATCTTAATAATCTTGCAGAAGTAAACAGTTATTCTCTTCAAGGTTCTATTCTTAAACTCAAAAAAGACGATACAGTACTCGCAACTTTTGAGGCTGTAGAACTATAATACTATGCACGATGTCGCACTTATTCTAAATATTGGAAAATTCAGAGAATATGATGCGTGGGTTCGTCTATTAACAAGACAATCCGGAATATGCACTGCCTTTGCCTTTGGCGCAAGTAAGAGCAGAAGGCGTTTTGCGGGTTGTCTTGATGTTTTTAATATCATACACGTAACCATTGAAAAAAGCAGAAAAAATGCCTTTTTGCAACTTCAAGAAACCTCGCTTATCGATTCTTTTGAATTTAGAAACGACTGGAAACTTGTAGGGATAGGTATGAACTGCCTCCGATTTGTTGAGGCTCTAAATATTGCGCCTGAAACAAGTGAACTTAGTTATGATTTCGTTCTTGATTTTCTTAAAAGACTCCCACAATTTTCTCATCAAGCAGCATTAATGCCTCCACTTTTCCGTTTTAAACTTGGTTGTATTCAAGGGTATGCCCCAAACATTACATCATGTGTGCGCTGCAAATGCGGAATATACAATACTCCGTCAGTTTTTTCTGTGCAAGAAGGTGGTATTCTTTGTCCTGACTGTAAACATAAATCACTCTCAACAGCGATGCACATAGATATTTCAGGTGAAACCCTCAACTATCTGCAAGATGTGCAGAATTATTCGCCTCATGTTTGGTTAGATGAAGAAATTCCAACATTTATTGCTCAACAGTACGGAAAAGTAATCGACGCTTTTACGCAGTATCATCTTGGTTTAGAGTGGCACAAAAACCGCTTTGTGCAGTTGTAAAACAAATTTTTATAGTAATGCCTTCGGCGATCAAAGGAAATAATTTCCTTTGGAAACCTTACTTTTTTTATTTCGTCCCTCAATAAAAAGAGTAATTGTTTACAAAATAAAGTTGTTACTTTAATCTAAAAAAATCAGTTTTACTGCTAAGGATAAACTAATACTGGAGTTATAAAATGAAAAAAGAAGTACTTTTTTTTATTCATGGGTATATGAGCATAAAAGAGGATATGTCTCTTCTTGAAGAAGCTTTTCAAAATCAAGACTACATTCTTCATAATGCAGAGATTATTGGACATGATAATGCAAGTTCTGAAGATTTTATGCTTTACTTCTGGGACGATTGGTTTAAATCCGTAGAAAAACAATTTCTCGAATATAAGAATAAAGGATATGAAATCAATTTAATAGGGCATTCTATGGGAGGATTGCTTGCTCTTGCGCTTACTCAGAAATATCAAGAATGCGTGAAGTCAATTGCTACTCTTTCGACTCCAATTTATATAAACAGGTATTATCCTTTAGAAATTACAAACAAACTTTGCTTTCTAGCTCCACTTACGAAAAGTTTTATTCCTAAAATTGCAAAAAGTACCCTGACAGGTAAAAAATCTGCGAACGTACAAGAAACTTATTACTATCCACCTCAACTAGACTCACTCTTTGTTGCAATGCGTGAAGTGCGTAGAAATTTGCATATAATTCATGCACCTATTCTTGCTCTGCAAGCTTTTGATGATAAAACAGTTCCTGATTCAAATCCATTTGAAATAACAAAAAGAGTTTCCTCAAAAAAGAAAACTCTTAAAATGTATACGATTGAAGATCCTAAATCGAAAAAGCACCAGATTATAAATCATCCTGAAACTTATGAAAAAGTTATTGCTGATATTCGTGAATTTTTGGAAAGTAAATAAGTCATAAAAAAGAGAGAAAACTTACTCTTTTTATAGAATGTGTTTTCTCTCATAAATATATCAAATTAGAAAATATCTTAATTTTTAGTGTATTTCTTAGCATTAAGATTATATTTTTTTATCTTATAGTTAATGATTCTATATGATGTTTTTAAATCTTGTGCCGCTTTAAACATATTACCATTTGCTTTTACTAGAGCATCAACAATAAGCTCTTTTTCAAAATTGCTTACAGCTTCTGTTAGTGGTAAGTCAGATTTTGTATTTGTACTGCTTGCTGTTTGAATAGAAGGCGGAAGGTCAGTCGCACGGATAACACTGTCTTCACAGTGCTCTATAGCATGTTGAATACTCGCTTTAAGTTCAGGAATATTACCGGAGTAATAATAAGAGGATAACAACTCAATAGCAGGATAAGAAATTCGCTTTACATCTGTATTTTCTTGTTCTTGAGCATCTTGCTTAAGGAAGAATTCTGCAAGAGGAATAATATCTTCCCTACGTTCACGCAATGGAGGAAGGTTTGTATGTTGGAACTTCAAGCGGAGCGCAAGCTCTTCTAGAAAGTCACCTGTTTTTACAAGTTCATCTAATGTTGAGTCGGTTGATGCTATAATACGCATGCTTAGCTGCACGGATTGTTCACTGCCTATGCGAGTTATTGCGCCCTCTGTAAGGACTTTCAAGAGAATTTTCTGTGCTTCAAGCGGGAGTTTATGTATTGAATCAATGTATAAAGTGCCGTGTGCGCTTGCTTCAAAAATCCCTTTTTTTGTCTGCAATGCACTTGGAAAAGCATTTTTCACATATCCACACATGGATTTTATTGTTTCGTTGATATCGTTGCTTGTATTATCGGCATAGAATATTGTGAAAGGAAGAAATCTTTTCGAGCTAAGTGAATGTATACGTCTTGCAAAGTATTCTTTTCCTGTACCTTTTTCACCGTATAGTAGTACAGGTGATGAGGATAAAGCAAAAGCATTTGCCTGTTCAAGCAAGAGTTTCATTTTCTTTGAGTGGGCAACAAAAGGAAGAGTTTCTGTTGGTAATTCAGTATTTTGATTGCCTTGAAGATTGTTTTGGAAGTTCTTTGTCTGGAAGTATGCAACCTGCATCGATATCAAGTTGGCTAAAACTTCAAGAAATTGACGTCTTACTTCTAAATCGTCAATACCTAAAGAAATTGAGTCTGTTCCAAGAGTTCCTAACACTTCACGCGGAACAAAGGAGGCATCAGAAAGTGAAGGAGCCGCAAAAATAGGAACGCAGATAAAAGCAAGTTCATCGAGTTCTTTTTGAGTTCTTGTAAATAGTAGATTACACAAGGTTTTATCTTGTGACATCTTAGGTGCTATTATAGATTTTGCAGTTGCAAATACTTGACCTGTAATCCCTTTTCCCGGTGCGTACTCTTCATGATTCCTACGTGGTTCATTTTGAGCAACTCGGAGTTTTAAAAGACCGGTTTCAGGGTCAAATAAAACAATATGAGGGCGCACAAAACCGTGAGAATTTGCCAATGCTTCAAGAACAGAGCTTAATTGCGCCTGTAATGGTTGTTCGTAGTTGAACTGAGCAGTTACAACTTTTAAAGTATCTATAAGATTGGTGACGGTATCAGCTATCATATGTTATAATTATTTTGAAAGTTTAGCAATTTTGTTTTTATAGTATGCAATAGCTTCAGCAGAGCCAATATCGGTTTTTTCAATAAGTTCATTGTAGCTTGCAATAGCTTTTTCTGTGTTGCCTGAAATTTCAGCAAGAACAGCAATTTCTTCAAGAACTGTTGAATGGATTTGCTTTGGTGCTACTTTAATATAATCTTCCATAAGTTGAAGCCCTTTAGCTGCTTCGTTATTCATAAGATAAACATCAACAAGTGCAAGATTTAAGCTGATTGTAAGGCTTGAGTTAGCATCGAGATGAATTGCTTCTTTAAGGTTTTCTATAGCAACAGGATATTTTTGAAGTTCTGTAGCTGCACCTGCTTTTTCAAGAAGAAGATAGATTTTAAAATCTTCCGGTGCAGTTTGAGCAAACTCTTCCAATTCCCCAAGTCTTTCGTTTGCATCTTGAATATCAAGAATTTGTTGGAATTTTACTTGTTGTTCTTCAAAGCTTGATTCAGTTCTCCATTGATAAATACCCCATCCTGCAATTGCAACAATAGCTATAACAATAAAGAATATGATTTTAGAGATATTTTTTAGAACGAACTCTAAAAGAGGAGCTGCTTCAGCAGAGGTTTCAGCTTTTAGTTCATTTTGTAGCTCTTGAAGAAGAGCTTGTTGTTCTTCTTTGCTAAGTTTTTCTATATCCTGTATGTCTAGTCTATTTTTATCAATAGAGTTTGTAGCCGGAGTTGAACTTACTTGTTGTGATTTTTTTTGTTGTGACATACTATTCCCTTACAAATATATTTATTTTTTAAGTTTGAAATTCTGACTTGTGAGAATATAGCTTTTTTACAAAAAAGTCAAATTCGATTTTAATATTTTTATCTTGCAAAAATTTAAAATAAAGATAATTATTTAAGGGTGCTTCATAGCAATAAATTCAGTATATTTAAAAGAGGATAGACTTATGATTTCTTTTTTTCAAGCAGAGCTAACTTGCGAAAATCTTTCCGCTAGAGTCAATGATTTACTAAGTTTTATAGGTAAACTTTCTCATGATTGTGAATTACTTTTTGTTTCATATAATTTTTTACAAAGTTATAAAGATAAAAATTCGGCATCAGCAGTTCTTTTAGCGCAAGAAAAAGATGAAGCGTTAAAAGTTTTATCCTCCAAACTTCCAAAAAGGTTAACTCTTATTTTAGCTGAAAATGATTCATTGCTTGTTATAAAAAATGAGACTGTTGATATTCGCTCGCTAACTTCCCCTCTTTCCCTCCTTGAGAAAGAGTTTTCTTTTTCTAAAGATGAACTAGTAGATACAAAAAAAAGCGATTTACATATTCATTATAATACAAGCCCTTATACTCTATCTAAGCAGTTAGAGATAGAAAACACAATCAGTGCACTAGTTAGAGAAAACTTAACTCCATGTTTGTATCTTAATAGTGTTTATACTTTTGAGGGTGAAATCTATAATGGTCAATCATTTTATATAGATAGTAGTGCTTCTATCAAAGTACGTGCAAAAGCTTTTGAAGCGGATATGTGCGCTCTTGGTGGAGGTGTAATTACTCCTTTATTTGACGAGAAATATGAAGAAATATTTAAAGCGCTTACTTTTGGAATACGAGCTCATATAAAAGAAACAGGTCTTACAAAAGCCGTTTTAGGACTTTCAGGTGGAATTGATTCAACTCTTGTTGCGACGCTTGCAGTTGAAGCTTTAGGTGCAGAAAACGTGTATGCTTTGCTTATGCCATCACCTCATTCATCTGATCACAGCGTTAAAGATTCTGAAGACTTAGCAAATAATTTGAAGATGGAATACAAAATTTTACAGATAAATGAATGTATGAATGCTTTTCATGCCTTGCTTAATCCACTTGCAAGTGAATATAATGCAACAGATTATAATAATTCATTAATGCTACAGAATTTACAATCGCGTATACGTGCAGTTCTTATTATGGGTTTTGCAAATGCTTTACCGGCTTTTGTGCTTGGAACAGGTAATAAATCAGAAGAATGTATGGGATATTGTACTCTTTATGGCGATTCATGTGGTGGGCTTTTCCCGATTGGTGATTTATACAAAGAAGAAGTATATGATCTTTGTAAGTGGTACAACAATCATAAAGGTGCAGAAATTATTCCTACAAATTGCCTCATAAAAGAGCCAAGCGCAGAACTTGCACCAAATCAAAAAGATACGGACTCGCTTCCTCCTTACCCTATATTAGATACATTTTTAGTGAATATGCTTGAAAACTGCATAAACCCGTTTAAAGTTGAGCATTCATTTAGTACTCAAGAGCGAGTAAATGTCTTAAAGAAAATGAAGAACGCGGAATTTAAAAGGCAACAAGCTGCACCTATTTTAAAAATAACAAATGTAACTGTTGGAAAAGACTGGAAATAGTGTTTTCTACTAGATAAGTGTCTTTTTTCACAAGTAAAAATATTCAATTTATCAAATTTTTGCTTTTCAAATCTAAAGATTTGGTATAAAATATTTCGAGAAAAATTATTTTTGTTATAACTTAGGAAAGGGGAAAAACATTGCAACAGCGTTATGTTCCTATTTTAGTGGTTTTTGTTCTGTCTATTCTTGTTGCCGGTATTGGCTACCTTGCACCAGCGGAAGAAGCAGCAAAAGAACCTGTTCGTATTCTTCTGGAAAATGAAGGCGGTAAAGTTGTATTCGACCATAAAGTTCACGCAGAAACTTATAATATTGAATGTGTAACTTGTCACCACGAAATGGCAGTTGGTGGAGATGCCGAATTAGCTAAAGAAGAAATTTTATCTTGTGGCTCTTGTCATGGTATTGATTATAATGAAGAATATATTGCTTCACATACATCTTTATTTACCAATGATTTTCAGTGTGCTACTTGTCACCATTATCAATTTGAAATTCAAGATTGGGGCCATGACTTCCATAGTGAAATGATGGATTGTACCTCATGTCACCATACTGAAGAAATTGAGCCTGAACCTCAAAACTGTGCAGATTGTCACTCTACAGGATATGCTCCGATTGACGATCCAATGCCGTCATTCAAAAATGCAGTGCATGAGCGCTGTATGCCTTGTCACCAAGATTTATATGACGAAGGTTTAGACGGTTGTAAGTCATGCCATAGCGACCCAACTTCACGTGAAAAAGTTGAAGCAGGCGAATATTATCTAAATCCTGATCAAGCAACATGTAAATCATGTCACGAAGGCGTAACTCCTAACGAACTTATTCCGGATAGAATTACATCTTTCCACGCAAGTTGTATGGGTTGCCATGAGGTTGAACAAAAAGGTCCATACAAGCCTGACCAATGTGCGCAATGCCACCAATAAATTAGGTTGCAGAAAAAACGCCATATTTGAAACATTAAATAAATGAGATAGTAGTATGACTTCAAATAAACGCTTACAGTTAGATCCACAACTAAAGCTTGTGCATAATATTACGCAACCTTTTACAGAAAATGTAAAAACTAAAGGCTTGCAAATTCTTCACACGGGTTATGTTGTAGAAAAAGAAATAAAAAAAGGTGCTCAAATCTATCCGGGAATGCTTATTGCAAAACATCCGGATCCGCAAAGAGGTGATATTTTCGCTCCTGTGCGCGGTAAAGTTACTGAAATGGGTTTTCGTTTTATTAAAATAGAAATTTGTGAAGCTCAAGAAGAAGATTTAGTAATTGCACCAATTAGTCAAGATAATATTAAAGCTAAACTTAGCGGTTCAAAAGAAGATGCTCTTGCATTTTTGAAATCTATGGGTGTGAATACTCAGAAATTTAATAAGCAGTGCGACACCCTTGTTATTAACGGCTTAAATTCTGAGCCTGGCATTCTGTGGGCGGAACCTTTATTGTCAGTTCATTTTTCTGAAGTTCTTCAAGGGTTAGAGCTAGCAAAGCTTTTCCTTAAACCTAAGAAAACAGTGCTTGTTATTCCAGAAGGTGCATCAGTATCAAATGTTCCTAGTGATGTAGAGATTCAATGTGTTGCTCCTGTTTATCCACATAGTTTAAGTGCAGTTCTTAGAGCAGATATCATTAAATCTGAAAAACACCCGAATGTGAGAGTTGTATCAACTCACAGATTATGGGGACTTTCACGAGTATATAGCACTGGTATGCCACTTACTGAAACTATCGTGACATTTGGAACTCCTGCTCATAAAACTAACCACATCATTAAAAATGGAACACTCATTGAAGATCTACTCAAGACAATTGCTTTCTCATTAAAAGAAGGTGATACGGTAGTTCTTGATGGACCTCTTCGTGGGCTAAGCGTTGCAACAATAGACCGAGGAATTCCAAAAAGCATTCGCGGTGTGTTTGTTGTTCCTAAGGGCTCAGTTCCAAGT
The DNA here is from genome assembly GCA_964371865.1 of uncultured Desulfovibrionaceae bacterium. GTDB lineage: Bacteria > Desulfobacterota > Desulfovibrionia > Desulfovibrionales > Desulfovibrionaceae > CAYJAZ01. The sequence goes on along the minus strand of CAYJOR010000046.1, from coordinate 5,195 downwards.
TTGAAAGGTAACAGTCCATGTTGTAACTGTGGTGCTTGTGATAGAATTTGTCCGGCAAATTTATCCCCGTCAACCATTAGTAAATACTCTGAATTTGGTATGTATGACAAGTGTGAAGAATGGTATGCTAAACACTGCGTAGAGTGCGGACTTTGCGGATACGTTTGTATAACTCGTCGTCCTGTTTTACAGTATATACGTTTGGCAAAGCAAAAGTTGGCAGAAAACTTAGTTGCGGTTACTACTGCTGCAGAACGTGAAAACGAAAAAGAATAAGTGAGATACTATTATGAATACCAGTTCACAAATGCTTCGCGTTACACCGCCACCTTTTTGGCATTGCGGTAAAACGTTAAAGTCAATCACAGGTGAAGTTATTATTGCACTTTTGCCTGTAGTTTTATGCGCTGCACTAGTTTGGGGAATTTCAGCACTTAGTGTTATTTGCCTTTCAGTTGCAGTAAGTATTGCTACAGAAGCGCTTTGTCAAAAACTTATGAACAGAACAATCTCTGTTGACGACTATACAGCAGTATTAACAGGTTTATTGCTTGCATTTATGCTTCCAGCTGCTTCTCCGTGGTGGCTTGTAACCTTAGCAGCATTTTTCTCAATAACAATGGGTAAAATGGCTTTTGGTGGCTTAGGTGCTTCACCATTATGCGCACCTGCTGTTGGTTTTATTCTTTGTCAAGTATCATTTCCTGTATTTATGGATCCTAACGCTATGCAGTTGACTACTAGCCTTATTGATCCACTTGTAAAAATAAAATATTTCGGGCCGGAAGCTCTTAGCAATATTTCTTACTCATCTTTATTGATGGGTGAACAAATAAGTGCACTAGGTGCTGGGCAAGCTGGTTTACTTTTACTTGCAGGTGTATATCTTTGTTACCGTGGTTTTATATCATGGGAGATTGCGTTCAGCTTTTTAGCCGGTGTTGTAATTACAGCATTACTTTTTAATCTTTCAAATCCAGATAGTTATGTATCACCTTTGTTTCATGTTTTGACAGGCTCAACGATTCTTGGAGCTTTCTTCTTAGCAACTGATATGTCCTCATCACCAAACACACCTATGAATATGTTTATCTACGGATTCACAGGCGGTGTATTGGTAATTCTGATACGTGTATTTGGTATGTACGCTGATGGTGTACCGTTTGCCATTCTTTTGATAAATCTCATTATGCCATTACTTGAAGGCAAAAAGAGAAAACCTCTTGAAGTGGAGTAAGCTATATGGTTGCAATGATTAAAATGGTAGTAGTGCTTTCAATGCTGTGTGCATTGAGTGGATTTGCACTCTCCTATCTAAAAATGAGCACAGCAAATCGTATTGAAGAGCAAGTTTTAACTTATGTTCAAAGCCCTGCGATTTTGAGTGTTTTCCCTTATGCCGAAAATGACCCTCTTGCAGAAAGACAAAAGTTCCCTCTTCCAAATGAGGAAGGAAAAGAAATAATGGTTTTCCCTTTCAAAAAAGATGGAAAGCTAGTCGGTGTTGCTTTAGAAAACTACGGTACCGGTTATGGTGGCGCTATTGGCGTTATGGTTGGTTTCAATGTTGAAAACAACACATTAATTGGTATTGGTATCACTACAATGTCAGAAACTCCTGGTCTTGGAACAAAAGTTAAAGACGAAAGTTTCACTAAAAAGTTTATCAGTGTTCCTAGCGAAGCAGTAAACTTAACAGGAAACGGTGGCACTATTGATGCAATCGGTGGCGCTACAATTTCATCTGCGGCAACAGTTGTAGCAGTTCAAGAAGCGACAAAAGATTTTCTTGCTCTTAAAGACACACTCATTACAACTTGGAATAAATAAGGGGGATACAATGCTCCAACTACTTTGGAAAGAATTTAGTAAAGGTTTATGGAAAGAACTTCCACCTTTTCGTTTAGTGCTTGGTCTTTGCCCTGTGCTTGCTGTTACAACCTCAGCTGAGAACGGCTTAGGTATGGGTATAGCTGTTGTATTTGTTTTGACTCTTGCAAACGCTATTATTTCTGCTGTTCGCGGAATTATTCCTAAAAAAGTACGTGTTCCTTGCTTTATTGCAATTTCAGCAACATTAGTTGTTTCTGTTGAGCTATTAATGCAAGCTTTTACTTATCCACTCTATCAACAACTTGGTATTTTCGTACCACTTATTGTTGTTAACTGTCTTATTCTTGGTCGATTAGAAGCGTTTGCCTATAAAAATCCTGTACTTCCATCAATTGCGGATGGTCTTGGAATGGGCGTAGGTTTTGCTTTATCGCTCACATTCCTTGGTGGTATACGTGAACTTTTAGGCGCGGGTAGCTTATTCGGTAAACCTATGTTTGGAGATTGGTTCGAGCCATTAACCGTAATGATTGAAGCACCAGGTGCATTTATCAGTTTAGGTTTAATTTTGGCATTGATGAACGTTATCAACTTTGTGCAAGCAAAACTTAAAGGCTTGGAAGAGCCGGCACCTATTTCAGGTGGTTGTGCAAGCTGTTCAGGTTGTGCAACTTTAACACCGAAGAAGTAACTCTCTATTAAGCTTATTATAAGGAAAAATTATGGATATTTTTCAGCTTTTTGTATCTGCAATATTTGTAAACAACATTGTTCTTGCTCAATATCTTGGTAACTGCCCTTATCTTGGTTGTTCTAAAGAAAAGAGCGTGGCTTATGGTATGGGTGGTGCGGTTGTATTTGTTACCATCATGGCATCACTTTTCACATGGGCACTTTCAGAGTATTTCTTGCGCCCTTTTCAGCTTGAATATTTACAAACAATATTCTTTATCTTAGTTATTGCATCACTTGTTCAATTTGTGGAAATGTTTTTGAAAAAAGTAATTCCACCACTTTATAGTTCACTTGGTATTTTCTTACCTCTTATTACAACAAACTGTGCTGTTATGGGTGTGGCTTTACTTATTCAGCGTGAATCTTACACACTTGGAACAGCTTTAACCTTTGCTTTAGCTTCAAGCATAGGCTTTGTTCTTGCACTTGTATTGCTTGCAGGTATTCGCGAGCGTTTAGAAGTTAGCAGAGTTCCTAAAGCTTTATCCGGTATTCCAATCGGGCTTATTATGGCGGGCTTAATGTCAATGTCGTTCATGGCATTTAAAGGTATGATCTAAAGGAAGGACTATGTTTAGCTCAATATTCATATTATTTAGTGTTGGCTTTGTTGCGGCGGTCATATTAGCGGTTGCGTCTAAGGTTTTCCATGTTGAGGAAGATCCGCGCATTGAGGCTGTGGTTGACGTTTTACCGGGTGCTAACTGCGGTGGTTGTGGTTATCCTGGTTGTGAAGGTTATGCTATTGCGGTAGTAACCGATCCTGCTATTGAAGCAAACTTATGTGTTGCCGGTAGTGAAGAAACAACAATCAACGTTGGTAAACTTACAGGGAAAACAGTATCAGAAGCAGATCCACTTATCTGTGTTCGTCGTTGTGAGAAAATTGAGGGTGGCGTTAACCTTCGTTCAGATTATAAAGGTATGCCATCTTGTGCCGCAGCAGCAAGCGTTGGTTCTGGCTTAGGTTTTGATGCTTGTGCTTACTCATGTTTAGGTCTTGGAGACTGCATAAAGGTTTGCCCATTTGATGCGCTTGTTATTGAAGATAATCTTGTAAAAGTAAAAGCAAGTGCTTGTATTGCTTGTGGTAAATGTACTTCTGCTTGCCCTCGTGGACTTTTGGAATTAATTCCAAGACGTGCAAGAGTTATGGTATTTTGCTCTACTAAATCAAAGGGTAAAGACGTAACCGATGCTTGTAAAGTTGGTTGTATTTCTTGTACTTTATGTGTAAAGAAATGTCCTGCTAAAGCAGTTTCAATGAAAGATGGTATTATTGCGATTGATCAGCAAGCTTGCCTTGCATACGGTCCTGATTGTAATGAAGCATGTGTTGCAGCGTGTAAGCGTAAAATTTTCAAATCTTTATGGACAGAAGGCAAAATAATGCCTAAGCCTTTAGAGGAAAAACCCGCACCTAAAAAAGTAGTTGAAAAACCTGCTACTGAAAAAGCACCTGAAGCACAAGAAAAACCAGTTGAAATAAAAGCAGAGCAAACTTCTATCGACCAAGTTGCTTCACCTGAAGCGAATCCTGTTACTAAGGAAGAATAAATGAAAAGTAGTTGTGATTTTTTACGTACTACATTCTCAGCGCTTGCATTTACATCTATACCAAATTTACTTGTGAAAAATGTAAACGCCGCAGAAAGTAAAATCGTAAAACAAACACAGCTTGCGATGGGGACAATAGTATCTTTTACAGCAAGTCACACAGCTGAGGATGAAGCATATTCAGCCTTTGCAAAAGCTTTTGAAGAAATTCAACGCCTAGAAAAAATATTTTCAAGGCACGATACTTCATCAGCTCTTTCAGTACTGAATTCAGAAGGAAAACTTTCCTATGCTCCAAAAGAAATGATTTATCTTGTAAATCAAAGTATTGAAATAGCGGGAAATACAAATAATATTTATAATCCTGCTGTTAAACCTTTGCTTGATTTGTTTGAGAGTAATCAAGATATTAACTTATCAGCAAAAAATATTACTCGAAGCGAAATTAAAGATGCGCAAGAACTCATTAATCTTTCAGATGTAAAAACAAGTAATAATTCTATTCATTTTGCAAAAAGCGGTATGGGAATAACTCTCGATTCAATCGCAAAAGGGTATATTATTGATAGAGCTTCAGAAATCCTGACCTTGATGAATGTAAAAAATCATATCATTAATGCTGGTGGAGACATTATTGCAAAAGGTAGAAAAAGTAAGTCAGAAGCATGGATTGTTGGAATTGAAAACCCACAAAATCCATCGCAGATGGTTAAAACTTTTGAATTGCAAGATATGGCAATAGCAACCTCAGGTTCTTATCAAAAATATTTTGATAAGAATGCGCAAAGACATCATATAATAAATCCTATGATTGCTCAAAGCCCTGAAATTGTTACGATATCATGTAAAGCAAAAACTGCTATGCTTGCAGATGCTTACTCAACAGTAAATAGTTTAGTGACAGATTCAATTTATTCTAACTATATTGTATAGTACAATAAGGTAAAATTTGATAAGAGGAAAAATCGTGTTCGCAAGCATGATTTTCCCTCTTTTTCTTAATTAATGATGGATAATACAATTTTTTTGACAGGTAAATGCTTGCAAAAAGAGAATTTAAAAGTTATTAA
>CAYJOR010000045.1:0-21562 GCA_964371865.1 uncultured Desulfovibrionaceae bacterium | reverse complement strand
AAATGAAACTTATCCAACGTAGAGCATACGGCTTTAGAAATTTTGAAAACTACAGATTGAGAGTACGTATTCTCTGTACATAATTTCTAAATTGGCAGATTCCCAGAAAATTAACCTTTTTACCTGAAATAAATTACTTTAAAAAATCAACAAAAATGAATTTCATCTGTCCATATAAAATAGAATTGCCCCTGTCTTTGGTTAAGAGCCAGAAAGGTTACCACAGGTTCACGTTGTTTTATCGGCAAAACTGGCACAGAACTGGCACAAATCCTTAAAAATAAAAAGAACCTAGAAGAAAAATTCTATCTAAGTCCTTGAAATATCTGGTGGAGCTGGAGAGAATTGAACTCTTGGCCTCTTGAATGCCATTCATTTTTAGATGCTATCTAAATATCTGACAAAATGAATATATCTTATTGAAATGATAATATTTTACTTTCATTTACTTTCATTTGTTTTCACATAGTATCACATGTTTTACACAAATAAGTGGTGGAAAAGTGGTGGACTTTTGTTTTATATATGCTATAGTGCTTTTTAAAAGTAAGCGAGGAAATATTATGGCAAAATATAACTGGGTTTCATCCACAAAATTTATAGGTGTTAGATATCACCAACATCCAACGCGTAAAAATGGCGTTCAATTTGATAGATTATATGCTATTCGTTACCAAATGGAAGGAAAACGTTTTGAACACACTCTTGGTTGGGCATCAGAAGGATGGACTGAACAAAAGGCTGGTTTAGAGCTTGCTAAAATAAAAGAAGGTTATAAGCTTGGTCAAGGAGCTATTTCACTAAGTGAAAAGCGTAAAATTGCGCAAGAAAAACGAGCTGAAGAAGAGCGACTAAAAGCTGAGGAAGATAAAAAGCTTATCACCTTTGCTGAGTTTTGGGAAAGCAGATATTGGAAGTCGCAACAACAAAAGGCAAAAAGCTCTCTCGTTTCAGAAGATGGACTTTATCGTAAATGGGTTAAGCCTATTATAGGTGATAAACCACTTATCCATGTTAAGGCTGTTGATTTAGAAAAGATAAAGCAAAATATGCTTTCTGCAAATAAAAGTCCTTCAACAATGAAATATGTTTTTGCTGTAATTTCTCAGGTATGGACTGTGGCAAGATTTGATGAGCTGACTTTAGGCGATAGTCCTACAAAAAAAGTAAAACTTCCAACACAAGACAATAGAAGAGAAAGATTTCTCACTCTTGAAGAATCGAAACTGTTGCTTGAGGAATTAAAAAAGCATTCGATACAAATACACGATATGTCACTTATGGCAATCTATACTGGTATGAGATTCGGTGAAATTGCTTCACTTGAGTGGCAAAATGTAGACCTAGTATCAGCAAAAGTTTTTATAAAAGACCCTAAATCGAAAAAAAATAGGCATACCGAACTAAAAGGAAAACTTCTTCAAATGCTCATAGATAGGAAGGAAGAAATAGTTCAAAGTGGTAATAAAGCGATTGGACTCATTTTCCCTGATAAAAATGGCAATGTGATGGCGAGTGTGTCTCATACCTATACAAGAGTTGCTGATAGGTTATTTAATGAAGGTGTTAAAGATAGAAGAGATAAAGTGTGTTTTCATACATTAAGACACACCTTTGCTTCATGGCTTGTTCAAAATGGCACTGATTTATATGTTGTAAAAGAACTTATGGGGCATTCAGATTTTAAGATGACATTACGTTATAGTCATCTTGCACCTGATAATTTTAGTAAGGCAATTTCGCTTTTGCCTGAATAGTATTAAAAGTTGATAAGAGTAACTAACTATGTGAATACTTTATGTAAGAGGTGTTTATGAAAAAACTAGAAGTTTTGGAATATGATTCAGCAATGTTTTTAGATAATGAAGAACTTATCAATCAATATTTAGAGCAAGCAAAAGAAGAGGGCGAAGAAGCTTTTTTAGAAGCTTTAGCTACTGTTGAACGTGCAAAAAAAGCAAAGCATAAAAATTCATAGAAATACTTATTTTATAACTATATAAGAAAAAAGGCTGATTCCCTTGCGGGTCAGCCTTATGTTTTTCTTTTCTTGAATATTTTGATTTGTCTTTGTGGGGAACATCCTTTCCACTTATGAAGGAGTGCCACTTTGCTATGGGCTTTACCTTCTTTTTCTCTTGTTCGAGAATTTCCTTGAATGTTTTTGGTTTTCTCATTTTTCTTTCCTTCTAGAAATTAATTTGATGTTAGTAAACACAAAGAATTAAATAGAGCGTTTTTGTTTTACTGTCAAGTTTGATAATAGAGCACAAATTATCTCTACTCGTATTATAATTTAGTATAACATATAATAATTAATTTGACATCGCCCTCTAATAACAATAACCTTAACATATCACAGATAAAGAGGGATGTAGAAATGTCGAAAGCAAAAAGTACAGCTAATATTGGCTTTGAAGAAAAGATATGGAATGCTGCGTGTATATTGCGTGGAAATATGGATGCCGCAGAGTATAAACATATCATTCTAGGTCTTATATTTTTAAAATACATTTCAGATGCTTTCGAGATAAAATTCAATGCACTTCTTGAAGAGGGTGAAGGCTTTGAAAATGATAAGGACGAGTATATCTCTGAAAATATTTTCTATGTGCCTGAATCTGCTCGTTGGAATGTGATAGCTGAAAAAGCGCATACTGAGGAAATCGGACTTACAATCGACAAGGCAATGCGTGAGATTGAGAACGATAACCCAAAACAGCTTAAAGATATTCTTCCTAAAAATTATGCTCGCCCTGAACTCGATAAACGCAGACTCGGGGAAATTGTTGATATCTTTACAAATATTAAAATGGTAGATTTTGCAGGAGAAAAGGACGTTCTCGGCAGAACTTATGAATATTGCCTTTCAAAATTTGCGGCTCAAGAGGGCAAGAATGCAGGGGAGTTTTATACTCCGTCTTGCGTGGTTCGTACTCTTGTTGAGGTTTTGCAACCTTATGACGGTATTGTCTATGACCCTTGTTGTGGAAGTGGCGGTATGTTTGTGCAATCCTATGATTTTATTAAGGAGCATAGAGGAAATATCAATAAAATTTCTGTCTATGGACAGGACGCAAACCCGACAACTCGTAAGCTTGCAAAGATGAACCTTGCAATCCGTGGCATTGAAGCGAATCTTGGAAAATACGCTTCCGACACTTTTTTTGACGATCAACATCCACAACTTAAAGCCGATTATATTTTAGCAAATCCGCCTTTCAATCTCTCGAATTGGGGAGCGGAAAAACTCAAGGAAGACAAGCGCTTTGCTTATGGACTTCCGCCTGAAGGCAATGCCAACTACGCATGGATTCAGCACATGGTTTATCATCTTGCGCTTACTGGAAAAATGGGTATGGTGCTTGCGAATGGCTCGCTTTCAACGCAAGCAGGCGGAGAGGGAGAAATCCGTAAAAAACTGCTTGAAGCGGACTTGATAGATTGTATTGTTGCAATGCCGACTCAATTATTTTATTCAACGCAAATCCCTGTTTCTCTTTGGTTTATTTCAAAGAATAAGAAACAAAAGGGCAAGACTCTTTTTATAGATGCTCGCAAAATGGGCACGATGATTGACCGCAGAAATAGAGAGCTTACAAAAGAAGATATCCAAAAGATAGCAGATACTTACACCGCTTATGAAGAGGGTAGGCTTGAAGATATGAAAGGCTTCTGCGCTGTTACTGATATTTCAGAAATCGCAAAACAAGATTATATTCTCACTCCGGGGCGATATGTAGGCATTGAAGAGCAAGCTGACGACGGCGAACCTTTCGACGATAAAATGAAAAGGCTTACTTCTGAATTGTCTGATTTATTTAAGAAGTCTGATGACTTGCAAGCGGAAGTTAAGAAGAATTTACAGAATATAGGATATAAGATATAGTTTTTCTATACTTAAAAAGCAAAATAAAATTTAGGAAAGTCGAATGGATACAATAAATACAGAATACCTTGAAAAATGTATACAAACTTTAGAAAAAGCTTATACCTTAATTCTCAAAACGGAAGAAGATTCCATTGATTATGAGATGTATAGAAACTCATTGGTAAAGGGCTTTGAAATGAGTCTTGAGCAGAGCGGAAAGCTATTGCGCAAGCGACTTTTGCCTTATTTTGCGACAAAAAAAGAAGTTGATAGACTCACCTATAAAGATATTTTCCGCGCAGCTCATAAGCACTCACTTATTGATGAAAGCATGGTGCAACGCTGGTTTAAATACAGAGATAACCGCAACAGCACAGCGCATGATTACGGCATACATTTTGCTCAAGAAACATTATTGCTCATTGATGATTTTATTAAGGATGCTAAATCATTACAGCAGGTTATAATAAATGAATAAAATATATATCAAAAAGGAGCACATGGAGCTTTTACATACTTTTTTTAAAGAGTATTGCTCTAATGCTACTGTTTGGGCGTATGGGAGCAGAGTTGATAATACGGCGCATTCGGGGAGCGATTTAGATTTAGCCATTTCAGATTTGAATAATAATGAAGTCGGCATAGCAGATATACGAGATATGATAAAAGAAATTAATATTCCGTATTTAATTGATATTTTTGAACTTTCACGACTACCGAAATCTTTTCAGTCTGAGATTATAAAAAATAGAGTGGAGATATATCCAAATTTGAATGCAGTCTGTGAGGTTGAAGATGAGTGAATGGCAAAGAGTAAAGTTGGGGGAAGTAATAATTTTTAATCCCAAAGAAAGTATCCCTAAAGGTACAATTGCAAAAAAAGTTGCAATGGAGCAACTAGCGACTTTTACAAGAAAAATACAAGGATTTGAAAGTACAGAATTTAAAGGTGGGAGTAAGTTTCGTAATGGTGACACTTTACTTGCACGTATAACCCCATGTTTAGAAAATGGTAAAACCGCTCAAGTTACTATTTTGGATGAGGGAGAGGTTGCTTTTGGCTCAACTGAGTATATTGTAATGCGTGAAAGGGAAAACATAAGCGATAATAGTTTTATTTATTACCTTTCAATTAGTCCTTTTCTTCGAGATATAGCTATAAAATCAATGGTAGGTTCATCAGGTAGACAAAGGGTTCAACAGTCAGTTCTTGAGGAAAAAGAAATCCCACTCCCACCTCTTGACGAACAAAAACGCATAGCTCAAATCCTTTCTTCTCTTGATGATAAAATCGAGAATAATAATGCAATCAATAAGAATTTAGAAGAACAGGCACAGGCGATTTTTAAGTCTTGGTTTGTCGATTTTGAAGCTAATGAGACAGTAAGTTTAAAGGAATATATAGAATTGAATCCCAAAATTACTCTTAAAAAAGGTACAATTACTTCATCTATTGAAATGAAAGATTTATCAACTTCAACAATGAGTGTATCAACTTCGGAGAAAAAGGCGTATAATGGAGGGAGCAAATTCTATAATGATGATACCTTATTGGCAAGAATAACACCGTGCCTAGAAAATGGAAAAACAGCTTTTGTTGACTTTTTAGAAACTGAAGAAATTGGGTTTGGTTCAACAGAATTTATTGTTATGCAAGCAAAAAAAATAGTAAGTCCTTATTACGTTTATTGTCTAGCACGTTATGAAGATTTCAGAAGTTACGCAATCAAAAGTATGGTAGGTAGTTCAGGAAGGCAAAGGGTTCAAAGTGATGTACTCGAAAACTATGAACTGCCAAAAGTACCTGATAGCCTTTTTGAAAATTTTACAGATACTGTAAAACCTTTATTTAGGCAAATAAGAATAAACACTATCGAAAACCAAAAACTTTCACAACTTCGTGACACTCTTCTTCCTAAATTGATGAGTGGTGAGTTGAGGGTGTAAGGAGGACAGTGAAATGTTAGAGAAAGTAAAAACTTGGGGGGTGGAAAGCTACTTATGGCTATTAGAAGCTAGTAATGATCAGTTGATGCTCGTTATAACAGGTGTATATGTTGTTGCAACAATTTTTATTAGCATTTCAAATTATTCCTCGGCCAAAGCAACACGCCTACAAAGTAGGTTAACAGTTAAACAAGTAGCATATATGTTTTCTCAATTAAAAGAGCAAAAAAAGCAAAATACTCTACTTTCTGAACAACTGCGTGAACAAAAAAGACAATTTGAAAAGCAGTTAAATGCACAAATTGAAGAATCTATGAGAGCAAGACAAGACTGGAATACTGACAAAACAACACAGAATCTACAATTTAAAAGTGCGCAAAAGCAGCAACGTGAAATTTTTGAAGCTCAAATATTAGAACAAAGGCGAATAGATAGTGAAAAATATCGGCCACAAGTTGATGTAACAATTGATCTTGATAGTAATGACAATATTGGTATTAACTTTTGTAATACAGGTCTAAGGTATGCTCAAAATCTCATTATAGCATTAGAATGGGGTGAAGAGGATGATATAAAATCATTTCAAGATTTAGCAACAGCAATTGCTTCTGACGAAGCTTTTTCAAGAAGTTTCTTAGCTCTACCCGAAAAGATTAATTTGGGTGTTGAGCAATCTATGTATTTTTCATTTGGTAGTTTGGATCAAGTTAAAAAGCTACTAGACAGTGACAGTAAAATTTCCACTATTATTTCATGTAAAGTTGAATATCAAAATATAAAGGAAGTAGATTATAAGAATTCTTATATCTTTGATTTAAAAAACTATTTAGGTCAAACTAAGTTGAAATAAAATAAGGTATTAGTGAAATATCAAAAAAACTTAATAAGAGGGACTCATGGAAGGGGATAAATTACCATATAATGCAATTGTTGGTGCTATTAATCAGCATGCTGAAGTTCGCCCATACGACATAGATATGTATGAAGTTGCAGTAGCTGGAGTTTTTGCTTCTTGCGTTGCAGTTTTGATTTCTGCTATTGCACTATGGCTCTCCTATAAGTTAAATAAAAATCAAACAAAATTTTTGGAAGAGCAAAATAAAATTGCAATGCTTGAAAAACGTAAAGAGCTCTACAAAGTCTTTGAAGAACTTGTTCAAGGGGTTTTGCTTTCAAAAACTTTTGTGGAAAATATTAATAAGGATTTAAATGTATGCGATGATAAAATAAATATAGAAAATAGTCATGAATTACAACTAAAACATAGGAAAATAGTGTGTATTATAATGCTTACAATGCAAACTCAATTGCTTGCACAAGAAACAGAAGAAGGTTTCCCAAAAGAGACTGAAATAACATTATTTAATGTATTAAGAGAAAAGACTAATAAGTTAAGCTTGATTGAGCAACTATTTAAATTAGATAATAAGGATAGACAATCATTAATGATAATAATTTCTTCGTTAATTATAATTAGTAGCTCTTTGATTAATGAAGAATTTACAAATAAAGAGTTTACAATTGATTTTGCAAAGGAGTATAAAAAAATGCAAAAACTTGTTGAGGATACGAGGTTACGTGAATCACTTAAAAATCATTTAATATTACTTTAACTAGCTAGCTTTAGGGAGTATAAGGTAAAAAAGGTAAAAACGAATAGCATTGAAGAAAGCACATTATTTGAAAGCCTACTAAATCTTGTCGTGCACGAGCCTTTAATAACCACAAATAATAGTTACACAACTTCACATTCGTGCAATTGTTGTGCCTGTTGGTGTAAGTTTTTGAAATTTTAAAATTGATAATGAATTGTATACGAGGTTAAAATGTTAAAGAAAATTAAAAAAATTAATATGGGGATTTTTGATAATTATGACTGGGATTCTGGACATCACAAATCTGACCAAAAAACATTTCTTCCTCTTAATATTATTTATGGACGAAACTATTCTGGAAAAACAACTCTTTCTAGGGTTTTACGTGCGTTGGAAACAGGTAGGCTTTCAGATAAATACGAAAATCCTACGTTTCAGTTAGAGTTTAAAGATGGAACTATTATTAGTGAAAACGGCCTCTCTGGGCATAACAAAACAATACGCGTTTTTAATAGCGATTTTATAAGAGAAAATTTAAAGTTTATTCTTGATCCTGATGATAATATAGAGCCTTTTGCAATGATTGGTGAGGGTAATATTGCAATAGAACAACAAATTTTAGCAATAGAAAATGAGATAGGTAATAATACGCATGAAGAAAAAACAGGTTTGTATTTAGAAGAGTTTATCTTACAGCAAGAAGTTGTTAGAAGAAGAAAAGAATGTGACGAAATTATTAAAAGATTAGATAACAAACTTCAGGCAAAAGCAACAGACCGTGAAGTAGGTATTAAATATCAAGATAAGTATGGAGATAGAAACTATAATATCACAAAATTAAATTCTGACTTAGAAGTTGTAAATAATGTTAATTTTACCCGATTACCAGAAGATGAAATTAGGAAATATGAAGCTATAATTAATGATAGAGAGCTTCCACTAATTATGAAAACTTCTCAAATTGAAGTTTTGTCACTGACAACTTTAATTAGTGAAACACAGAGAATTACTGCTGTGCAAGTGGTGCAAGCACAGCAAATTGAAAGTTTACTTCAATCTCCTATTCTCAACTCATGGGTGAATAGTGGATTGGATATTCACAAAGATGGAGACAAATGTATATTTTGTGATAATCCAATTTCATCAGAGCGTTGGAGAATGTTACAAAGTCATTTTAATGAATCATACAAAAAGCTTGAAAAAGAAATTGAAGAAGGAGTAAAGAAAATTCAGTCTGAAAAAGCTAAACTAGAAGCTATTCTTTTGACAAGAGTTGATGAATTTTATTCAAGTTTTCAAGATAGAGCACAGGGTTTTCATAGTGAATTTAAACGCTTGAAGAGTGAATATCTCAAATCCTTAAAACTATTAGCGGCTAAGTTATTAGACAAAAAAAGTAATCCATTTATCGAAGTTGCATTTGGAACTGTTCAAGACTTAACTGGCGATATCGAAAAATTGTTTGAAGATTTTTATGCATTATGTAAGGAGTCAAATGCTTATACCAATGAAATAAATCAAGCAAAAAGGAATGCTCAAAATCAGTTGCGATTAAATGAAGTATATTTGTTTTCTAAAGCAATAAATTATATGCAAGAAAAGCAAGATTATACGGCAAAAGAAGATGCTTTAAAGATAAAAGGTGATGAACTTGCTCCTGTATCTCAAAAAATACTTGATTTAACGACTAAAGTCCATGAGCTAAATTCTCAACTAAGCAATGAAGGGCAAAGTATAACTAAAATTAATGAATTACTAAGAATGGGGAATTTAGATTTCCAAATAATTCAAAAGGATTTAGAATCTTCACAGTTTGTAGTTGTAAGAAATGAAGAAAAAGCATACCATCTAAGTGAAGGTGAATGTACAGTCATTGCCTTTTGTTATTTTTTAGTTAAGTTGAATGATGTTGCTACTGAGGGTAAGGACTTAATTGTATGGATAGATGATCCTATCTCTTCATTAGATGTTAACCATATTTTCTTTATCTATAGTTTGATAGATTCAAAAATTATAAAAAATAATGATTTAATACAACTGTTTATTTCTACACACAATTTAGATTTTCTGGGCTACTTAAAAAAATTAGGAAAAATTCATGGCTATGGAAGTAAAATGAATAATCAGCGCGCTTATTTCACATTCATGCGCCAAAATAACTCATCTGCGCTTTGTACTATGCCAAGTTATTTAAAAAATAATATGACCGAGTTTGTATTTCTATTCAAGCAAATTCATACTTGTGCCAACGAAAATATATTGAGAGATGAAACATATGAATGTTTCTATAGTTTTGGAAATAATCTTCGAAAGTTTCTTGAACTTTTCTTCTACTATAAGTATCCTGACAAGGTCTCAAAAGATGCTTCCAAGATATATTTTAGCAATGCCACGGAAGCATCTATTATTGCACGTATAGACAATGAACTATCTCATTCGGGTGGGACATTAGAAAGAAGCTCATTACACCTAGAAGTACCAGAAATACACGCTGTAGCAAAACTTGTTGTTGAAACAATAAAAGCTAAAGATCTAGACCAGTATAAATCACTTTGTAATGCAATTAATAGCTAGCATGATACGAAGTTACAAAAGGAGTTAGTGATGGTTTTATTTGACGTTGAAAGTATAGCGAAGGCAATTCAAGAAACTTCAGTACCTTTGTGGGTAACTATTATTCTTGCTGTTTTACCTGTTCTTACGACAGTTATTATCTTTTGGCGACAAAATAAAATCATTAAAGAGCAGTTGAAAGTTGCAAGTCGACAAAATGATATTGCCTTGTATGAAAAGCGTTACGAAGTCTATCAGCATATTTTACAGTTTTCTTCAAATGTACATGTCCTCGTATATTTTTTAAGTGATAAAAATAAATTTTCCGATTATGAATTGCTTGATAAACTTTTTGAAAATTTTAATTGTAATATAGGATGCTCATTTACAGAGAAAAATGATTACATTATGAATATAGTTTATAAAGTAAAATCATTTTATGAACTTGAGCTAGAAAGCGAATCTTACTTGAAAAGCCTTGAAGATTCTTTGCGCTCACTACAGTATAATATTATACCAATTGATTTTAAAAATAGTAGACTTTCTGAAGAGTATATATTGAAATGTCAATCTGAGTATAAGTCCTTATACCTTAATCACCAATTATCATCAGAAATTGACAATTCAATAGAAAACAAGATATATGAAATATCAAAAATTTTAAATAAATTCGATATTGTTAATGAGTTAAAAGAAAAAACAAAAATTATATAAGAGTAAGCTTTTATATATAAAGTAAGCTAATTAGAAGCAGTTTTCAGATGTGGTAAAATATAAGAAAAACTAGGAAGTCAACATGCTACAACCTAAAATAATACAAGCAAAACCGCTTGATGAATATAAACTTTTACTTACATTTGAAACTAATGAAGAAAAAGTTTTTGATGTAAATCCTTATATTTCAGGCGATTGGTTTGGTAAATTAAAAGACCCAAGCTATTTCAAAACTGTTCATGTTTCAGGTTCTTCTATTGAATGGGCTGGTGGTCAAGATATAGCATCACATGAACTTTATGAAAATTCGACGACGATAAGTTAACGACTTGACAAATTTCAAGAAAGTAAATATATTCTGTTAAACGGTAAACGCAAAACGATTACTGAAATAAATTGAAGATGGGGCTAGACATCTTAAAGGACTTTTTATGATAGAATCATTTAAATGCAAAGATACTCAAGCCCTCTATGAAACAGGCAAATCAAGAAAGTTTAACTCAATAATAAAAGTTGCTCTACGAAAGCTTGATATGCTTGCAGCGGCATATAATGTTGATGATTTACGAATACCACCGGGGAATAGACTAGAAGCTTTACAAGGTAATAGATTAGGGCAATACAGCATTCGCATCAACGACCAATTTCGTATCTGCTTTGAGTGGAAAGACGGAAAAGCTCTAAATGTAGAAATAGTTGACTATCACTAGATTCTCAATATGTTTTTAATCTTAGGGGGAAATATGAGAAAAGAAAATATGAGAATATGCACACATCCGGGCGAAGTGTTAAGAGAAGAGTTTTTAACTCCTCTTGGGATAACAGCACACGCATTATCCCTTGAAATTAAAGTCCCTGCGAGTCGTATTTCTGAAATAGTAAAAGAAAAACGCTCTGTGACAGCAGATACGGCACTACGTCTTGCAAAGTTTTTTGGAACTAGCCCTGATTTTTGGCTTAACTTACAAAAGAACTATGATATATCTGTCGCAATGCAAACAAAAGCAAAAGAGGTTGAGCATATAATTCCGTTCAATTTTGCTCATTCTGTATAAACGAACAAAAAAAAGCGGTACTTTGTATCGCTTTTTTCTATTTAATACAGATTTGACTTTTTTGGCTTTAATAGTATGATTTAATAAAACTTGTTATAATCCTTGAAAGGCAGATATGATGGAGACTCTTGATAGCAGTAAACTAGCAGACGCTATAAATAAACTTATTGAACATGAAGACTTGATAAATGCAATCAATAATCATGCTGTACCTCGTTTGTATGATTTTGATGTTTTGAGGGTTGCAGAGAATAGTTTAGAAGTCGCAAAAGAAAGTAATGAGATTGCACAAAAAAGCAATGATATAGCATGTGGAGCTATTGTAATTACATTTATTGGAATTTTTGTAACTGCCATTATAACTTGTCGAATTTATAAAAAACAAAAAGAAATATTGGAAAAACAGACAGATATAGCTGAACAGCAGAATAAGATTAATTTATTTGAGAAAAGATTTGAGGTATATAATGTTATTAGAGGGATGGATTCACAGTTTATTTTAGATGTGATACTCACTTTAAATAGGAAAATCCCTATCTATAAACTTATCACACATAAACTGATTTTAGAGAGACGTGATAGCTTTAATATAATAATACAAAATGCATGTAATGAATATAATTCATATGATAACCGTCATGAATCGTTGCTTGAAAGCGTTATGTGTTTTTATAATATGCAATACAATAATATAGAAGGGAAGATATCATTTTTGTTTACACAAGAAATTGAAGATGAATGCAAATACTTAATTCAAGATTTAATGACTGTACTGGATCATACTCAATCAAGAGTACCCGATGAAAATTTTATTCCAATTTTGCATAATAGTATTAACTGTCAAAGTATTTTTAAAAGAAAGATATTACCAGTCATGGAATCATATATGCAAATAGACAAAAAAGAAAAAAGAACTATTCAAGAATACAAAATAAATGGTTTTATTACAAATTTAAATCATGAAGAATAAAGGAATAACTCATGCACTACACTGAATCACACTATGAAAATGCTGTTATCGAACTTATACAGAATCTTGGTTATTCTTATGTGCATGGTTATGATGTAGAGAGGGATTATCGTTCGCCTTTTTTTGAGTCTGTGCTTATTGATTCTTTGGTACGTATAAATAAATCTTTGCCTTATCAAGCTATTGAAGATGCTCTTTACAAGCTGAAAAATATAGATAATGGCGATTTAGTACAGAGAAACGCTGTTTTTATGGATTATCTGCAAAATGGTATTCCTGTGAAGTATTTTGTCGAGAGTGAAGAGCGTGCAGAGCTTGTCTATTTGATGGATTTTCACGACATAGAAAAAAATAATTTTATCGTTGCCAATCAGTGGACTATCGTAGAAAACAGTGAAAAACGTCCTGATATTATTATATTTGTGAACGGACTTCCTCTAGTTGTGCTTGAGCTGAAATCGCCTTCTAGGGAAGATACCGACGTTTCCGAAGCATATAGACAACTCAAGAATTATATGAAGGAAATTCCGTCTTTATTTGTCTATAATGCTTTTTGTGTGATGAGCGACCAAGCAATTTCAAAAGCTGGAACAATCACGTCGGGCGAAGACAGGTTTATGGAGTGGAAGACTTCTGATGGCTCTTACGAAAGCACTCAATTTGCTGATTTTACAACTTTTTTTGAAGGAATTTTTGATAAAAAACGTTTTCTTGATATATTGAAGAATTTTATTTGCTTTTCAAATGAAAGTATAGATAAAATCAAAATTCTTGCAGGTTATCATCAGTATTTTGCGGTCAATAAAGCTATTTCCTCTACACAGCACGCAACTGAAACAGATGGGAAAGGCGGTGTTTTTTGGCACACACAAGGGAGCGGAAAATCTCTTTCAATGGTTTTTTACGCTCATTTATTACAAGAAGCTTTGAAAAGTCCAACAATCGTTGTTATTACAGACAGAAACGACCTTGACGACCAACTTTATGGGCAATTTTGTAAGTGTAAGGATTTTTTACGTCAAGAACCAAAACAAGCGGAAAGTAGGGAAGACCTTAAGCAATTGCTCAAGAATATTCAAGCAAATGGCATAATTTTCACAACAATGCAGAAGTTTGAAGAGGCGCAAGAATCACTTTCTGACCGAAGAAATATTGTTGTTATAGCTGATGAAGCACATAGAGGGCAGTACGGACTTTCTGAAAAAGTCAAGCTTGTAAAAGATGAAGATGATAATATCAAAGAAGCGAAAGTTGTTATTGGTACTGCTCGAATTATCAGAAATAGCCTTCCGAATGCGACATATATAGGCTTTACAGGTACTCCAATTTCTGCAAAAGACCGCTCTACAAGAGAAGTTTTTGGCGATTATATCGATGTCTATGATATGACTCAAGCTGTGGAAGATGGCGCAACTCGTCCAGTTTATTATGAAAGCCGTGTAATTCAGCTCAATCTTGATAAAAATATGCTTGCGCTCATAGATGCAGAATATGATATCATGGCTCAGCAAGCTGATGAAATCGCAATAGAAAAGAGCAAGAAAGAGCTTGGTCAAATGGAAGCGGTTCTTGGTGCAGAACAGACAATCGCTTCACTTGTAACTGATATTATTGACCATTATGAAAACAATAGAGCAAATGAGCTAACAGGCAAAGCCATGATTGTGGCTTATTCAAGACCTGTTGCAATGAAAATTTATCAAAAAATGCTTGAACTACGTCCAAATTGGAATGAAATAGTTGAAGTTGTGATGACAAGTTCAAATAACGATCCTGAAGAATGGCGTGATATTATCGGCAATAAATCACACAAAGAAGAGCTTGCTAAAAAATTCAAAGATAACAATGATAAAATGAAAATTGCTATTGTTGTTGATATGTGGCTCACAGGTTTTGACGTTCCTTCATTGGCGACAATGTATGTCTATAAGCCGATGACAGGGCATAATCTTATGCAAGCAATCGCAAGGGTAAACCGTGTTTTCAAGGATAAAGAGGGCGGACTTGTTGTTGACTATATAGGCATTGCTTCAGCGCTTAAAGAGGCGATGAACGACTACACAGCTCGTGATAGAAAGCATTTTGGCGAAATGGATATTACAAAGGAAGCCTATCCCGAATTTTTGAAAAAACTTGAAGTATGCCGTGATTTTATGCATGGTTTTGACTATTCAAAATTTGTATCGGGTACTGAGCTTGAAAGAGCAAAAGTTATTAGTGGAGCAGTGAACTTTATCCTTGAAAAAAGTGTGAATGAAAAGGATAAAGAACCGGGCAGGAAAACACAAGATATTTATATTAAAGAAGCTCTATTGCTCAGAAATGCTTTATCTTTATGTAGAAGCTTGGTGTCGGAAGATGTCCGTTTTGAGTGTGCTTTTTTTGAAACAGTACGAACTCTTTTAGTACGTCTTCTTGTGAGTGGTAGCGGTAAAATTTCACTTCCTGAAATCAATGAAAGAATCAATAATCTTCTGAAAGCAAGCATAAAAAGTGAGGGTGTAATCAATCTTTTTTCAGATGTGAAGAAAGAATTTTCCCTCTTTGACCCGTCATTCTTAGAAGAAATTGCAAAGATGGACGAGAAAAACTTGGCTATCGAAATTCTAAAAAAATTGATTGCAGGACAAGTGAGCGTTTATAGAAAAACAAACGTTGTTCAATCTCAAAAATTTAGTGATATTTTACAGCAGAAAATTAATGCTTATCTCAACGGAATGCTTACCAATGAAGAAGTGATTGCTGAACTTCTAAAAGTAGCGCAAGAGATGTCAAATGCTCATAAAGAGGGCGAAAATTTGGGTCTTAGCATTGAAGAATTAGCCTTCTATAATGCTCTTACAAAACCGCAAGCAATTGTAGATTTTTATGAAAATGATGTTCTTGTTGAAATGACAAAAGAGCTTTCTGATATGCTCCGCAAAAATAGAACTATCGACTGGCAAAATAAGGAATCAGCACGAGCGCAAATGCGTAAGATGATAAAAAGATTGCTAAAAAAATATAATTATCCACCTGATGGAGTTGAAGAAGCAATGTCTATTGTTATGCAGCAGTGCGAACTTTGGGCAGATAATGCGGAGTAAGGTTAAACGACTTGTCCACTTAGGGTATACCCTAAATGGACACAAAAAATCATACAAAAAAATGTCAATTTAGAGTCTATTTTGAATTGATTGACACAATTCAAGTTAAGATCTTAGACTCTAAATTGACATTTTATTATAATTATCGTTCAATTTATTTATTCTCTTCTTCTGCCTTTTTTAAGATAACAATTGAACCATCAGGGCGTTCTTCAAGATAATTATCATCTTTATCATAATAGCGAATTGCAACACCATTGGCTAGTTGTTTTTTTAGGACTTCTTTTTGTCCAGCTAAACCTTTAGCAATAAATTCTTCAAAAGGAGGTAGCTTTGGGTATTTTTGTTTGTTTTTATCTTTCATAAATTTATCCTTATATCTTATTTACTTACTATCTTCTTCTGCCTTTTTTAAGATAACAATTGAACCATCAGGACGTTCTTCAACAAAATTATCATTTTTATCGTAGTAGCAAATTGCAACACCATTTGCTAGTTGTCTTTTTAGGATTTCTTTTTGCCCAGCTAAACCTTTAGCAATAAATTCTTCAAAAGGAGGTAGTTTTGGGTATTTTTGTTTGTTCTTGTCTTTCATAGAATTATCCTTTTCTAAATTCCTATTCCAATATCCATGTTCAATAGAGCAATAGTATCAAAAGCTCCCTCATTAGCAAGTTGTTCAGCTTGTTCAGATGATAATGCTTCATTTTCAAGCTTTTCTTGTTGCGCCACTCTTTCAAGTAAGGCAGTTTTATCGCGTGCAAGAGTTTGAAATTTTACGTTTTCATGTGTAGACCATCTTATGATAATATCGTACCCTCTATCGCCAATTTGTCCTTGAAGAAAATCAAAAGTTTCTTTAGGTAAATATTCTTTTATTTCATTATAGTTAGTCATATATTTTCCTTATAATAGATTTATAGATTAGGATTTATACCTAAATAGGTAAGAACTTCATAGGAAGAAAATCCCTGCTCGAAAAGCTCCTCACCTCTTGGCGAAAGTAAAGCTTCTTCTTCCAAATCTTCTTGTCTATTAGCTCTTTCAAGAAGAGCAATTTCGTCTTCAGCTAGTTTTAGAAATTTATCAAGGTTATTTATAGCCCATCGTGCCATAATCGAATATGTTCCCATATATGTTTTTCCTCGTAGAAACATCATTGTTTCCCTTGGAAGGTATTGCTGAACTATTTGATAATCTGTCATTTTGCCATCGATAGACATAGTATTTTCCTTATATAAAACGATATTTAGTTCTAGAAATGTTATTTATATAACCAGTCTTTTCCGTATTTTTCTTCTACCTTTGAAAAGTCATAGCCTTTTGCAATTTTCTCTTCGATAGCTTTGACACCTCTTACCTTCTTTATTATTTTTGCCATAGAAGGTTCAACAGGAATTAATTTCATATATTTTTCATGTTCTTCAAAGTTTTTTGCTTGAAATGCTGCTAAAGCCTTTCTACCGTATTCTAATTCAAGTTCATTTGTTAATCTTGGCATAAATCAACTCCTCAATCTAAATCAATAACAGTATAACAATCTTTATTGATAAGATGCACATTATGTGGGTTTAGAGTATTTAAAGCAGTAAAATTGCAGTCGTCTGATTTATAGTTGAAAGACATGTGAAAATGTCCATATACCCATTGTTTAAGTTTGTTGTTTTTAGATTTTATACTCTTATAACACTCTTCTAAATAATCCGTTGTAGGGTCATGATAATTCGCTTCATCGGTAAATAAGTGAGTATTTATCAAGGGCATTTTTTCTACAACAAATGCAGGAGCAGTATGCGAAACAACAATGTCAATATCGCTATAGTCTGCATTCAGCACGTTTTCTTGACATTCTTTTGATGGAATCTCTTGTCGCCACCATGATGAAAACTCAATTCTACGAGCCTTATCAATGCTATCTGCGCCACCAAGCACAAGAACTTTCTTGTTCCCAAGCTTTAAAACTGTTCCTGAATTACACAAGAATATATTATCAACGTGAGGAAAATATTCACTTTTCATAGCTTGGATTTTATGGTTGCCATCATCTTTTCCAAAGATATTATCAAGCATATCATGGTTTTCGTGATTTCCTCTTATCCAATAGACAGGAGCTTTGCCGGAATATTTCAAAAAGTGCTTTGTATCACTATTCCATACGCCAAAATCTCCACACTGGATAATATAGTTGGCATTTGTTTTTTCTGCGATTGTATCAAAGGCTTTAAATGCGCCATGAATGTCGCTTATAATTGTCAGTTTCGCCATAGTTTGACCTTTTATGAATAATTTTGAAGAAAGGACTATTTATACAGCCAATCTTTTCCGTATTTTTCTTCTGCCTTTGAAAAATCATAACCCTTTGCAATTTTTTCTTCTACACTTTCAATACCAATTCGGGTTTTCATTATCATAGCAACAGTTGGGTCGAAGGGAATATGTTTCATATAGCTTTCGGCTTCTTCATAGCTGCCAGAAGAAAAAGCTGCTAATCCTTTTCTCGCATATTCTAATTCTTCTTCATCTGTTAGTTTCGTCATAATTTACTCCTATTGCTAGGTGATTTAAAATGAAAGATTACTTATATAGCCAATCTTTTCCATATTCTTCTTCGACTCTTGAAAAATCATAACCTTCTGCAATTTTCTCTTCAATAGCTTTGACACCTCTTACCTTCTTTATTATCAGCGCCATTACAGGGTCTATAGGAATCAATTTCATATATTTTTCATGTTCTTCAAAGTTTTTTGCTTGAAATGCGGCTAAAGCTTTTCTGCCGTATTCTAATTCAAGTTCATTTGGTAGTCTCGGCATAATAAAAATCCTTATAAATTATTTAATACAAATTTTCAAAGTCAAAATTTACTTTAGCAAAGTAAAAGTGGCTAAATCATCTCTTTCCCACGCTTGCCCATTTTCAATATGGTAAATAACATCTTCAAACATAACTTGCTCACCGTAGCGCACATAATTTGGCGCACGCTGTTTTAGTGCTTTATAAAGAATTTTTCTAAGCTCTGGTGCTCGACGTATAAGAATAAAGAGCGAATAGCCATCACAGTTGAAGTTATAACTTCTTGTAAATAAAGTTGAAAGTGAAATATTTTTATCTGGATTGTTCTTTGCATATTCAACAAGAACTTTCTTGATTGTTTCATCATACATAATGTTTCCATCAAAAAGCTCAATCGTTGGAGCTGGCCCTTCTACATTTTTATACGTAAAATCATAATAAGATTTTTGCATAATTTTCTCCTTTTTCAAAACTTGACATTAAAATTAAAATGGCCTAAAAATATTTAGGTAGCACTTGTCTATTTTTAAATAGAAGAAAACTTTTATATTGTCAACAAAAAATATTCGAGGTAAATTTATTCAATGATATATTATGATAAAGAACTTTTAAAACATTATAGAATCATTACAAAAGAGATTTTTGATTCTTTACCAACTTCCGCTTCACTGGCTGAAGCTCTTGCGCTTTTTATTCAAAAATATTATGAAAAGGCAGATTTTTACATAGAAGAACTTCAAAAGCTTACAAAAGATAAAAAAGTAAAGCTTTCAGGTGAGATAAATCTATTTTATATTTTGATGACTTTGCGTGTGCGCTATAAAAATTTCTTTCCTGCGCCATCGCTTTGCACTTTCTTTGCTTCAACTTTAACTAATGAAGCTGAAAAGCACAAAATTTCGAATACTTACTTGAGTGATGTTGAGCTGTTGCCGTGCTTGCTTTTGCTTGAAAATAAAATAGAAAAAGTTCATTTTAAAGATAAAGAAGATAGCTTGCTTCAAGCTGTAAAGCCTATATTAGAAAATTCAAAGTCAATAGAATGGGTTTTTGAAACTGCTGAAATTTTAGAAGAAAAATCTATTTTCCTTGCTCAATACACTCAAAATATGAATAAAGATTTTTTTGAAGCAAATGAGAGTTTTAATACTCGCTTAATCTATACTTCATGGAATTTTCTTAATAATGAAGAATATCAAAGTATAAGAGAAGATTTACTTACAAAAAATCACATCAATTCAGTTTATCAACTTGCACAGCCAACACGAGAAGGGCATAAGGAATATCCCGCTTTATTGCTTCTCAATAATAAAAAGAACAAAAGTATCAAATTGATAGACTTACATAATCACACAAAAGCTTCACAGTATGAACTTGAAAGAATCATGAAAGATGAAAACTCAAATGTCTATCTACAAATTTCTATGGATGAAGCTTTAAACCAACAAAGTAAAAAACTTGCACCTAGTTATTATCTCGCTCAAAACAAGAATATTGTGCAGAAAAAGCATGGAATTTTGAGTGATTATGCAGAAGTTTTGCGTTGTCAGGATGTGCGAGTAAATATCACAGATAAATGCAATTCTTTTGAGGATATTAGCAAGTTTGGTAAACATATTTTTAGAGAAGCAACACTCAAAGATATTGATAATCTAACAGGTTTTTATCTTTCAGATGATGCTGATTTTGTGAAAGTAGATAGTTTTTCTGTAAAATTTGAGCAGTTTATACTGCAAGAATCTGATATTCTTATTGCTTTCAAGGGAAGCAAGGCAACCATTGGCACAGTCGGTTTTTATAAGAGTTCAATAAATGAAGAAAGCGAAGAAATTCTTAAGCTTAGTCCACTAAATGGTTACAGTGATAAGTCTTCATATAAACTTCCAGTTTTGCCTGGCAATTCATTTATTATTATTCGAGCGAAAAACATTGACCCTCTATATTTATTCAATTATCTGCAACAAGCAGAAATGCAAGAACTTATCAAAAGCCAAGCAAGCGGAACTTCTGTTTTATCGTTGAATACAAAAACAATAAAGAATCTACCTATTGTTGAAGCTAGCTTGCAAGAAATCGAAAATGTAGAGATCCAATTTAAAAATCTTGAAACTTGTATCCGTAAAATTGTATGCCAAAAAAGGCTTATCAAAATGCGAAAAGCTATTCCAATTTATGAAGTACAGAATACTTTTGAGATGACACAAGGTGAACGTATTCTAAACTTAGAAATTATCAATGAAGCAGAAGATAGAGGAGATTATGAAACAGAAGAAAAATATAGAAAAAATATTCCGATAGAACCTAATATTGCCTATATAATAAAGAAATATGACGGTCTTGATGAGCTAAAAAGATTTATTGACACTGGCTATGATTTTTCATTAGTTATTGAAAAATATGGCGAAGATTGGCTTTATAATAATGAACTTTAGATAGATATAAAATAAAAAACAGCCTATTTGAAAATTTCAGATAGGCTGTTTTATTTTGCGATTATGTAGTAAGAATACAACTCTTAGATTATCGGTTCAACCATGCCAGCTTTTTTGATAAGCTCAACTTGTTTTTTATAAATTTCTTTAGGATATTTTGAAAAAAGATTAAAGTATATAAAATAACCATAAACAAGAGGAAAAGAAATTAATGCTATACTACCGACATACTTACTTGGAATTATAAAGAGAAGAGAGCCAATAGAACTAATAAGCATAAAAATCAATCCAATTCCTAAAAATAACTTAAGAGCAGTTTTAATTTTACCACCAAGTGTTTGAGGAAAGTATAAATCATTTGAAAGAGCTACTTTTGAATTACTATCAGAGTAAGCAAATAAATAAACTGTACCATGTTGGCGCATCAAGCAAAAGTATCCTCTAAGTTCATTTGGTGGATATATTCCAAGCTGTCTCCACAAGCCATTTTTATATATAATTTTTTTAAATGCAATGCGCTCATTGTCGCGTGTATGAAAAATAACATT
>CAYJOR010000044.1:0-22242 GCA_964371865.1 uncultured Desulfovibrionaceae bacterium | reverse complement strand
ACGAAACTCGATAAAAAGTCAAGCTCTTTTTGCAACTTTTTTATAATTTTATTTTTAGTTCAATTATTATAGCAAGATAGAATATGTCTCCGACGGGCAAAGAAATTTTTTCCACGGGAAAAATCCCCTTTAGAACCTTACTTCTTCCTGATTCGCTCCTCGTCAGATAAGAATAAGTGCTTACAAGAGAGCTTTCCTTTGACGTTAAAATCTACGATTTAAATCAATTTAGTGATAAAAAACTAAAGATCACTACTAACTTTCACCTCATCGCCACTATTAAACTAAAAACTCACCACATAATTATATGCGATGAGAATTAAAAAATTTATAAGGAAAGGGATAGGGGGTCTGGGGTAAAGGGAAAATCTAAACGTGGGAAAAGTTCCCTTTCAAAGTTGTGATTTTCCCTTTACCCCGGTGGTTTCCCCCGTAGGGATAATCCCTCTCGAAAAAAAAATAACTCTACATTATAAGTCTTGCTCTACGCATGCAGCAGCATAGACTTCATGAGATGGCAAAGAAATCTTTTCTTTAGGTGGAAAGCTTTTGTCAAAATTATCAACTTCCTCTTGTGTGAATTCAAACACATCTGAGAATTGAACGTAACCTTTGATATTATCGAATATATTCTCTTGAAGTGGGAGTGCTTGTAATCCCTTATAATAGTTACCATCGCTCATTGAGATATTATATTTTTTACCTCCTACAAAACCATAAGGTCTGTAATGGTGAGGGTAACCTAAAATAATTACTCCACTAAAAGCCATTTCTTTTGCTTTTTTGAGTGAGTAAGAAATCAGTTTACGACCCAAACCTTGTCTATGAAGCTCTGGAGAAATAAACACTGGGCCAAAAGTTATTGTTTTTATATTTTCTTTATCTTCCTGAACCACTGTAGAGCGAGTATAGAAAATTGCCCCCTCGACTTTACCATCTACTTCAATGACAAATGCTAATTCTTTTATAAAATCTTTATGATCTCGCATTACATGTACAAGATAATGTTCGTGTCCGCCTGGAAAGTAAAGATTCCAGAATGCTTCACGAGCAACTTCTTCCACTCTACTGAAATCTTTAGTTTCTTCATTTCTTACTATTATATTCATTTGTATATCCTTGTATCTTTTTCTAATTTGTGAGCTTTTGTTCTTTTAATGAAAGCAAATTATTCTTATATGAAGGAAGAATTAATTTAGAAGAGCATATTAACACCTTACTCTTTAAATATCAACTACTTCTTATAGTTACTAAGAAGATAGAATTTTATACCAATTTATGACTTCCTGAGGGACCCACTCTTCAAACTCCCCCTTTTCTAAAAAAACATATCAACAAATCAACATCTTAGGAAAATATATGTCAATTTAATCTGAATTCCCTTTCAACTTCATTTGGACTTTATCTTGATACATCATACTGTCTGCTTTTGCTAAAAGCTCACTTATTGAATCTCCGTCAATTGGATAACTCGCATAGCCTAGACTTGTTGAAATTTTTACTACCAAGTTATCAATTCCAAAAGGAGTTACTGTGATACTTTTTATGCGTTTTGCAATAGTTTCTTTACCTATTGGGGTTAAATCTCCCTCTACTATTAGAGCAAATTCATCACCGCCCATTCTGATAACTGATATATTCTTCTTAAAGTTTGCTTTTAATCTTTCAACGTATGCAATCAATAGTTTATCACCTATATCATGCCCATGAGTGTCATTCACCGGTTTAAAATCATTCAGATCTAGGTAAAAAATTGTAAATGAACCACTTTCACTTTTATTAAGATATTCATCCATCATTTTTCTATTGTACGACTTAGTAAGTGGGTCTATATAAAGTTCATACTCCGCTCTTTCCTTACGTTTTTCCATTTTCACCATCATGCAGTAAACAAAAATTATTACAGCTATAGAAGCTATAAAAAGAGAAAAAACTCTTTCAAAATTATTTAAAAATTCATAAGGTTGCATAATGGATAAACTCCATTCTATCAAACCTATATTAAAGTCTTTTCTATATGCAAAAGCATCTATATATTTTCCGGACTGAATTCGCATTACTTTTTCATTATTGTATGAAACTACTAGCTTATATTCATAGCCTATATCTTTCAATTCTGCTATTGATGAATTTTGCACTAAGCCTAAGGGACTTAAATCCACACTGACAAAACCTACAAAATCATTTTTATGATATATCGCCTTTCTTGCGACTATTCCAATTCCATCAACAATATTATTCCATGGAACTGAAAACACAACCTCTTTTTTATTTTTAGCTTGTATTGCATGCTCGCTTGCATGTTCGCCAACAAGCACACTCTTACCAATTAGAACTTTATGTTCTTCTTTTTTATTGTAAATATATGTTATTACGCCATTTGGTAAGTATGATAAATTCTGATGAATACCCTCAGTACAAAAACTATGACCCAACTTATCAAACTCCGCTTGTGTAAACTCTTTGGGATCTCTAAGTATTATCACTTCAAGAGGATGAAGAATACTAACTGCTGAATTAACAGCATTTTCTATTCTGTTTGTAAAATTACTTAATACGAAGTCAACTTTCGCAGAACTATCAATTTTCAACTGAAAAAAACGAAAACCAACTAAGAATAAACCGCAGATTATAAGAACTATTAATGTTTTTTTTGAAGCTTTCATAAGAAATTCCTTCTAATCAAAGAATAGATATCAATACTATCTTTTAAGACTACTCATTAATATTAAACAATAACTTCTTCTTTGAGTATTATAAAACCTTAATAATTAGTTATTTATTGTTATTTTCTTTAGATAGCAAAAAAAAACTTCCTCTAAACATGTATGTATGTCTAAAGGAAGCTTTAGTTTATAATAGTTTGTATCTAATATACTATTTCACAGGAACCGCTACAGAGAATTGCTGACCTTTTCTCAATACTTGCAAGAATACTGCACCACGAGCTTTACCGTCTTTTTCAACGATTTTCTTTAAGTCCGCCGGTTTTGCCACATCTTTAAGGTTAGCAGCAAGAATTATATCGCCACTTTGTAAACCAACCATGGCAGATGTTGAACCTTGTGCAACTTCAACAATTACGAGTCCTGAAGACACTTCATTTTCTTTCAATTCCTTTTCAGATAGTTGACGTACACTTAAACCTAGAATATCTTTTTCAGGTTTAGTTGTATTAGCTTCTGACTCTTCAGATTTTCTTTGGCCAAGAACAGCTTTCAACTTCTTAGTTTTACCATCACGGATAAGAGTAATATCTACACTTTTACCCGGTGCAACACTAGCTATTGATTGAAGTAAATCAGAAGAACTTACAATTTCTTTACCATTAACTTCAGTAATAACGTCACCCGCTCTAATACCAGCTCTATCAGCCGGTTCATTTTTCATTACTGAGCCGATAAGAGCACCATCTTCACTTTTTAACCCAAGAGCTTTAGCTGTGTTTTCATCAATATTTTGAATGCTTACACCAAGCCAACCACGTGCAACTGTTTCACCTTTTTTGAGGGATTCAATAATACGTGCAGCTTCAGAACTTGGAATAGCAAAACCAAGACCTTGTCCGGAAGCTAAAATTGCAGTGTTGATACCAATAACTTCACCATTCATATTAATGAGTGGACCACCTGAATTACCAGGGTTAATTGAAGCATCAGTCTGTAAGAAGTTATCAAAAGGGCCTGCTTGTAGGTTACGTCCTTTTGCTGAAAGAATTCCCGCAGTTACAGTATGTCCTAAACCAAATGGATTGCCAATTGCAAGCACCCATTCACCAACTTCGCTTTTATCTGAATCACCAAATTTTAAAATAGGAAGTTGAGTGGTTGTAGATACTTTTAGCAAAGCAAGATCGCTTTCAGGATCAGTTCCGATAATTTCAGCATCTAAAGATGAAGATTTACCGGTTTTTCCTTCAAGGTGAACAAAAACTTTATCAGCACCTTCAACTACGTGATTATTTGTAACAATATAACCATCGCGTGAGATGATGAAGCCTGATCCTAAAGAGGATTGTTTTCTTTCTTGTCCTCTACCATTTCCTTCAAATTGACGGAAAAAGTTTTCAAATTCTCTTGGCATTGAGCGAAACATTTCATTAGGAAACATTCCTTGTATGCCGGTTTGTACGGTTCTTTCTGTGCTTATATTTACAACAGCATGACCCGCTTCTTTCGCTAAGTCAACAAAATCCGGCATTTTACTAAAAGCTGAAGTTGCTGATGAGCAAACAAATATAACAGCAAGTATACCTGTTGAAATAGTTGTAGTTATTTTTTTTAAGTTTTTCATAGAGTCTCCAAAATTGATTATTTTGTGAAATCTGATAAACGCCTGATAAATCTTGTAAATCTTTCACGAAGATTTGCTATTTTCCTCACCCACCGCCACCAATTGTGGCTACTTGACCGCAAGAAGAAGCGTTCGGGCATGTTCTATTGAGCTTAGGCATTTGTGGCATTGTTTTACCAACTTTATAAGGAAAAGGATTTGTCTTCAATGGTGATGGAGCAGACATTCTTTGTGCTGTGTCCGCATCTCCACACTTTTGACAAGGTGGACGTTCATCATTTTCAAAAACAAGTTCTTCAAAAATATGACCGCAAGCGTTGCATTCAAAATCATATAAGGGCATAAAACCTCCAAACCGATAATAAATTTTCTTTGTGCTACAAGATACAATAAATCAATTTTGAAAACTTGCAAGATGACAAATTTTTGTACAAGAATGAGTACTTGCACATTTTTCAAGAATATGTCATACTCCCAAGCGTGAAAAATAGATTTATAACATACTCAAATTACATGAAAAATAAATTTACGAGACTTCTCTTAGGCCTTGTTCTTTTCGCATGCTTATTTTTTTGCAACATTGAAAAATCTCATGCAGAACCACAGCCATTTTTTACTCTAACATCTTCAAATATAAGTTTTTATTCAAACTCAATACAACTTGAATTATTTTTTTCACTCCCAGATATTGAAAGAATCGAAAAAATGTTAATCTCAGGAGTTAATATAAATATTGACTGCTTTGCAACATTAAATGAAAAAAATTCTTTTCTGCCGGATAAGGAAATTCAAAGTTATATCTCGGGCTGGCAATTACGCTATCAATCGCTCACACATGAGTTTATTCTCTACCATGAAAATGAAAATCCTCTTCGCTCAAGAGATTTGAAATCTTTACTTAATGCTGTATTTTCAAAGTACACTTTCTCACTTAATCACTTACCCGAACTAGAACTTGATGAGGATTACACTGTAAATCTCACTCTTGGGCTAAGGCATGCCACAGTTCCACCTTGGTTAGAAAAAACCCTATTCTTTTGGACTTGGGATATAGCAAAAGATTCTTACTTATTCAGCCTTTCTCTGCCTAATCCTTAAAAAATTGATAGCGATATGAAAGAAAGTACAAATACTCAAGCAAGACGTGAAAAAGTTCATAGAAATCGTGAAATTGCCATAGCTGCTGTCCTTGTACTCTTTGTATTTATCGGAACATGGGGGCAGACAACTTACTTTGGCTCTGATTCATGGTACTTCCTTGTTTTACTTAATCTTAACGCAATCTTAATGCTTGTTGTATGCTTTCTTGCGGTAAGAAATATTGTTAAACTATTCACTGAAAGGCGAAGAAAAGTTTTTGGTTCACGCTTACGCACACGCCTTTTACTTGCCTTTGTTTCACTATCCTTAGTGCCTGTTTTTCTAATGTTTTTAGCTGCAAACCGCGTTGTTATCACAAGTATTGACTACTGGTTTACAAGCACCGTTGCAAGTTCGATGGACGCAGCTATTCAAGTTGGTCAAAATATTTATGATACAGCATCAAGCAAGCTTGCAAACAGAATTGAACTTATTAGCCATGAAATAGAAAACAATCAAGATTCAGAAATTACACCTAAAGACGTTGAAGAATACCTTTTAAAACAAACTCTACTTCTTGACAGTAATATTTTTGCACTTGTAGACAAATCAAATTCTTTTTCTCGGTTAGCTTTTGCTCTCCCAGAAAAGCGTTCTACAAGCGTTCTCATTCAAAATATTTTCCAAAACACTCAGTGGTCATCTATCGGCAAAAATCCCTTTACAAGTCTTTATTCAAGTGCAGGAAACGATTATGCTGTTGCTATAAAGGAACTAGATAGCCTTCCATCGTACTTGCTTGTTATAGCAGAAAATATTGGTAGTGTTGCGCAATCTAATTTGGAATCTATTAGCCAAGGATTTGAGGAATATATTTATTTAAAATCTCTCAAAAGACCTTTAAAGCTCTCTTTTTCTTTGATTTTGGGACTTTTGGCTCTCATCATGGTTTTCAGTGCTATATTTATGGCTGTTCGTCTTTCAAAAGAACTCACAGCGCCTATTGCTCTACTTGCAAAAGGTACAGATAGAATTGCTCAAGGTGAACTTGATGTTTTTCTTGAAGATAAAGGAAAAGATGAACTTGGGCAGCTTGTAGCCTCTTTCAACTCTATGACTAAACACGTTCGAGAAACCAACGAAAATATTAGTAAAGCAAATAAAGAACTTGAACAAAGAAATATATTTATCGAAACAGTTCTTGAAAATATTGCAACCGGAGTTGTTGTACTTTCAAGAGACGGGCAAGTTCTTACTATCAATAAAGCCGCTTGTACGATACTTGATATGCCGGAAGAAATATTCACTCAACTGACTCCTACAGAATATTTTACCCCAAAAAATCAGAAAATTTTTGAAAATATGCTTATTTATCTCACAGATAACCCAGATAAAGTATGGAGAAAAGAACTTGAAGCAGTTATACGCAATCAACACGTAAAACTACTCTTCAATAGTTTACTCATACCAAATTTCAATCATGCTCAAGAAGAAAACCTTGAAAACGACCTTATCATCGCCGTTATAGAAGATATTACCGAACTTACCCTTGCTGAAAGACTTGGTGCATGGCGTGAAGTTGCAAAACGTATTGCCCATGAAATGAAAAATCCTCTCACTCCTATCAGGCTTTCCGCAGAAAGACTAGAACGTAAATTCAACCCCCAACATGCAGAAACAGCATTCACCGATTGCACAACACTTATTATAAGTGAAGTTGAAAGAATGCAAAAAATGATAAAAAATTTCACAGAATTTTCTCGTATGCCTGAAATCCAACTTAAGAAAGAAAATCTTGCAAATATTCTTCAAGAAAGCTATCAAATTTTCAAATCATCTCATACTCACATTGACTGGCAGATTAACCTTCCAGATTCCATACCACCCCTACTTCTGCATACTGAATCTTTCAAGCAAGCACTTGTTAATATATATCTCAATGCCTGTGAAATACTTGAACAAACTGTTCATCCAAAGGTAATCACTTCTGTTGAGATAGCTCAAAACTTCTGTCTACTCACAATTGCAGATAACGGCATTCAACTCAGCAAAGACGATTTAGGCCACATGTTTGAACCATACTATTCAAATAAAAAAGATGGAACCGGTCTTGGTCTTGCCATCGTTCAAGAAACTATTTCTACCCATAATGCCACTATCTATGCTGAAAATAATCAATATGGCGGAACGAGCATCCACATAAAAATCCCACTTATTCAAATATAAAGTATACGTAATTACAAATTATAGTTTTTTTATAAATTAACTTTGCAAAGTATGTTATTTCTTTCGATTGCCAAAGATAAAAACCTATAAAATAACCCTAAATTAAAAAAAGTTGACGAATACTAGTATTAAGGATAAAAAAGTTGTGAAAATTTATTGTAAGGATGCATAATGAATATTACACAGAAAATTCTGCAAGCGCACTTACTTTCTAGCGAAAGTAAGGGGATATTAGAGTACAAAGCTGGCGAAGAAATCAGTATTAGAATTGATCAAACACTTACGCAAGATGCAACCGGTACAATGGCTTGGCTACAATTTGAAAGCCTTGAAATTGACAGTGTAAAAACAGAACTTTCATTGTCATATGTTGACCATAATACATTACAAATGGGCTTTAAAAACCCAGATGATCATAGATTCTTACAAAGTTCAGCGGCACGCTTTAACGCTATTTTCAGCCCTCCGGGAACAGGAATTTGCCATCAGCTCCACTTAGAAAACTTCGGAATTCCGGGAAAAACACTACTTGGTTCTGATAGTCATACCCCTACCGGTGGCGGTATTGGTATGCTTGCTATTGGCGCAGGCGGACTTTCTGTTGCTTTAGCAATGGCAGGCCAAGGATACATAATCCCGATGCCAAAAGTTGTTGGCGTAAAGCTTACCAATTCATTAAAAGGCTATGCACAAGCTAAAGATATTATTCTCTATCTTCTAAAAGAGTTGACTGTAAAAGGCGGCGTTGGTAAAGTTATTGAATATTATGGCGAAGGTGTGAAATCCTTGAGTGTTCCTGAAAGAGCAACCATCACAAATATGGGCGCAGAGCTTGGTGCAACTACCTCTGTTTTCCCTAGTGATGAAAGCACTCAAGCATTCCTCGCAGCAATGGGCAGAGAAAAAGACTTTACCCCTCTTTGCGCCGATGAACAAGATTCTTACGACGAATATATTGAAATAGATTTATCTACAATCGTACCTATGGCAGCTTGTCCTTCTATGCCGGATCAAGTAAAAACGATTGCCGAACTTGCAGCAGCAGAAAAGAAAATTGATGTAGCTCAAGTATGTATTGGCTCTTGCACAAACTCATCATACGCCGATATTGCCGCTGTTGCTGATATTTTAGATGGAAAACATGTATCATATCATACAGATGTAAATCTTTCACCAGGTTCACGTCAAGTTTTGCGTATGCTTACAACTAATGGAAAACTCGAAAAATTGATTGATTCAGGAGTACGTCTTTTAGAATGTGCTTGTGGTCCTTGTATTGGTATGGGGTCTTCACCTAAAACAAGCGGTGTATCTGTTCGTACCTTCAATAGAAACTTTGAGGGGCGTTCTGGGACTAAAGATGCTGATGTTTATTTAGTAAGCCCAATTACAGCTGCTTTTTGTGCTATTCATGGCGGATTTACTGATCCTGCAACTTGGGGCGAAGGAATTACTCTTGCCGATTTACCAAAAGAAGTTCCATCATTAAAAGAGCACTTCATCTATCCTGACAGCAATGAAAAAAATAGAAAGCAAGTCCAAATTAGCAGAGGACCAAATATCGTGGCTCTTCCACAGTTTGAAACTCTACCGCAAAGCATTAACTTTGAAGTTGCTATCAAACTTGAATCTGATATCACTACAGACCATATCATGCCTGCCGGAGCTGAAATAACTTCACTTCGTTCAAATATTCCGGCTATATCACGCCACGTATTTGAAAGAGTTGAAAGCACATTTGCTCAAACTTGCGATGCAATTAAAGAAAAAGGTATAAACTCATTAATTGTAGCAAGCACAAACTATGGTCAAGGCTCTAGCCGTGAACACGCTGCTCTTGCTCCTCGCTATTTAGGGGTACGTGCGGTGTTGGTTCAATCTTTTGCACGTATTCATAGAGCAAACCTCGTAAACTTTGGTATTCTTCCGCTTATTTTTGAAAATCCGGCGGACTATGTTAAACTCGAAAAAGGAACAACTGCAAAACTCGACCTTAGCGATTTTGCACCTCAAAAAGCTGTGAAACTTGTGCTTTCAAGTGGCGAAGAAATTCCTGTCATTAATGATTTATCCGCTCAAGAGTGGGAAATTATTAAATGTGGTGGATTCTTAAATTACATCAAAAAATCAATAGGATAAAGGACAACATATGTTAGATGGTATTCGTAATCACTCCCAATCAATTTGGGTAAAAGTAGCTTTTGGTCTTATTATCCTCGTATTTGTATTCTGGGGAATCGGATCAATGCAGTCTGTAACAACCGGAGTTGCACGAGTTAATGGAGTAGAAATCTCAGAACAAGAGTATTTACAAGCGTATAGCCAACAGCTCGACACCATTCGCGCTAGCATTCCAAATATTACTGATGAACAACTAAAGCAAATGAATTTTCCAAGCTATGTACTAGAATCTTTAGCAATTCAAACAATTTTTCAACAAGAAGCACAAAGAATTGGTATGACAATCACACCTCGTGAATTATACGATGTGATTTCACAATACCCATTCACACATGATGCTAATGGAAAATTCAATATTGAAGTTTATGAAAAAGCTATTGCAAATGCTGGTCAAACACCTAAAGCTTTTGAAGAAAACATCAAAAAATCAATGCTACAAGCTAAGTTCGCTGAAATTCTAGCTCCTTTCGCACACGCATCAGAAGTTCAAGCAAAGCAACTCTATGAATATAATGCAGAAAAAAGAGCTTTTGACGCTGTATTTGTTGCAGATTCAGACTTCATTGATAGTGTAAACCCTAGCGATGATGACCTTAAAGTTCTCTACGAAAGCACAAAACAAAACTACATGGCTCCTGCAAGCATTAATCTTGAATATATTGAAGTTAGCCCATCAGCACTTGCAAAAGTTGATACCATCACTGACGTACAAATTCAAGAAGAATACGCTAAAAATCCTAATACTTATGATACCCCTGAAAATGTAACAGCTTCACATCTTCTTATCTTACTCCCACAGGAATCACCAGAAGAACGAGAAGCAGAAGTACTTGCAGAAATCAAAGAAATTCAAGTAAAATTAGCTGATGGCGCAAACTTTGCTGAACTTGCAAAAGAATTTTCTGATGATGTTGTAAGCGGTCAAAATGGTGGTGAATTAGGAACTTTTGTTCGTGGTCAAATGGTTCCTGAATTTGAAGAAGTTGCATTTTCTCAAGAAGTTGGAACTATTTCTGAACCTGTTCGCACTCAATTTGGTTATCACCTTATTAATGTTACAGGAAAAGAGGCAGCAAAACCTTTATCAGACGAAGAAAAGAAAGAAATCATTGGTAAAGTTTTAGCTGAAAGAGAAGCCCTTTCACGCGTACAAACTGTTGTAGATTCTCTACTTGTTCAAGTAAATGGAAATTCTTCATTCAGTGATGCCGCACTAAAAGAAGGTCTAAAAGTAAAATCTACAGGTGCAGTTCCTTTTGAATTCCTTGCAAGCTCTTATAATATAACAACTACTGATATTGACGTTCTTAAACAAACTGCCGCTGGTACTGTTTTAAGCAACCCTATCTCAGCAAATAATGCTTTATTAATTGCAAAAGTTGTTGAAAATAATCCTGCACAAGCTCAAACATTTGAACAAGTTAAGGAATCTGTAAGAGCTGAATCTAAGCAATCTTTAGCACATCAAAAAGCAAAAGAAAGTGCTTTAGAACTTCTTAAAGATACAAGTAAAATTGACAGCACAACTCTCAGTGAATCCACAATTGACAGACAAGGTATCACGTCTTTTGGTGTGACAGTACCTTTAAAAGATGCTATCTTTGAAGCGCCTGAAAACACTTGGTTATCAGATGCTTACGCTGTAGATAATGGGTATATCATTGTAAAACCTGCTAAAATTATCCCTGCAAGCGCTGAAGAATGGGATGGTATAAAAATCAGTGTTCTTCGCCAAATCGAGCAGTCAAGAATGGATATGCTTTTCAGCCTCTATCTTCAAGAACTTCGCTCGCTTGCTGAAATTGAAATTCTAAACGAACTCTACTTCCAGTAAGAGGCTCATAGTTTATGCAATCCTCCGGTTCTTATAAGACTTTATCAAAATCACCACAGTTAAAAAATGACTTTGATTCTAAAGCTTTATATAATATAAACTGGGGGATTGTTGTATTTACAGTTATTATTGTAGCATTTGGATTAATCAATCTTTATTCAGCAAGTAGTATAAGTAATGAAGATGGTTTCACTTATGCTCCATACTTTCAGAAGCAGATTATCTGGGCTGGTATGGGGCTTGGTGTTATGCTAGTAACATCTCTTATAGACTACCACCGCTTTGAAATGATTGGGATTCCATTCTACATTCTCATTGCAATACTTCTTATTCTTGTGCATCTCATTGGCGTCAGTGCCGGCGGCGCTCAAAGATGGCTCAACTTAGGCTTTATGAACTTGCAACCTAGTGAATTTGCAAAATTTGCTGTTCTCATAGTAGGCGCAAAAATGCTCTCTAGAAGCGGGGAATCACTCTCATGGTTAAGATTAATACAAGTATTTGCAATGGCTTTTTTTCCTTTTGCACTTGTAGTTACTCAACCAGATCTAGGAACAGCATTAATGCTTTTGCTTGTGCTTGGCGGAATGGTGCTCTATCACGGGATTAAGTGGCAAGTTTTACGAGTTTGCTTAATAGTTTTTCCTCTCATGCTTCCTTTTACATGGCTCTTCCTTAAAGATTATCAGAAGCAAAGAGTACTTACATTTTTAGATCCGTCAAAAGATCCTCAAGGATCAGGCTATCACATTATCCAATCGCAAATAGCTATAGGTTCTGGTGAATTGATGGGAAAAGGATTCCAAGAAGGAACTCAGAGTCAATTGAGATTTTTACCAGAAAAACATACCGACTTCGCAATTGCAGTTCTTGGTGAAGAATGGGGTTTTGTTGGA
This sequence comes from uncultured Desulfovibrionaceae bacterium, assembly GCA_964371865.1. Classification (GTDB taxonomy): domain Bacteria; phylum Desulfobacterota; class Desulfovibrionia; order Desulfovibrionales; family Desulfovibrionaceae; genus CAYJAZ01. Next base: position 9,732 of record CAYJOR010000044.1, on the reverse strand, counting down.
ACACTCTTGACAATCGGTGTTTTTTGCCTTTTCTTATATGCAATATTTTTAAGTGTGAGAGATGCCAAAGATAGATTTGGAAGTTTACTTTGTTGCGGAATTTTCTTCTATTTTTTCTGGCAGATACTTATTAATGTCGGAATGGTGATTGGAATTATGCCCGTTGTAGGTATGCCACTACCTTTCCTTTCTTATGGCGGTTCTGCCATGCTGGTGAACTTTGCACTTATTGGCATTGTTCTAAACGTCTCAGTAAGACGCTCTATTTTCAAAGCTTAGGAGTTTTTATGACAACTACTTTCTCAGTGAATTCACTCTACCTGCTTTCACTCACTCTTTTAATCTACACCTTTTTTGCGGGGTCAACATTCTCAACTGCTTTAAAGCAAGTGTTTGTACTCAGCATCGGAAAAAAAGCAAATAGAAACATCTATAAGAAACGTGCTATACAGGCGTTAAACCTTACTTTTGTTGTAAACACAATTCTTTTTGCATTTAGTGCTGTCGATCTAGCTTTTTTCAATGTTTTTTATAGTTTATTATCAATTGAACTTTCATTTTTAGCACAGTTCATTCCTATATTCACTGGTTTGAGCATGGTTTTTTCCCGTTTATGGTTACATTCTCTAAAACGTAGTTCAAAACCTATTATTTCAGGTGGTTGGGCTTTTCTTACTATTTTAGTTCAACTTAAAGCATTTTTTATTCTATGTTGTATTACTTTCCTTTATTTCTATAACTCTACCCCTTTGGAATCACAAATATTTTTTGCAGTAACTGAGACAAGCACATATTTACCGCTCATTCTATTTGCGAATAAAACTTTATCTATTCTCTATCCTATTCTTACTCAGATAAAACTATTTGCACTCGTACTTCTTTTCTTTTTCCTTGTTGGAGGAAGTTTAGCCTACACAAGTCAATTATTCTATACTCTTATGTCAAGAAAAATTGATGATTTCGGACGTGACTACTATATCCAAACACTCAATCTACTCTCACGTAATGCTTTCCGTGCAACATTCTTTCTTACAATTTTTGTACTTGCAGTTGTTGTACTTACCTATTTTGAAATGTCGCTAATGGTTTACGCATTCAATCAGCTATCCTATGCTTCTTTATTACTTCCGCTCGCACTGATTAATCTATTATTTGTAGCGCTTAGCAACAATGCACTAAGGCATAAGATTGCAATTATTATATCACCATTTCTTATTCTTATTGGCTCAACTTTCTTTTTCCTTCAAGTTATATCAATCCCACAAGTTTAGCTTTGCACGACTTTGAATAGTAAAAGGGCTCCTCAATCTGATGTTGTGGAGCCCTTTTTTATGATATATTAATGTTCTACTTCAAAAATTTAGATAAAAACTTTGGAAACGGTGGATATCTAAAAGAAAAATCAAAATATTTTGAACGTATCATAACAGATTTCAAATGTGAAAAAATATCAAAAGATGCTTTACGTTGATATTTTCCCATACCGCTATAGCCAACGCCGCCAAATGGAAGATTAGGATTTATCAAATTCATAATGGTATCATTTACCACAATATTTCCAGCGCTTACATATCTTGAAAAATGTTCTTGAATTGATTTATTTTCTGTAAAAAGATATGCGTTAAGTGGTTTTTCACGCTCTTGGATAAACTTGACAGCCTCTTCATAGTTTTCTACCGATAAAACAGGTAAAAGTGGACCAAAAATTTCTTCTTGCATTATTAGGCTGTTAAGACTTGGTTCGTCGACAATCGTCATTTCAATTTTAAGAGAATCTTTATCGTACTTTATTCCATGTTCTTTTCCAAGAGTTACGAGTCTATCAAAGGCTTCCTCTGTGATTATATGTGAGTATTCAGGATTATTAACAAAATCATCTCCAATAAATTTTTGTATAATTTCTTTGAGTTTTACTATCAATTCATCTTTTATGTTTTTATGAGCAAGAACGTAGTCCGGTGCAATACAAGTTTGTCCAACATTGAAAAATTTACCAAATATAATGCGTTTTGCAACAAGCTCTAAATCTATATCGTCAAGCACAATCGTTGGGCTTTTCCCACCAAGTTCAAGGCAAACAGGCGTAAGATTTATACTTGCTGCCTCCATAACAATTTTTCCAATTCTTGTACTACCTGTATAGAGTATAAAATCGAACCGTTCGGCAGTAAGGGTTTCAGCAACATCAACTCCACCTTGAACAACCGAAAAATATTCTTGAGGGAATACATTTTCAATGATTTTAGTCACAATAGAAGTTGTGTGTGGTGTTAGTTCGGATGGCTTTAGAATTACACAATTTCCGGCTGCAATCGCTCCAATAGTCGGTTTTATCGCTAAAAAAAATGGATAATTCCAAGGAGATAAAACCAATACTAACCCATAAGGTTCAGGTTGAATGTAGTTTTTTGATGGAAAAGTCAGTAGTGATTGAGATACTGATCTTTTTCTGGCAAGTTTCTTTAAATTTTTTATCATATAGTTCAGCTCGCCATAGACTGATAAGATTTCACTAGCAAAAGCTGTAAGGCGTGATTTTCCTAAGTCTTTATGAAGAGCATCTAATATTTCTGATTGATTTCTTTTTATTTCTGCTAGAAATTTTTTTAAATAGTGAATTCTGTGATCGAGAGAAAATGTTTCACGAGTCGTAAAATATTCTTTTTGCTTGCTAATAAGTTTTTTAATTTCTAAAGAATCCATATTATATCCTTTACTTTTAAAAAATAAGCATTATTTAAATTTACTGTTAAAATATTATAAGTATATTTTTAAAGTTGTAAAGTATAATTTAAGGCATAAAATAATAATGAGCAAGCAAAAAATTTTCTATCTTGGCTTTGGCGGCAATATCGGAGATCCTGAGGTAAATATTCAACAGGCTATTGATTTACTTCAAGAAATTTTAAATATAAAACTTGTCGCAAAATCATCTTTTTGGCGAACAGAACCGCAAGGTGATAAAAATCAACCTTGGTACGTGAATGCGGTTGCTGCCTTTTCTTATGAAAATTTATCCCCTCACCTCCTACTTGAAAAAATAGCAAAAGTGGAGTATAATCTAGGGCGTGAGAGAGTGGAAGGCAATAAAAATGCAGCTCGCACAATTGATATTGATATTCTTGACTTTTCAGGAATTAATTTAGATGAAAAAAATCTAACTCTTCCGCACCCACGCATGTTTTCACGTGCTTTTGTTCTTGTGCCTTTGCACGAAATCGCAAGTGACTTTGAGTATAATGGGAAAAATATTTCAGCATATCTTGATGAAATAGACTACACATTAGATGAGAAAAATATTTATCAGAAATAGAGGTGTTCTATGATTTGGAAATTATTGATTTTTGCAATCGCCGGTTATGTTCTTTACAGACTTTTTATGAACGATAAAAATAAAAAAAATACCGACGAACAAAAAATTATGGAGAAAAAAATCGCAAATGGTGAACTCGTACAAGATCCAACTTGTGGCACCTATGTTGACCCAGAATCTGCTATCACTGTAAAAAGTGGTGACCAAAAAATATATTTTTGCTCTTACGAATGCAGAGATACATACATCAAACAACTCGAACAATAATTAGGTAGTTTAATGAATTTATTATATGCCGACAGGCAAGGGAATATTTACGATCACCCTGAACTTAAAACTCTCGTTCGCCGTGGTGATGAGTTTGCTTTGCCACGCCCAGATGAAATTATCCCTCTCCCAGACGAGAGTGAACTCTTCCTTCTTCCACAAAGACGTGCAATTGGTCTCAATGAAGAAACAGGCGAAATTGAAGTATTAGAAGAACTTGCAGTTGCCGCTTTTATTTCACCAGGTTACACCCTAAGCTCTCACCCTGCGTATGTGAGCGAGGAAGATGCTCCAATTTTACCGCTTTTCGCCTATGGTGCAGTTGGTATGATTGGCGATGATTTCTACGTTGCTGCAAAAAAAGTAGATATGGACGATAGACAAGTTTTTGCTGAAATTTCACAAAAAAAGATTATTCGTCGTGCGAAAGAGATTTTAAACGAATTTCCTGAAAATAGACTCATTCAACATTTAATGACTAATTGTGTTATGAAGTACGGTTGCCCTGCTGCTAGAAACTTATGCCTTGGCAGATACGAAGCACCTATCCCAACCTCGAAAGTATGTAATGCACGTTGTCTTGGTTGTATTTCATTCCAAGAAGAAAGTTCAAAAATCTGTGCAAGCCCTCAAAATAGAATGACATTTACTCCAACAAAAGAAGAAATTCTTGAATTGATGTTCTTCCATTCTAAGTTTGAAAAAGAAAAACCTATATTCTCATTCGGTCAAGGTTGTGAGGGTGAACCTCTCACACAAGCTGCTTTATTGATTGAAACTGTACGTGAATTTCGCGAAAAGAAAGGGCGCGGAACAGTAAACCTCAATTCAAACGCTTCAATCCCTTCTGCAATTGATGAACTATGTAAAGCGGGACTTTCTTCTCTTCGTATAAGTTTAAATTCTACGATATCAGAAAGATACGCATTATACTATCGCCCACAGGGATATACATTTGCAGATGTTGAAAAATCAATGGAATACGCTAGAGCGAATGGAATTTTTATTTCTTTCAACTTGCTTTACTTCCCTTGTGTTACCGATACAGAAGAAGAACTTGAATCATTAATAAGCCTTGTTACTAAATATAAAGTTGACTTCATTCAGTTGAGAAACCTTAATATTGATCCTGAAATGTATACAAATCTTTTGAAAGTTGACTCTCCTGCAATGGGTCTTACGAACTTTATCAAGAGGTTACGTAAATCTTGCCCTTGGCTAAAATTTGGTTATTTTAATCCTTATATAGGTGAATAATGCGATTTTCGTTTGTTATGTCGGAAGATTCGTCTTTGCTTTTAAAAAGAGCTAAAGAAATTCAAGAGTTATTTTTCTCGCAAAAGTCTCTTGAATCTGCTCGTCATACCTTTTGGGGTGACGAGGGCTTATCTTCCGATTTTTGGCAAATGTTAACAATTGTTTCGCTCGAGCCAAAAGCTGATTTTTTCCTTATTAGAAAAGCTGAAAAACTAAATGCTGATACATGGAAAAAAATATCAGAAACTCTAGCAACTCTGCGAGAAGATGCTTTTCTTGTTTTTTGTATAGAATCGGATTGGGAAAAGAAAGCTCCTAAAATCCCGGCATACATAAGCAATCAAAAATGCTTTACTTTTTCTGAGAAAAAAAATTGGAATAGTCGTATTCCATCGCTAGATATGAAAAGCCTCCCTCCTTATATACAAAAAGGCTTTAGAGAACGTGGCTTAACATGCCATAATTCAGTTATAGAATCTTTATGCAGTATGCTTCCACCTTATGCAAGCGCAGTTGACAATACTCTTGATCAACTAGCTCTTGTTACAGACACTTCTGAAATCACAAATGATGATTTATCAAATCTTTCATCAGTTGGAATTGATATTCTTTTGTTCGACTACATAAAATATCTTGAGAACGGTAATACTTTTAATCTCTGGAAAAATATTCTTCAAGATTCAGGAAAGGCGGAAGATGTATTTTTTGGATTGATAGCACTTCTCACGCGCGAAGCAAGAATACTATGGCAAATTCTGTTTTCTGATTCGGTAAAACTTCCTTCTTTTTTATTGTCACAAAAAACACAAAGTGCTCATCGTTTAGGCAAAAAGAAGGTTGCTTACTTGTTTATGCTGTTACGAGAAGCAGAATGGTCAATTAAATCAGGAAAAAAACAAGTTTCACAAGCAATGGAAGAACTGCTCGCCGATTTAAATTCACTCTATAGAGCTTAAAAATTATAACATCGGACTATGATTATGCTAACACATGAAGAACATACACAAAGCGATGATAATAAAGTATCTTCCGAGAAAAGTGCGAAAAAAAATCATAAGCTAGGGCATAGACAAAGGCTAAAAGAAAAGTTACTTGTAAGTCATAACACTTTACCGGATTACGAAATTTTAGAACTTCTGCTCTCTTACGCAATTCCACGTAAAGATACCAAAGAACTTGCAAAGGATATGCTAGATAAATTTGGTGGAATACGCGGTTGCATGATGGCAAAAACTGAAGAACTTGAAACAGTGCCGGGTATTGCTGGCGGTGTATCGAGTTATTTTCTATTACTTCGCGAATTTTATGCACGCTATATTGAAGGATCTATTCGAGAAAAACAAGTGTTTCGCACTATAGATGAGTTTATGCAACTTGCCTATCTTAAACTTTCTGCACTATCTGAAGAAGAAGTTTGGCTTGCTTGTGTAAATAATCAAAACCAAATTACAGCATTTGAATGTCTGTTCAAAGGCGGTATTGATCATGTAGCGTTACAATGCAGAGCCATTATTGAGCAAGCTGTAAAGCGAAAAGCAAGTGGAATTTTTCTTTGTCACAACCACCCAAGCGGCAATGAAATGCCTTCTAAAGATGATAGAGAACTCACTGCAAATCTTTCATCTGTATGCGAAAATCTTGGCATAAACTTTTACGAACATTTCATAATAACTGAAAAAGGTTGCACTTGGATACTTGCCGAAAAGTTTTATAGTGTTTAGTATATGTAATAGAACAATTTTTATAAAGCCAAATTTTGAAATTAATACTATGTGTAGAGGAAAACATGACAAAAAAAATTAAAGAAGTAAACGATTCTTCACAAGTTAATATAATAGATGAGAATATAACAGAAGAAGAAAACAAAAATGATCAAAATTTAACAGATTCTACAAAATCTGAAAAAAATACTCAAAAAAGAACAGTAAAATCAAAAAAAACTGTAACTGATAATGAAGAATCTGTTAATTCAGAATCCGAGAAATCAAAAGCTGTTAAATCTTCTACAGATAAATCTATGACAAAAAAATCTGCTCTAGACACATCTGATTCAGATACTTCAGAACCATTAGATTCTACATTTTCAGAAGAAAGAATTTTAGATTTTATCAAAGAAATTCAGGAAATAGGAAAAGAAGAAACTCCTCGTAAACGTCGCGGACGCCGACGTTATATCAGCAATGATTATGATGAAACCATAAGACCACTCGCTCTTGATATTAACGAAGACGAAAAACTTACAAATATACCTACTCTTCCGCTTATCCCTGAAAAACTTCCTGTTCTTCCTCTGAAAGATTTAGTTGTTTATAATTCAATGATTATACCTCTTTACGAAAGTAGACCTTTTGCAATTGATGCTATTGATGAATCTCTTGCAAATCATCGCTTTCTCTTTGTTTGCACCCAAAAAGATGCAAGCATTGAAAACCCTAGCATTGACGACTTATATGAAGTAGGTTCAGTTGTTATGGTTCTGCGCATGATAAAAGCAAGCGAAGGACAAAGAAAGCTCCTTGTGCAAGGCCTTACAAGAGCAAGAGCGCACTCATTAATTGAAACCAACTCGTTCATCACAGCAAAGGTTGATCTCTTAGTTGAAGAAGAAGTAGAAGTAAGTGAAGTAGATAAAGAAGCTCTTATTCGTGCTGCGCGCGAACAAAGTGAACAACTTCTTTCGATTAGAGGTATTCCTAGTCAAGAAATCATGCAGGCTTTGCTAAGCATTGATGAACCGGGAAAACTTGCTGATATTATTGCAACAAATATGCGTCTAACAACAACTCAAGGGCAAGCACTTCTTGAGTGCTTGAATCCTTATAAGAGACTTCGTCAAGTAAATAGTTATCTTTCAAAAGAAATTGAAGTAGCTACCGTTCAATCTCGCATACAGTCAGTGGCTCGTGAGGGTATGGATAAAGCTCAAAAAGACTACTATCTTCGTGAACAATTGAAAGCTATCCGCACTGAACTTGGTGACAGTGTAGATGCAGAAGAAGAACTTGACGATTTAAAAAAAGCTATTGCAAAAGCCGGTCTCCCTCAAGAAGTTAAAAAAGAAGCTGAAAAGCAATATAAAAGACTTTCAACAATGCACAACGATTCTGCCGAAGCAGGAGTTATTCGTAATTATCTTGAATGGATAACTGAATTGCCTTGGAAAAAAGTAACAAAGGATAATCTTGATATTATAAAAGCTAAAGAAATTCTTGATGAAGATCACTTTGGCTTAGAAAAAATAAAAGACAGAATCTTAGAATTTTTAAGTGTTCGTAAACTAAAACCTGATACAAAGGGATCAATCCTTTGTTTTGCAGGCCCTCCGGGAGTTGGTAAAACATCACTTGGAAAATCAATCGCTCGTGCTATGGGCAGAAAGTTCCAAAGGATTTCCCTTGGTGGTATTCGCGATGAAGCAGAAATTCGTGGTCATAGACGTACCTATATCGGCGCTATGCCAGGCAGAATTATTCAAGCACTCAAACAAGCAGGAACTCGCAACCCTGTAATTTTACTAGATGAAATTGATAAATTATCTAACGATTTCCGTGGCGATCCATCTTCAGCATTATTAGAAGCACTTGATCCTGAACAAAATGTAAACTTCTCAGATCATTACCTTAATGTTCCTTATGATTTATCGCGAGTATTGTTTATCTGTACAGCAAACTATCTTGACGCTATACCATCAGCTTTGCGTGATCGACTTGAAATTATTAGTCTTTCAGGCTACACTGAACAAGAAAAACTTTCCATTGCAAAGGCTCATCTTGTGCCACGCCAAATAGATGATAATGGACTTGAGAAAAAAGATGTAAGCTTTAGAGACACTGCTCTTGCTGAAATTATACATGGTTATACTCGCGAAGCCGGCTTGCGTAAACTTGAACGTGAAATTGGTAGCGTGTGCCGTAAACTTGCAAGAAAACGTGCAATGGGTGAAACTAAGAAGTACAGTGTTACTCCAAAATTAGTCTCTGAACTACTAGGTGCACCACGATACCTTGACGATGAGAAAGATATACATCTTGAACCAGGTATTGTTCAAGGTTTAGCTTGGACATCAGTCGGCGGTGAAGTCCTCTATGTAGAAGCTACCACAATGAAAGGAAAAGGCGGATTGACCCTCACTGGCCAGCTTGGCAGTGTTATGAAGGAAAGCGCAACTGCTGCTCTTTCTTACGCTCGTAGTCATGCTGAAGAACTCGGAATTGAAGCTGATTTCAATGAAAAATTAGATATTCATATACACGTTCCTGCTGGTGCAACTCCTAAAGACGGACCATCAGCCGGTGTTACAATGATAACATCATTGATTTCTGTTCTCTCAGGAAGAAGTGTACGTGCGGATGTATGTATGACAGGTGAAATAACCTTACGTGGAAGAGTTATGCCGGTTGGCGGAATTAAGGAAAAGATTCTTGCCGCTGTAGCACGTGGACTCAAACATGCTATAATTCCTGCGCAGAACACAAAAGATTTAGAAGAAATCCCGCAAGAACTTAGAGATAAAATTGAGTTTCATCCTGTTTCTCACGTAAATGAAGTTCTTGAATTTGTTTTAGAAAAATCAAAATCACCTAAAAAAACTAGAAAAATAAAAGAGAAAGTAGAAGAGAAAATATTGCTTGCTTAGCAATCTACATTCAAAAAATAAACTTCCTTTATTCATTAGAATGAAGGAAGTTTTTTTTTATCTAAAAATATGTAAACCAATGTTTATTTTGCATATTTTGCATCACCTTTGGTGATACATACTCTATTAGAGACATAAAAAGACACAAAAAAAGGGCAAGTAAACTTGCCCTCGGTGTTGCTATATAAAGACTATACACAACCGGTAGGTTTAGGAAGACCTGCCATTTTGCAAGCTCCTTTACCTGGACCTGATGGGA
>CAYJOR010000043.1:0-22662 GCA_964371865.1 uncultured Desulfovibrionaceae bacterium | reverse complement strand
GTATGAGTAAATTTTGTAGTAACAAAACTGTCACACAATAAGCAATCTTTGTGCCTAAAATAAAATAATTATATATTATATATAGTTATGAGTTTCTATCTGTATTGTTAATATTGTTTTTGGTAAAATTTACAAAAAATGGGTAAAATTTGATTGTTTTTGCCTGTAGTTAGGTGAAATACCGTTTTTTTGCGTTTGAGGAGTTGTTTAGGTAAGAGTAGCAAATTTCAAAAAGAGAAATATCTTATTGAAACGCTATGGAAGTATTATGCTTAGCATATAAATTTAATATTTTTCTCACCAATCTGCGTAATGGTGTCTCTCATGATTGCATTGCTAAGGAAGTACTGCCCGGCCTCAGCATTATCACTGACGTCAAGACCAACACCACTTTCTTTAAGGACGTGAGTCGAGAAAAAGAATTTTTAGGCATACCTTAGAAAATTCTATATATTTTTGATATGGATATTGAATCCACATATTTTGAGTCTTTCTTCAAAGCATTTACTGTTGAATACATTACAAATACCTATCAATGTTCTTGACAAAATGGTAGCACTAAATTTGAATATCAATCCCTGGTCAGCGCGCAAGAAAATCAGCTTTGAAGATGTGGACCATATTCCGAGTAAAACCTTTTTTTGAGGAAGAACCCTCTAAAGGGGCAATGTATCAGAGGTCAAGCTTTTACATTTTTTTGACTTTTGAAAGTTCAACTGTAAATATTTTTTCATAACTTATTTGACTTTCTAAAGATTTTTCTTTATAAAAAACACTGTTGAGGTGTTATCTTGATGTAGTAGATTTATTTTCTACTTATAAAAAATTTATCTCCACAAAAAAATAAATAAAACAGGACTTTTTATGGAAAAGGTTCGCTTCAAACCATTATATTTACAGGTAAAAGAAAATATTTTTGAAAGAATTGTTGCTGGTGAGTGGCCCCCAGGAACTTTTATGCCAAATGAATTTGCTCTTGCTGAACAATACGGAGTGAGTCAAGGTACTCTAAGAAAAGCCCTTGAAGAACTTACAAACGAAAAGCATTTAATTCGTTACCAAGGAAAAGGAACTACAGTAGCAGACCTTAATGAAGGGAGTACTGTTTTTCCTTTCTATAATTTATGCGATAAAAGTAATAAACGCTTATATCCAGCTACTCGCGCACTCTTTCATGAAATAATCACCCCTACACAAGAGCTTGCTGAAAAATTAGATATTAATATCAGTGATAAAGTTGTTTATACGGAACGTCTTCGCCCTATTGATGAAGATAGTTCAGAAATAGTTGTATCTGAAGTTGTTTATATTCCTGTTAAACACTTCAAAAAAGATACCCTTGAAAACCTTACAGAATTACCAATTCGACTTTATGCTTTCTATATAAGCGAGTTTGCTATGCGTGTATCAACTGCAAGCGAAGAAATGAGCGTGACATTGGCAAATTCGCAAGATGCTAAATGTTTCAATATTCAAGAAAACACACCCTTACTCCTTGTTAAGAGAACTTCTTTAGATATTCATAGCAGAATAATCGAGTATAGAGAGAGTAAGGTAAATTCTGAAAAATACACATATAAAGTCACTATAAATTAGGGTATCTTTCTAAATCTAATTAAGTTGTAAACTCCACCAGCTGATTCGAGTTTATGACTTTTTAAATTAGAAAGCTTATTCTTTTATTAAAAATAGTTAACAATAAATCAAGATGTTAGAAAGAATTGAGTATATCTGTTTTTTTTATATGCTTTATACATATGTATTGAAATGACGTGAAAATTCCACAGAATTTCTTAATTTAGGGACATGCCCTAGAAAATAACTATAAATAGAGTTAAAAATTTTTTAATTCTATTTATAAGTATTATTAATAAAACTTTATTTTGTTTTTAGCAGTGATTGAATATCCAATCAATAAAAAAACACCACTCAATAGGTCTTATATAAGACTTGTTGAAATTTGTTATTTCTTAACTATCTAAAATAATAAGGAAATTATTTTTTTGATAATTTTTTTGATAAAAAATCTCAATTATGTATTGACAGTCTTATATAAGATATATTATTCAAGAGTTAAGTATACTTTCAAGATTTAGTTTTTTATTGGCCGATAGTTTAATTTTTTTTAATAACAAGAAAAGGTGGATAATAAAATGGAATACTTAAAAAAAGCTGCTACTTCAGCAGAAGAATTCAGTAACACAGCTCGTGCAAATGTTGAAGCGATTTTAGCAGATATCCGTGCAAATGGCGAAGATGCAATTCGTGCAATCGCTAAGAAATTTGATAACTGGGATGATGATTTTATTCTTTCTGAAGAAAAGAAACAAAAACTCATCGCAAGTGTTCCTGAAAATGTAAAAGCTGATATTCGCTTTGCTCATGAACAAATTGTAGCTTTTGCTCAAGCTCAGCGTGACAGCATTAAAGATTTTGAGATTACCACCCCAGCTGGTGTTCGTGCCGGTCAAAAGGTTATTCCAATGGACGTAGCGGGTTGTTATGTTCCAGGTGGTCGTTTTGCTCATACATGTTCAGTGCTTATGAGTGTTGCTACTGCTAAAGTTGCTGGTGTTCCATTTGTTGTTGCTGCAACTCCTCCTCGTGGTGACAGCATTGATGCTTCAGTATGTTATGCTATGGAACTTGCCGGTGCTGATATTATTTTAGAAATGGGTGGCGTTCAAGCTGTTGCAACTATGGCTTATGGCTTATTTACTGGTAAAAAAGCTAATATTATCACCGGTCCTGGTAATGCGTATGTTGCTGAAGCTAAAGCTATTTTAGCTGGTGAAGGCGTGTGTGGTATTGACTTATTTGCCGGTCCGTCTGAAATTGCTATCCTTGCAGACAAAAATGCTGACCCTATGACAGTTGCTATCGATCTTTTATCACAAGGCGAACATGGAACAAACTCACCTGTATGGCTCTTCACTGATTCACGCGAATTAGCTGAAAAAGTTATCGAACTTATGCCTAAACTTATTGCAGATATGCCTGATCCTGCAACTCCATTGAAATCTTGGGAAGAATATGGCGAAGTTATCCTTTGCGAAAATCGTGAAGAAATGGTAAAAATCAGTGATGCTTATGCTCCTGAACACCTTGAAGTTCTTTGTGATGACCCTGACTGGTGGCTTGCTAATTTATCATCTTACGGTTCACTCTTCATGGGCGAATTCTCAACTGTAACTCATGGTGATAAATGTTCTGGCCCTAACCACATTCTTCCAACTAAAAAAGCTGGTCACTTTACTGGTGGATTAAACGTGCACAAATATCTTAAAGTTCTTACTTATCAAGATCCTTTAAATGAAGAATCATGCTGCACAGTAAGTGAATATGGCTCACGTCTTTCACGTGTTGAAGGTATGGAAGGACACGCAAGAGCGTGTGACTGGCGCTTAACTAAACTAAATCCTGGTAAAAAATGGGATTTCCACGTTTATGAGCATCCAAAATACTAATTTTGAAAATTAGCAGATGTTTCCGAACAAATCAGCTATTGAATAGTTCGGAAACATTTTCTTAGAACCTTAATAGCCTTAACACCCTTTTAACTAGTTTTCATTGGAGGAGACTATGCGATTAAAATCTATTTTTACCACAATTACTTTTGCTTTATTAACACTCTGTCTTGCAAGCCCTTCTATTGCAGCAGAACCTTACACAGGAAAAAAAATAAGACTTAAGTTAGCTAGTCCCAGCCCAAATGGAAGTAATATGGTTCGTGGTTATGAAAAATTCGTAGAACTTGTTGATGAAAAATCAGGTGGAAAAATCGAAGTTAAACTTTATTCAAATGCTGTTTTAGGAAGTGATAGAGCAACATTAGAAAGCGTTCAACTTGGTACTCTTGATATGGCTTCTTGCTCATCTCCAAATATGGCAAGTTTTGCAAGAGAATACATGGTTTTTGATTTACCATATGCAACTTCTCCGCAATATCAGCAAAATCTTTATAAAGCTCTTGACGATGGTGAACTTGGAAAATATTTTGAAACAGTTGCTAATAACATTGGTATGACTACCATTATGTGGAGTGAATACGGTTATCGTAACTTCGTTTCTACAGATAAACCATTAAATAGCGTAGGCGATTTAAAAGGTCTTAAAACTCGTACTACTGATTCACCAATTGAAGTTGCTGTTGCTCGTTCACTTGGTATGATTCCAGCTCCTCTTGCATGGGGTGATACTTATACAGCTCTTCAACAAGGAACTGTTGATGCTGAAGGAAATAACTGGGAACACTTAGTTACTGCAAAACACGTTGAAGTATTAAAATATGCTATCAATTCAGAGCATAACTACAGCATGCACATTCTTATGATGAATAAAGAAATTTATGATGAATTGCCTGAAGCTGCACAAGCTATAATTAGAGAAGCTGCTGCGGAAGCTCTTGATTGGCAACGTGAAATTTCTATAGTAATTGATGAAAATTCCAAAAATGAAATGCTAAAACTAAATATACAATTTCATGATGTAACTCCTGAAGAACGTGCTCAGCTTGTTGAACAAACAAAAGTTGTGTGGGACGAATTCAAAGATCAACTCGATCCTAAAGCTCTTCAACTTCTATTAGACACACAAAAATAATTGTATAATCAATAGGATACTCTTTTATAAGGGTATCCTATTTTATAAGCGCAATATTGCTTTTGGCATTTTAAGAAAATATTTTGTTTGATATTATACTGATGTCAAAAGCATGTAGAGAAGTAGCCTTTGCTAGTTCATTAAAGGAGTATTCATGCAAGAAACTAAAGATTTTTCAACAGCACAAGAACATATCCCTAAAAAAAGCATTCTTTCATACATTGATGAAAACTTAGAAAAACCATTAATGATTTTTGGCCTTCTTGGCTCCATTCTTCTTATTGTATACCAAAGTTTAGGACGTTACATTTTTTCACAGTTTTTTCCTGATATTCATATTCCTATTTGGACAGAAGAATTAGCTCGTTTTTTATTTATTTTAGCAACTTATTCTGCTATTCCACTTACAATTCGTTCTAGAAGTAATATTCGCGTTGATATTATTTATGACAAGCTTTCCCCTAGAGTACAAGGTATTACTTGGATTATTGTTGATATTGCATTTATTATTATGGCAACAGCAATTTTTATGACAAGTCTCGACTATCTAGAACTTCAATTTAAAAGAAAGCAATTAACAGCGGCTCTGCAAATTCCTTACTATATTCCTTATGCAATTTTACCTATTGGTTTTGGATTGATGACTATTCGTCTTATTCAAGACATTATAAGGCAAATTAAAGAATCTGGTCTTATAGATACTCTTATAGGGGTAGCAGTTACGGCTATTGTTATTGCACCTGTATATATTTCTGATGAAATTGGTGTGCTTACCTTATTATTCGGATATTTTATTATTCTTCTCTTATTGGGTGTACCTATTGCTATTTGTTTAGGTTTGGCAACTTTAGCAACTATTATTGGTGCGGATTCAGTTCGTATAGCCTATATTGCTCAAGCGCCATTCACAGCAATTGATAATCCTTCAGTTATGGCAATTCCTTTCTTTATTGCGGCCGGCGTGCTAATGGGTGCCGGCGGTCTTTCTAAAAGATTGCTTGATCTTGCAGATTATATGCTTGGCAACTTCCCTGGTGGTATTGCACTTGTAAGTATTAGTGCAAGTATGTTTTTTGCGGCTATTAGTGGTTCCGGGCCGGCTACTGTTGCGGCTATTGGTATGATAACAGTACCTGCTATGATAGAAAGAGGTTATGATAAATACTTTGCAGGTGCAGTTGTTGCGGCTGCTGGTGCTATAGGTGTTATGATTCCACCTAGTAATCCATTTGTTGTATATGGTATTACAGCGAATCAGTCAGTTGGTAAATTGTTTATGGGTGGTATTGTTCCAGGACTTTTAACCGGTTTTGCTCTTATGCTATTCACTTTCTTCTACTCAAAGAAGAAAGGGTGGGTTGGTAAAAAGAAGAAAAAATCATTCAAAATGTTTTGTGAAGTTTTTTGGAATGCGAAGTGGGCTCTTTTAGTACCTGTTATTATTCTTGGTGGTATCTATGGCGGTATTATGACTCCAACAGAGGCAGCGGCGGTTGCTGCTATCTATGGTCTAATTGCCGGAATGTTTTTCTATGGTGAAATAACATTTAGAAATGTTTGGGGATTTTTATCAGAATCCGCATCATCTTCAGCCGGGATTATTATTCTTATAGCTCTTGCAACTTTATTCGGGCATATCATGACTCTTGAAGATGTGCCGGGAACAATTGCATCAGCAATTCTAAATCTCACAGAAAATAAAATTGTTATCTTACTGATTATCAACTTGTTCTTACTCTTTGTTGGAACATTTATGGAAGCTTTAGCAGCAATTGTTATTCTTACACCGGTACTTTTACCTATTGTTATGGAATTTGGAGTTGATCCTGTTCACTTTGGTATTATTATGGTTGTTAACCTTGCCATCGGATTCGTTACTCCTCCAGTAGGTGTTAACCTTTTCGTTGCAAGTTCAATCACCAATTCTAAAATCTCTCAACTTTCTGTAGCTATTGTACCATTGCTAATTATAATGATTGCTGTATTGCTAGTAATTACTTATATTCCGGCGGTTCCTTTACTCTTTGTGAATTAGGGTATGTTTCTAAATTAATTCTTTTTCTGAGAAAGCGTTAGAATATATTTCATAACTCTTAAAATAAAAATCCTCTTATACTTCTGCAACTGAGTATAAGAGGATCTTTTTATTTCTTTTTTATTTTGGTGAAATCCAAGAGTTTCCGACTACGTAAATAACCAATTCCATAGTGCTTTTACAGTTAGATTTTACAAGCATGTTTTCGATGTGCCTTTTTACAGTGCCAATACTAATCTCGAGTTCATCAGCAATTTCTTTTCTGGTGAGTGAGCGACAAAGCAACCTTAAAACCTCTAACTCTCTTTGAGTGAAAAGTGTTTCTCCTTGCGGCGAGGGGATTTGATACGGTTCAGGAAAAACTTTTTCTCCATTCATAACAGTTCGTATAGCAACAAGAAAATTTTCAAGCGGTTGAGCTTTTGATAAAAAAGCATCTGCAAGTGCTTCTTTAGCTAAGGGTATATAAGATATTTCATTAAAACCAGACATAAGAATAATTTTGATTTGTGGAAAAATAGCCTTAATTTTTTTTGTAAACTCAATTCCAGCCATAGAACTTTCTATAGAGATATCAGCTAATACAAGATCTGGTTTTAGTGTTTTACACATTTTTTCTGCTTGGCTTGAATTACTTGCTGTTGCAATGCAAACCATGTCCTTTTGTTCGTTAATAATATGACTGCAAGAATCTGTAATAACTTGATGGTCATCTAAAATTATTATCCTAATCACTTCCTTATCCTTTAACCTTTATATGTAATGTGAACTCTTTTTCATAATCAATATCTAAGTTAGCATTGATGTTTTTTAGGCGTTCACGTATTCCATTTAGTCCGCTTCCTTCCGAAATTACATTCTTCGGAAGTGAGCCATTATTTGTAATTGTTATATCATAACTATTTTCAATATTTGATATTTCTATACTTACTTTAGTTGCTTCTCCATGTTTTATAGCATTTGTACAAATCTCTCTTAGTATGCCTAAGAAGAGGAGTGCTATTTTGTTACTTTTTGGGAGTTCACCCAATATTTTAATCTCAAGTCCTATTTTCTTAAAATCATCTTTGAGAAGAGTTAAAATTTCATTTTTATCTTCCGAGTTTTTAATTTTTATTTTTTCAAGTAAGTCATGAAGTAAATCTGCTATAAAATCATTTCCTGTAACGTATTCACTTTGAAAAAGTCTTTGCATAGTGGTTAGTTTTTGCCCCATAATATCATGGAGCTGTATGCGTATACGAGAAAATTCGTTTTCTTTTGATAAAAGAGTGATTTTTTCAGAAAGTTCATTAATCTTAGTTCCTTGTTTAATAAGCTCTTCTTTGTCACTTGCGAGTTTTGTAAGCATGGTGAAAGTTTCAGTTATATCTATAGCTATAATTTCAACGTATTTTTTATCCTTAATACTATATATATAACGTGAAAAGCACCAAACTTCCTCTTTATTTGTTTCTGCATTATGGATTGAAACTAAAATGTCACCTTCCATAAAAGAATCTGAATTGTGTATAAGGTTTAGTTTTTCTAAATCGCTCCATACTTTAGTGGCATTTTTTTGCTCCTTACCAAGTAGTTGTATTAAAAGATTATCCATCTTTCTGTTTAGAAGATAAATATATCCCTTTGGCTTTGAAAGCATTATACCTGCGGGTAGAGTATCAAGCCCTTCTCTTATTGAAAAAGGAGAAAGTTTGTTCTTTTTTAATCTATATTCTCGCCCTATTAGCTTTAAAGATCGAGACATATACAAACAAATAGTAACTACATAGAAAATTTGATAAAAATTATAAGGGAGTATACTCCAAGTCGGTAAGGTTATACAAACTCCTAAAAGTGGAATAAAAACGTATTTAGCTTTTTTTATCAATAAAAATAGAAAATAACATACTGTTAATATTCCAAAAATATAGAGCAATAAATTATGATTTTCTAAAGTTATTATTCCATGCTTTCTATTTATTACAACAATAATAGGAAGCAGAGTAAGTATTGAAATATAAAGTAATAATAAAAACTCACCTATAACTTTACACAGCTGTTTTAATGGATTATTGAATATCAATTGAGCAAAGAATGTTGATTGCAGAATAAACAATAAAAGCGCAAGAGAAAACAACAATTCTAATTTGACTAATGGGAATAGATAAAAATCAAACATTTGCTTCCTCCTTAGGTTTTGTGATGCTAAAAAGGAGAGCTTTTGTTTCATCTAATTGCTTTACTAACAAAAGTTTTTTGAAAGAATCAGCATTTTTGCTCTTCGATGGGAAAATTTCATCAAGTAAAGAGGAAGAATCTTCGTGTATCCAGTCATTATCCGCCATTAAAGAAAAGACTATTTTCTTCTCTTCTTCATAAAATTGCACAAGAAGATATTTAGATTGCGCTTCAAGAGCTTTTTCAACGGCTACAGAAAAAGTTTTATACATTCCAAGGAGATATTCAAAAGCTAAAGGAAATGTAAGTCTATTTGAAACTATAATATTAAGTTCTGAATTTTTAGTAAAATCTTGCATTTCATAAAGTGAGGCGATAAAATTATCTACATTTTCTTCAAGAATATTTTCTTTGCTTAGTTCGCTTTGTTTTGCAAGATAATTGATTAAAAGAATTGATTCACGTTTTATAGCGCAAGCAATGACATTTATTCTATCAATAAGATTCTGATATTTTTTCGCTTCTTTAATTTTATCCATATTCTCCATGGTAGAGAGTAAAGATTCAATTTTATTTATTCCGTGCATAAGTATTTGGTCAACGTGCCTGTATGCTATTTTTTGCACTTCAATGCTTGCAAGTTCTACGTCAACATTACTTTGTTGATTAAGAAAAGCATTGTTCTTTTTTATTTCAAGATTCGACTCTGCAAGACTTTCACGTGCTTTATTTAAAGCAGTATGATCTTCGTAGTAAATAAATTTTCCGCCTGCGATTGGATTTTCGCGTTTGATGAAGTTGTGGTTGTCGGTAGGGGGAACAACTGATGATTGCAGAATAAGCTTATCTGATGAATCACGTAGTTCCATACAGAAATGTGAATGAGCAAAAAGAGTTGTATATCCTCGATTACTTGGGAAAATTCTACTTTGTAGGTAGGCTTCAATATTAATAAATATAATAACACTAAGCCCATAAGACATGCTCAGTTCTCTAATTCTCCAGATACTTAAATCGTAAAGTAAAACATAGAGCACCGCCAATACATTCGCAAGAAGAGGCAAGAGAAAAACCAATTTTTTAGGTGTGGTGAAAGTTTTATACATAAGCACACTTGAAGCAAGAATAATAGTAGCAATACTCCACATCGCAATAAAAGGGTAGAGGGTGCCAAGTTCGTGATTTCCTTCAAATGGATTATGTATGATAAAAACAAGCTCGTGAAAAGAGTTTGTTAGAATGAGTCCGAGGGGAATAAGCGTAAGGAAAAAATAAATCTTATATAAACGATTGAGCTTTTTTCTTCCAGCAACATGCCCTGAATTTATTCCAATATAAAGCATGAGCGCAGGAATCATTAAAATCGGTATATACCTCATATAAAAAACGGCAAGCACGATAATTTCATTTTGACTCATTATAGATATAAAAGTCCCAAAAGAAAGGAGTATTATCTGCAATAAACATAGAATTATAAGAGCCTTGCGTATCCTTTTCACTTCAACTCGATTTGTAAGTGAAAAAGTATAAAGAATAAAGAAGAATAGCAAAAGTAGATAAAATGCAATATCTCCTTTTGATTCATATGTATCACCTGTAGATTCTTGTCTTCCAACTTCAATATCACTATAGGTTTCATGTAAGACATGAGTATAACTTGAGTCATACTGAGAAATAAATAAGGCTTCCTGTGTGTTATCTTGCGGAAAAACAAAATAAAAAACAAGTGCAATACTGATGGCTATTAGATAATCTTTATAGCTTTTCATTGCATGCTCCATATATTTTAATAATGAATATCACTATTTATACAGACTTGCAATAGGCATATAGGTTCTGATAAAACTAAAGACTGTATTTTTTTCTGAATTGTTTATATTACTTTCCTACTTTTGTGAATGTGCATATCGGCACATTTACATTTGGAAATATTTTATATACAATAAAAGAAATAGCTTATAAATCATTTTAAGGTTTAACGGAATAAAAAGGCATCTTTTGGACAGGAAAAACGCAAAAGGTTGAACTTAGAAACATAACTTAGTCATAATCAGCATCATGGCTATTATCAACTATATTTTTGGGCTGACGTACATCAGTATATGAGCCTGCATTGTTGATAATATGCCAAAGCCCATCGTCAAATTGTTGAGCCCATAGACTGCGTTCAGAATCCGCACCACTACTCATGATTATTACTCTCGTATAGTCAGTTTCTTCTTTGTTTTTTACGTGCATTAAGGAGTAGTCTTCAGGCGACATTTCATAGCCGTTTTCAGGTGAAGTCCCTTCTGCATAACTTCTGAATATGTAGCTTTTATTCGGATTTTTTAATCGAGTAACAAAAGTATTGTAGTTTGCAGATCTGTCCCAATTAGCTGATTCCCTCATTACGTATCGAAGCATTTTGTGCCCTTCGCTACGAGTTTTTGGGTCGATATAGCAAAATACAGCATCAAAATACATTTTAGCTGCCCCTTCTGGAGTTTGCATCATAATTTGAGCTTTTTCTTTGAATTCAGAATAAGTTTTTGCAAGCCCTTCTCCTGCATAAGTGTTTTGATTCGCAGAAACGAGGAAAAGTAAACTTAGACTTATAATAGTTGAAAAGAATGATTTTATCATAAAATTTCCTTTATAAAAAAAGTGCCAATACAACAAATTATGATAATAAGTTCTTTGGCACTTTCAGACATATGTTAATTCATCAATAATAAGATCCCGAAGAAAAATTAAGCTTCTTGAGGTTCTTGTGGTGTAGGAGTTTTATCATTTTTATTGCTTTTACCTTTCCAGATAGTAAAGATGATAGCAATAAGTGCTATACCTAAAAGTGAAAGTCCTAAAATAGGTCTAAAGCGTATCCAAGCAATAGCAATAATGATAAATGACCAAGCAAAACCAATTAATGATGCAGCAAGTCCAGTGCCGGCACCTACAATACTGCCAAGTACAGGAATAACATCAGCAAGTACAGCAAGCGGAGCAAAAATTGCTTTAAATCCACCAATTACAAGGAAAATTCCTAAAACTCTTAATAACCAACTAATCATGGTGTTAGAATCTTTTGCACTTTGAAACATTTCTTGTTTTGAACTTTGTGAGTTGGATAATGATGAGAATGTATTTCCATTAGAAGCTGTATAAGGAACAAAACTATTACCGTTTACTTGTGCTATAATAGAAATGTTTGTATCTGTTGTTTTAGTATAAGTAACTATGATATCACCAATAGAAGGAGTGCCAGAGCTTTTACCTAAGTAAATTTGATTTCCTTGAACATGTACTCTCGGTTCAACAGGGATAGTCTGCATAGTCTGCATGTTCATAGTAGGAGTTACAGACATATTTTGATTTACAGGCATATTGGGAGTTGTGGTTTGCATAGCGGTGTTAGGTGCTTGCATACCTTGATTATAACCTGTAACCATTTGATTATTTTGCATGAGTTGCTGTTCTTGAAGAAGAGTTTGTGGATCTTTTACAAGCATAGCATTAATTTTATCTAATTGTTCTTTAGAAAATTCTAAATCAATATTTTGAGGATTATATACTGAGGCAATTTGTGCCTTAGAAAGTTTATATGCTCCAAAAGTAACTGTTTGAGCTTGCCATTTTTCATTTTCTAGTGGTGTCAGTGTGATAAGACTATTTTCATGACCTTCTGAAATTTTGAAGCTTGATGAGTTTACAGGAGCATCTACCCATGCTTTTTCATAGGTGTAGGTTGTAACTTTTTCTTCGCCGCCACCTAATTTTTTTTCTGTTTTTGTTTCAGATTTTTCAATCCATTGATAAAATTTCACTTTTCTATCAAGTTTAATAGCAGTAGCACTTACATCAAATAAAGAATCAGCAAGGGTTTCAGTAGTTTTTGCTTCACCCAAAGCGTAAACTACTTTTCCGTTAAAGCTTGGATCGACAGAGGCAATACTTGGAAGATCGACTGTAACAAGTTCAGCTTCACCAATTGCACCGGCACGTCGAACGGTTCTACCTTCATTCCAGTAGAGCAAAGCAGAACTTAAAACTATAAGGATAATTCCTGTAACAATGCCTTTGAACGAATTTCCTAAACGTGTCATCCAGCTAGTAGTGGTTACTTCAGTATAACTATCTTGCGACATACAAACCTCACTTTTTTTATTTTAAGAAATAAATAAGAATAAAAAGTATAGTATTTCAGATTCTTATTGTCATAATATACTATGAGGTTTAAATTGTAAATGTGCCTATTGGCACATTGTTATTTTATTCTAGAGTAATCTAAAGAAAAATTTATTTTTTAACTAGAAAAAATGGTCTGTTACATATATGAATATTCAAACATAAATCTAAAAATTGTTATATTTTGTTAAGATTATGGCTTTTAATAACTTCTGACTTTTTACATTGTAGGTGTAGAGTGGTTTTTTGCTTTGCTTTAAAAATATACACTACTTTGATATCTTGTATTTCACAGATAAATTTAAAGAGAGGAGAAGTTTGTTTTTCAACGCGCTTCCCCCTCTTGAAAACTATAAGTTAGGATATACTCCTAAAGTAATTTTTGTATTTTTTTATTATTTTTAAAGATGTAAAGGTTCACATATTATACAAAATCAAATGTTACATTTACACCATTGCTTGTTACATAAGTATAATCTGCTGAAGTTTCATCTATGTTATCTATTTCAGTAGTTTTACCATTTTCATTTATAGTCAGCTCTCTACTTTCGTTTGTAATACGAATTTCATAAGTAATATCAGAAGTTATACTGCTATCAATATTGAACTCAAGCTCAGAATCGCCAGCATCAATAACTTCAAAATTTTCAAATCGCACTGAACCAAGCTCTAGCCCATCTTGAGTGATTGTAAGGGGGTTATCCTCTAGATCAATGGTTAGAGTATCTTTATTTGTTCCTGCATCATAAACGGTAAAGCCGGCGATATTCTTAGTTCCTCCGATGCTATAAGAACCATTATCTTGCAGTATTAGAGTATCATCACCTGTAGATAATGTAGCAATTCCTGTACCTTGAATATAGGTAAAGTTTGTAGTGTAAGTGCTGCCGTCCGCAGTAGTTACGGTGTCACCTGCTGGATTGTAGGTATAATTATTTACGTTTGTCAAAACATTATATGCGGTTGTAGCGGTGTTAAATTCGCTTGGTTTCGCCCCATTCCAATAGAATTGGTAGTTAATATTTTGGTAATTCAAAGTAAAACCATCGTTTGTGAGGTTTATTGCAGAATCTGCCGGAACTGAAAGAGATCTTGTTTGAATGAGGGCAGGGTCAAAGGTGACTTGAAAGGTTGCGCCATTATTGATAAAGTTACCAATTGTCGCAATTCCACCACCGGGAACAATAAAGGTTACAGGTGCATTTGAAGTTGCATTTAAAGCAATAGTTGTTGTAGGTGGGAGTGCGATATCGTCATCATCGTCATTTTTTGAAGCATCAGCTAAATCATCGAGGTCATCCAAATCGGCTAAGTTGTCGAGAAAATCGTCATCTCTATCATCACTGTCATCGTCGTCGTCGTCATCATCGTCGTCGTTAATAGATGGAGTTGTGAGCGGGGTATCCTCTAAGCTATCATCGTCATCTCTATCGTTTTCACCATCTTCTAAGGTAGTTATTTCCGTAGAAATTTCTATTTCAAAATCAGATGGATTTTCTTGTAAAGTAAGAAGTTTAGATGAAAAATCGGTTAAATTTTGCTTGTTAACGCTACTCACTTCAGAACGTAGACTTATTTCAGAAAGAACTTTCTGTAGATTGTTACTAAGTTCGTGAATATCATCTAATATTTCAGCATCGAAGAGTTTGTTTATATCTTGAACTTCTTGGCTTGTAAGATTTATTGCTTCGTAACTTCCATTAGAGAATATTGTTACAGCTTCATAATTACGCGACATTACAATACTTGTTTGATCGGGTAGAGTAAGCACTACGGTATGGTTGTCCGTAATTGATAAAACTGCGTGAAGTTCGTTTTCAGCAGTGACTTTATGAAAAGTTGTAGTTCCTCGTATACCAAAAACAGCTTTAGGAGTTTCAATTTTGAAAGCGTCCGGATTACGTTTAACTATGTTACCGGAGATTGATTCCATTGCGCCTTCAACGAGGTCAAGAATAAAAGACTCATCAGTATCTGTGTACACGTAATCAGAAATCAATAATTCGGTATTATCCGCAATACTTACACTTGAGCCGTCCGTAAAAATAATTTTTAAGGTGCCTTCTTCAGTATTAAGAACATCAGCTTCATAAAGAGGGGCGTTAGTTTCAAGATTTACTCTTACTCCGTCACGGATAACGTATGCACTACCAGATAATTCAGCAACTTTAGCAACTTGGCTCATAGTTAGACCTCACTAAACCTTATAGAAATATTTCTATAGAATTTTTTATACTAAGATATTGTATGTTGTTAACATAGCAAATTTGATTTGTCAAAAAATGAGATTCTGGATTTTTTATGACTTGTTTTTTACCTTGACTAAAATTTTTCTACTTGCTATTTTTGTAAGACTATAAAAATATAAAATTAGAATATGTGCGTCATGTAAGTAGATGCGTATTCTTGAAGATTCTACGGAGCTTCTATGAAAATTAAATTTATTACAAGTTTGTTTGCAGTATCTATGTTACTTGTTGGAAGTAACAATTTATATGCAGCTGTAACAGTTGAAGAAACATTAGATAATGCTTTTCAATTTAGTCCAACACTGAAAAGCTCTGTTGAGACAGTTGTTGCTGCCGGCTATGATGTGAACAAAGCATTTGCTGCATACTTTCCAACAATTGGAGTGTGGGCAAATACAGGCTTAGTACAAGATTCTGATTTTGCAACACATATTTATCAAACAGAAAGCGAAGGACAATATTATGCCGGCGCAGGAATTAGTATTAGACAAATCCTCTTTGCTGGTGGCTTGAATAGAGCAAAAGTATATTCAGCTGAAACAGGTTTAGATTATTCAGAAAATCTTCTTTTTGATGCCGCAACTTCCCTTGCATTTGAAGCTCTTTCTGCGCATGCCGATTTGGCAAGATTTTATAGATTAGTTGACCTCTCAAAAGAAAATGTAAAAGAACATGAACAAGTTCTTAGAACTACAAAACTCCGTTATAATCAGGGCGTTATTACAAATGGAGAAGTAACTCAAGTTGAATCACGCCTTGCACGAGCACGCGCAACCTTACTAAGTCATGAAACAGGGTTAGAAGCTGCAAAAGCTGCGTACTATAGAATTGTAGGTGTTCAAGCTCCTAGCGAATTAGAAACGCTAGAATCTCCTATTTTACAATATACATCATCAGACTCTGCAATTGAACTCGCCGATGATTTTAATGCTCGTTTTCTTTCAACTCTTGATAATATTCAATTTAATGAAGCTGAAAAGAGTGTTGCAAAGTCAAGCTTTTTGCCTAATATTTATGCACAAGGATCTTACAGCACAAAATATCAAGAAGGTGTAGGAAACGGAAATAGCCATGGTTATAATGTTGGGCTAGTTCTAGAGTGGGAACTTTTTAGCGGTGGTGCAGATAAAGCTAATATTTCAAAAGCAAATGCGAATATTCGTAAAGCTCAATATGAAAGTCAAAAATTCAAAGATCAACTCCATCAAGATATCACAGCTACTTATGCTCGTGTAGGAAATCTCTTCAAACAAGTAGACTATTATGCACAATCAATGGATTACTCTAGAAGAACAAAAAATAACTTTTATCAACAATTTCAAGCGGGTCAAAGAGGATTACTCGATGTGCTTGATGCTGAATCAGAATATTTTGCATCTGTAGTTGATAGAGAAATATCACAAGTAGATGCACTTATTGGACAGTATAGAATGCTTGCTCTTGTTGGTACTCTGCTTGATGAATTAAATATTGAGAAATCTGACCTGCTTGAAATGTCTAAAGGTCTGTAAATCTATTTTTAAATCCTCACTCTCTTTGATGTTAAATAAGTCAAAAAGGGTGGGGATTTCTAAATATAAACGCTCTTTTTTACATATATAAAAGAACAAATATTATGCCAAGACACAATACCATTCTTCCGCTTATAGATATTCTCTGTTTGCTAGGAAAATACAAAGGAATATCTATTGAGCCTTACGCTCTTCAATCTGCATCACATACGACAGACGCTATTTTTCATGTGCTTGCGCGTATGGGACTTCCAACTCGTACACTCACTTTACCGTTAAATGCCTTATTAGAACAAACTTTCCCCTGTGTACTAATTTTGAAATCAGTAGAAAAAGGTCTTCCTAATAGGGCAGGTTTATTGCTTGGGCGTGAAGATGGGAAATATCGTATAATTTTAAGTGATAATGCACCATCTCAATCGCTTATTCCAGAAAATGACCTTAATAACATTTATACAGGATACGTTGTTTTTTCAGCAATTGATGAAGAAATTTTAGAAAATATTGATTCTTCCGAAGAAAACGCAAATAATAAAAAAAATTGGTTTTGGCAAACACTTTTAAATTATGCACCATTATATAGGAACGTATTTTTTTCATCAATCCTCATAAACTGTTTTGTGCTTGCATCGCCACTATTTGTGATGAATGTGTATGATAGAGTTATTCCAAATAACGCAATGGATACACTCTGGGTGCTCGCTATAGGTGTATGTATAGCATATCTTTCTGATTTTATACTGAAAATTCTACGCTCCTACTTTGTTGATTTGGCAGGAAAAGAGGTGGATACTATAGTTTCATCTCGTATAATGGAAAAATTATTAAATATAAAAATTGCACACTTACCTAAAACTACAGGTTCATTAATAAATAATGTAAGAGAATTTGAGCAGATACGTGATTTTATAGGTTCAACAACACTTCTTGCATTAGTAGATATTCCTTTTACATTCCTTTTTATTTTATTAATTTGGTGGCTTGCAGGAAGTCTAGTATTTATTCCTTTATCTGTGTTACCTGTGATGTTACTCCTTTCATGGATATTTCAAATCTCTCTTAAAAAATCAATAGACAAGCAAGTAAAACAAAATGAATTGAAAAACTCTATATTAATAGATTCAATGGTAGGAATTGAAACCGTAAAAACAAATTTACTTCAAGGATTTATACAAGATAAATATGAAAATAGCTGTATGCGAAGCGCAGAAACAAGCTCGCATTCTAAACGATTGAATATGCTTGCAGTTTCAAGTAATCAATTTGTGGGTGCTTTGGCAAATACAGGCTTGATTGTATTTGGTGCATACTTGATATCATTAGGGAATATCAGTATGGGAGCATTGATTGCTTGTGTGATTTTAATGGGTAGAGTAGTTTCTTCTCTTATTCAATTTGCAAGTGTGATTCTAATATGGCAGAAAACTAAAACTGCAAAGAAAAAATTAGATAATATTATGATGTTAGAGGAAGAAAATCAAGCTTCATCTACACTAATACTACCTTCAATAGAATCTACATTTTCCTCAAGTTTAAAAGTAGAAAATCTTTCATTTTCTTATCCGAACAGTGATGAGTTAGTGTTAGATAATATTTCACTTGAAATTAAAGCGGGTGAAAAAGTTGCTTTAGTAGGAAAAAGTGGAGCAGGGAAGTCCACTTTATTGAAGCTTATAATGAGACTTTACGAGGGGAATCAAGGACGTGTTCTTTTGGATAACTTGGATACTAGACACATTCACACCTCACTTTTGCGAGGGAAAATTGGCTATTTATCTCAGGATACATATTTATTTTCTGGCACTATAATAGATAATATTTCAATGGGTATGTTAGGTGTTTCACAGCATAGAATAATGAAGGCTGCCGAAATATCAGGAGTTCTTGATTTTACAAAAAACTTTTCAAAGGGTTTAATGACTGATGTTGGCGAACGTGGAAAAAATTTATCAGGCGGACAAAAGCAAGCAATTGCCCTTGCGAGAACACTTATCAGAGATCCACAAGTTCTTTTGCTAGACGAGCCTACTTCATCGCTCGATGATGAAAGTGAAAAAAGATTTATTGAAAGAGCTAAGCGAGCTTTTGCTGATAGAACCGTAATTCTTTCATCACATAAGTCAGCACTATATTCTTTAACTTCAAGAGCTATAGTTTTGAATCAGGGCAAACTCATTACAGAGTCAGCGCAAATATTGAAAAAGTAGAAAATTATGAATATAAAAAAAGGTTTACATACAAAATATTCAAATAGTCTTGAAAGAAGTAGACTTATAAAAGCGCGTATTTTGCTTTGGGCAATAGCATGTATTTTTGTAGTGCTCACTATATGGGCGTATTTTGCAGAAATAGATGAAATAAGCCGAGGGCTTGGGCAAGTAGTTCCAAGTCAAAGAGTTCAAATCATACAAAATCTCGAGGGTGGAATTTTGAACGAAATTTTAGTCTCAGAAGGGGATGTTGTTGAACAAGGGAGAATAGTTGCGCGCTTAGAAAATACGCAAGCAACAAGCCTTTATCAAGATAATCTTGCACGCATTTATGAAAATATGGCTTCAATAGCTCGACTAGAAGCTAGAATTGAAGGTGTAAAACCAAATTATCCGCAAGAGTTACAAGAGCGTAGAGATATAATAGAAAGAAGTAACGCTCTCTTTGAGGCTGAAATAAAACAAGATTTGGCTGAATTTGCAGTCTTGGAGAGTCAGAAAGACTTGAAAGAGCAGGAAATTTTAGAACAAGAAGAATTGCAAAAGCAAGTTAAAGTAAGTCTTGAACTTGCTGAGAGACAAAGAAATCTGGCAAGGCCACTAGTGAGTCAAGGCGCATATTCTCAGATTGATTATGTTAATTTAGAACAAAGCGTACAAAATTTTTCGTCACAATTATCAGTGCTTGAGTTTACACTACCAAAGCTTTATACATCTTTAGAAGAAGTTGAAAAGAAAGTGGAAGCGCATAAGGCTGAGAAAGAAACAATAATGCAAAAAGAAATCAATGTGTTATCCGCAGAACTTGCTTCATTAAACGAAAGTTTAAAAACTGGTGGTGATAGACTTACTAGAACAGATTTACGTTCTCCACTAAACGGAGTAATAAAAACTATTTATATCAATACATTAGGCGGTGTTGTTCGTCCTGCTGAACCTATTATGGAAATCGTTCCCCTTGATGATACTTTATTTATTGAGGCAAAAATCAGTCCAACGGACATAGCTTTTATTTACCAAGGGCAAAAAGCTATTGTAAAGTTATCCGCTTATGATTTTTCGATTTATGGGGCACTTGAAGGTGTTGTGGAGCATATTTCAGCAGATACGTTGGAAGATAAAAAAGGTGATGTTTACTATGCTGTAAAAATAAAAACGCAAGATACAACTTTGAAGTCACAGAGTAAAAATCTTCCAATTATGCCGGGTATGATGGCGCAAGTAGATATTTTAACAGGCAAAAAATCAGTTTTAGATTATATACTCAAACCGATAATAAAATCAACGCAAAACGCATTATCGGAGAGATAAATCATGGCAGTAAGAAAACAAGGAAACTATACAATTTTGGTTTGTTTGGTAGGATTTGTAATTGCAGTATCGACAATTTTTCTCTTTTATTCTCAGCCGCAGTTCACAAAAAAGCTTGATTTACTACTTTACGATTATTTTCTAAGTATAAGAGGTGAAACAAGACCTTTACCAATAATTGCAATAGTTGATATTGATGAAAAAAGTCTTGAAAAGCATGGTCAATGGCCGTGGAATAGATATCGAATTGCACTACTTACAGATAAACTTCTTGAGTATGGAGCTCTTTCAATTTCGCTCGATATGATTTTTTCTGAACCCGATAGAACATCACCTATACTTCTTCAAGAGGCTTTAAAAAATGATTTAGGTGTAAATATCAGCTTTGAATATTTACCTAAAGGGCTTTACGATAATGATCTTCACTTTGCGGAATCAATAAAAGGTAAACCAATAGTTTTAGGTGCTTACTTAAGGTATGGTGAAGAAGGGAAGTTTTCTCCAAAAGAAAAAGAGCTTTTTGAAAAATACTCACCAAGGGTCGTTGAAAACATTCTTCCTAATGGAATACCAGCAAGAACAAAAATTGAAAGCGCTACTGGTTTAACAATGCCATTAGAGATACTTAGCAAAAATAGTAATATTGCATTTCTTAATGTTAAATCTGATATTGATGGATTGTCTCGCTCTGCACCTCTTCTTGCCGCAGTTGACGGAAAACTTGTTCCAAACCTAGCAATTCAAAGCTTGATGCAAGCAACAAAAGTTAAAAATCTTGATGTTAGAAGTGATATAAACGGTTTACGATCAATTAGTGTGGGTAAGATTGAGATTCCTGTTGAAAAAAATGGAATGATGAATATTCCATATCGAGGAGAATCAAGAACTTATGACTATATTTCAGCTGCTGATGTCTTAGATGGAAGCGTAGAAATAAACCGTATAAAAAATAAATTTATATTTGTTGGTTCATCGGCACCGGGACTACTTGATTTACATGCAACTCAATTTGATAAATATTTTCCGGGAGTAGAAGTTCACGCGAATATTCTTGATGCTATTTTAACAAAAGATTATATTGCAACTCCGCTTTGGACGCCGGCTTTACAAGTAATTCTTCTTTTAGTCAATGCAGTAATAGGCACTTATATATTTTCAAAGATTGGTTCAGCATTCACAGTACTCACGCTTTCAGCTTTGGTAACTGTTTACATGATGGGTGCGTCAAAACTATTTGAGTTAGGAATGTTTATTTCACCGATTTGGCAGATATTTCTACTTATAACATTAGGTATTTACGTAACAGCATTCCGTTTTTGGTGGGAAGTAAAAGATAAAAGAAAATTGCGTAATATATTCAATCGTTATGTATCGCCTGAAGTTGTATCTCGAATAGTAGAGCAGTCAGATATCAGGTTAGAAGGTGAGGAACGTGAAGTAACTATAATGTTTACAGATGTTAGAGGCTTTACATCAATTAGTGAAAAGCTTCTTCCACAAGAACTTGTTTCTCTTCTCAACTCCTACTTCACACCAATGACTTCTTTGGTACGTAACTCAGAGGGAACATTAGATAAGTTTATAGGTGATGCAATAATGGCATTTTGGAATGCGCCACTTTATATAGAGAACCATTCAGAAAAAGCCGTACAAACAGCAATTAAGATGCTTGAAGAATTGGAGAAAATTAACGTAGTACTTATGGAGAAATACGAAATTGCGCTCGATATGGGAATCGGAATACATACAGGTAATGTATATGCCGGTAATATGGGAAGTGCTGATCTTATGACTTATACCGTTATAGGTGACAGCGTGAATGTTGCATCAAGACTAGAAGGATTATGCACAAAACTTGGATTTAGAATCATTATAAGTGAGAATTGTGCAGCAGAATGCGGAGGTAGTTTTATTCCACTAGCAAGGCTACGCGTAAAAGGAAAAGAAGAGCCAATCAACATCTATACAGTATTCTCAAAACGGGAACGTGAACTCTATGCTGAGGAAATGAAAGCTTACTTACAAGCGTATTATCTATATATTACAGCACTTGAACGTAAAGATGTAACAATACTAGATGATGCAGTTCTCCTTTTTGCTGAACTTGTACAAAACTACGAAAAACGTTACTTATATCAAGAGTATTTAGACTATTGCGTATCATTAAAGCATAAAGACTTTTCGGAATGGGACGGCGTTTGGACTTTACTGAGTAAGTAGTTTTTTCGAGAGGGATTATCCCTAACGGGGGAAATCACTGGGGTAAAGAGAAAACCAAAACTTTAAAAGGGAACTTTTCCCACGTTTAGGTTTTCCCTTGCCCGTCGGAGACATCTTCTATCTTGCTATAATAATTCAACTTAAAATAAAATTATAAAAAAGTTGCAAAAAGAGCTTGACTTTTTATCGAGTTTCGT
>CAYJOR010000042.1:0-23100 GCA_964371865.1 uncultured Desulfovibrionaceae bacterium | reverse complement strand
AGGTCAACGCGTTTAGGCATTTTAACCCCTCTTTTCTTATTTAAAATCTAATAGCGTAAAACTTATCTTTTTTACCTTATCCGCAAAAAAAAAGCAAGAACTTTTTTGTCTAGAATTTTATTTTTTATGTCTCCGACGGCCAAAGGGGATAATCCCCTTTGGAAACCCTATTTATTCCCGATTCGTTCCTCATCGGAAAGTAAATAGTGCTTACAAAAAATATTCACCTTTCGTATTTTTAAAATAACAACTTCAGCTAAATCTAGAAAAAAATCAGTATTATTCCCTTGTCAATTCTATATACTAGGAAAATTTTATCGTTGTTAGAAAGTAGAATCTATTCTGAATTATTTTTTTCGACATAAAGGAAAAGACTTTTTTGAGAACTACTCATTCCTTTTTGACGAGGAACGAGTCAGAAAAAAATGGGGATTCTCAAGGGAATCATTCCCTTGAGCCGTCGGAGACAAAAAAAATAAAAACTGATAACTACCAATCAATTTTCGCTTCAAATATGTGATTTTTCCATTCTATTCTGTAGGCGTGAAGATAAAGCCTATCTGCCTTTTGCCCACCGTACTTTACATCGCCTATGATAGGTGAGCCACGATGAGCACATTGAACACGTATTTGATGCTTTCTTCCTGTAATTAGCTGAATTTCAAGAAGAGTTTTATTGTTTACTTGAGAAACTACCTTAGAATGAGCAAGAGCAAGTTGGGTTTCTGAAGATTTTTTCACGACAAAAGTCTTCTCTCTTCCGTCTTTATCTTTTTTTATAAGGAGGTTATCGTCCCAACTTCCTACCTTTGGCGAACCTTGAACATAGGCAAGATAATACTTTTTTAAGGTTGATGATTCTTTATCTTGAAAAGCACTATGAAGCTCTTGTAGACAATCATAAGATTTTGCAATCAGCAGTAATCCACTGGTATTTTTATCAAGTCTGTGAGCTGGAGTTGGAGCAAAAGAGGCATTAGCATAAACCATTTTTAGCTCATCAGCAACTGACGTTTCCATCTTAGAACCTGATTGAACTGCAATTCCAGCCGGTTTATTAATGACAAGTAAATCATCATTTTCGTAAACTTTGTTAAATGTTAAGCTAGAAGGTTTGACAGTTTGATTTTTTATATAATTTACGGCAAATGGTGGTACACGAATTTCATCATTTTCCTTCACCCTATCAAAGGACTGACAACGCTTACCATTGATTCTCACTTGCCCTGAGCGAATCCATTTATGCGTATCGCTCATGCTTATTTCATATTTTCTTTGTAGAAAATTGAATATCTTCTGATTGCTTTCTTGTTTTGTAACTATTAATGATTTTTGCATTTTTGTTTTTTATTATAGTTTAGTATTGTTACAAATTTGTGTCATATAATAAGATAGTTTTCAAGTAGAGTAAATCCCTTTATTTTGTATAAGCACACAAAAGATATGAATTTTATTGTTTACTTCAAAATGTAACAAATTGTAACAAAACATATAGAAACAAGGTGTTCAATATAACATCTTGAAAAGATAATAGAAAAAAATCAGCTTTTTGAACTTTTCATATGAAAAAAAACTTGCACCTTTAGAAAAAAAAAGCTACAAAGTCTCACTAACGTTTAAAATGATAATTAAAAGTAAAATTTTGATTTACGAGTCTAAGGAAAACTATGTCACAACATAAGATATTGATAGCAAACAGAGGCGAAATCGCAGTACGTATTCTTCAAGCCAGCAAACTGTTAGGGCATGATTTTGTATGCGTTTATACAGAATCTGATAAAGAATCCGGGCATGTACGTTTAGCAAAGGAACTAGGAGGAGATATCTACAAAGTATCCTCTTACCACGATGCAAATGAAATTTTATCAATTGCCGATCAAGCAGGGGCGACAGCTATCCACCCTGGCTATGGTTTCTTTGCAGAAGATTTCAGATTTGCACGTCGAGTAACTCAACGTACTCGTAAGCTTATTTTTATAGGACCATCATGGCGAGTAATTCGCGAACTTGGCGATAAAATCAACACAAAAAGACTAGCGCGCTCTTTAGACGTTCCAACTGTTCCAGGATCAGATAAACCTATCTACGACGAAATGGAAGCAGAAAAAGTTGCACGCTCTTTATATGAATTCCAATTATCACAAGGCATTGCTAAACCAAGAGTATTAGTAAAAGCATCAGCCGGTGGTGGCGGTATGGGTATTGAAGAAGTGGAAGATATTGATATGTTCCGCCAAGTTTACCGCAGAATTCGTAGTTATGCACTTCGTCAATTCAAAGATGAAGGTGTTCTTATCGAACAAAGAATCACTGACTTCAACCACTTAGAAGTTCAAATAGTTTCAGATAGAACAGGAAAAAATCCGGTTCATTTTGGAACACGTAACTGTTCAATTCAGTCAACAGGCTTACAAAAACGTCTTGAAATTGCACCTGGTTTTGCTGCTGAAGGCATTGAATACGGTTTCGATGGAATTAAAGTTCTTGACGATATCATCAATCACTCACTTGCTATGGCTCGTGAAGTTAGTTATGACAACGTTGGAACTTGGGAATGGATTGTTACCAGAGACGGTAGCCCATTCTTAATGGAAGTAAATACACGTATTCAGGTAGAAAATGGTGTATCTGGCTGTATCGCTCGCCGTGAAGAAAAAGAAGTAAACATCATTGCAGAACAAATTAGAATTGGCCTTGGTGAAGAACTTGGGTATACTCAAGAAGACGTTACTTTTGACGGTATAGGCATTGAATACAGACTCATCGCTGAAAATCCTGAAAATAACTTCACTCCTTGGGTAGGAACAATTGAGCGCTTCCAATATAAAGAAGAACCTTGGTTACACCTACACACACATATCCCTACAGACAAACCATACGAAATTCCTACAGATTTTGACCCTAACCTCGCTCTTGCAATCATTTGGGGTAAAGATTTGGATGAAGTAAAAGCTCGCGGATTGGAGTTCCTTAACAACTTGGTTCTTGAAGGTAAAAACCTACAAAATGAACCACTTAAATCTAATGTTGAATTTTTGAAAGAAAAAACTCCATCTATCCTAGAATTTACAGCGACAAGTCACTAAGATTTCGCTATTTAAGGAATAAAAAGAATGAAAGAATTTGTAAAAAAACTCCAGCAATTAAAAAATCGCTTGAGCTATATTCAAGATATTTTTGCAGGTAAACACGCAAATGATATCAATATATTAAAAGATCGCTTGAACGATCTGGAAAAAGACATGCAAAACAATAGCATGAATGATCCAGAACAAACATTCACAACTACTGAAGATCTTTTCTCATTTATCGAAGGTAATCTTGAAGAACGCCTTACTCCGATGGATAAAGTTCGTATCGTAAGAAACTCACAGCGCGTATGTCTCCGTGATATCTTAGAAAACGTTTACGACAACTTTACTGAAATCGGTGGACAAGATGAACACACTATTGACCCTGCTATGATTATTGCACGTGCTACAATCAGTCGTCGTTCAGGTAAAAAAGTATATCATCAATCCGTTATGGTTATTGGTCATGAAAAAGGTCATGGCGAAGAATTCCGTAATGGTGGTTCAGCTAAACCTGAAGGTAATGCTAAAGCTTTGCACTACATGAAAGTTGCTGAAGTTGAAGGTATTCCTATCCACACTTATGTATTTACACCGGGTGCGTATCCTGTTGAAGAATACCCTGGTGCAGCGCAACAAATTGCTAAAAACCTTTATGAAATGGCAGGTCTTACAGTTCCTCTTATAGCTGTTTTCTCAGAAGGTGGTTCTGGCGGTGCGGAAGCAATTGCTCTTGCTGACAGACGCTTAATGCTCTCACATGGTTATTATTCAGTTATTTCTCCTGAAGGTGCTGCTGCTATTGAAGGTAGACTTCGTGGCGGTGAAAGAGCAACTCCTGAACTTATTGAATCATGTGCTACCAACCTACATCTTACAGCTGAAGATAACCTTAGTTTAGGTTATATCGATAGAATTATTCAAGAACCTACTCTTGGTGCACGTCCTTTCCACTTTGATTTCTTCCGTAGTCTACGTCAAGAAATTATTCGTGCAACTGATGAAACCGTTCTTGGAATTCGTACCACTCCATTCTCATTCAGAGCAAAAACTCTTCGTAAACTTGAGGGAAGAGAAATTAATCTTGATGAAATCAGAGTTCGTTGGCGTTTAACAACCCGTGAACGCAGAAAACTTGTGAAAGCAAGACAGAAAAAATTCTTGAATCTCACAAAAGACGCTTTCATTGATAATCGCTCAATTGTGCGTTCTATCAAAGAACAATATATTGAAAAACCATGCGATAACTGTAAAAAAGTTGTTCACGAATTCTATCACACTAAGCGTAAAAACTTAGGACATTTCCTTGCTGAAATCAACGAAGAATTCTCTTTCCTAAGAAGAAGTGCTTTTGCTCCATTTAGACGCGGAATCACTAAACTTGGTAAGCATTTGACTGTAGAAGAAGAGCTTGCAACACCAGTAAGCGCAGATTCCCTCACCACTTTATCTGACTGGAATGAAGCAGAAAACAGTAAAGGTACTTGGAAATGGGTAAGTAGCAGAGCAAAAGAAGATCGCGCTATTACTTGTCCTAATTCTAAAACTCATGGTTGCTTAGACTTATGGGCTCCTGATTTATTCAATGAATTTGCTGGAGTATGTACAACTTGTGGGCACCACTTCCCAATGGAATATCAGTGGATGCTTAACAACTGTTTTGATGAAGGCTCAATCCGTGAATTTAATGGTGAAATTGAATCAACAAATCCATTAAATTTTGCTAACTTTACTGAACGTTTAGAAGATGCAAAAAGAAAAACAGGTCTAAACTCTTCTTGTATCACATTCGATGCCAAAATTGACGGAATTGACCTTGTAGTGGCAACTTTAGTTTCACCTTTCCGTGGTGGCTCAGTTGGTGCAGCAGAAGGAAATAAATTTACTGAAGCTGCTGAAAGAGCACAACGTAAGCGTCTACCATTCTTAGCCTATGTTCATGGTACAGCCGGTATTCGTATTCAAGAAGGCACAAACGGTGTTATGCAAATGCCAAGATGTACAATAGCTGTTCGCCGCTATATTGATGCTGGTGGACTCTATTTTGTATTGCATGATCATAACTCCTACGCAGGGCCTTTAGCGTCATTCCTTGGTTGTTCACCTTATCAATTTGCTATCCGCTCTTCAAACATTGGTTTTGCCGGTAAAGGCGTTATTAAGGAAACAACTGGTGTTGATATTGCGCCGGATTATCACAATTGTTACAAAGCCCTTTCACGTGGTCATATTCACGGTGTTTGGGATAGACGTGACGTACGCAAAAATCTTACACAAGCTATGCTCACAATGGGCGGAGCAAACCTTTACTATCGTTAATCAATAACTATCCATAACTTATGGGGAAAATATATTATGTTTGATGTGTCACAACTCTTAGATGAAATTAAAGCTGCACCTTATCGTGAAGTGGAAATCAAAAGCCCTCACACTGGTGTTGTTACTTTCAGTAAATTAAAAGTAGGTGATGAGGTTTTCTCTGCAACCGGTACTTTCAAAGAAATTCCGGCTACTTCTCTTATGACTATTACCAGAGAAAATAATCCACAACCAATTAGAACAACTGAAAAAGGTGTAATCTCAAACCTTTACACTGATTTTGAAGGTCAGTTTGTTGAAGCAGGAACTACTCTTGCTACAATCAAACACTTCCTTTCAAAACGTGAAGTTGTTGATATTATTCTAAAAAAATCTCTTTATCTTTTTGAAGCTCCTGAACGTGCTACTTACTACTTCAAACCTGAAATTGATACTAAAGTAAAAGTTGCAGGTTGCCGTTCTGTTTCAGTTCAAGAAGGAATGGATTTATTTATTATGTCTCGTATGAAGCGTGAAGCTCAACTTAGCTACAGCGGAATTCAAGGCAGTATCTTTGCAGTTTACTTTGGAAATAAACCTGTTGATGCAGGTTCACCACTCATTGCGGTGTGCCCTGAAGATCAACTCTCAATTATTGATGATGTTGTAAACCAGGTAAAAAGAGATTGGAAAGAAAACTAGAATTTTATTTTAGTTGAATTTGTCTAATTTAGGGAACTACTTTATATAGGTAGTTCCCTTTATTTTATGTTTATATACTAAAAACAAGTCATTCTTTAAATCTACAAAAGCAAATTTAACGAATGACTTGTATATTTTTGTAAAATGAATATCAACTAAATAATCAGTATAAAAACTAACCTAATACTTCTGCAGCAAAGACATAAAAGATACAATCTTCTTTCCAATCATCTGATTTTAGGCCTGCTTTTTGAGAAAGATGACTCAATGTTTCTTCTAGAGTCCAACCTTGCTCAACAGGAACTTGAGGAAGAAATACCGCAGAATTTTTCCCTTTTTGTAAGATAATTCCATGTGTTCCAACTTGAATTTTATCATAACCACTTACCGGAATTGGCGGAGTCAAAACAGATACTTCAATGTCAAGCTGCGAGAGTTCCTCAACCGATACTTTAGGAAAACGAGGGTCTTCTAAAGCCGCTGAATAAGCTCGTGTAATGATAGAGTCAACTAAAGGTTTTTGCGGTAATATATCCCCAATACAGCCGCGTAATTGACCATTCTTTTGAAGAGTAACAAAAACAGCACCTTTTTCCATGAACTTTGGCGGAATAGTATCGTATTTTATTTGAGCTACCTTATGATTTTTTACAGCATAATCTACGCTTACTCGTGCTAAGTCAAGAATCATTTGTCTTTCTTCTGATGTGAAATTACTCTTTGTAACATCATCAGGTAAACGAGTAGTAAATCCTTTTTTCCAATCAGCAGAAATAGATGCTGATAGATAGCTAACACTATTAGAAAAATCATTCATCATTTCACCAGAAGTTGTATAAGCCAATTCTTTAATTTTCGATTTTTCCGGTAAAAGAGTAAGTAGAAATTTCATAGCAACTGCACCGCATACTGTCGCTTTTGTTTTATGCAGAACCTTTTCAAAGAGAGAAATATCTTGACTTGCAAATGTGTGAAATACTGTATGATCTAACGAATCTAAATTTTCTTTTATTTCTGAATTAAAAGGCAGGTAATTAAATCTATCGCCATAATGAGTAAAGTCAGAGCTAATGATAATCAGAGTACGCGCAATTCCACCGTCGAAAGAATTAAGAATTTTATAAACAGAATGTGCAAAATCTTCTAATGATTTTGAATAGTTCCATTTTCCAAACATAATCCCTGCTACCGGTTTATTAGGTAAAAAATGAGCAACTAATGGAAGGTGAATATGAATACTATGTTCAACTTCACTTGCTTGAGGTACTTCGCTTATTTCTGGTATACGTTTGAGCGCATCAGAAAAATCTTTATCGAAGTTCACTTCTCCGCAAGGAGTTTCTATTGTTTCAACTGCTTCAATTGCAACTTTTTCAAACAGTGGAAAGCGATGACTCGGTGCAAGTATAAGTACTCTATCGTAATCATTTTGATTAAGTTGTGCATAGCCTACTAGAGCTGTATCAAGCGAATAAGCATATCCGGCATGAGGCACCAAAATTGCATTAATTTTATCTTCGCTCTTTTCAACTTTTATTTCTTTTGTTTTTTCAGTAATATATTCACATAAACTTTTCCCATTTGGCGCTTCAAACCATGCAGGATTTAAGTGAGATTTTCTAATCATTATTGTATTCTCCATATACTTCTCTTTGGCAATGTGGACACTTACCATTTATAATATTATTAAATTTTATAATATATCTTTCACGTTCTATCAAAATTTTATTACATTCTGAGCAATGGGTCAAGCTATTAACTGAAACATTTCCTTTATATACGTGTTTAAGACCGAAATTTTTAGCTATGATTTCAGCACGTTCCAATGTAGCTACCGGAGTAGGTTGAATATTTTTTCTTTGATAAGTTGGAAAAAATGCTGAAAAGTGCAAAACTGTTTCTTTACCAAGTTTTTCAGATACAAATTTTGACAACAATTCAAAGTGATTATCAGTATCGTTCAATGTAGGAATTACAAGATTTGTTACTTCTAAATGCACATTCATTTCTTTGATTATTTGCGCATTTCTTAAAACAGGAGCAAGACGAATTCTGCAATTTTCTTGATAAAATTTATCGTCAATTCCCTTAATATCAAGATTAATTCCATCAATATGTGGCAATAACTTTTTTAATGGCTTTGTGTTGATATATCCCGCAGTTACAAGAACATTCTTACCACCATATTCATGCACGATTTCAGCACATTTTTTTACGTATTCGTAAGCAACAAGAGGTTCAGTATATGTATATGCAACATGCTTAAGTTTATATTTATTAAGAAGTTGAATGAGATTTTCAGGAGTTAAGTAGTTTGAATTTATTCTATCTGCCCGTACTTGGGATATTGAACTATTTTGACAGTTCTTACAGTGCAAGTTACAGCCTGCCATACCTAACGACAATATTTGCTCACCGGGATAAAAATGATAAAGTGGTTTTTTCTCCATTGGATCAATTGCAATTGAACAAGGTTTATCCATTGTAAGAAGGCAAATTTTATCATTTTTTCTTTGACGGGCGTTACAGTCGCCATATTCATTTTCCGCTAATTTACACACTTTTGGGCAAAGCGTGCACTGCACAGTTCTTTCACGCATACTTTCCCCCTTTTAAAGAGAAAATTAACTATTTGCATCTGTTGCTAAATTGAGTAATTGTGTAAAGGAAT
Organism: uncultured Desulfovibrionaceae bacterium; assembly: GCA_964371865.1. Taxonomy (GTDB): domain Bacteria; phylum Desulfobacterota; class Desulfovibrionia; order Desulfovibrionales; family Desulfovibrionaceae; genus CAYJAZ01. Next base: position 14,358 of record CAYJOR010000042.1, on the reverse strand, counting down.
CTTCTAAGGACTGCTTATCTTCTATTGGTTGTTGTAAAAATGCTTTTATTGCCGGCATCATACGAATTGCTCTATCAATATCTGGATTAGAGCCTTCTGTATATGCGCCAATTGTAATCATATCTTCAAGTTCAGCATATTCTGCCATGAGTGAAGTTACTAGTCTACCCGCTGCTACTAGGTCAGAATTTATTATGTCGTTACGCAAACGTGAAATCGATTTCAAAATATTAATCGCCGGGAAATGACCTTTATCAGCCAAATCACGAGTAAGAACGATATGTCCATCCAAAATAGAACGAACAGCATCTGCTATTGGTTCATTGAAATCATCACCATCAACAAGCACTGTATAAATACCTGTTATAGTGCCATTTTCTGAACGACCAGTTCTTTCTAAAAGCTTAGGTAATTGAGCGAAAACAGTTGGAGTATAGCCTTTTGTTGTTGGCGGTTCACCAACAGCAAGACCTACCTCACGCCCTGCCATTGCAAAACGAGTTACCGAATCCATCATCAAAAGAACATCAAGCCCTTGATCTCTGAAATATTCTGCAACCGCTGTTGCAGCATAAGCAGCTCTTTGACGAACTAGTGCCGATTGATCTGAAGTCGCTACAATCAAAACTGAATGCGCCATTCCTTCAGGGCCTAAATCTTTTTCAATAAATTCTAAAACCTCACGACCACGCTCACCAATCAAAGCTAGCACGTTCACTTGAGCTTCTGTATTACGAGCCATCATGCCCATGAGAGTTGATTTACCTACACCTGAACCCGCCATAATACCCACACGTTGACCTTTTCCAAGGGTCAAAAGGGAGTTAATTGAACGTACTCCAACATCTAGTGGAGTGTCAATTCTAGGACGTGATAAAGGAGGTGGAGGGCTGGCATAAATTGGAACCATACCTTCATATTGAACTTTTTCTTTATTATCAAGAGGTTCTCCAAAAGCATCAAGAACACGACCAAGAAGTCCGTGCCCTACTGGGTAAAGTGGTGGCATGCTTGAGTTTTTTACCAAAGAACCAGGACGTACTCCACGCATTTCGCCATAAGGCATAAGAAGCAAATTACCGTCTTTAAAGCCAACAACTTCAGCGGCCACTTCTTCCGTATTTATATCGTCCGGAATAATATGACATACATTACCAAGAGATAAGTTCAAACCTGAACCTTCTGCTATCAAACCAACTACTTTATTGATTTTACCATAGCTTTCAATAGGTTCTGCTTGTTTAAGCATTTGTGTACAAGCTTTAGGTTCTAGCGCCATATTAAATCCTTTTTATATTAAAATCCCATTTCACTTAGAAGTTCGTCTGCCAATTCAGGGGTAAAGTCTTTATCAGTTTCTTTATTCACCGATGACTTTTCTTTTTTCTTAGTTTGAGCTATTTTTTCTTCTTTAGGCTCTTCAAGCTGAGTTAGAACTTCTTCTTCTACAACTTGCTCATTTATGTTCTCTTCTTCTAAAGCTTCAGAAGTTTCTAAATTTTCAGCTTCTTCAAAATCAATATCTTGAGATGCTTTTGCAATTTGTGCTCGAATTTCTTCACTTAGCTCATCAGAGATTTCACTAGGTATTTCTTTAGTTGGAACTGTTTCAATAAAATCAGTATCTTCATCAAAAGTGAGTAAATCTTCTACCATTTGAAAAGCTTCTTGGTTAATAGCTGCTTGAGCTATATCTTTTTCTGATGGCTCTTTAGGTTCTTCATTTTCTTGAACCGCATTTGCGGTTTCTTGAGGTTGAGCCTGCGCTTGACTTTCTTCTACTTCAGAAATATTTTCAACCGGTTCTACGCTAGATACTGCTTGAGTAGTTTGTTCAGTCGTAGCTATTTCGTCTTCTTCATTCAGCGGAATGTTTGACATTTTTGCTTGAGTAACCAGAGTTTCAGTTATTGCATCATAAGCAGTCTGGTCAGCATCTGAAAGCGGAAGTGTGAGCTGACTTAAAATATCTGCTACTACACTTGATCTATTTTCTACTGTATTTCTAATCAATCCAGACGGGCTTTCTAGAACAATGCTACCCTCTTCAAGGCTTGCATCTTTTACTAATGTCCAACGGCGACTATCAATATATCTTTTGTGCATATGCTCCAAAATTTCTGTCAAAATTTGGGCATCATTTGGATGAACATTGATTTGATATTCACGTTTATCGAGCAAAGCATTTACGCTACGCTCTAATACTGCTTGCAGTACAGCAGCTTTATCGTTTGTAAGCATGTAGCCTGTGGATTTTTCTACAGCTTCTAGGAGTAGTTCAGATAAATCTTTTCTCCAAGAATTAAATATAGTTATACATTGTTCGTGAATAGACAACAAAGTATAAGAAGTTGCTCTGGTAAGTTCATCTTTTGCTTGAATAAGGTTTTCTTGCGCCTGATGAAGACCTGCATTATAGGCTTCTTCAAAAGCGGTAAGCTTCATATTTTCTGCTTCACGCAATGAATTTTCTGCTTCTTTTTGTAGAGCTTTCACATTTTCATTGAATGAATTTGCTTCTATATTTATGTCTTGAGCTTTAGTTATTGCTTCATCAATAATTGCTTGCGCGCGCTCTTCTGCACGCAAAAGTAAAGACTTAACTTTTACAAGTGCCTTTTCTTTCACTCTATCCATGTATTCTTCTTCTGCACTTTTAGTAAGTACATTAGAATGTCCTTCACCAAGGATTTTCTCAAGGTTCGACTCAAGAGATTGTGACGGGCCTAAATAAATAGTTCCAATCTTTTTACCATCTTTCTTATCAGCAGATTTATTTTCTGATGACTTAGCCGAATTTTTTTTTATCAATTTTCCAGGGTTAGACAAAGACATCTCCAGAACCTCTTGCTATTGCGATTTTACCTGCAGTTTCCAGTGCACGCACAACACGTACAATGTTCTGTTGAGCAGCTTCAACATCTGATAGTTTTGCTGGCCCCATAAATTCAAGCTCTTCTTGAATCATCTGACCGGCACGTTCTGACATATTATGGAAGAATTTCTCTTTAAGTTCATCTGATGCACCACGAAGAGCCATTGTAAGGTCGTCGTTATTAACATCTTTGAGAACTTCACGCATTGATTTATCATCAAGTACTTTACAGTCTTCAAATACGAACATGAGATTACGAATATCTTCAGCCATTTGTGCTGATTCTTCTTCAATTTCACTCAATACTTCTTCTTCAGTTGCGCGTTCTACTTGGTTTAATATTTCAGCAACAGCATGAACACCACCAACTTTCTTGCCTTCTTTTCCACCCATTGCAATGAGTTGATTTTGAAGAACTCTGTCAACTTCTAAAAGCATTTCTTGTGGCACTGTTTCTAAGCGAGCTAAACGCATTACAACTTCTGCACGCACGCCCGGAGGCAATAATTGAAGAAGCTGTGCGCCCTGATCAGGGTTCAAGTGACCCAAGATAAGGGCAAGAGTTTGTGGATGCTCGTTACGTAGCAACTGTGATAGAAGTTTAGGACTTACACGCTCAAGCTCTCTAAATGGTACAGGACCTGTTTCAAGATTGAGTGTATCCATAATATATTTTGCTGTATCGGAATCAAGGTTCTTTGCAAGCATGCGCCTGAGCTGTTCTTGACCGCCCATTACTGAATCTTGAGTTGAAACTAACTCACCATGAAATTCACGAAGAACTGCTTCTACGTCTTCTTTAGGAACCGGTTCAAGTTCAAAAATAGCTTTAGAGATAGCCGTTATTTCGCGTCTATCCATTCTTTTAAAAATTTCGGCGGTAAATTTATCACCTAGAGCCAATAAAAGTACTGCTGTTTTTTGATGTCCTTGAAGTTCCATAAATGCTCCGAAAGAGTAATTCTCCGTCAACAAAGTGACGTTTTATCTTAATAGATTTCGATAATATAGGATATAATGCAAAAAGCTTGCCAAATTTATTTTCTCAATTAGCCGATAAAATTAAAATGGCATATCATCGAGTGAAGATGCTTCACTTGGGAAAGGTGAACCAAAATCTTCTGAGCTTTGCTGTTGATTATATGATTGTTGAGGAGCATAGTTACCTTGTCCACCAGAGTTTTCTGATCTTCTGCTATCTAAAAATTGAACACTTCTAGCATTTATTTCTGTAGTGTAGCGGTCAATACCTTGTTTGTCTTGCCATTTACGGGTTTGAAGGCTACCTTCAACATATACTTGACTACCTTTTTTTAGGTAGTTATTGCAATTTTCAGCTTGTTTTCCGAATATTACTACTCTATGCCATTCTGTTTTTTCTTGTTTATTTCCATCTCTATCACGGTAAGATTCGCTGGTAGCAACGTTTAAATTTGCTATTGGATCGCCTGACTGCATATAACGCATTTCTGGGTCTTGCCCTAATCTACCGATAATCATTACTTTATTTAACATTACAAATTCCTTATGTGTTATATCGATTAAGCTTTTGCTTCTTCGACATTTTCAGTTTTTATTAATTTTTCTATTCTGTCAAGATTCTCTTCTATCTCAAATGAAAGAGTATTTGCTTCTTTTGGTTGCCAAGAAAGAATATATTCATTAAGTTTTTTTTGTCTATCTACTAGTTCAACAACGTGAGGGCGTAGCAAGTCTTTTGTTTTATCAGACCATTTTGCAAAATCTAAAGATTCTGAAAGAGTTGTAATAAGCTCTAGCAAGCCAAATTGTTGAGCCGCCGGAATAAATTTATCCTGTACCGGCCACACCATACGACTTAAGAGAGGGTAACGTTTTTTAACATCACTCTCATCATACGTAGATACGCTTACACGTATAAGTAGGATATCTCCCATACAACCTCAGTTATAAACTTTTACGAATTTTTATTTTCTCTTTCATAGATAGAAACACCGGTACGCTCGAAATCTTTTACATCAAGCTCAACAGAGGTTCTTTCTAGGTCTGCTTCAAAGTTTGCTTTACTTCGCTCTTCTTCTTGTTGTTTTTGCAGTCTTTTATACTTAGCTACTTCATATTTTTGCAGTTTCAAAATAAATATGTCAAGCTTTTTCTCTTGTGAGCGTGAACATTCAACATACTCACAGCCTAAAAATTTCATATTTTTATCAATATGAACAAGACGAACACGAAGACCAGCTAAAAGAACTTTATTATTTATCAATATATCAACAGTAAATTCATCACCAATACGTCTATTACTGGCAAAATAACCAAGTGCAATACCGGTTGAGCTAATATTTACAACAGTTGTTGTAACTTTATCCGACTCAATACGTGCGCCCATGCCCGGATATGCTATTCTATAGCTCATTCTAGGGTTACTTGTTACTTCATAATGGAAATCAATCGACATATATACTCCATAGTCTGTGTAATACTATTTTTCTTCACTATCAATTTCTAGAACAAATTCAACCCTACGGTTTTTCGCTTTATTTTCTTCAGTTGTATTAGGGAAAAGAGGGTCAAGCGAACCCATACCGGTTGCAGTTATTCTATGTGATTCAATACCTTCATTTAAGTAATATCGTAAAATATTTACAGAACGAAGTGCAGAGAGTTCCCAGCTATCATAAAAGCGGGAGCCTTGCGGAATTGGTGAGTTATCAGAATAACCTTTGATATTAATTTTCTGATCTCTTTTTTCGTGGAAGATGCTCAACAAAGCTTTTAAAGCTTTTTCAGCTTTAGCAGAGAGCAGTTCGCTTCCTTTACCAAATAGAATATCGTTTGGCACACGTAAGATAATTTTGCCATTATCAAAGATAGCGGTTACTTCATTTTCAAGAGCTTGCTGAGTAATGAATGATCTGATTTGGTTATACATTTCTCTTTGCTGTTCAAGAATTTCTTCACGGATACGAACAGATTGCTCAACAAAATCCGCTTCGCTTTCTTGCGATTCTCTTGATTTTAGAAACTCCATTTCATTACCGCCGAATGTTCCACGGATAGATGAAAAGGTTGCATCAAACTTCTTTGCATCAACTGACGACATTGAGTAAAGTAACACAAAGAAGGTTAGAAGCAAGGTAGATAGATCCGCAAACGTAGCAAGCCACGACTCGTCAACTTTCCCTTCTTCGTCTTCTTCAATCATATCAGCCATAGTATTATCCTCAATTTAATTTAAGGTTACTTTTATTTCTTGTCAGATGCTTCACGTTCGCTTGGTGGCAAGTAAGATGAAAGTTTTTCATAAACAAAACGCGGGTTATTGTTATCAAGGATAGAGCGAGCTCCCTCAAAAACAATTTGCAATGTCAATTCTTCTTGCACAGAACGCTGTTTAAGCTTAGAGGCAAATGGGTTAAAGATAAGGTTCGCAGTGAGTGCTCCGTAGAAAGTTGTAATAAGAGCAACCGCCATAGCAGGCCCAAGAGCAGCCGCATCACTCAAGTTTGAAAGCATCTGCACCAAACCAATCAAGGTTCCCACCATACCCATAGCAGGAGCAATACCGCCAAGACGTTCCATAACGGCGATATTAATACCATGTCGTTTCTTCATAGAAGAAATTTCAATTATCAAGGTATCATGGATAAGTGAAGGATCCGCAGAGTCAGCAATCAATTGAGTTGCTTTTTTAAGAAGTGGATTATCGGTTTGTAAGCGTTCAAGAGCTAAAATACCTTCACGACGGCTAATTTCAGCAACTTTCACCATTGTTTCCACAACTTCTTTAGGGTTAGTACGTTTTGTAACGAATGTTTTTCCTACCGCCTTAAAAGCTGAGAGCACTTGCTCGAGTGGAAAAGCAATCAAAACAGCCGCAAAAGAACCGCCAACAACAATCATTATTGAGGGAGCATCAAAGAATCCGCCCGGTTGAGGTCCTATCATAATAGAACCAATTACGAGACCAAATCCGATAATAATACCGCCAAGGGTAGCTAAATCCATAATTAACCTCAGAAAAAATTAAAATTTTTTTGATAGTGTTTCTTTACTTGACTTCTTTAACTATTACGAGCTATTTTCAAATTGCTTAAGGGGTAAAGTAAAATTTTTTGCAAATTTATTTTATGAAAAAACTATAACGCATTTTTTTTTGTTCGTCTACACTTTCAAGACGGTTTTTAAAAAAAAGAATAAACAGAGGATAAGACTTTGAATACATTTACTAAAAATGAAAAAATTAGAAACATTGCCATCATTGCACACGTTGATCATGGTAAAACAACACTTGTTGACGCAATGTTTAGACAAAGCGGAATTTATCGCGAAGATCAGGAAGGCGATGACCGTGTTATGGATAAAATGGACCTTGAACGTGAACGCGGAATCACAATTGCTGCAAAAAACTGTGCTGTTGTTCGTGGCGACGTTCGTATTAACATCATTGATACCCCAGGCCACGCCGACTTCGGTGGTGAAGTTGAACGTGCTCTTTCTATGGTTGACGGCGTTATTCTGCTTTGTGACGCTTCAGAAGGCCCTCTTCCACAAACACGCTTCGTTTTGAAAAAAACTTTAGACCTCAATCTTCCTGTTATCTCAGTTATTAATAAAATTGATAGAAAAGATGCAAGAGCTGATGAAGTTCTTTCAGAACTCTACGATCTCTTCATCGACCTAGACGCAACCGATGAACAAGTTGAATTCCCTGTTCTCTACGCCATCGGTAGAAACGGCGTTGCAATGAAAAATATTGACGACGAACAAGTTAACCTCGATCCTCTTTTTGATACTATTCTTAAACATATCCCTGCGCCAAGCTACGATGCAAGCGAACCATTCCAAATGCTTGTAGCTGATCTTGACTATTCTGACTACCTTGGAAGACTTGCAATCGGACGTATTCGTCACGGTGTTGCACGCACAAAAGAAAACTTTGTTTGTGTTACTGAAGACGGTTCACACAAAGCTCTTAGAGCAACAAAACTACAAGTCTATTCTGGTCTTAGCCTTACTGACGTTGAAGAAGCTTTCCCAGGCGACATCGTTGTTATGGCAGGTATTGAAGATGCAACCATCGGCGATACCATCTGTACAAAAGAAAATCCACGCACAATTGAAAGAATCCGCGTTGATGAACCAACCGTTGCTATGCGCTTTGGTATAAACACATCACCTCTTGCTGGTCGCGAAGGAAAGATTGTTCAATCACGTAAAATCCGCGAAAGACTAGACAAAGAAATGCTTACCAACGTTGCTATTAAAGTTGAAGATTCAACCGAAAAAGAAACTTTCCTTGTTAAAGGTCGTGGTGAATTCCAAATGGCTATTTTAGTTGAAACTATGCGCCGTGAAGGATTCGAGCTTACTGTTGGTAGACCTCAAGTTATTTTCAAAGAAGAAAATGGCGTGCTCCTCGAACCAATCGAAGATTTACATGTTGATTGTGACGAAATTTTCATGGGTATTGTAACTGAAAAAGTTTCAATCCGTAAAGGCCGTATGGTGTCTTGTATCAACAATGGTACCGGTCGTGTACGTTTGACATACTCCGTGCCTGCGCGTGCTCTTATCGGTTATAGAGATGAATTCCTTACCGATACAAAAGGTACAGGTATCATGAACTCATCTTTTGCCGGTTACGAAGAACACAGAGGTGAATTCTCTTCACGTCTTACAGGTTCATTAGTTGCTGATAGAAACGGTGATGCTGTTGCTTATGGTCTCTACAACCTTGAACCACGCGGTGAACTTTTCGTTGTTCCAGGTGAACCTTTATATGAAGGACGTATCATCGGTGAGCACAACCGTGAAAATGACCTTGACGTAAATGGTTCTAAAGAAAAGAAACTTACAAATATGCGTGCTTCCGGTAAAGATGAAAACGTTCAACTTACACCAGTTCGCCCAATGACCCTTGAAAGAGCTCTACACTTTGTAAAAGATGATGAGTGCGTTGAAGTAACCCCTCTCTCAATCAGATTAAGAAAAACTGAACTTTCAGCACAAAACCGTTACTCAGGAAAGAAAAAAACTAAGTAACTTAGATGGCTGATACTATCATTTATCTTTAAATAAAGGGAAGCTGCACGAAAGAATAAGTGTAGTTTCCCTTTATTATTTTATAAAATATAGTTCATTACTTTCTGGAGAGAGATGTATGAATATTTCAAGAGAGATAAACGAAGTTTACTCAGATTAAATTTCTCATTTTCTTATTTCAATATCATATTTTTAGGGGAGGTAAAAAAGCTTCCCCGAGCAAGTGATTTTGCTAAAAGTAAAATCCCAAGCGTCTTTCCCATATAAGGGGCGAACGACTTGGGACTTTGTAATTTTCTTTGGTGGTGGACCCACAAGGATTTTTAGTTTATCTATTTGAAATAATTTATTTTTTATTTCTTCTTTTAGATAAAATACCCCTAAAAATACCCTTTTTTAAATTTTTTTATTTTTTTTATATTTTTAGATTTATGACTTTTTTCTTGACAGTTTCCATCAAAATTTTTATTTTAAAGACAAGAAAGGGCAATAAGTGCGCCAACACTTACCACCCTAGCGGGTAAGCCCTCTGATGTTAACAGGGTTTATGAACATCAAAGAAATCTTAATTGCCACCAAGAAGTGTCCGTTTCATGGTGGCAGACTTCTTTAATCGCCCTAACCAAGGTTAGATATTAGCTCAGAATTATTGCGAGGATAATTCCTGCGATAACATTTGCCAAAATAGCAACTATAAAGTCTTCCATTAATCCTCCTTATAGAATAAATTCTCATCAGATAAAGGAAGGGAATCTTCTTGAGGGTCACTATTTGATGAAGAGCTACTCATCTACACCTCTTGGAGTAGATTGAAAACAGTTAAAATACTTGAGAATTCCTTCTTTCTTCCATACTGAACAACGAGCACTCAAGCTAATTTTTTGAGGAAAATCTTCACACTTTGCCCAACATAATAAGTTTTTTTGAGACTTAAAGGGCTATCATAACCTATTGATTTTGTATAGTATGCTTGTTGTACTTCTTCGATTCTCTGCGACTTGTAAAGACTTTTATCGAACGTTATCGGACGATATGAACCTTTATCGGTAGTCAATGAATTTCAACGGCTTTATGGTTTACATTTTGTAACGATTTGTTACTTTTTGTTGAATTTATGATTTTATAACTTACTTCACTTTAAAAGATCTACATGCGGGCAAACTTTAAAGATATTATCAAAATGTATATTCCCAATGTTAATAACAAGAATTTCTTCTTTTGCTCTTGTCAGTGCTGTATAAAGTAATTCATCAGAAAAGTAGCTTGCTCCTTGTATCGGTGGATGTACGTAATCATCAATAAGAACAATAAGATATTTATGCTCTAAGCCTTTGAATGAGTGAACGGTTGAAAGTGCTATGCTATCGTTTTCTAATTTAAACTGCACTTTCTTTTTTCTAGATTGGGATTCATAATTTTTATCAGCTTTAGAAATACCAATTGGACAAAGAGAATTTACACGTAAATCCTGTGTTTCTAATTCGTTAGCTAATCTTGCTACAACACTACGTCTACTTGCAAGAATACAAACTTCTTTAATTGGAATATTATTGCTTTTAATAAATGTGTTTATATAGCTAGCTACTTCATTACAGTTTTTTTGTTGACGGAAAATATATTTAACTTTGTTTTCTAGCAAACTTCCTTGATAACTGTTTATAAATATTTCATATTTTTCCTCAAACAAACTCTTTTGCATATACTCTAAGAATACTATCAACTCTTTATTACTGCGAAAACTTTTATTTAATTGTCTATTCCATTGTCCAACAACAGGTGTTCGTGGAAGGCGTGCATCTAATTCGCGAGAATAAATATTTTGCTTTTCATCAGCAAAAATAACTAATTCATAGTCAGGAGTAGCAAAATTTTCAAGAATTTCTGAATACCAGTCATATTCAAAGTCTTGTCCTTCGTCAATTAAAATAGTTTTATACTTTTTATCATGGTTATACCTTTTTGCCATTTTTACTTTTTTCTTGCTCTTGCTTATATTAACATACGATGCCGTAACTAAAGTGTGGTAATTTGTAATATGAAAGAAATTCCAGTCAAAATCTTCTTGTATTTCATTCATTCTTTTAACTATATAATTTCTAAGCGTTAAGTTGTAAGTCAAAATAAGAACACTGTCATTTGTTCTTTTATGAGCAGAAATAGCTCGGTGAGCAAGGACTTTTGTTTTACCCGCTCCCGCCACACCTTTAATTTTCATAGTTCTACTACTAAAGGCAATATTTTTCTGTTCTGGAGAAAGGTTAATCTCTATGCCTGTTTCTTTTAAATGATATCTAGGTTTAATAAATTTAGAAAAATCTTCATACAAGTCATCAGAAAAAAGTTTGCTTTTTTCTGAAATGTATTTTCTTCTAAAAATAGAGTCAAGGTGTTCTCGTGTTAACGTGTCCTTAGCGATTGGTTCTATTCTTTCAATCGCTGAAACTACAGATTTACAATAGCTAATAAAGTTTGATATTTCAGATGAAGAACAATTTGGAAAATACACAGAACAAGCAACTACACCATAGTAAAGTTTGTTAGACTCTAGATTGTGGGACAGCTCTTTCTGCATATCAAGAATAATATTCTTGTATCTTTTTATTTTTTCAAAAAAAATAATATTTTCCCGTTTAGATTCGAAGTTTTCAAGAAGTTCACGATTTCCTTTTTCTTCAGCACTAGTTTTTATTTTTTCGTACTCTTCTTTTTCTGTAACATACTCTTTAAATTGATAATTTAATTCTTCGATAGTTGAACAGTCAACTTCAAAAAGCATAATTCCGCCATTTTTCCGCATCAGTAAGATATTTGGTTCATAACCAATTAAAAAAGGTTTATAAAAAAGCTCATACTCATCTTGGTCGTAATTTGAAGTTAGAAATTCCAATAGAACTTTATCAGGGGGTAAAGGTTGCGGAGTAACATATTCTATTCTCGTATCTTTTGGTAGAGTTATTACTTTGGAATAGTATGTGTAATCTTGAGTATTTGCTTTATTTTCTTTTTTATAAGTATTGGATATTTTTTTACTAAAACAGTTTTCAAAATAGTCAATATTAAGAATAGCATCATAGTAAAAAGGACTTGTAATTAACAGAATATGTTCATTATTATTTGATAAAATCAACCTAGCCAGTCTATCTTTATCAACTTCTTTTATATCAAGAACATTTGAGAAAATGTGTAAATTCGGATAATGACTCGTAAAACTAATTTGGTGTGGATATACATCTTCAAAATACGAAACAATAGGATTTATGTTTATATCAGGTAAAAAAGCTTTAATATTTGCTTGAGCACGCTTTAAAGCAACTTTAGAAGGTTCAATAAGTGTAACCCCAAGAATGTTGGAGAGCTTATTTCTTAAAGCTAAATAATCACACAAAGCTAAAGTAGCTGTTCCTTGCCCACACCCCCAGTCGATAATATTAAACTTTTTCTTTAGGACTGTGTCAGCAATTTGTTCAAATATAAAGTCTAGTTTGCCCTTATGCCAAAGTGCGTAAGCTGCAAAGTATAAATTCAACTCTTTTTCTTCAGATATTACATTTTTACCACGAAATTTAATAAATTTCCACGGTGCTGCTTGCTCTTCTGTGTTAAGTGAATCGAAAGCTAAAGTCCTAAAACTTTCAAAATCAATAGCAGGCAAGGTGGATAATTTTTCTTTGTAGGGTTCAATCATAACTATTTTCCAATAATGCAATCTTGAAGAGGACTCCTTAAATGTTGCTGATAGTTCTTTACAGCAATACTTTTGGAAGTGTTCGCATAACAATATTCACAAAGGTGTGGACATGTATTATATTCACCAATATCTTTACTTTTAATACAGCCACAGGCTTTACGTTGCCCATTTTCCTTTGGTGGTTTTGTTGTAAAATTTATACTCTTATTATCATCAACAAAATCAAATAAACTTAATTGCTTTTCTACCGGGGCATAGCCTATATATTTCATTAAAGCTTTATCATGTGAAAAGAGTTTTGCAATCAATATATCATCAATACACTTGTTTTTTGAAATGCCATAATTTTGTAAGTCAAATTTTTCTCCACAAGTCGTAAGTTCATAGCCCCACTCCTTATTCAATTTTGATAAGCTGAGTGCAAAAGAGTTCATTTCGTCAAAAGTAAATTCACGATATATATTTTCAAGCTTTGAAAGATTATTTTTCACTTTACGATATTCTTCAATATCAATAAAGCTGAACACTAACTTTTCTGTATAGCCTTTCAATTTTTCTGCCGTATATTGAATTCTCTCTAATAAGGTGTCTAATGTAATGCTGTCAGAAAGAAGTAAAGGGTCACTACGCCAGATGACATGCCCTTGACCCAAATTATCTACTAACCTTTTAAAGGTATCTATTCGCTCTTCAAGTTTAGGAACAGCAACTTCTAACTTTTCCCTTTCATAATTATTTAAAGTAAATTGAATATATGTGTTTATATTTCTAGATTTTAATTTTGGAAGATAATCAAACAGTGGTTTTGGGTTTTTTGACCAAAAAACAATGAGCCTTGTTTCGTCGTACGAAATATAGCTTTTTTTTCCATTGAAAGGATTTGTCCAAGCTGAGTATCCTTTTTCTAATCTATTAAAAAACCAGTCTGCGTAGAATGCTGGAATATCAGTACTTCTACTTGCTGAAATAATAGTAGGTGATTGAGCTAGTATAAGTTCACCATTTTCAATAAGGATTTCGCTTTTTTTATTCACTGGAGTTCTCATTTTTTTTCGCCTTTAATAAAGCTAGTCTACGTAAACGTTTTTTCTCGTAATATGCATCTATTTCTTCTCTATCTATAAGTTTTTCGTGGAAAAACTCATCTAGAGACTCATTAAATTCTTCTATGGATTCATTAAGTTCTTCTCGAAAGTCATCAAGCTCTCCCTTTGCTACTCTGACGGCTTTAGTTGCTGTTGAAATAACTTCGGTTACAGTAGGAGGTTTTGAAATATATGCACTAAATAGCGATATTAACAATGTAGGAATAAGTACGTACCCAATATAAACTCCCATATATGCCCCAGTCCAAACCATTAGCAACAGTGCTGTAGTACAGAAAATAAAAATTATACAACTAAGCTTAAAAAAGAATCTTCTCATTTACTTACCCACAAAGTTATTTTCGATTTACGTAACATGTTTTTATAAACATTGTCAAAGAGTTAATCACTTCTAATTTATTGAGAAAAAGTAGTTTTATGGAACTCGCCAGCGTTTTTGTATTGATTTTACAAGCAAGCAAAACTTTGATTGTGTAAATATCGATACAAAGGCGTTCTGGCGAAATCGCTTAAGCGAAATGTCTTTTATGTTGAGCATAGCGAATAAATCAGCATCGTGAAGTAACGTTACTTTTTTGAGAAATGTGGGACTACTTCACCTATCCTGCCCTCAAGGTATAAGCGCAGAAAGTAAAATATAGCATTACAAAAAAGTTGATTATGCC
>CAYJOR010000041.1:0-23605 GCA_964371865.1 uncultured Desulfovibrionaceae bacterium | reverse complement strand
GCTTGGGGGAGGGAAAACCTTAACTTTTTCAAAAGTTATGGTTTTCCCTCCCCCAAATCACAAAAATGACTGGCATATATATTGCATAATAATTATCGTGAGGATAATACTATGCAATACTTACCATCATTAAATAACTACTCGAATTACAGCGGATTTGCACAAACTTTTGCAAACCAAGTATCTTCTAGCGGACAAAACAGTCAATCATATAGCGACTTTGAAGACTATCTTGAAGAAGAAGCTCAAAAAAAAGCTAATGACAACGCCTATTTTGAAAAAATAAAAAACCAAACATTAGATTTACAAGAAAGAATGAGTAAAAATAATGGATTGTCAACTTTTCAAAATGTAAGTGAATTGACTAAGAGCGCGAAAGAGTTGATGTCTGAGTTTGAAAAATCTGTGTATGATTTAGCAGAGGAAGGGGAAGAAAATTCCCTAGCCGCACAATTTTTATCACCGTATTCAATCCATGATGAGGTAAATATTTCCTCTGGCGACGTAAGATTCAATCAAGAAGAAATTAAAGAACTTATTGAAAACATGCGTGCCGGTGGTTATAACAATTATGAAGTTCTTGCAGCAATACAAGAGGCTGGTAAAAGCATTGACGGTTCTACAAGCGATTATTTACTTCAAACTGCGTTAAGCACTGTAATGGGTGAAGGGCAAAATCTCACAAAATTAGAAGAGCAAAGATTACTTGGTCTATCTCAAAAGCTAAAGTCAGCTAGTCAAACTACTGATGAAGTTTACAATGCTCTTACATCTCAAACCCCTGAGCAAGTCTTAGATTTTCTCTCAAGCGAGATTGAGAAAAAAGGTTCACTCACTCTTTCAACAGAAGAGTTTGGCGCACTTACTACTCTTCTTCAATTATCCGACGCTGAAAAAACTAAACTTGGAAAAATGTTAGAAGGGGTCAAAGATTTGACCGTTTCTAAAACCGACTTTGAACTCATTATGAGTTCAGCAAGAAATGAAATCACACGTAAAAAAGATGATCTAACAGCTCTTACAAACTCTTTAGCAACAAATCTTCAATCAATTGAAGATAAAGCTCGTTCCCGCATGGAAGCAGAGTTAAATGCCGAAAATCTTATAGATAAGCGCACATCTGTAACTAAAGCAATGATGGAAGATACTCACATGGAAGAAGTTCTTACATCATTCAAAGAAAATGGCATAAAAAATGATGCTCTGTTACATGAAATGAGAATGTTACAAGACAATAAAACTCTTGATACAAAGCTAGGAACAAAAACTACTCTTGCTCAAGGTCTTGAAAGCACATTAAAAAGCGCAATTTCATTTACAAGTGAAACAGGCAAAGAAAGCTTCTCTGATAATACTCCAAAAGAACAAAAACAATCTTTAACGTTTACATCACAAACAATTAATCAAGCTCTAACTTCGCCTAATATGGCTAAAGTTGAAGCCGGAAAAGTTGGATACGATTCAACAATTCTATCACAAGTACAAAATGCAATCGCAACAGCTGCAAAAGGTAATATACAAAAACTCGAAGTTCAACTTAATCCTGTAGAATTAGGAGCTTTGAATGTTGTTCTTACATCTAAAAACGGCGAAGTAAATGCTCTTATCCAGCCTGAACGTTTAGAAACAATGCACGCAATCAATCAGCAAATAGATGTAATTAAACGCGAGCTTGAAGGACAAGGCATTAAATTTGAAAATATTGAAGTTGAATTACAGTCTGATACTAATGAATATGCAAAACATCAAGAAAGTCAACACTTTGAAGGTGAACAACAACAGCAACAGCAAGCTATGCAACAACAAGTTGACGACCTTAATAGACTACGTGTACTAGGAAGAGGCATTAATGAAGGTTGGATTGACAAATCAGCTCTTAGCGAAGAAGAACTAGAATTGGCACAAAATTTGCTTCAAGAAAGTGAGGGACTAATTTTTGACAATGAAAACAGTTCCTATCTAAACTTGGTTGCTTAGAGGAGTGTAAGTTATGTCACAAGCAATTTCAAATCAATACAATACCGCATTTAGTCCTACCGAACACCTCACCGGAACGGGTGATGATTTAGATAAAGATTCCTTTCTCGTTCTTATGGTAACACAATTACAGTATCAAGATCCGCTAAACCCAGCGGAAGATACTGAATTCGTGGCACAATTAGCTCAATTCAACTCTCTTGAGCAAATGATGAACATGAATGAAAGCATGACAGGACTTGTTGAGGCACAAAACAAAGCGTTAACAGTAAGTTCAGCATCATTTATTGGACTTGATGTAGCAGCATCGGGCTATGGTGTAAGTGTAAATGGCGGTAAAGCTTCTGAAGTTTTATATGCTTGTGATGATGATATCGCTTCCGGCGCAGTAAACATCTTCAATTCAAACATGGAAATGGTAGCTAGTGTGCCGCTTAGTCCAACCGCACCAGGTGTGCATAAATTTGAATGGGATGGCTATCTTTCTGATGGTTCAGTCGCCGCTGACGGTGTTTACACTATTGCTCTCAGCGCTTTTGATGCAAATGGTGATACTGTAGTAACTCAAACACAAGTTTCAGGTAAAGTTGATGGTGTAAGTAGTTATAATGGTGAACAATTCCTAAAACTTACTGACGGCAGAATTGTTGCACTTTCTGAGGTTACAGAAATTCTTAAGCCTGAAGATGTTACCACTGAAACGGATCCGGAAGTAGACTCTGAAGATCCTGATGATTCAAAAGATCCTGAAGACCCTGACGATCCAAACGCCAATAATAGCGGAACTAATAATTCAGGTACAGGAACAACTCCATAACTAAAAAAATCTACCTTATTATATAGTAAAATATAAAGCATTCCTTTTAATCGCATTAAAGGGAGTGCTTTTTTATTTTGTTTTTATGCAAAACGGGGTTTGTACTTCTTCTTACACACAGGTCATTCCAATTCTTATGTAATAAGATATATTTCAAGAACGACTAAAGTAAAAACATGAGATAATTATATAATCTATTGAATTACTAACAATTATTTTTTAAGGAAAGGGAGGAGTTTGAGGGGGGAAAACCTCATTTTTATCAAAAAAATGTGGTTTTCCCCCCTCAAGAAATCATAAATTAGATTCACGTGCCTTCCTCATAATTACAAATTTAAAGTGCTTGACTTTTTTTTTTCGATAGGTAATAATGCACCTCTATTATGAATCGGGCGGCGATTACGCTGTGAACCCCGCCAGATCCGAAAGGAAGCAACGGTAGCAGTTGTCTCGGGTGTCCGATTCTTAGAAGGCGCAAAGAAATTTGCGCTTTTTTCTTTTGGAGAATAGCTATGTCACATTTTTTTGAAGTATTAAGCGTTGAAGAAATTATCAAAATATTAAAGTCATTTAAAGCACCTTTCAACGAACACAGAAAAAACACTGTTGAATGCGAAGAGCTTATAAATATTCTCGATGCAGACAATAGAATTTTATCTCGTGCAATCCGTGCAAAAGAAGACTTACCTCTTTCTAATCGTTCTGCTATGGACGGTTATGCTGTTCATGCAGAAGATACTTTCGGTGCAAGCGATTCTAATCCAATCTTTTTAAAAAATGTAATGAATTTCAATATTGATGATATCCCGGACGGTTATCTAAATGAAGGCGAATGCGCCGGCGTTGTTACAGGTGGCATACCGCCGCAGGGTGCTAATGCTATTGTTATGGTTGAGCACACTGAAGAACTTGGCGATAACATGATTGAAATTAGAAAATCAGTCGCTCCTTTTTCTTTTATGATGAGACAAGGTGAAGATGTAAAAGCAAATTCTATTGCTCTTGAAGCCGGTACATTTCTAAAAGCACAAGAAATTGGAATGCTTGCTGCTCTTGGAGTAAGCGATGTTCCCGTTTATTCAAAAATTAAAGTAGGAATTTTATCAACCGGTGATGAAGTTATGCCGATTGATACCAATATAAGAAAAGGGCAAGTAAGAGATGTAAACTCCTACACTCTTTCAGCATTACTAAAAAAAGTTCATGCAGAACCTTCTCTCTATGGTATTGTAAACGATTCTTTTGACGAACTAAAATCAGCTATAGAAAATGCAATTTCTGATAATAATGATATACTTTTACTCTCAGGCGGTAGTTCTGTAGGTATGAGAGATTTTACAATTAAGGTTCTTCAATCTTTACCGGAATGCGAAATTCTTTGTCATGGAATAGCAATGAGTCCGGGTAAGCCTGTAATTTTTGCAAGATATAAAAATACTCTCATCTGTGGTCTTCCCGGCCAAGTTACATCGGCGCAAATTGTTATGCACCGTCTAGTACTTCCTTATATTCAGTATGTTACTTACGACGAGTTAGCCTTCGATCTCAACACATGGCATACTTGCAAAGCTATTCTCGATAGAAATATAGCTTCAAAACATGGTAGAGAAGACTATGTAAGAGTTGCACTTTATATGGAAAATGATGCTCTTTATGCAAAACCAATTCTAGGGCATTCAGGTTTGTTACGTACTCTTGTAAAAAGCGACGGTATGTTGAGAATTGACGCAAAATCCGAAGGCATCGAAGCTTCAACAGATATAGATGTGTTATTGTTCGATTAGAATCAACTAAATAAACGCCTTTTTCTATTCTTTTTACGTATAAAAAAAATAAAAATTACAAATTAAATAGTTTAAATTTACAATAAAACCTATCCTTTTGATAGCAAAAGTTGTGAAACTGTGTCATTGTCAATGAGTTGACAGTGAAAACTAAATAGTTTATAGGTTGAAAATACCATTTTTTATAACCAATCAGCAAGAGAATACTATGGAAATAATAGGTGAACACTCATCACTTGCCCAAGTATTTAAAATACTTGACAAAGTAGCACCAACAGATAGCACAGTATTAGTCACTGGAGAATCAGGCACGGGTAAAGAGCTTATGGTGCGTGCACTTCACACACGCAGTTTAAGAACAAATAAGCCTTTTATTCCAATTAACTGTGGCGCAATTCCTAAGGAACTGCTAGAATCTGAACTTTTTGGGCATGAAAAAGGTGCTTTTACAGGCGCGATGAATACTAAACTCGGTCGTTTTGAAATTGCTGAGGGCGGAACAATTTTTCTTGATGAAATCGGTGAAATGGACGCTAGTCTACAGGTGAAAATCCTCCGCGTTTTACAAGAAAAAGAAATTGAGCGAGTCGGCGGAAGCGGACCTCGTAAAGTAGATGTTAGAATCGTTGCCGCAACTCATAGAGATTTAGAAAAAGAAGTAGAGCAAGGTAGATTTCGTGAGGATTTATATTATAGATTAAACGTAATCCCTATTCATTTACCGCCACTTCGAGAAAGAAAAGATGATATTTTTCTCTTGATTAATCGCTTCTTAGGGCATTTTTGTGAAAAAAAAGGCAGAGAATTACTCAAACTCTCTCAAGAAGCACAACAAATTTTCTTGGCGTACCCATGGCATGGAAACGTTCGCGAACTTGAAAATTTCATGGAAAGGCTCAGTATCCTTGTAGACGGAGATACAATTTCTATCGAAGATATTCCTGCAAAAATTCTCAACTCCATTGGAAATATTGAGGATTTACCTCCACTACCGGAATCAGTTTTGGCAACACTTGAAAAAGAAAAAACAAGAGAGAAAACTTCTGCTCTTACAATCCAAAAGAAAACAAGTGCACTAAACTTTGCAACAAAAACTGACCCTAAGCCTCTTGATTTGCAAAGCATTCTTAATCCTCCTATTGACGATGACGAAGATGATGAAGTTTTTTCTTTCCCTACTCTAGCTCAATTAGAGGAATCTAATCTCGGGTTAAAAGACTTTCTTGAAACAATAGAAAATGCAATCATTGACGAAGCTCTTGATAGGTGCGATAACGTAAAAAATCATGCCGCAGAACTTTTAGGCATTAAGCGTACTACACTCATCGAAAAGCTGAAAAAGAGAAATCTCGAATAAAGATTTTGCACACTTTTTGCATGGTACTTTTTATCAGAAACCACCGGACATCGAGATAAAAAATGAAAAAATACAATAAATTCCCATTTCTACAGTCAAAAAAAGCTTTATTTTGTACAGGACTGTTTCTTCTTTCCAGTGTCAATATTGCGAGCGCAGCAACTTGGCAATGGCTTCCTATGCAGAATAGAGAAAGACTTGTAATTCAATTCGATAATCCAGTTGATAGTTTCTATATACAAAGAAATAACGGCTTAAATATTTCAATTCAATTACCTGCAAGTGCTTCAGATACAGAGATAAATCAAACAGGTTCTCTCCCTCAAGGTGACTTTGTCCATAACTTTAGAAAAAATGGAAATACTCTTGAACTAAGTATGAATAAATCTGATTTTGGCTATATCTATACCCAACCAGATAGCAATACTTTAGTACTTGATATCTATCAAGATTCACTAGCTTCAAGATTTTATCCATATGAAGAACGAAGCACCACAACTCCAACCCAGCCACAGGCTCCTATTCAAAATCAACAACCTGCGCAAACTCAAACTGTTACCCCTCCTACTCCACAAACACCACCTATTTCTAGCCCAACAGCTCCTGTAGTTCAAACACCTACTCAAGAAGTTGACACTCCTCCACTTGTACAAAATACAAATCAAAACCAAATACCTACACAACAGATAACAAGTCCACCGGTTCCTCAAGTTTCCACTCAAGCTCCTCAAGTTGAAGAAAATTCTCTCCAAGATGTTATAGATCATGTAGAAAAAGTGGATATTCCGGCACTGAATAATCAAGCTACGCAAAGTTTTAGAGATTCTATCGAAGCAGCTCAATCTGGAACAGTACCTACAACTCCTCCGCCAGCTCCAATTCAGCCGGCTCAACAGTCACCTTTTCCAACTAATAATCTAGAAGAAATTAATGAAGCTGCTGAAAAAATTTACTACGGCAACTCATTTATTGCCGATTTCAAAGATACACCTGCAAATACCGTAGACTCAGTTGCTGTTCCTACCCAAGTTTACAAGGGGAATGAACCGCAAGACTACGAAACTTTTGAATTTATGGAAGAAGTAGATTCAATTGCACCAATTCAAGCAATAGAAACAGGTATATCACCTGAAAATGCTTCACTCTTTGAAAGACCAGAAAACGAAACTCCTCAACCTATTGAAGTAGCTCAAGAAACGCAAGTTTCAACTCAAGAGGAAATAGCTCAAGTAGAAACTCCTATAGAAACTCCAATAGAACAACCTCTGGAAACAGAGATCCCGCTTGAACAGCCTCTGGAACCGGCTGTGGCAGAAGCAACAGATGGAGTAATTGCCCCCGCCCTACTTGATGAAATGGTTCAAGTTGACCCAGCAAACGGTGAAACAGTAACTCAAGTTGCGCTTGCCTCAGATACAGAACCAACTACAATTGAAGAAGCAAAAGCGCTTAATAGAACAATAGTTTATCATGATGCAGAAGGAAATGAAGTTCCTGCTCCACCGGACGTCAAAGCTCTTATGTTCCAAGCTGACGATTTACTAAAAGATAGAAATTATGAAGCTGCTCTTCCTATTTTAGAACAGCTCAAGGACTTGCGCCTTGATAAAGATCCTACACTCAATCAGGATTTAAAAGAAGATTTACTCTACGAAATTGTTAAAGTAAAAGCAGAACTTTATAAAGATTCACTTCAAGAAAATGGTCAAGAAGTTCTCAATGCAGCTCTAGAAGCTATGAACTATAATCCTTCTTCGGAACGTGTTCCAAATGCAATAACAACTCTTGCCTACACTCATTTATTGATGGGAAATCAAGAAGATGCAAAGGGTTACATAATGTTCTTAAAACAGCAGTACCCTTATGAACTTACCGTTCCAAATCTTCTTTTTAGACTAGGTAGAGACTATCTTCAAGAAGGGCAATACGCACTTGCAGCTGATACTTTTGACCAAATTGTAACCGAATATCCTGATAGTCTTCTCGCTGAAAATTCTGCAATTGCACAAGCTTTCGCATATTATAAGCAAGGACTTTATGAAAAAGCTCTTCCTCTTATCGAGTTCGTAAATCTCAGATGGCCTTCTGCTTATCTTGATAATCTGGACTTTTTACCGATGTCTGCCGATGTTCAAATTTCACAAGGAAAACTACGTGATGCCCTTGAAACCCTTTGGACTCAATATAACATCAATCCAAAAAGTGAAGAAACCCCTGAAATTCTTAATAAAATAGCACTTCTTTATTATGCGCTTAACAATAAAGATGCGGCAACAAAAGTACAACTTGAAATATTAAATATTTTCCCAGATTCTCCTTATGCTCCTAAATCTCTCTTGAGAATGGCAGAAAATACTTTCACACCTGTTAATCCAAATCTTGACCTTTTATTGAATCTGTATGAACAACCAAATCCTCGTATTCCATCAATAAATTATCAAATTATCCTTGATGACTATCCAGAAACTCCGGAAGCGGTGGATGCTCTTACTCGTTTAGGGGCTTTTAGCTTCTATAATAAAGATTACCTCTCTGCGCTTAATTATGCTGAAGAAGTTATGAAAAAGTATCCGGATAGATTACAGTTTAACGTTGCTGGTGATATTCTTCTTCGTGCCTTTGCCCATAATCTTGCAAATGCGCTTGAAGAAGAAAACTATAACCGAGCTCTTGCGCTGTGGGAAAAATATCCTTATGTGCATGACTACTATCTTCCACTTGAAGATGACTTAAGAATTGCTCTTGCTCGTGCTTATCTTAACAGAGGAGACCAATCTAAGGGACTAGAATTACTAGAACCTTTCATAGAAACAGAACAAGATCCTAAGTATGGACTTTATGCCTATAACATATTTTTAGCGCATTATCTTTCACAAGGAAATTGGGACGCTATCCTTGCTATGGATGAAAAAGTTAATTCTTGGACAATGCCTCTTGACGTTCGTGACCAACATGATTATACTACGGCACTTTCTGCGCAAAATCTGGGTCTAAACTCACGCGCAATGCCACTATGGACAAATTTGGCACAAAATACAGAAATTCCTCTTTATCAAAGAGCTTACGCTACTTACTTCCTTGCTCGCGATGCCGAAGAAAAACAAGACTTGCGCGCAAGCTATCAATATAATCTTGATGCTCTTGCAATGTTTGAAGAATTACTGGAAAATCGTTCAGAATTTGCTGATCCTCAACGTATTCGTGAGTCTATTGCTGCTCTCATGGATGTAACTGAAGTAGCCGGAAGATTTGCAGAATCTCTTGAATGGCTCAATAAATATGCTGAATTTGTTCCACAAGACTCACCGGACTATGGCGGTATGCAACTTCGTGAAGCAAGAATTTATAGAAAAATGAACGATATGAACACTTGGCAAAGTATTTTGGAAGATATTGTAAGACGTGAACCTGATACTGTTTTTGGGAAAATGGCGTCGTCTGAGCTTACAACTGAAAAATTAGCCAGAGATATCAAAAGTCTAACACCATAGAGTATTTTATTTTATAAGGAGTTTACACTTCAACATGCTTATTGTCGGATTAGGCAACATAGGCAAAAATTATGATAATACGCGTCATAATTTTGGGTTTATGCTTGCGGATTTTCTTGTAGAACACTTTGAAAGAAACAATGCTAGAATTGATACAGTTTCAGCCTCAAAGTTTAAAGGAATAGCTTCAAAAATTATTCTTCCCCAAAAATTAGATAATGGTACTCAACAAATATATGTTCTTAAACCACAGACATATATGAACCTTTCCGGTGAATCAGTCCAACCTTTTATGGCTTGGCACAATATTCCGGTGGATAATTTGCTTGTACTTCACGATGAACTTGACATTCCATACGGTGACATTCGTCTAAAAACCGGTGGTGGATTAGCAGGACATAACGGTTTGAAATCAATAGCAGAACGCCTCGGCACACAAGATTTTCACCGTATGAGACTTGGTATTGGAAGACCAGAACACAAAGAACAAATGGCAAACTACGTGCTTAGCCATTTTAATGCAAATGAAAAAACTAAACTTGAAGATCTTTATATTAAAGGTATTGAAAAGGTTGAAATTTTCCTTAATAAAAAAGCAAAAGAAAAATTAAAATAAAATTTGTATTTCCTCTCACCTTTAACTTTATAATGGATATATTATGCGTAAAAGAAACTCTGCCCGTTATCATGATGCAGAAGCACAAGCAATCCACGATCAGAATATCGAAGCAAACATGGCAAACATGATTAGCCTTAGAGATCTCAAAATAAAAACCATGCCAGAACTTCTTGCTTTAGCAGAACAATACGAGATTGAAGATGCGGCCTCTTTTCGTAAACAAGATTTAGTTTTCGCTCTTTTTCAAGCCTGTCTTACACAAAATGGCGCACTTTTAGGCGATGGTGTACTCGAAATTCTTCCCGAAGGTTTCGGTTTTCTACGCTCCCCTCTTTCAAGCTACATGCCAGGACAAGATGATATATATGTTTCACTCAACCAAATAAGACAATATCATCTAAGAAAAGGTGATACTGTTGTTGGGCTTATTCGTCCGCCACGCGAAGGTGAACATTATTTCACACTTACAAAAGTAACTGAAATAAATTCAGAATCTCCGGAATCTAGCAGAGGAACTGTTCTATTTGACAACCTCACACCTGTATATCCTGATAGTCAACTCATCATGGAAACAGGCGATAAAAATTACTCCGGTAGACTTATAGATCTTTTATCTCCAATAGGCCGTGGGCAAAGGGGGCTTATTGTTGCTCCACCTCGTACTGGTAAAACAATTCTTCTTCAAAACATGGCGAACGCAATTAATGCTAACCATCCGGAAGTAAAGCTTATTATTCTTCTTATCGACGAAAGACCGGAAGAAGTTACAGATATGCAACGTACCGTGAAAAACGCTGAAGTTGTTTCTTCAACATTCGATGAACCACCTCAAAGACATGTTCAAGTAACTGAAATGGTTCTTGAAAAAGCTAAAAGAATGGTTGAAAGAAAACAAGACGTTGTTATTCTTCTCGATTCTATTACTCGCCTCGGCAGAGCTTATAACATTGTGGGTCAATCATCAGGTAAAATTCTTTCAGGTGGTCTTGATGCTAATGCTCTTCAAAGACCTAAAAGATTTTTTGGTGCAGCTCGTAACATCGAAGGTGGTGGCTCGCTTACCATCATGGCAACTGCCCTTGTCGATACTGGTTCACGTATGGACGAAGTTATCTTTGAAGAATTTAAAGGTACTGGTAACATGGAGATTTATCTCGATCGTCATCTTTCTGAAAAACGTGTATTCCCTGCTTTTGATATTAATAAATCCGGTACAAGGAAAGAAGACCTTCTTCTTTCAGAAGATGTGCTCAACCGTGTATGGATTCTAAGAAAATTACTCTCACCTATGGCTCCTATTGATAGTGTAGAATTCCTTCTTGCAAAAATGAAAGGCACTAAAAACAATAAGGATTTCCTCGCCGCTATGGGAAAATAATTCTTCTATTGTTGAAGCAAATCAAGTCCACTAAAGTTCGTGGCGAATGAGAAAATACAAAACCCTTCCTTTAAGTTATCTTAATAGGGAGGGTATTTTTTTGCTAACTTGGAATAGTATAGGATTTTTATCTACTTGCTGGTGGAATCAGTAACTTTTTCTTTCCAATAAACCGCATACTTGCAAGAAACGCACGTGTTGCTTGATCCCACGCAATTATGAACCATGCCCCATAAATTCCAAATCCAAAAGTATAAATTACTAAATATGTTACGATAGGTCGTGCCACTGCTACCAAATAAAAAGAATATTTTGCAACATATTTTGCATATCCTACTCCTCGCAATATCCCTGAATAAGAGAGCGAAATTGCTTGAGGAATTGTAGATAAAGAAAGAATCATAAGAAGAGTTGTGCCAAGTTCTATAATCTCAGCATCCGCAGTATAGAGACTTATAAGTTCTTTTCCCATTGTAAGAAAAAACATTGCTGCAACAGAGCCGATTACTATACTAATCGGTAGAATCGTTTTTGCAAATACATATATATTCGATATTTTATTCTTACCGCGAAGATTAGAAGATATCGTTAGACTTGCCTTTGAAAAACCTTGCCCGAAGTTATAAAATACATCACAAAAAAGCATGCAAATACAATGAGTTGAAAAACTTAAAACTCCAAGACCTGCAACAAAAGATGTATATACAAACATACCAAATCTTTCAGAGGCTTGTTCTGTAAATGTGCTAAAAAAAGTTGCTTTTACATGATTAAAATATTTTGCTGTTGGCAACCAATCACCTAGCCCTTTTAAGGCTATAGGACTTGAATTTCTGTTTACAAAATAGATAGTTACAATAAAAGTTACTATACTTCCTGTTAAAGTAGCAATAGCTGCACCCTTTACTCCCCAAGCAAATAGATAAATAAAAAAGTAGTTTAGAATAAGATTGACTATATTTCCAATCACGTTTGATGCAAGCATCGCTCTTGTATTACCTAACCCCGTCAAAGCAGCATTTAAAACTATTGAAATACTGAAGAAAAACAAGCTGATATTTGTTATCATTGTGTATTCAAGAGCAAGATTAATATAAGAATCTTCTGCACCTGCAAGATACAAAATATCTTTCATAAAAAATGATGTAAGAAGCAAAATCCCTAAAGAACCTATAAAACCGATTGTCGTGCACTGCTTTAGAAAAACTGGTAACTCTTTTACTTTTTCTGACACGCACCACATGGCAGTTACTTGTGTGATAGAAACTGCAAAGGCTCTTGCAAAAATCAAAATAGACATTCTCGGTTGAAAAAAAACTCCAACCGCTGCCACTGCTTCTTCTCCTAGAGAGCTAATCATCAATAAATCAATAGATGAAAGCAGGATTATCAGAAATCCTTCAATAGCCGCCGGCCATGCTATTTGTACATAAGTTTTAGCTAACGATTTATTATAAAAGCTCATTGTTTACTTAATCTCTTTTTTTGCATACGGCGTTTAAAGCACTTTTAAAAAAGGACAGTGATATAAAAGCTCATATTTTTGTTATAGCATCGTCAGAAAAATTGAGAGGAAAAATTCACTTACAGAATAAATGAACTTTCCCTCTCATCATATATCTATATTTTATAAACTATTCACGACCGAGATATTCGCGGTTATCTGTATTAACTTTAATTTTGTCGCCAATGTTTACGAAGATAGGCACTTGTACAGTTGCTCCTGTTGAAAGAGTAGCCGGTTTGGTTACGTTAGAAACTGTATCACCTTTTACACCCGGTTCAGTGCTTACAACTTCAAGAACAACAGAGTTTGGAATTTCAATATCAATAGCTTCACCTTTATAAAGGAGAACTTTACAGATTTGTGCTTCTACTAAGAAGTCTGATTTTCCGGAAGTAGCTTCGTCGCTCACTTGAAGTTGTTCATAGCTTACTTGATCCATGAACACAAGGTCTTCACCTTCACGATAAAGATACTGCATTTCACGGTGTTCCATATCAGGTTTTGCAACTTTTTCACCTGAGCGGAAAGTATTATCAACAACACGTCCGTTTAGAAGGTTACGTAATTTTGTGCGGATCATAGCACCGCCTTTGCCCGGCTTAAAGTGCTGAAATTCAATGATAGCAAATGGTGTGCCGTCAATTTCAATTTTGAGTCCGCGTTTAAAATCAGTAGTAGAATACATAAAAATCCTCTTATATTTGGTATTTTTTAAGAAAAAAATTCTTCTTTCCTTATTGCGTGGAATTTGTTATTTTGCCTTTTGTGAGTGAAATTGTCAACTCTTTCCGTATCAATCAAAAAAAATTATCGAGTCTTAAATATGAACAACAAAAAAAACACAAATCTATCAACTTTCAACTTTCCACACGTTGAACTTGAATCTACCTTATATACTCCTGAACAACTACAAGCTCCTGAAAAAGCTCAAGTTGCATTCGCAGGACGTTCAAACGTCGGAAAATCTTCACTTTTAAATGCGCTTGCAAATAGAAAAAGCCTTGCAAAAGTGAGCTCTACACCCGGTAAAACTCGAAGCGTAAACTTCTTTCATGTAAAAAAGTATGACTTCTATCTTGTTGATTTACCGGGATATGGCTATGCAAAACGTTCAAAATCCGAGCGTGATGTTTGGGCTGAATTAATCTCTCAATATCTTGAACACACTGAACCTTTAAAACTATTACTCCTTTTGATAGATGTAAGAATTCCACCGCAAGATTTAGATAAAGAAATGCTTGCTTTTGGTGTGCACCTAGGATTAAAGGTTCAACCAGTGCTTACAAAATGTGATAAAGTAAAACAAAAAGAATTAGGTACAGCACTATCCTTCTGGCAAAAACTAAGTAATGTTCCTCCACTTGCAGTGTCAGCACATACAAAATACGGTTTAGAAAAAATGTGGAAACTTCTTATAGATGAAACTTATGAAGAACCTGAAATAGCTGAAGAATTCGATAACAATGACGACGATTTCTAAATCGATTTGATTTTTTGAGTAAAAACTATTTCATTATTTTAATAGATTTTCATCCATCTCCAATTTTCATATTAAGTGTATAATAATTGTCTTACAGGAATAAAAAATGATTGATATTTCATCACTAAATGAAGCTCAACAAAGTGCGGTAACAGCAAGTGATCGCTCTACTCTTGTTATTGCCGGTGCCGGTTCTGGAAAAACTCGTACATTAGTTTATAGATTAGCATGGCTTATTGAGCAAGGAATACCACTTGCGCACATGCTTTTACTCACCTTCACTCGCAAAGCGGCAACACAAATGCTTGAAAGAGCTTCTATTATTTCTGAGCATGATATGCGCGGTATGAAGTCGGGAACTTTTCACGCTTTTGCCTTTTCCGTGCTACGTATGCACCAACAATTTTGCTTAAGACACGCGGATAACAAAAGCGGTTATATAACTGTAATGGATTCCTCCGATCAAAATTCATGTATAGCTGCATGTAAAGACGAGCACAAAATAGCTAAGGGTGATAGATCATTCCCAAAGTCGCCGGCAGTTATTTCTCTTATTTCTAAATCCCGAAATAAAGAACTCTCGATTGAGGAAATTCTTAAAAAAGAAGCTCAACACCTTATTCCTTATACTGACGAACTACAAAAACTCGCTATTCAATATCAATTATACAAACAAAAACACGGTCTCTTCGATTACGATGATCTCCTATTTGAATTGGAAAATCTTTTTATAGAACAAGCTCATACTTTAGAATACTATCAATCTTGCTATCCTTATGTAATGGTTGACGAATATCAAGATACGAATAAAGTTCAAGCACGCCTTATCAAACATTTAGCCGGCGAACGTGGAAATATTATGGCTGTAGGTGATGATGCTCAATCAATCTATGCTTTCCGCGGCGCAACTGTAAGAAACATACTTGACTTTCCAAAGCTTTTTCCTGATACACGTATCATTTATCTTGAGGAAAACTACCGCTCTGTTCAACCTGTTCTAGACGTAGCAAACCGTATTCTTTCTCAGGCAACAGAGGGATATGCTAAGCATTTATTTTCAAAAAAAGATCTAGGAAGTGGTCTATCTTTTCCTGTTCGTATGTACCGCCCTTTAAGTGATGTCTCGCAAGCCAAGCTTGCATGCAGACGTATTCAAGAACACCTTTTAACATCCAAGCCATCTGAAATAGCAGTACTTTTTAGATCTGGTTATCAGTCATATCACTTAGAGGTGGAGCTCAATCGTAACGGGATTGATTATAAAAAATACGGCGGTATCAAGTACACAGAAGCAGCGCACGTTAAAGACTTACTCGCTTATACTCGACTTATTATGAACCCTCAAGACTTGCCTTCCTTTGAAAGAATTGCAAGTTTTGCTAAGGGCGTAGGAGCAAAAACGGCTCAAAAACTCTACCATCTTTCACAAAGCGGTGAGACTGAAAAATTTGCAAAGCAATTAGAAAAATATCTAGAATTCAAGAAGGATATCGAACTTATCAACCACTTGAGAACAAGATACCTCACAGAAAGCGCAGAAAACAGAATTTCTGTAACTTCACTCTTAAACATTCTTTTGGATAGATACAAAGAACATGCGCCTAACGTATATCCTGATGACTATCCAAGACGTATTATAGCACTTGAAGAAGTCATAACAATCGCGATTGAATACAACGACTTAGATCTTTTTATCTCTGATCTTATCCTCGATATCAGCGATGAAGAAGAAACTGATCATGAAAAAATTGTTCTTTCAACAGTTCACTCAGCAAAAGGGCTTGAATGGGATAAAGTTCTTGTTATGGATTTGGTAGAGGATCGCTTCCCATCACGTCATTCTCTGGCTAGAGCTGAGGAATTTGAAGAAGAAAGGCGTCTTCTCTATGTGGCTTGCACAAGAGCTAAGGATAATTTAGATTTATTCGTTCCGCTTTCTCTTTATCAAAGAGCAAGTCAAAGCTTTGAGAGTGCTATGCCCTCACCTTTTATTCGCACACTTGAGACAAGCTCTTATGATGAATATACTGAAGAAATAGGTGGTGGTGTTTACAAAAAAATCAAAAATTCTTCCAACTATGCTAATCCGTTAGAAGATAGTAAAAAACAAGCTTCTTCATTTAGTCCATCACGTTTTTCTCCTCCTCCGTCCAGTAGAAACGATTTTTCAAGTCATGAAAAAACTGAATACAAAGACTTAGGCTTCTGTAAGCATAAAATTTTTGGTAGAGGAAAAATTGTCAGTGAAATTGATGGTGATAAATATAAAATCAACTTTCCTAATATTGGACTCAAAACCATATTAAAATCTTTTGTAACTCTCGAAAATAATTAGGATATCTAAATGGATAAACTTGTAGATTTACATACGCACTCTACCGCCTCCGATGGGACTGATACTCCAAGCGAACTTATTGAGAAAGCTAAAAATATTGGTTTATCAGCAATCGCACTCACTGACCACGATTGCTTTGATGGACTTGAAGAAGCTTCAAAAAAAGCAGAAGAAGTTGGTATCGAACTCATAAAAGGTGTTGAATTTTCAACAGAGTACAAGCATGGGGAAGTTCATATTTTAGGATATTGGCTTCATTCAAATCCACTTGAAAACCCTAGTTTTAAAAAGGTTTTTGAACGATTGCTTGAACTTAGAAATGAAAGAAATGAAAAGTTATTCAAAAAACTAGAAACGCTTGGAATGCCAATTGATAAAGATGAAGTACTAGAACTCACCGGTAATTCAATGATTTGCAGACCACATCTTGCACGTATCATGGTAAAGAAAAAATATGTAAAAAACATCAATATAGCTTTTTCAAAATATCTTGGAATGAACGGAGTTGCGTATGTTCCTAAACAGAAATTTACTCAGCAAGAAGCTATTGATATATTAAGAGATTCCAATGCTGTAGTTTCATTTGCTCACCCATATCTCACTCCTTGTCGTGATGAAAAAGAAAGAAAAGAATTGATAAAATCTCTTGCTGATAAAGGAATTCATGCAATAGAAACATATTATTCAATGAATAATGATAAACAAACTACGCAAACCCTTGCCTATACACGAGAATTTAATCTTCTTCCAAGTGGAGGTTCTGATTATCACGGTACATTAAAGCCAAATATATCTTTAGGTTCAGGAAAAGGAAGATTAAAAATTCATTACTCCATTTTAGAGGATTTAAGAAAAACATCAATATAACAAATTGATAGAATATTTTTTCTAGATTATCAAAAACTATCGAGCTTGACATAAACTGATTCGCGGACTATTCTACCTTTCTTGAAAAAACTTTGTAGGAACACGTATTGATGCTAAACTGGGATTTTATTATAGATACTGTTATTCCCACCCTCAACAGAGGCGTTTGGGTTTCTCTCATGCTTATTGTTCCGTCTGCGCTGATTGGCGGACTCCTTGGAATGCTTATTGGTGTTGTACGTGTGTTTGGATCGAAATTTTTTATCAAAATGTTTGATGGATTTACGACTCTTATCCGTGGCGTTCCTCTAGCTGTTCAACTTATGATTTTATATTTTGGTCTCCCAAATCTTGGAATCTATTTTGATCCCTATCCTGCTTCAGTAATTGGATTTATTCTCTGTACGGGTGCGTACCAGTCTGAATATGTACGTGGAGCATTACTCTCTATCAAACAAGGTCAATTAAAAGCAGCTCATGCTCTTGGTATGACAAAAATCCAAACAATTCTGCATGTTATTGTTCCACAAGCTGCAAGAAGAGCTTTACCAGGTTGCGGAAATGAAGTTATTTATCTCATAAAATATTCTTCTTTAGCCTATATTGTTACTTGTATCGAGCTTACAGGAGAGGCAAAAATCCTTGTTTCTCGAACATTTATGCCTACTGAAGTTTATTTCATTACTGCCCTCTACTATTTAGGATTAGTAAGCCTAGCAACATTTATTTTAAAGAAGGTTGAACAAAAATTGACTATTCCTCAACATTAAGTTAAAGTGTTCCCTCAATAATTTTTACTACAAAGGATATGCGCCATAACCGTGGAACATATCTAAATAAGAGCAAGCGAGAATATATATGACCGAACAGAAAAGTATTCGTAACTTTTCCATTATTGCACATATCGATCACGGAAAATCCACTCTAGCAGACCGTATTTTAGAATACACTCAAGTTATCACAGATAGAGAAAAGAAAGATCAATATCTTGATAAAATGGATCTTGAACGTGAACGTGGTATTACAATTAAAGCACAAACAGTACGTATTCCTTATACTCATACGGATGGACAAGAATACGTTCTAAACCTCATTGATACTCCAGGGCACGTTGACTTTGGTTATGAAGTTTCACGTTCTCTAGCTGCATGTGATGGTGCTCTTCTTGTTGTTGATGCCTCACAAGGTGTTGAAGCACAAACCCTAGCAAACGTTTATCTTGCACTCGATCACGACCACGAAATTATTCCAATTCTCAACAAAATCGATCTTCCATCTGCTGACCCTGACCGCGTAAAAGCAGATATAGAAGAAACAATCGGGCTTGATTGTACAGATGCAGTAGCTGTTTCAGCAAAAAGCGGTCTTAATATTGATAAAGTTCTTGAAGCAATTGTTGATAGACTACCCTCACCAGAAGGCGATAGAAGTCAACCATTAAAGGGGCTTATCTTCGATTCTTGGTATGATTCCTATCAAGGTGTTGTTATCGTTTTCCGTGTTATGGACGGTAGCCTAAAAAAAGGTGATTCTATCCTTTGTATGGCAACAGGAAAACAATACGAAGTTGTTCGTCTAGGTGTTTTCTCGCCGGAAGCACGCGATATTCCTGTACTTGCTGCCGGAGAAGTTGGTTTCCTTTGCGCAAATATCAAAGAACTAGGCGATGCAAAAGTTGGCGATACAATCACCCTTGTGAACAATCCTGCAACAGAACCAATTCCAGGATTTAAAGAAGTAAAACCAATGGTTTTCTGTGGTCTATACCCATCTGATGCGGCGGATTACGAAAACTTAAAAGCTTCTCTTGAAAAACTACAATTAAATGATGCTGCTTTCTCTTTTGAACCTGAAACATCTCAAGCACTTGGCTTCGGTTTCCGTTGTGGATTCCTTGGTCTTTTGCATATGGAAATAATTCAAGAGCGTTTAGAGCGTGAATTTAATATTGATCTCATCGCAACAGCACCATCAGTTATCTATAAAGTTGACACTCTTGACGGTAAAACTGAAATGATTGATAACCCAGCAAAAATGCCGGATCCTACTAAAATTGATACTCTTTATGAACCATTTGTTCGTATAGATATCCACGTACCAAATGAATATGTTGGTAACGTACTAAAACTTTGTGAAGAAAAACGTGGTATCCAAAAAAATATGGGCTATATAACCCAAACTCGTGTTGTTATTACTTACGAAATGCCTTTTGCTGAAATTGTTTACGACTTCTTTGATAGACTAAAATCAGGTACTCGTGGCTATGCAAGTATGGATTACGAACCACTTGATTATCGTGAATCAGATCTTGTAAAACTCGACATTCTTCTAAATGGAGAACCTGTTGATGCTCTTTCAGTTATTGTTCACCGCATAAAAGCAGCTCAATACGGGCGTGGACTTGCAACTAAACTTAAGAAAACAATTCCTCGTCAGCTTTTCCAAGTAGCTATTCAAGCAGCTATAGGACAGAAAATAATAGCGCGTGAGACCATCTCAGCTTTCCGTAAAGACGTTACAGCTAAATGTTATGGTGGTGATATTTCACGTAAACGTAAGCTATTAGAAAAGCAGAAAGAAGGTAAAAAACGTATGAAGATGATGGGCAATGTTGAACTTCCGCAAGAAGCTTTCCTAGCCGCCCTTCGTGTTGAAGACGAATAACATTGCTATACTTATAATTACTTAGAGGGAAGCCACGCTTTTATTATAAACGAGGTTTCCCTCTTTCTTCATAAAAAATCTTATATTGTACAATGGTTATGAAATTTTTTTTATAATAAAATATTTTGCATTAGATTATAGAATATGTTACAAATATGCTACATTTTAAATTAGGTTTGGTCATATATGCTTGTAAATAATACTCATTATAGAACAATTTGGTCTGAAGATCAGCATGTCTATGTTATAGATCAAAGAGTTTTACCACATAACTTTAGCATCTTAAAGCTCTCTACCCTAGCCGATATGTGCCACGCTATTCACGATATGGCTGTTCGTGGTGCTGGACTCATAGGTGCAAGTGCCGGCTTTGGTATGGCTCTAGCTGCACAAGAATGGGCTAACACAAAAAACACTAATAATCTTGATACTTATATGTTTATCGCAGCACAAAAACTCTGCGCAACTCGCCCAACAGCCGTAAATCTTCAACATGCTACGAACCGTGTACTCGCAGCTTGTTCAAATGAAAAAAATATTGATGATAAAATTCACGCTATCCAAAAAACGGCTCAAGTAATCGCAAATGAAGATGCTGAATTTTGCCGTAAAATTGGTGAACATGGACTCAAAATTATTGAAGAAATCTATGCTAGAAAAAAAGATACTGTCAATATTCTCACCCATTGCAATGCCGGTTGGCTTGCTTTTGTTGATTATGGCTCAGCTCTTTCTCCTATCTATCTAGCAAAAGAAAAAAATATTCCTGTACACATTTGGGTTGATGAAACAAGACCTAGAAATCAAGGTGCCTCCCTCACAGCTTGGGAACTACTTTCTGCCGACATTCCACACTCCGTTATTGCCGATAATACCGGCGGGCACCTCATGCAGCATAATATGGTAGATATGGTAATTGTTGGAGCAGATAGAGTTACTCGTCAAGGTGATGTAGCAAATAAAATTGGTACATATCTCAAAGCCTTAGCGGCTTTTGACAACAAAATTCCTTTTTATGTTGCTCTTCCTTCTTCTACCTTTGACTTCTCAATTAAAAATGGCGTTGAAGAAATTCCAATTGAGCTTAGAAGTTCTACTGAAGTAAAATATATTTCAGGACTTATGAAGAATAATAAAGCAAATTCAGTTCTGCTTACTCCTAAAAAAAGTAAAGCCGTGAACTATGCCTTTGACGTGACCCCTGCTCGATTAGTTACAAAACTCATTACAGAGCGTGGTACTGTCTCACCAAATGAAAATGATATTCTTGCTACTTTCAACGATGTTATTAGACATTAAAATAACAAGCAATTTCAAAAAATTATATAATCACAAAAAAAGGAAAGCCATATTTAGCTTTCCTTTTTTAATTAACCACCAACAACTTAAGGCGGATTACATATTTTCTTTGAGTAAATCTTTAGAAATAGTCATAGTATAGATTTCATGTGGTTCTAAGATAAGAATAACAGAACCATCACCCATGATAGTAGCACCTGAAATACCTCGAAGATCATGCAAATAAGCACCTAGTGGCTTAATAACAATTTCTTGTCTTTCCAGTAATCTATCAACAATTATACCAAGTCTTTTGTCGCCATCTTGCAGGATAACGATTGAAAGCATTTCCGGCAACTCATCATATAGAGGTTTTAGATTTAGTAAAGTTGAAAGTTCAACTAAACCAAGTACTTCACCACGAAGAGTTACTACTTTTTTACCTTTGATATTTGAAATGCGTTCTTTTTCTATTTTTGTTGTTTCAGAAACAGCATCAAGCGGAATCGCGAAAGTTTGTTCTGATACATTTATCATAAGCGCGTCAATAATCGCTAATGTGAGCGGAAGTGACAAAGTAAAACGAGTCCCTTTTCCAAGCTCTGTTGTTGTTATAACGCTACCTTTAAGGTTTTTAATATTTGTACGAACAACGTCCATACCAACACCACGACCAGAAATATCAGTAATTTCAGCAGCTGACGAGAATCCAGGAGCAAATATAAGTTCAACCGCTTCCCTGTCTGACAAGTTTCTTGCTTCTTCTTCTGTAATGATTTCTTTCTTCACCGCTACAGCACGCATTTTATCGGCGTCAATACCTTTACCGTCATCTTCAATTTCGATAAATACACTGTTACCTTTATGGTAAGCTCTAAGAATAACTTTACCTTTCTCTGGTTTATCCACTGCTATTCTGTCTTCAGGTGATTCAATTCCATGATCCACAGAGTTTCTGATTAAGTGAACGAGCGGATCACTAATTACTTCTGCAACACTTTTATCTAGTTCAGTTTCTTCACCTTCTAATACAAGCTCCACATCTTTCTTACTCTTACGTGATAAGTCACGCACCAAACGTGGGAATCTTGCAAATACAGAAGAAACTGGCACCATACGTACTTTCATAATAGTATCTTGCAACTCATCAGAAATACGTGCAAGCGCATAAGTTGTTTCCGCAAGGTTTTGACCAATTGCTGCAATATTTATTTCTTCGTTTTTCTCTTCTAATTGTTTTGCAATCATCGAGTAACGATTTCGGTTGATAATTAACTCACCAATCAGGTTCATTAGAGCATCAAGTTTTTCGTGATCCACACGAATTGTTGTGCTTGATTTA
Organism: uncultured Desulfovibrionaceae bacterium; assembly: GCA_964371865.1. GTDB lineage: Bacteria > Desulfobacterota > Desulfovibrionia > Desulfovibrionales > Desulfovibrionaceae > CAYJAZ01. The sequence goes on along the minus strand of CAYJOR010000041.1, from coordinate 709 downwards.
TCTGGATTTGCAGCAGCAGGTGCTGGAGCCTTTGCCCCTGTAGCAGGTGCCGCAGATGTAGGCGTACTAGCAGGTGCAGATGCACTAGCAGGAGCTGCTTTAGGAGTTTCTTTTTTCTCCACTGCTTTAGGAGCTTCAACTTTTGGAGTTGGAGTTTGGGCAGGAGCAGGCTTTGGTGCAACAACTTTCACAGGCGCAGCAGGTGGATTTTCTTCATAAGCCTTATCAAACATTTCAAAAATAATCTCTGACTCTTGCTTGAGAAGATCAACCATTAAAGAGAAATCCATATCTGACTGGCGTGCCTGAGTCACAAGCCCGTTCGTGCGCTGAGCATATTCAACAACTGCTGCATATTTATGTTCAGCAGCAAGATTTTCTATACCCGAAAGCCCTTCTGACAATGCAGAAATTTTATCATCTTGTGAAGCATCTGCATCAAGAGCAGCAAGACTAGCCCTCACAAGTTCTTTTTGTGCATTAGCATCATCCAATAAAGAAGCTACTGCTACAGCTTTTGAAGGTAAAGAAATTTCTTCACCTATAATACATTTTTGTAGTTGGCTAATAAGTTCACCACAATCAAAAGGTGTTACAGTTGCGGATTCTTTATCAATTCTTTTCACCAGAGCATTCATTACATCTGACACAAAAAGAAGTAAATCAACAAGTTCCGGTTTAATTTCTATATCACCGTGACGAACCTTAT
>CAYJOR010000040.1:0-24173 GCA_964371865.1 uncultured Desulfovibrionaceae bacterium | reverse complement strand
AGAGGGGGAAACCTTAGCTTTTTGTTCACAAAAAGTATGGTTTCCCCCTCTCGAATAAAAATGAAAACTAAAATAAAATTACATAACGTCGGCATCACGTTTTCTTAGCGACTGAGCACCGCCAAGAACTGAACCAACAATATTTGTGTATCCATTATTTTTGAGAGTTAATAGTGTTTCATAAGAACGTGTTCCACTGTTACAGATAAGAACTACAGGTTTATCTTTAGGAATTTCGTTCATACGCGCTTTTAATTCTTCAAGAGGAATGTTTACCCAGCATTCAGGATAAGCTTCTTGGATAGCAACAATTGGTTTACGTGGTGGGCGAGCGTCAACAAAGAACATATTGTTTTCCGCGCGATTTTCCCAGTATTGAATAAATTCGGTAGGATCAATTGAAACAAGTCTGCCATCAAGTACGTTATCAGCAACGTTAGCTATTGAATTGATAATATCCATTGCAGATGCAAATGGCGGAGCATAAGCAATTTCAGCATTTGAAAGATTATCAACAGTTGCTGTTCCAAACTGCATAAGAATAGCGGCCGCATCAACACGAGCTTTCACTGCATCTGTATTTGTTGAGCAAGCTTGAAGACCAAGAATTCTGCGAGTGCCTTTTTCAACGATGATTTGCATTGTAGTAACAACTGCATCGGGATAGAAGTGCGCGTGATCGTCACCTTCAGTAACAACACTAACAGCGTCAAAGCCTTCAGCAAGGGCAGCTTGAAGAGAAAGACCAACACCTGCAAAAGAGAGAGCATTTAATTTCACAGCCCAAGTCCCAACAAAACCATCAAATGTGTGCAATTTTCCGGCTACGTTTGAACCTATAACTCGCCCTTGTCTATTTGCCATAGAGCCAAGAGGTAAGTAACCGTCTTTATTAGTGATGAGATTTTTTATGCTACAGCAATCACCGCCGGCATAGATATTAGGGTCTGAGGTGCGCATATATTTATCAACAATAACACCACCATTTTTTGCACATTCAAGGCCGGCATCTTTAGCTATTCCTGTGTTTGGAATAAAGCCGATTGATGAAATTACAAGATCCGCTTCAATAGTTTGTTTGTCGGTTACAACATGGGTTACTTGTCCATTAGTACCTTCAAGTTTTAAAACTTTCTCACCAAGAGCAAGGTTTACGCCTAAATCTTTTAGATCTTTTTCGGCAATTCTTGCAGAATGTTCAGAAGAAACAGCCGGTAAGACTTGATCAAAAACTTCAACTACAGTTACGTTAATTCCCCACATATCAGCAAGAGCAACAGCAACTTCAAGACCGATAAAGCCAGCGCCTACAACAACAGCATTTTGTACTTTACCGCTTGCGCAAAGTTCGTGTACATAGTTTGCTTCATGAAGATTTGTTACAGCAGTAACGCCAGTAAGTTCAGCTCCTTCAACAGGAAGAGGGCGTGGGCTTGCACCAAGGCCAAGAACTAATTTATCATAAGGAAGTGTTTCTTTTTTGCTGGTCATTAAATCTTCAACAAGAACAGTTTTTTCTTCTCTGTTGATTTTTAATGCTCTTACTCTAGTGCGAACATTAACATTTTTTACAGTATCAAAAAATTCAGGGTCACGCACAACATCAGCAACAGTTTTACGTAAGGCATCGATACTGGTAACGTCTCCGGAAATATAATAAGGAATACCACATCCACCGTAAGAGATAAATTCGTCTTGATCAACTAAGGTTACATTAAGATCCGGGTTAATACGTTTACTGCGTGCCGCAACTTTAGGACCAAGAGCAACACCACCAATAATGAGAACATTCTGACTCATGGAAGCACTTCCTTATATTAAAAAGTAAAAAAAAATTCCTTTGCCAAAGAAAAATTACAAAATCCTAATGATGATTTTTATTAGGGTTAGTTTTTTTAATAAAGTATAATCCAGCTAAAACTGCCCCTAAACCAAGAAAAAAGAATAAAAAGTCCATAAAATCCTCCAAAATATTAAACTATAGGCTTGCAATATGAAAATTATTAATATATATTTCAAGTGCAAAATAACTGGAGATAGTTTACCCAAAAATCCATTTTAAATCAAGTATATTCTTAACAGTTTTTTATATAGCTTTTTCAATAAGCCGTAAATAAGCCTATATGAAATGAAGTATTCGCTTAAAACATTTTGAAAAGCAACCTAACTTTGCAGATTTTGTCTGTATTGTACTATATGAGACAGATTTATTTGGGGTTTTATTACATTATTGAATTTATATTCAGGCTACGTGGAGAAAATTATGCCAACAAAAATCCTTTTGAAAAAAGAACTTATTCCCGGTCGTACAAGTCAATTAGTGCTTGATGCGCCTCACATTGCTAAATCAGCTAAACCCGGGCACTTTGTCATGCTCAGAATGAGCGAAGAAGGTGAACGCATTCCTCTTACTATTGCGGATACTGACAAAGTTAACGGTACAATTACTATTGTTTATCTTGTGCTTGGAAAGTCTACTCAAATTTTAGAAGATTTAAAAGAGGGCGAAGATATATTAGATGTATGCGGACCTCTTGGTAAAGCTACTCACATAGTAAAGTCCGATAAACCTGTGATTTGCGTTGGTGGGGGAACAGGAATTGCTGCTATGCACCACATAGCAAAAGGCAATAAAGAAGCCGGAAATTACGTTATAGCTTGTATCGGAGCAAGAAACAAAGATTTACTCCTTTTTCATGATGAGTTAGCTGCTTTTTGTGATGAAGTTCTTGTTTCTACCGATGATGGTTCTTTTGGAATGAAAGGTATAGTTACAGATCCTCTCAAACAATATCTTGAAGATGGTAAACCCGTGCATGAAGTTGTTGCAATTGGGCCTGTTCCAATGATGCGTGCTGTTGCAAAAGTTACCGAACCTTTCAACGTTCCTACTGTAGTTTCTTTAAACTCTTTAATGGTTGATGGTATTGGTATGTGCGGTGCTTGCCGCGTAACTGTTGGTGATGAAACAAAATTTACTTGCGTAGATGGCCCTGAATTTGATGGGCATAAAGTTGATTTTGATGAATTAAGCTCACGTCTTTGTGCATTTAGAGGACAAGAAACTCAATCACTCGAACAACACAGGTGCAAATGTCATGGAAAATAAAATTTTAAAAGGGAACAAAATCCCTCGTACAGATATGCCTTGTCAAGATCCTAATATCCGCCGTAATAACTTTGAGGAAGTAGCTACAGGTTACACCGATGAAATGGCAATGGCGGAAGCAACCAGATGTATTCAGTGTAAAAAACCTAAGTGTCGTAGTGGTTGCCCTGTTGAGGTGCGCATTCCTGAATTTATCGAGCAAGTAGCGCTTGGCGACTTTGCAAAAGCTTATGAAATTATTCGCACAACTAATGCTCTTCCTGCTGTTTGTGGGCGTGTATGTCCTCAAGAGAATCAGTGTGAAGGATCTTGTATTTTAGGTGTGAAAGGTGAAGCTGTTGCTATTGGTAGACTTGAACGCTTTGTTGCCGATAAAGCTCTCTGCGGTTGCACTATTGATTGTAAAATCCCAGAGCCTAAAAACGTAAAAATTGCTTGTCTTGGCTCAGGGCCGTCATCATTGACCTGTGCTGGATACCTTGCTCAACTTGGAGCGAAAGTTACTATTTTTGAAGCTTTACACGAATCCGGTGGTGTGCTTGTTTATGGTATACCTGAATTTCGTCTTCCAAAAGCGCTTGTTGCGAAAGAGCTTCAAGGGCTTACAAATCTAGGTGTAGAAATCAAAACAAACTGGGTTGCAGGCCGCACTATCACAATTCAAGAATTGCTTGATGATGGTTATGATGCTGTATTTATTGGAGTTGGAGCTGGTCTTCCTATCTTCTTAAATATTCCTGGCGAAAATTTACTTGGTGTTTTCTCTGCCAATGAATATCTAACTCGTAGTAACCTTGGTCGCGCCTATGCTTTCCCTGAATATGATACTCCAACCTGGCTTGGTAAAAGTGTAACTATTTATGGTGCCGGTAACGTTGCTATGGATGCTGCACGTACCGCTATTCGTATGGGTGCTGATAAAGTAAGTCTTGTATATCGTCGTACAAAAGCAGAAATGCCTGCTCGTCATGAAGAAATAGAACATGCTCTTGAAGAGGGTGTAGAACTTATCGAACTTGTTGCTCCTTTACGTTTTATAGCTGATGAAACCAATAGATTAGCCGGTGTAGAACTTGAAAAAATGCAGCTCGGTGAGCCGGATAGTTCAGGTCGACGTCGTCCTAACCCAACAGGTGAAAAGTATATCCTTGATACTGATTTAGCAATTATTGCACTTGGTACTCGTTCAAATCCAATTCTCCTTGAAGCAACCCCAGACTTAGAACTCAATAAATGGGATTATATTGTAACAAATCCGGAAACTAACGAAACCTCAATTCCGAATGTTTATGCAGGTGGTGATATCGTTACCGGTGCCGCTACTGTAATTATGGCTATGGGCGCAGGAAGAACCGCCGCTCAAGCTATAGCTAAAAAGCACGGATTAGAATAAAGCAGATGCCTCCGGCGGGCAAAGGAAATGATTCCCTTTGCAAACCCCATTTTTTAGACTCGTTTCTCGTCAAAAATAATGTTGTATTCAAAATAAAACCTTACCATAAACATAAAGCTTTTTATAGTTTGTGTGGATAATTTACAATTTATACCTTCCTTTAAATATATATTTAGAGGAAGGTTGTTTTTTTAAAAATATATCTTATTATTATGTTTAAGAAGAAAAAGGTGAATCAAATTCATGCAGATAACATATTTTTCTAAGATATTGAATAGTTAATAATTGTTTTTTAAGGAAAGGGGGAGTTTTTCCCCAAAAGAAGCCTTTAATAAAAATTATATAAAAAAAGTATTGACTTTCCCCTTAGGGGATATGTTATAAAATACTTATTACTGTTTTTTTCAGTTTAACTTTAATCAAGGTGGATTTTGATTATGAAACTTGTACCCCAACGCATACGCGCGCTAAAAAAATCATATTTGGAGGCAGTGCCTTCTATTGCAATAAATAGAGCCATAGCTTTTACTGAAGTATTTAAAGAATTTGAAGGTTCTAATATAGGTAAAATTGTTCTTAGAGCAAAAGGATTTAGAAAGGCATGTGAAACTGCTCCTATAAATATTAAAGAAAATGAACTTATTGTTGGTCATCCTTGCGGAAAGGCAAGAGCCGGTTCTTTGTCGCCTGATGTTGCTTGGGAGTGGCTTGAATCTGAACTCGAATCAATTGCTACTAGACCACAAGATCCTTACTTTATTTCAGAAGAAGATAAGAAAACAATCCGTGAAGTTATTTTTCCATTTTGGAAAGGTAAGTCTTTAGCTGAAAAATGTGCAGATTACTTTGCTGATAATCAGGAAATGTGGGAATATGGCACACAAGCTTGTATAACCGACCTTACTTATCATATGACAAGTGGCGGTGGTGATACAAGTCCTGGTTTTGATATTATTTTATTGAAAAAAGGTATCAAAGGAATAAAAGAAGAAGCTTTAGCAAACTTAGAAAAAGTAAATAATTCTAGTGATGAAGATAAACAAGTTAAGATTGATTTCTATACTTCAACTTTGGAAGTGTGTGAAGGTATTGCTATTTATGCTCAACGTGTATCAGAAAAAGCTCAAGAACTGGCTCAAAATGAGAATGATCCGATTCGCAAAGCAGAACTTGAAGAAATCGCTCGTGTAAATTCGAGAGTACCTTACAATACACCGGAAACTTTCCAAGAAGCTCTTCAATCAGTTTGGACAATACAATCTTTATTTTTACTTGAAGAAAATCAATGTAGTACATCATTAGGAAGAGTTGATCAATACTTCTTGCCATACTACAAAGCTGATATTGAAGCTGGCAGACTTACAGAAGAGCAAGCTCTTGAACTTATTGGTGCTTTCATTATTAAATGTAGTGAAGTAATTTGGTATACTCCAGGAGCAACAGCTAAATATTTTGCTGGATTTATGCCATTTATCAATATGTGCGTGGGCGGACAAAAACGTGAAGGTGGCGATGCTACAAATGAATTGACCTACCTCTTTATGGATGCAGTTGAACAAATTCAAATATATCAACCGTCTTTAGCTTGCCGTGTTCATAACCAATCTCCTCAAAAATATTTAGAGAAGATAGTTGATATTCTTAAGACCGGTCTTGGAATGCCGGCTATTCACTTTGATGATGCTCATATTAAAATGATGCTTAACAAAGGTTTAGATTATAAAGACGCAAGAGATTACTGTCTTATGGGTTGCGTTGAACCACAAAGATCAGGTAAAATGCACCAATGGACAGCAGGCGGATTTACACAATGGCCAATCTGTATTGACTTAGCCTTAAATGGCGGAGTTCTCAAAACTTATGGCGATAAAGTTTGGCTTGACTCAGGTGATATAAACACTTTTGATACTTACGAAAAATTTGAGGAAGCTGTAAAAAAACAACTTGACTACCTAATAGATATGAACTGCCGTGGTACTGTAAAAGTACAAGAAGCATACAGAGATCATAATCCATCGCCATACATGTCACTTTTTGTTGATGGTTGTATGGAAAATGGTAGAGATGTTACTTCTGGCGGGGCAAGTCTTTACTGTGGTCCAGGTACAATTTTTGCGGGTTTAGCGACTTTTGCGGATAGCATGGCAGCAATTAAAAAGCTTGTTTACGAAGATAAAAAATACACTCTTGCAGAAATTCAAGAAGGATTATCAACAAACTTTGAAAATAACCCACAAATGCTTCGTGATTGCAAAGATGCGCCAAAATTTGGTAATGATATCGACTATGTAGACTTCATTGCTCGTGATCTTGTTGACTATACAGAAGAAAAAATGAATTCATATTCATCACTCTTTTCAAGCAAGCAAATTCACGGAACTTTATCGCAATCTTTTAACACTCCACTTGGTGAAATGATTGGTGCAACTCCTGATGGTCGCCTTGCATATATGCCATTATCAGATGGTATGAGTCCAACTCAAGGTCTTCCAAGCAAAGGTGCAACAGCAATTGTGAAGTCAGTCTCAAAGATAAATGTTGAATCTATGAGTCTTGGAATGTCGCACAACATGAAAGTTACCCCAGCCTTTTTAGATACTGTGCAAGGAAAGCAATCTACAGTTGCAATTCTGAAAGCCTCTTCAACACTTGGAAATGCACAGTTACAGTACAACTGTGTAGACAATGCAACTCTTATCAAAGCTCAAGAAGAGCCAGAAAAATATAGAGAGCTTATCGTGCGAGTAGCGGGATATTCAGCTTTCTTTACTGAACTTTGTAAAGAAGTGCAGGATGAAATTATTAGTCGTGCAAGTTTAGACTAAGGAACTTGTATACTTTACATTGAGGGTGGAAAGACGTTATGGAAAAAACTCCATTTTAATAAACCGTGATTTCTCCCTCAAAATCTTCCTTTCCTTATTATCTAAATTCTGTATGTTTTAATACACGCCTTTCATAAAAATGAAAAATCTCCTAACTTAAAACATAATCTGAGTAAAAGATAACTAATTGTTTTTTAAGGAAGGGAGAGAGCTCGAGAGGGGGAAAACTCATTTTTGACACAAAAATGTGTTTTCCCCCTCTCGAAAATATTAAATTTACTAAAAACTTCCTTCACCGAATACAGAATCAGGGACAACACCATCACCTGGAACTGTGAATGTTTCAGGGTTTATTGCAGCAAAGGAGAACCAGAAAGAGTAGAATCCAAAAAGTTCTTTTAGTGATGCTCCTTCAAGTTTTCCGGATACACATTGCCCTTCAATATTCCAGATACTTCTGGTTCTATAGTCTTGCAGTTTAGAGTCTTTATAGTAGAAAAGACCCGGTTTATTATCTTGCCAGAAGTGACGATCAAAAACTCTGATTGTGTCGAGAGTTTCATCATAAATTGCAAGTAAAGCTGTAGGGCCAAGATAGAAATTTACACTCTTTTTCTCACGTACATAATTGATATCTATAGCCACAAGCGCCTTATTTGACTCAATTGCATAGATTTGAGTTTTAGCAGGCATACGTGTATCATAATGTGTAAGTGGATAAATTATCTGACTATTTTGATAGTAGCTATCAGTTTTTTGATAAGATCCGTATGGGTCGCGGTTGTAGTTTCTTCCACCGCTTTCTTTTGGATGCTCCATAACCATAGCATCAGGATACGCTTTTTTTGCAAGTTTCCATGTTGTCCAGTAGACTGGAAGAAATTTAAGTCCTGTCCCAGCAAGAGGACCTTCATAAGCAAGTCCTAAAAGTTGAGACCAATATGAACCTGTATTTCTATCAATTAAGATACTGTTATTATTATATAAAGTTCCTGCCGCATCAAAAAATAAATTTATTCGTTTTGTCGAAGCCTCAAAAAATGCAAGAGTTCCACTAATTGGTGAGTAGGTAAGGCAGTAAGTTTTGTTGTTATGAAATTCATTCAAAACTTCATGCCACACTAGAACCCTTTGCTGTACAATATATTGTTGTTCGGGCGCGTCTGGATAGGAAAAAATAAAGACAGCCTCATCATCATCGAGTGATAAATCAGCATCAAGTACGTCGATATAGTTTGGCTGACTGAGCGATGAAATTGCACCATAAACCATGCCGGTATCATTAATATGTTCAGCAATATCAAGTAATTGCTGAGGTGTTCTGGGTAAGGCTTGCGCGACAGGAGCAAGAGCATGTATCCCAATACCTGCGCAGAGAGTTGATAAAGTTATAAGTGCTTTTCTTCTTGTATACATAAAATCTCCTAATCGTCTTTTGTGCTACGTAATGCGGCTTGCGTAATAATATATGCAGTTTGACAACCATGAAATAGTCGTATTAAAGAGTTAGAAATTGGAGTGTTTTTATAGAAATAATGCAAATGTGATGATAAGTCACGCATATCATCAAAGGCTCTTCGCACTCTTTTCTTTGTGCGCACAATACCAACATAATTCCACATGATATGCTTGATTGAAGCCCAATCTTGAGCAATAAGGGCAGGATCATCATTATTTTCACTGCCAGTATTTTCCCAATCAGGAATAGAATCGAGTAGTTTTTTGCTAAAAATATCTTTATATTTTGGCATATTAGAAATGTATTCAGCTGTACTTGCGCCCCACAAAAGAGCTTCAAGTAAAGAAGTGCTTGCAAGTCGATTTGTGCCATGAACGCCTGTACAAGCGCATTCACCAATAGCAAAAAGTCGTTCTAGACTAGTTCTACCTTTTGTATCGGTAAGAACCCCGCCACAGTAATAGTGAGCAGATGGAACAACCGGAATCATATCTTTTGTTAAATCAATGCCTAGGTTTTTGCAATGATTATAGATGGTTGGAAACCTAACAGAAATATCACCTTTTACAGGAGATGGGTCAAGATAAACAAATTCTTCGCCGGTAGTTAGCATTTCTGATACAATCGCTTTCGCCACTACATCACGAGGAGCAAGCTCTTTACGGGGATCATACTTAGACATAAAGGCTTCGCCATTTTTATTTCTAAGAATACCGCCTTCTCCACGCATTGCTTCACTAATAAGAAATCTTTTAGAATCAATACGATAGAGTGATGTAGGGTGGAATTGAACACAGTCAGCATTCATAAGCCTTACAGCTGCTCTCTGTGCCATTGAAATTCCCGATCCTACTGAAAAATGACTATTTGTACTATGCAAATATACTTGTCCAATTCCGCCTGTTGCAAGTATAGTATGGTTTGCAAGTATGATTTCTACAGTATTTTCCTTGCTATTTAAAACATACGCACCCAAGCATTCATTTCTTAGCTGGTAGCGGTACTGCGGAAGATTGGCATGGTGTTCAGTTGTGAGTAGATCAATAGCAGTATGTGATGTAAGTATCTTGATATTTTGGTGTTTGTTAATTTCATCAAGCATTGCCTCCATAATAGCTCTACCTGTGTAATCGTGGCAATGGAGGATACGAGCAATGCTATGTCCGCCTTCTTTTGTGAAGTTAAAGTCATCGCCATTTTTTTCAAAAGGAACCCCTAGTCTATCAATAAGGATTTCCTTTAATGGCTTTGCACCTTCTTTTGTGAGAAAGCGGACAGCATTTTGTGAGTTATAATGATGCCCTGCAATCATGACATCTTCTTCAAAAACTTTATGGTCACTCACGTCATTTGAGTAGATAATGCCGCCTTGAGCGAGGTTAGAATTACCTGTATCAACATCTTCTGTTGGTGAAATCATAGTGACTTCAAGTCCGGCATCAGCTAATTTTAAGGCACAAGTACAAGCGGCAAGACCGGTTCCGATAATTAGGGTCTGGGTGCGATATCTATGAGCTTCCATAAGTTTTCTCTTGATTATGTGTTAACAGGCATTAAACATACGTGTAAGTGAGTGAATTGCATTTTCACTTAAATTAGTATCAATTTCAAAAGCTTTTGCTCTATTTTCTTTTATTTCTAAAAGTTTTTCGTAGAGTTTTTCTTCTGTAATTTTAGCCATATCCGGGCAAGCAATAGGTTTGAGAGAACGTATTGTTTTCTGACCATCATATTTTTTTGCTAGCCTATCCACAAGGTTAACCTCAGTTCCAACTAAGAGAATAGATCCTTCCGGCAGTTCTTCAGCAAGCTTGATAATATAAGATGTTGAACCAGCATAATCCGCCATTTCAACGAGTGCCGGAGCACATTCAGGGTGTAAAACTATTTTAGCTGTTGGATAATCAGCACGTGTTTTTTCCATATCTTTTACTGTTAGACGCTCATGAATAGGGCAACAGCCTGGCCAAGTAAGGACTTCACCTTTAATATTTTCATCATTATTAAAGAGTTCACCTTCTTTATTCATGCTGAGTTTTTTTACCTTATCTTTGGTTATTCCAAGTAAATCAGCAGCGTTTTCAGCAAGATTCGCATCTGGCAGAAATAGTACGCTACCGTATTCATTATCTTTTTGAGCTTCTTCAAGTGCCCATTTCAAAATACTTTTAGCATTTGCTGATGTACAAACTACACCGCCAAACTTTCCAACAACATGCTTTGTTGCTAAAGAGGTATTTACATAAGCAACAGGAATAACTTTTCTTTTGCCAGAGTTGAGAGTAGTGAGTACCTTTTCAAGAAGTTCAGCCGGAACCATGTCTGCCATAAGACAACCAGCAGATTCGTCAGGAATATGAACATATTGTCCATCTTTTGCTAATAAAGTTGCAGTTTCTGCCATAAAATGCACGCCACAAAAAACTATATCTTTAGCTGATATGTTTTCCATAGCTCGTGCAAGTTCAAGAGAATCTCCCGCTTTATCTACGTATTGCATTACAATATCATTTTGATAATGATGACCCATAATACAAAGTGAATCACCTAATTCTTTTTTTAAATTTAGTATTTTATCTTGTAACATCTTGTTTCCTATCTATAATTAATTTTCATATTTGAGAGAGAAGTCAGCTGTTGGAGCGGAATGAGTAATCTTTCCAACTGAAATAAAATTTGGTTTTCTTTCTTCGCATACAAGAGCAAGAGAACGAATATTTTCAATTGAAACATTACCACTTATTTCAACTTCAAAATCTTTTGGAATTCTAATTAAGGCTGCTTTTAGTAAATTTGGCGGCATGTTATCAAGCATAATCCGTTCAGGACGAGCAACCACAGCCTCATCAACCTCGGCAATGTTTCTGCATTCTACTTCAATCGGTGGGCATTTTTCGTACTTATTACGTAGTGCTTCAACAGCCTTTGTGATGCTTCCAAAAGCATCTATATGATTATCTTTAAGCATGAGCATATCATCAAGTGCAAGTCTATGATTTTTAGCTCCTGAACATGCAACTGCATATTTTTCAAGATATCTCATTCCTGGCAGAGTTTTTCTAGTATCAAGGAGGGTTACGCCTGTACCCTCGAGTTCTTTTACGTAATGATAACTGAGGTTTGCCACACCTGAGATATGTGTTATGAAGTTTAGAATCACTCTTTCAGCTTTTAAAAGAATGGAAGTAGGAGCTTCGATTGTGCAGAGCCTTGTCATTGGCGAAACTCGTGCACCTTCCTCTACTTCTTGAGTAAATATATAGTCGTTTTTATCTAACATTTTATCAAGCACCATAGGGACTAAGAAAAGGCCAACAACAAAACTATATTCTTTTGCTATTATATAAGCTTGCGATCTATGAGAGTTTTCAAATGCACCAAGCGAAGTAAGATCTTCCCCATCTTCTTCTAGCGCAATATCAATTAATTGAAGCAAGTTTTTTTCCGCTCGTAAGCGTATGGTTTCAGGATAGTTTTCAAAGCATGATTTTTGCATAAATTCTTCTCGCAACTTCTCAATTTTTATACTTATATCGGTTTATTAGTAAAACGTCAAGTTTTCTATAGTGTTATTTTTATAACATGCTAACATAATATTAATAGAAAGATAAATAATAACTTTTTAATGAGCATTGCTCGTTAAGTAGTAAAAGTTCATTTTTCTATGCTAGGGATTGTTTTTAAATTAAGATAGTTTATATTTTTGACAAGGAAAAATAGTTCTATATAATTAGAAAAATACCCTATTAAAGAATAAAGGGAAAATCATGTCTAAAAACATTTTTTTCCCTTTAATAATTATAACTTAGGTAGAGGTTAGACTTCAAACAACATTTCAAGATCATCTCTTGTGAGAGATTTCCAAGTATCTTGTCCTGGTATTACCGCTTCAGCGACGCCTTTTTTCATTTCTTGTAGACGTAAGATTTTTTCTTCTACAGTATTTTGACAAATCATTTTATAGGAGAATACTTGCTTTTTCTGTCCGATACGGTGAGCTCTATCAGTTGCTTGACTTTCAACAGCAGGGTTCCACCATGGATCATAGTGAATAACGTAGTCAGCAGATGTAAGGTTAAGACCAGTACCACCAGCTTTAAGCGAAATCAAGAATATTGGAATTTCCGGTGAGTTATTGAATTTATCAACTTGTTCTAGTCTGTCCTTGCTTGAACCATCGAGATAACAGAAAGGAATATCGGTCATTTGCAACCAGTTACGGATAACATGTAGCATTTGAACAAATTGTGAGAATACAAGAACTTTATGCCCTTCTTCAACAATATCAATCACCATATCTTTGAAAGCTTCAAATTTACCGGATGTAAGATTTGCTGAGAATCCTGGCATATCCATTTTAAGAAGTCGTGGGTGACAACAGATTTGACGGAGTTTAAGTAGAGCATCAAGAATTGACATTTGACTTTTTGCCATACCTTTTTCATCCACATCAGCAAGAACCTGATCACGTAATTTTTTAGCAAGAGCTGAGTAAAGCTCTGCTTGTTCGTCTGAAAGAGCGCAGTAAGTAACGTTTTCGATTTTCGGTGGAAGATCTTTAACCACTTCTGCCTTTGTACGACGAAGGATAAACGGTCTTACCCTTGAGCGTAAATATTCTAAAGTTTCACTATCTCCTTCCTTGATTGGCTTAATAACACCACGTTGGAAAGCGTGTTGAGAGCCTAAGAAGCCAGGCATGAGGAATTCAAATAATGACCATAATTCAAAGAGGTTATTTTCAATCGGAGTACCCGATAAGCAGAGCCTCATCTTTGAATTTATTTGACGAACAGAACGTGCTGTAATTGTATTCGGGTTTTTAATATTTTGTGCTTCATCAAGAATGATAGAGTTAAATTCGTGCTTTTCAAGTTCTTCCATATCACGACGTAAAAGCGCATAAGTTGTGATTACTAAGTCAGCGCCGCCGATTTTCTTGAAGATATTTTCGCGTCTTGTACCGTATACAATAACACGATTTAAGTCAGGAACGAATTTTGATGCTTCTCTATCCCAGTTCGGAAGAACCGAAGTAGGCACAACAATAAGGTTAGGACCTACTGCACCGGAGTTTTTCATGTATTGAATAAACGCAAGTGTTTGAATTGTTTTACCAAGACCCATTTCGTCGGCAAGAATACCGCCAAAGCCGTATTCACGCAAGAAGTTCATATAGGAAACACCTTGCAACTGGTATGGACGCAATGTTGCATCTAGTCCTTCCGGAGTATCTACGGCTTTTACCTCTGTGAAATTTCTTATGTTTTCACGTAGTGTTGTCCAGAAAGAATCGACATGGGTATTTGGCAAATCTTCTAGTAGAGAATCAAGTAGAGGAGCTTCAAATTGTTTAAATTGGTGTTTTGGAGATTTTGTTGGATCAAGCCCTAACACTTTTAATTTATGAGCTAATTTTTCAAGCCAAGATTCAGGAAGTGATGCGTAAGAACCATCTTTAAGTTGTACGTAACGTTTTCCTTTAAGCCAGGCACGCCAAATTCTTTCAAGTGGTAGACTTTGTCCATCGTATTCAACTTCGATATCGAGTGAAAACCATTTTTCTTTTTCATTACTTTCAACAGTAGCTGATATAACCGGTGAAGATTTATGGACTTTATTGTAGCGTGAAAGTGTAGCTTCACCATAAACACGCCAGTTTTCAATAAGAGTAGGATAGGAGTCGAGCAAGAATGCAATTGCTTCTTCTGGTTCCATAAACCAAAGTTTATTTGTACGTGGTTGGAAGCGCATGTCGGAAAGTTGTTGAAGTAATTGAGTTTCTTCAATTTGACTTCTACGCACAAGGAAAGTTTTACCTTCAAACACGTATGAGCCTGTTTGAAAGTCTGGGTTTGGCCCTATAAGGTTGAACTCACCGTGCATTGTTTCGTAAATATTTTGAACTTCAAGTGTAAGAAGTGAACCTTCTTCATCAAGGTAAAGTTTCGGATTATAGCTTGCAGGTTGGAATACTGGTTCCATAATACGCAAGAACTCATCTTGTTCATAGAGTTCTGATGAAGGGAGTTTTGTCCAAACCCTGTCAAGAAATTCTGAGATATCTTCTGAAGGAATAAGCGGTGGATTACTTACTAAATCATGAATGACGTAGTGGCTTAGACATGTTTGAACAGGGTAGAGCGCATAGTGCCAACATACCCATAATGGCATTTGCCCGTGGAAGGTAACTTCTTGATGTTCTTTATAATATTCCTCATCTTCATCAATAATTGAGAACGGTTCTTTTCCTTCTCTTTGTAGGAGTACGTCGAATTTAAGACCTTCTTCCTCCATAGCTGGACGCAATTTGAGGCGCATAGTAGTATTTTCAATTCTGAAAGGAATTTCAGTATCTTTCCAAAAAAGATAGTATTCATGACGAACTGCCCAAAGAAACCATGAGAGAAGTCCATCAGGGATTTCAACTTTATGTCCTCTATAGTCTAAATGATGCCCAATAAGTTCAAGAATACGTGGGAGTTCCGGAGATTGTTCACACCATTCAGGATTTTGTAAAATTTGATCGAGCGTAACATCTTGTCTTACAGTAGATATACCTGTTTTGTTTTGTCTTGCGCGGAAGAAGGCGACAGAAAGTCTGCCCATTTCAGGGAAAAATTGAAATAGGAAATAGTGTCGTGATGTTTCTGGTTCGTGTTGCCCTGTGTAAAACGAGCGGAAATTTTGGCGCCATTCAGCTCGAGGTTTTTCAGACTTTACTTCGGCAGCGCTTTCATTATTTTCAAATGTTTGTACTAAATGAATTGCTAAAGCAGCTACGTGCTTACAGCTATCTGCAAATGATTCCATGCAGTTACAAGTATGTTCTACATGTTTATCGGCTAAACTCAAACTTAATTTTGGTGCGTAACTTTGAAAGTCTTCACCATGCACAACCCCTTGAATTTTTAGTAAATCACCCGCTGTATCAATATCGACTTTACCTATCGAATGCTCATTCAAGAGCATACGGGCTGTATCTCTAATATATTCCGGAACTGACTTATTAACAAAGTTTTGCAGTATAGACTTTGCAGCAGCTTCTTCACGACTATTCATATAAATTCCTTACAAACAAAAACACTATTATGACAACAATTCATTAATCTAATTTAACTTCTATCACATAAGAAGATTAACAATATATACATTATATTTTTTATATTATCAAGTAAAAATTCACATTTTCTCTTTCAGTATTCATTTTTTATATATGTAACACAGTAACTATCTAAATTTATTTATACTTTGTATGCACGACCTAAAGAGTAGGCTCTTCCTTTTGAACTTCCTAAGCTCATATATTCTTTAACAATCGGACTATATACTAATGACGACAATTTTTCTGGGATAATATTTTTATTCTTATCAAAGCAATTTTCATGGATTTTTATATCCATTACCTCACCGAAAAAGCATACATGAGAACCAAAATTTTGACTAGAAACAAGTGAAAGCTCTACAACAAAAGGGCATTCGCCAACATAAGGAGCCTGCACATGCTCACCGGCGCAAGGGCTTAAACGTAAAGCAGAGAATTTATCTTGAGCATTACCGGAAACAATACCTGCATAATCGAGTTCTTTTGCTTGATCCTCATGAGGTACTGATAGCGTAAATGCTTTATTTACAATGATATTATTATAACTCTTTCTTTCGTGCCTTACTGAAACTGAAATGATTGGAGGTTGTGAATTTACAACACCATACCAAGCAACCGTCATTATATTAGGCTGTTCATTTTCATCATACGTGCCTAAAAATGCAACTGGGCACACAGGAAGCAGAGCATTTGCGCCTACATGAATAAATGATTGTTCTTTACTCAAAGTCTAACACCTTATCTAACTAATTTTATAGAAGAAAGGAGAGTTGCCCCTCCTTTCAAATTTCTAAAAATGAATGTTTCAAATTGAAATATTTTACTTATAAATTCAGCAAAAAATATTCAAAATAAAACTTCTCATTATTTTACCAAGTCTTTTCTGTATCCACGAATACGTAATGATTGTAAGTGGATAAAGCCTTCAGCATCATGATGATTGTAAGTTGCGCACTCTTCAAAGGTAGCTAAATCATGACAGTAAAGTGAGTGAGGTGAGTAACGCCCAACTGGGAATGCTGTGCCTTTATAGAGTTTCAAACGAACAGAACCGGTTACTTTTTCTTGAGTTTTATCTATAAGCGCTTGCATTGCTTCTCTTTCAGGAGCAAACCAGAAGCCGTTATAAATAGCAGTTGAGTAACGTGGTAAGATTAAATCGCGTACAGACATACTTTCACGGTCAAGACAAATACCTTCTAAATCGTGATGAGCAATATGTAATATTGTACCGCCAGGAGTTTCGTATACACCGCGTGACTTCATGCCAACAAAACGGTTTTCTACCATATCGAGTCTGCCGATGCCGTGTTTACCACCTAATTCGTTAAGTTTTTCAACAATTTGAGCAGGTGACATTTTTACATCGTTGATAGCTACAGCATCACCTTTTTCAAAGTCGATAGTAATATATTCAGGAGTATCAGGAGCTTGCTCAACAGGAACAGCCATGATGTGTGATAATACATCTGGTTCTTCCCATGGGTCTTCCAATTCGCCACCCTCAAATGAGCAGTGAAGCATATTTCTATCCATTGAATAGCGTTTTGCGCCTGTAGGAATGTCGATATTATGTTTTTCAGCAAATTCATTTAATGCTGTTCTAGACATAAGATCCCATTCACGCCAAGGAGCAATAACACTTATTTCAGGTGCGAGTGCTGCTGCTGCAAGTTCAAAGCGAACTTGATCATTTCCTTTACCTGTTGCACCGTGAGCTATTGCATCTGCATTTTCAGCTTTAGCAATTTCTACAAGTTTTTTAGCAATTAAAGGACGAGCAATTGATGTACCAAGAAGATAACGACCTTCGTAAAGTGCGTTTGAACGCATCATTGGAAATATATAATCTCTTGCAAATTCTTCACGTAAATCAGATACATAAGCTTTTACTGCACCTGTTTTTAGTGCTTTAGGCTCAACACCGTCCAAATCATCACCTTGACCAAGATCTGCGGTAAAGGTAACAACTTCACAGCCGTATTTTTCCATGAGCCATTTTAGAATAACCGAAGTATCTAGTCCACCTGAGTATGCAAGAACAACTTTTTTTATTGGTTTTTTAGTCATTTTTATTTTCCTTAATATAAATCTACAATGTAGTTTAGTGTCGCTATACGAGTGAATATAACTGCTTTCTTGTAAAGGTCAAGAATAATTTCTGAGGATGGTATTTCTTTGATAAAGGAAATAACTTGAGTCTTTTCAGAAAAATTATCTCTTATAGTTGAAAATGTAAATGGGTGTGATAATTGAGCAAAGCTTGCTTGTTCTTTATATGTCCAATTAGAGAGGAAAATAAGATCGCACTCAGTTGGAACAAAAGCTGGATCATAAGTTAAAAATATTTTAGATCCTGCATACATAGCAAAATCTAAAACACTTTTTTCAGGCAAACAGTTTTCACAATCAAGGTTTTCAGCGAATGAGAGTGAAAGTTCATTTTGAAGGCAAATTGTTGCGTTAAGTAATGAAGATGTATAATCTTTATATGCGCCATTACAGTCTCCCATCCAAGCAATTTGAAGCTTATAGAGAGGTTTATCTGTAGATAAAGCTGCATAAGTAAAGTTTGTGAACATTGCTAGCGCATTAGATGAAAGATAGTCCTCTTCTAATGATTGAGCTATAATAGGATTTTGAATATCAGAGTTTTCTACTTCGCTAAGCAAGAAGCTTTCAACAATAAGAATTGCTTGAGGAATTATTTGTGAACTTTCTGAAATACAAGAAAATTCCATGGATAATGTATTACACACTTCCTGCCATAATTCAATTTGATTTTTTGCTTTTTCTTCATTTTTTGTGAAGAATAAAACATGCTTAGGTGAAGATTTTTTTATTTCTTTTTCGTTTTTAGAATAACTTATTGCAGATTCAATAATCTCTTTAGCAGCTTGACAACCTAAATCGCGGAAGTGTATAAGTTTTTGCATGTAATTTCCCCAATAGTAAAATTAGAAACATATATAACCATACATAAACAACAAAGTCAAATTTTAATATGCAAAGTAAAAAAGTTCACATAGATACAGAAAGAAATTATCGTCTAAATACTTCAAAGCAAAAAAACGAACAACAGATTAGAATTGTAGTAGAAGAAAGTGATATATTTTTGTCATGCACTGATTTAATTGAAAAAAATGAAATTCTGTCTTTTGTACACGATGAATTATATTATTTAAGACAAATTTTAAAGTCATATATTTTAATTCATCCTGAATTTCAAACTTCGCTAATGCCGATAAAGTCAGATTCTAGTGCTAATTTGATCATCCAAGAAATGTTATCAGCATCTTCTCTTGTTAATATTGGACCTTTTGCGGCTGTTGCGGGAACTGTTTCTGAATATCTTGCATATCGCGTATCAAATTTTTTGCAAGGTAAAAATCTACCTAAGGACGTTCTTGTTGAAAATGGTGGTGATATTTTTATCATATCTACGAGTGAGAGGGTAGTGGCGCTACTTGATAAACCACAGGAATCAATTAAAATAGGTTTACTGTTAGAGCCAACACAAGGAGTCTCTCTTTGCGCGTCTTCTTCGACAATTGGGCATTCTTTGAGCTTTGGGAAAGCTGAGCTAGTTACAATTCTCGCTACAAAGGGTTCAGTAGCGGACTGTATGGCGACTGCTTGCTGTAATATGTTAAAATCAAAGGATGACTTTCAAAGAGTTCTTTCTTTCTTTGAAGAGATTAAACCGCACGGACTTATAGGGATTTTTGCCTCTTGTGATAATGAAATCCTCGCATTTGGTGATATAAAGCTTACAGCAATTTAAATAAAGAGATGTTTATATTGAAAACTTTATAAAAATACCTTAAAAATGAAACACGAAATATATATATATTTTTGTAAATAAAAAAACACTTGACATTCTTTTATTTAATACTGTATAGCTAATAAAAATAACAAAACAGGGATTTTTATGTATAATCTTATTAACTTCTTCTTCTTTAGCTTTTTTAGCCTACGCGCCACGGCACGGGAAGGAGTCTTATAGTTTTGTTTTTTTGAATTGAACTTAGAGTAAACCGCTTCCGTGTAGGGAGCGGTTTTTTTGTTTCATTGTACTTCACAATGAATGAACCCTTTAAAATTGGAAGGAAAGATCATGTTATTTGATATTGCTATTTGGGTAGGCTATATTCTACTCTTCATCTGGCTAGCACGAAAAGGTAAAGGTTATGACGTTACAACAACAGGCACTGTTGGATTTTTAGTGCAAGCCTTTGCTTATGTTGCTACATATGTATCCGCCGTAGCACTTATTGGGTTTGCTGGCCTAGCGTATCTTTATGGAGTTCAAATTACATTAGTAGGTTTTGGTGTTGCTCTTCTAGGTACTTACTTTGTGTATTCTGTTTTTGCTTGGGATACAAAAGTACTACAAGGTGAATTGAAAGCACGTACACCTGCACATCTTATCAGTCTTGGACATAATTGTAAAAAATTACGTGTGTTTTTAGGAATTATTTTTGCTCTTTTCCTTTCAGTGTATGCCTCTGGAGTTATAAAAGGTGCTGCTGTTATGCTTGTAAGTGTAGTACCGGTTGAAGTTGAAACTATAACATGGTCTTTAGCTGCATTTGTTGGATTTCTTGTATGGTGGGGTGGTTTACGTGGAGTGCTTTACACGGAAGCTATGCAAGGTGGCGTGATGCTTCTTGGTATTATTCTTTTGATGTATGCAGTTCTCACAAAAGTTGGTGGACCTATAGATGGTTATCATGCTCTTGCCGCTCTTGAACCGACTGCGCGAGCTAATAATGGTTTTGTAAGTTTGTCATCAGGTAGTCAAGGACTGTTTGTGTTGTCATTAGTGCTTGTAATGTCAGTAGCAACATGGGCGCAACCGCAGATGATTCAACGTCACTTTGCTCTTACAAACAAAAGAGATTTGAAGCGTACCAGCCTTATTGCAACTATTATTATCTTTATTCTTGTAGCGGGCACATTCTATATTGCGGCTCTTTCACGCCTAATCCTTCCAGAAATCGATCACCCAGATAAAGTTGTAGCTGTTTTAACTGATATGTTATTACCTGAAATTGGTCAACAATTATTCACACTTGCTATTATTTCAGCTTCACTTTCAACAACTACAGCTCTTTATCATATCGCCGCTTCATCTTTCACTGAAGATATCACAGGTAAAGCTGTAAGTCGTTTTGCTTGGTGTGTTGGCATCGCATTCTGCGTAGTTGTGAGTGCTGGAGCAGCATCGCTTGATGGTCAAATAATTGCACTTTTATGTACAACTTCTTGGAGTGTTATTGGTGCTACAGCTATGGTGCCGTATGTGGCTCTTGTGAAGTTCAATATTAGAAATGCTCAAGCGGCTTGGATTAGTAGTATAGCAGGATTTTCTTCATGTATTTTCTGGTATTTATGTGTTTCTCCATCAACAAGTGTACTATCAACTAAACTTATTAGTGGTATAGCTGCTGATTTACCACCTTTCCTTATTGGTCTTGTATGCTCGATTCCTACCTTTATAGTTTGTCATAAAATGAAATCTAATAAAGTTACTGCATTAGCATAGAAGAACTAGTTGAATTATATTAAAAAGAGGGGAATTTTTCTCCTCTTTTTTTGTATCTAGGATAGCACAAAATAATTTATCTTCTTTATTAGGGTGTGTTTCTAAATTCACTCTTTTGCATTTTTTCATCTTCAAAGATTGTTTTTTATTCAGTTTATGTATGTTTTTATACACTGCACTTTATAAAAAATAACTTTTCATTGAAAATTCCACAAATTTCTGAATTTAAAAACACACTCTATAGAAAGAGAAATTTTTTTATCCATAGATTTAAATGCAGAAAAAAAGGAAAACCCAAAAAAGATCTTCCTTTTTTTCTAATACTCTCCGATGTTACAAAGAAAATATAATGCAATAATTAAAGTTTTTTCATGATTCTTTTAGCATCCACAGAATTTTCATCTTTAACGTGTTTGTTAAAGATAGTAAGCATTTCTGAGAATTTTTCAATTTCTTCATTACTATACTTAGTTTTTATTTCATCCATAGCGTTCGTGTAAGGCTTATCAGGTATTTTATAACTATTTGCAACTTTAGGCTTAACTGATAAGTGATACACTCTTTTATCTAATTTAGATTGTTTTTTTTCTACAAGACCAAGCTTTTCAAGTTCTTTAATGCGAATTGTCACTGCAGGTTTGGCAATATGTAATTTTTTAGCAAGAGTACTTACAGTACATTCTTTTGTATAATTAATAATGTCAAGGTAAAGCAGATTGTGATAGGATATTGTCTGTTCAGATTTGTTCTTGTTGATTGCTTGAAGTTCTTTGAGTGTAACATCGTAAAAGAGTTTGTCGATAGCAGATTTTAATTTCATAACAACCCCTCTCTGAAATTTAAATGTATAAATAACCCATAGGAATGATTTAACTCAAAAATACAATTTTGTCAAGTATTAAAATAAGAAAAGCCCAAAAAAGGGCTTGTGTTTTTATGTGTTTATAGGTATTATTCACGCTTTTTATTGACTATATCAACGATTTATAATGGAATTTTTAAAACCATTTTTACAATAAAAGTTGAATCATTCACGCTAATTGAAGGTGCATGAGCCTCTTTAGGGAATATTATAGAAAAATTTCCATTTTTCATGTGTGCTCTTACATATTCACAAGGTTTTTCAGCATAAAATTGAAAATCTTCACCGTTATTTGTTGGTGTTAGGTCATCATTTTGTCTGATATAGATATATTCCTCGCCTTCAAGGACGATTTGTATATCTGTCATAACATCGTGAGTTTCATAAAAAACATCGCTTTCGGCTTTTGTTTGATAGCGCATAACGATTGCTTTCACATCATTTGAAAGATTATAAATTCCATCATCAGGAAGTGAAGTTTTAAATAAATTTTCTGCTTCTTCAAGAGCTTTTTCTAATATTGGATGTAAAAATTGCTTTTTATAATCTTTAAAAGTCGAGATTATCATAGACTCTCCATCTTATAGTTTATAAGATTTCAAGATTTTTTCAAGCGCATTTGCGAAAGCGTCAAGATCTTCTTCTGAGATATTAAGAGCCGGCAGAAGTCGTAAAGTTTTTTCTTGTGTAAGATTTAGAATAAAGCCTTCTTCTAGAAGTTTATCCCAAATTTCTTTACAAGTTGGTGCAGGAAGATTCAGTTCAATACCAATCATAAGTCCAAGCCCACGAACTTCTTTAATCATACCGGGCACTTTTTCACCAATCACATAAAAACGTTCTTTAAGTGCATCACCAAGTAATAAACTTCTTTCTTCGATATTATCTCTTTCAATAATATCAATAACTTTTGCTGCTACAGCAGTACAAAAAGCATTGCCGCCAAAAGTGGTTGCGTGGCTACCGTATTCAAAAGCTTGTGATACTTCTTCGGTGCAGAGCATTGCACCAAGAGGCAATCCATTCGCAAGCGATTTAGCTGACGAAATAACATCAGGCTTAAGTTCATAGTGTTGATGAGCCCAGAATTTACCTGTTCTGCAAAGTCCTGTTTGAACTTCATCCACCATGAAGAGAATATTATGTTTGCGACAAAGTGCTTCAATTCCTTGAGCATATTCTTTGCTCATAGGGCGAA
Organism: uncultured Desulfovibrionaceae bacterium; assembly: GCA_964371865.1. Taxonomy (GTDB): domain Bacteria; phylum Desulfobacterota; class Desulfovibrionia; order Desulfovibrionales; family Desulfovibrionaceae; genus CAYJAZ01. The sequence continues at coordinate 674 of CAYJOR010000040.1, read as the reverse complement.
CGCCGCCTTCACCTTGAATTATTTCAACAAGAATACCGGCAGTTTTATTTGTAATTGCTTCTTCAATGTTTTTTAAATCACCGAACTGAACTTGTTTGAACCCTTCAGTTTTTGGCTCAAAACCTTCAAGATATTTTTCTTGACCTGTAGCCGCAAGTGCCGCCAAAGTTCTGCCATGAAAAGCATGATCAAGAGTGATTATTTCATAAGCTTCTGAATTTTTAATTTTATGAGTATATCTACGAGCAATTTTTATCAATGCTTCATTAGCTTCAGCGCCCGAGTTACAGAAGAATGCTTTCTTTAAATGACCTGAATGTGCTATCAATTTACTTGCTAACTCAAGCTGTTCTTCTTGATAAAAAAGATTAGAAACATGTTGCAGCTTTTTTGCCTGCGCATACATAACTTCAGCTAATTCTTCATTGCTATGACCTAATGATGTACATGCAATACCAGTAAGCAAGTCAATATATTCTTTGCCGTCAAAATCATACAATTTTGACCCCTTACCTGATTTTAGAGCAAGCGGGTATCTGCCGTATGTCTTACAAAGGAGTTCACCCTCACTCCCTTTCAAGCTTTCATAACTAGTCATAATATCTCCTTTGTTTTCCTCTTTCTTTTTTTTGTCTCCGACGGGCAAAGGGAATGATTCCCTTTGCAAACCCCTT
>CAYJOR010000039.1:0-24265 GCA_964371865.1 uncultured Desulfovibrionaceae bacterium | reverse complement strand
AGAGAGTTACTTATAAATAACACGTCTTGGATATGATCTTATCGATAAAAAGTAATTTTAGAAGATGATTAATTTAGACTATAGTGTCTCAAATATTCATGCTTAAAATTTGTAAAGTTACTCACTTTATCAAATACATAACTGCTCAATTTTTCCCTCGACGTTTAAATATCGATATTTTGAAATAAATATTTCTTGCATTATTTAAATAAATAAGTATAATTCCTAATAAGAAAACAAATTAGGAGAATCAAATGTCATTACCAAGTCAAATATTAGATGCTATGAAAAATGCAGGTGAACCGTTAAACAATGGTAAAATTGCTGAAATTCTCGGAGTTGATAAAAAAGATGTTGAAAAAGCAATGAAGCAATTAAAAACAGAAGAAAAAATTGTTTCACCTAAAAGATGTTATTGGGAGCCTAAATAGCTTTTCATAATAACAATAAAAACTCTTTACTCTTTTTTATAAGATAATGAGTTTTTTTTGCATGATGAATTGTTTATTGTATATTCTATTACCTTTTATTGGATAAGACAAAAAAAATAGCAGAAAGATTTAATGTCATAATAGTAAATAGGTAAATTTTATAAATCTATTACTTTAGGCTGTTACTGTTGTGGCATTAACAAGTATTGTATGTTCAGCAGTTTAGTTGAGTATGTCTAAAGCTTCTTCAGCAGCTTGTTGCTCAGCTCTTTTTTTATTTGTTGCGCTTTTAGTAATTTTTTTTCCATTGGGTAACACGACTTCAATTGTAAATATTTTTTGGTGTTCTGGTCCATCACATGATAGAAGTGAATACTTAGGAGTATCTTTGAATAAAGATTGTGTTTTTTCTTGAAGTAGAGTTTTAAAATCTTTATTTTTTTTGGGTTGTAACTCTTCTAACCACAGATTAGAATACAATGAGTGTATTAGCTTTCGTACAGGCTGTAAAGGCTCTACTATAGATTTGTTTTCTTGCGCGTCTAAATATATAGCCGCTATAAGAGCTTCTAATGTATCAGAAAGGATAGAAAGTCTTTGCCTACCACCTTGTGCTTCTTCACCTTTTCCAAGGAGTAAATATTTGTCTAGTGAAAGTTCTTTTGCGAGAGCTCCTAAAGTTTTTTCGTTGACAAGTGTAGAACGAGTATGCGTAAGAATTCCTTCTCTGTCATTTGAGTAACGTTTGTAAAGTTCCTCAGAAATTACAATTTCAAGTACTGCGTCACCTAAAAACTCTAATCTTTCATTGTGTAAATGTATTGTTTCTTCTTTAGAAATTGCTTGCTCGTTTATATATGAAGTGTGTGTGAGAGCAGCACGTATAAGATCTTTATTTATAAAGTTATATTGAATTTTTTCTTCTAGTTTTTGTAGATTATTGTTCATAATGCTCTCTGATATAGTTTTTACGTATAAGTTTTACGAAATTTTCTGCCCATTCAGGGGTAGTAGGTGCATAGATGTGAGTATAGCTTGCGAAAACATTTTTATAGTTTACACCATCAACCTTATTACCCATTCCAGTTCCTTTAGTGAGCTTATAAATAGATTCATCTGGCGGCGTAAGTGCCAAAGAATAATGAAATTCATGAGCTTTTATTTTTGCTCCAAGTGAGAAAAAAGGATTTTCTTTCACAACTTCTGCTTCTATATATCCTAAACCTTGTGGCTTCTTATAAAATTCTAAGTCAATCGAGAAAATTCCGCTCATTGGAAATTTTTCTTCTCCATTGTTAATTGAATTTGTGAGAAGCATAAATCCACCACATTCAGCATAAATAGGGAAGTTATTTTCTGCTTTTTTCTTTATGATATCAAGTACCTTTGATTCTGATATTTCTTTTGCAAAAACTTCAGGATATCCACCACCAATATAAAGACCATCAATAGAGTCCCAGTTGTCAGTATTGAAAAGTGACAGTGGAATAAGTTCTACGTTATCTTTGTTTGTAAGTGCTTCTATATTTTCAGTATAATAAAACCAAATAGCTTTATCTAAAATATAACCAATCTTGATTTTTTTATTCAAAGTTTTAGATGTGATTTCTTCAGTCTGTTCTTTTTTAGCTAATGTGTTTTCTGAAAAAAAGGTTTTTAAATCATTTAGGTTTGAAATATTTGTAAGAAGTCCATTAATATTAATAGATTCTGTAAGAATTCTACCTATATTTTCAAGTAATTCTTCATTTTTTGGTGTTGTTGGATCTAGTTCAAGTCCTAAGTGTCTTTCTGGGAGTGGATTTCCGGAAAGGCGTGGAATAAAGCCTAGAATTGGCACATCACAATAGTGATTTACTGATTCGTAAATTATTTTCTCGTGCCTAGATGATGCAATATTGTTGAATATCAAGCCTATAAATGAAACACGCTTATCAAAGTTAACCATTCCATTTACGAGTGCCGCCAATGTTCTAGTAGTTTTTTTAGCGTCAATTGTGAGCACTACAGGCGTATCTAGTGTGACAGCTAACTCTGCGGTACTTGCAGAGCCGTAAACATCTTTTCCATCGTAAAGCCCTCTATTTCCTTCAATAAGAGCAATACTTTCAGGATTTCGCATACAAATATTTTGAAAATGTTGTTGTAAATCCTCCTTCCCCATAAAGAAAGGATCAAGATTATAACAATCCTTTTTTGAAGCAAGACTCAACCAAGTTGCATCAATGTAGTCAGGTCCTTTTTTGAAAGGAAGTACTGTGTGTCCCCTGTTCACAAGTGCACGGCAAAGCCCTAAAGCGGAGAGAGTTTTTCCACTCCCTCCGGAAAGAGCTGATATAATTAATCTTTTTTGTTGCATAATTAATCTTGGTTACGAGATAAGCGCATCTTCACCTAGATATGCTTCTATAACTTTTTTATTTGAACGAATTTCTTCAGGTGTACCTTGAGCAATAAGTTGCCCATATTCTAGAACAAATATTTGTTCGCATACACCCATAACAACTTTCATATCGTGTTCGATGAGAAGAATTGTAAGGTTGAATTCGTCTCTAATGTGTTTGATAAAATGAAGCAGTTCAATACTTTCTTGAGGATTCATACCGGCCGCAGGTTCATCAAGTAAAAGAAATGATGGTTCTGTAGCTAACGCACGAGCGATTTCAAGACGCCTTTGAGCTCCGTATGGTAAGGAAGATGCTTTTTCATGAGCGTATTGTGTAAGTTGTAATTTTTCAAGCAATTCCCAAGCTTTTTGTCTAATATCTTTTTCTTCTTTCATTGTACCGGGTAAACCAAAAAGAGTTGCAAACCATGAATGTTTACGTCTTACGTGTCTTCCTAGCATAACGTTTTCAAGAGAAGTAAGTGTGTGGAATAGTCTAATATTTTGAAAAGTACGAGCCATTCCTTTTTTACATATTGTATGTGGTGATACGCCTTTTATGTCTTCTCCATTGAAGAGAATTCTACCTTCTTGAGGAGTATAAAAGCCGGATACAACGTTAAAAGCAGTGGTTTTACCAGCACCGTTAGGACCAATAAGACCTGTGATAGAATTTTCTTCAACCTGCATATTTAATTGATTAACAGCTGTTACACCGCCAAATCGCATTGTAATAGCTTGCGTATCAAGGGTAAGTGTTTTTCTACTTGCTGAATTACTCATGATTACGCTCCTTTAGAATTCTTATTTTTTCTTGAAAAGAAGTTTATGATAGAAGTCCAAGTAATTTCGCGCAATCCCATAATACCTTCACGACGATAAAGAATAATGCAAAGCAATACAAGAGAAAATACTACCATACGCATTCCCGGTATGCCCGGAACTTCAAATAAAATAAGATTCATAGGTTCTTCAACTATACGTAACCATTCAAGAAGTATAGTAATTATCATAGCACCCATAATGCTACCTGTTATTGAACCAAGCCCACCGGCAACAACAATCATAAGAATGTTGAATGTCAGCTGAAAGTTGAACATTTTCGGGTCGATAGTTGTAAGCAAGTTTCCAAGAAGAGCACCGCCGATACCTGCTATAAACGCGCCTAAGCAGAATGAGATAACCTTATATTTGAAGATATCAACACCCATAACTTTAGCGGCAATTTCATTATCTCTAACAGCCTTGAAAACATTTCCGTAGTTACTTCGCATAAGCCTAACTACAAAGAAAAGTACAATAAATAACCATAAATAACTAGTGTATAAATCTGTATGTCTAGGTATACCTTTAATACCAAGAGAACCGTTTGTAATTGTGGTAAAATTTAGAATAAGTACACGAATAATTTCAGCAAAACCAAGAGTTGCAATTCCAAGATAGTCATCACCCAAACGCAGAACAGGAAGAGCGATAAAGAGTGCAAATACAGCTGCTATCAATCCACCTGCAATAACTGAAATCCAGAATGGTGTGTGAATAACATCAAAAGGAGAAGCGATAGGGTCAAGAATCCACATCATTTCCTTAGCTTCAGGACTAAGAACACATAATGCAGACACATATGCGCCTATAGCCATAAATCCGGCATGACCAAGAGAAAACATACCGGTGAAACCGTAAATGAGGTTGAGTGATAACGCTAGAATACCGTAAACTGCTGATAAGTTTAATATCTGAGCTGTATATCTATTCATTGACTTAGGAAGCCAAGTAGGTTCGCCTAAAAATTTGAAAAGATCGCCTTCCGCCCAAAAAATGAATAAGAAAATAAGAGAAATCAATATGCAGTTGAGTATTAAATCGCGCATTGCGTGAGGGTTTACAAGTGGGCACTGTGTAGATGTTTGATTTGACATATATCCTCCTTATATCTTTTCGTTGATTTTTTGCCCAAAAAGTCCGGTAGGCTTTACAAGAAGGACGACAACAAGAAGAATAAACGCAAAAGCATCACGATATCCAGATAAAGATGGGAAGAATGCGATTGTCATAATTTCAATAAATCCAAGAATTAACCCGCCAACAACAGCACCCTGAATTGAGCCAATTCCGCCGAATACTGCCGCTATAAATGCTTTGAACCCCGGAAAAATACCCATATAAGGATGAATTTGTGGATAGCGTAACGCCCACATAATACCAGAAGCCGCAGCAAGCGCAGAGCCAATACCAAATGTAATAGCAATAATTTTATTTACATTTACACCAAGAAGTCTTGTAGTTTCAATATCTTTTGATATAGCACGCATTGCAAGACCCGGCTTGGTTCTATAAACTACCCAAAGAAGTACAAGCACAAGTAGAGAAGTGATTAAAGGAATAACAATTGTTAAAGGCATAATACGTAAGTTACCGTATTGAATTACTTCAACTAACCATTTTGGCTGATAAACAGCTTTAGGAAGACCTGTGAAAATAACAACTGCAAGGCTTTCAATAAAGAAAGATACCGCAATTGCAGAAATAAGTGCTGAAATTCTAGGTGCTTCTCGCAAAGGTTTATAGGCGATTTGGTCAATCATAATTCCTATTAGGCTTGCTCCAATAATAGCAACAATAACCGCTAATGCCCATGGGAGCATAAATAGTGAAGAACCATAAAATACTAAATAGGCTCCAAGCATGAGAATATCACCATGCGCAAAATTGATGAGTCGCAGAATGCCGTAAACCATCGTGTAACCGATAGCAACTAATCCATAAAGCGAACCTAGAGTAAGGGCATTGAGAAAATGTTGGAAAAAAAGTTCTATTGTCATAATATTTGGGGGTTAGAAGTTGAATTCATACTGTATTGTGTATAGCTCGTAAAAATCTTTAGTTCAATGAAAGCTAAGAGTTATATACTATGCAGTATGTACTTAAAATACTGAAACATGGAAATAAAAATTTTGCCGAAACAAAAAATTTATATCCATGTTTATTTTAATTTGATATTATTTTACAGTTACTTGACCTAAATAAGCACGTTTTCCGTCGTTATATCTAATGATACCAACAGGAAGTTCAGCGTCATGAGTTGCATTGATTGAAAGAATACCAAGAGGAGTAGGCATATCTTTAATTGTAGCTAAACCTTCTGTGATAGCTTCTTGATCAGCTGAGTTCATGCGTTCAATAGCGTTAATAATCATAAGGTATGAGTTGTAACCAAGAGCAGCGTTAACGTTAGGAGCTTTTTCTGGGTAGGTAGCATTCCAAGCGTCGGTGAAAGCTTTAGCTTCTGCGCTCATATCTGGCATAGATGGGTCATAAGGGAAAGTTGTGTGTAAGAAACCTTCAGCCGCATCACCTGCGATGTTGATAGTTTCAGGGTTATCCATAGCGTCAGCACCGATGAACACGAACTTTGCGCCAAGTTCACGAGCTTGCTTCATAATAATAGCGCCTTCTGCAAAGTAAGCAGGCATAAATACTACGTCAGGGTTTTTGCTGATGATTTCTGTAAGTTGAGCTGTAAAATCTTGGTCGCCTGAGTTATATCTTTGCTCAGCAACAATTGTTCCGCCGATTTTTGTGTAAGCGCGTTTGAAGAAGCTTGAAAGACCAACGCTGTAATCAGATGCGATATCTACTAAAAGAGCAGCGTTTTTGAATCCTAAGTCATTATACGCATAGCTTGCAGCAGCAGGTGCTTGATAAGGATCGGTAAAGCAAGCACGGAAATAGTATTTTTTTCCTTGTGTTACTAATGGGCTTGTGCATGAAGTTCCAACAACAGGAGTGCCGGCTCTTTCAGCAACTTCGCCACCTGCAAGAGCAAGTGAAGATCCGTAAGTGCCTATAATTGCATTTACATTGTCTTTTTCTGTAAGACGTGTAACAGCGTTTGCAGCTTCCACTTTGTCTGATTTATTATCAACGATAACAAGCTCAACAGGGCGACCAAGAACTTCAGGTTGTTGCTGGTGAGCAAGTCTAATACCTTCTAATTCAAGTTGACCACCAAAAGCATTTTGTCCAGTTAAAGGAAGATAAACACCAACCTTAATAGGATCTGCCGCAAAAGCAAATTGTGCACTTGCAGGAATTGTTAACATAGCAAGTAATGCTAAAACCTTAGAAAATTTCATAAACTATCTCCTTGTGATTTTATATAAGCAAAATTACCATACTTTATATTTTTTATATTTGCAACTTCTTTGTTTTTAATAGAATTGTAGTCTATGATTACATTTTTCAAAAGAATTTCTATCTTTCTAAATTTGCAACTTGACCATTAAATGAAATAGAAGTACACTGCTTGAGTCGATTTAAAGAGTGGCTTTTAGGGGATAATATATTATGATGACAAACGAAATGCTAGGTGAGCAATTACTAAATAGTGCTGTTTTTGCAAAAGAACTTTTCCTTTGTACGAAAACTTCTATTGCTATTCTAAATAGTAAACATGAACTTGTGGCACTTAACCAGTCGTTTTATGAATTTTTTGGCTTTACATCCACGGAAGAGTGTAGAGAAAATTATTCTGATCGTTTTGTGAATCGTAACTCCGATGGTGAGTATGATTATACAACTCTCAATGCTAAACTTGATGAAGTATATCAAGTCGGTAGTGGTGTTATTGAGTGGAATTGTTATAATCATAATAAAGAAATTATTCCTGTATCACTTTATACCTACAGACTTAATATTGAAGATAACACTGGCGGTAATATCATTGCAGTTATTTTGCGTGATGCAAGACCGGATATTGCACTTCAAGAAAAAAATGAAGGTTTATTCTATAAATACTTGAAAGCCGTTTTGGATACATGCCCTTGGAGCGTAAATCTTTGGACAACTGAATTTGAAAATATTCTCTTTAATAAAAAAGCCCTAGAGCTTTATAATGTCAGTGACAATTCAATGACACTTGAAAAGTTTTTTGAGTTATCTCCAAAATATCAACCTAATGGTAGACTAAGTAGCGAACTTGCAAAAGAAAATTTTTCAAAAGCAGTTCAAGAAGGTTCCTATACATTTAACTGGCTTCATAAAGTTGTTGGCGGTGAAGAAATACCTTGCGAAGTTACTTTAGTAAAAACAATGCCTTTTGGAAAAGTTGAAAGTGAGCTTATTGTTGCTTTTATTAAAGATTTGCGTGATTTTGTTGCAGGTAATGCACCTGATATGACAATAAACACATATTTTAAAGATATTATATCTGATAAAGTTCTTTTTAATTCTTTGACTAATCTTGTAAATGACTTGATTTTCACCTTTGACCTTAGAACATCGCGTATTCGTTACTATGGGAAAGGGTATGAACAGTTCACGCAAAATTCTGAAACAGATATAAAAACTCTTGCAGAATCTACCGCTATTTATAAAGATGATAGAGCTATTCTAGAAAAAGTCATCAAGAATATGTATGAAGGTATTGTAGAGCCGACAGAATTTCGTCTTGTAAATAATGAAGGAGTGGTTCGCTATCACAAATTTGATTATGAAATTTTAAAGGATTCTCAAGGTAAACCAATTGTTGTAGTTGGTAAGTCAGCTGATATTGACGACCAAAAATCTTTTGAAGAACAAGCTAAGATGGATCTTTTAGCAAATTGCTTTAATAAGGTAACTGCTCAAAGAGAAATGGAAAAAATACTTGCTCAATCAAATTCTGAATCGCAACATGCTTTATTTATTGTTGATATTGATGATTTTAAAAATGTGAATGATACTTTAGGGCATCAATTCGGCGATATGGTTATTGCTGATGTTGGTAAAAAAATAAAATCTTGTTTCCGTTCGCATGATGTTGTTGGTCGACTTGGTGGAGATGAATTTATTGTTTTATTAAAAGATGTTAAGGAGTTAAATGTAATTCTTGAAAAAGCTGAAAGACTTGTAAACTTTTTCCGCACTACTTACTCAGGTAATAATAATGATTATAAAATATCAGGTAGTGTGGGAGTAGCTCGTTTTCCATTAAATGGCGGTAACTATCAAGAACTTTACGATGCTGCTGATAAAGCTTTGTATCAATCTAAGAAAAAAGGTAAAGATTGTTATACGTTCTACAGCTCTGAATTTGATCAGGGTACGATGAAGAATCTTACAATTCTTGAAAATGCAAGCAGAAGTGCAAATTCATACTTTGAAGCAAATTTTATTTCTATGGTATTCAATTTACTTCATGAAACTAAGGATATAAATACTACTATCAATCTAGTATTAAAAATCCTTGGTGAACATTTTAAAGTGGATAGAAGCTATATTTTTGAATCGCTTGATACCGGTGCTACATACGATAATACTTTTGAATGGTGCGCAGAAGGTATTGGCGCGGAGATTGATAATCTAAAAGGACTAACCGCTGAAATCCTTGAAGATTTTTTTAGAGATGCAAGTGATGACGGTATCTTTTTCAGTAATGACTTACGTGTATTGGAAGCAGATGGAGCTTTTGAATTGATGAAAAATCAAGGAATTCTTTCCTTCTTGCATTCTCAGGTATATCGTGATGGATACGTAAGTTTGTTTTTAGGTTTTGATGATTGTACAAAGCCTAGAATTTGGACTGAAAAAGAAGTTAATACAATAAAATATATTGCAAAACTACTTTCAACATTTTTACTTTTAGAACATACTCGAAAAGGAAGAATGTAAGTTTATAAGGTTGGCAAAACTATTGAAAAATAGTGACGCAAAGCCATAGGGACCTCCCTGTTACTCAGTTTAAAGCGATAGAAGGTCAGCCGGTTGCAATCTAGTTGTTACATATAAATAGCTAATTGCAGGAGCAAAGATGCAACGTTTAATTCACAGTTATAAGGACTTAGCAGGATTTACAGATTTTGTAAATCAATCAAATTTATCAGAACAATCTAATTGTTTTATTAGAATTTTCACTACAGTTATGGGTGAAGAAGACTCTGTTGATTTAGCTAAGAATGTAAAAGGTTTACTTCCACGAAGCACCATCTTAGGTGCAACTTCCGCAGGTTTACTTGTAGATGCTACAATCAGCGAAAATGAAACAATTATAATTATTGATTCGTATGTAAATACAAGCGCACAATTAAAGTTTTTTTCTGTGTTAGATAAAACTCCAAAAGAACTTGCACATGAATTTTATACAAGTTTTTCTAAAAATATAAATTTTGAAATAGATTTTGTTCACGTGCTTTTTGTTGAACAATTTCTTTCTGTTGAACAATTTTTAGAGGAAATTAATAAGCTTACTCCTGTAATCAAGCTTGTAGGTGGTATTGTTGGCGGCACACAAAAAGCAGCTCTTCCTGGCTTTATTTTTACTGAAGAAGGTATAAAAAAGAATCAGATGGTTGGCTTTGCAAGGTTTAGTAACTCTAACAACTACTTTATAAATACATTTACTTCATTTGAGGTATTAAGTCCTCAATATACAATAACAAAAACTAAGGGTTCTTTAATACAAGAAATAGAAGGTGAACCGGCCTTTAAATGGCTTTACAACTATCTTGGTATTGCAGAAGCTAAAGAACTGGTAGATGATTTATCTCTTGGAATAGAGAATGACTATTTTACACATTTTCCTCTAATCCTTGATGAAACTGTTGGTTGTGGGCGTTTTACAAGATATAATACTGAACATGAATGCCTTCAAATTTATCACTCAACTATATCAAAGGGCACAACTTTTCGTGTTGGATATCTAAATCCTTTAAAAACGATACAAGATGTGCATGATTTATGTCAAAGAGTCCTTGATACTTCAATTGAGGAAATGTTTGTCTATTCGTGTTTGTTTAGAATGCTTTATCTCACAAGTTGTGCATCTTGGGAGTTATCACCATTTAAAAAGAATAATCTTTGTGGATTGTTTACTCTTGGAGAGATTGCATTCGGCAATGGGAAAAATCATCTTCATGATGGTGCTTGTGTTGTTTCTGGACTTGCAGAAAAAGAAAACTATATTATTCCGGATATTTTAGCTTTAGAGCAATCTGAGCTAATCGAGAACGAAAAGAATTTTTTTGAAAAAGTAAAAGAAAAACAAAAAGAGCACCTTACTGATAAACAACAAGAACTTTTTGAAAAAACCTCACATTTCAAAAAAGAAAGAATTCACTACAAAAATATTGATAAAAACTATAAAATTCCAAATTTATATCAATATGAAATAGATAGAAAAAAATTCAACTACGATAAAATTTGTATTAGCGAAATTCAAACCGCTGATGCAATCATAGCTTTTGCAGGCGAAGAACAATATTTTGAAAGTTCTCGTGCTATTTTGCAACAATCAGTTCAAGCAATGAATGAAAAATTGCCGGACTGGCGAGTTTATGTAATCAACTATAAAACATTTGCAGTTGTATCTACAAAGTCGATTAGTAATGAGGAATTTATAGAAACAACCAAACTTCTTCATAAACAATATGAATATTCTTCTGCTAATGGTCTTGTAGGAGTTATTCGCTTTGTTGTTGCCCTAGATGCGCCAGATCTTCTTGGAACTGCTTCCCGCTTTCTTTATGATACTAAAGATTCTCAAGAAAATTATCATGTCTGCGACTATAGCGGTTTAGAGACAGAAAAGAGAGTTTTTGAAGAGCTTGGTGGAATGCGACTTCTTAAAAGAGCTATAGATAACAATACAATACAGCCTTATTATCAAGGACTCTATAATACAGAAACAAAAAAAATTGATAAGTATGAAGCTTTAATGCGTATCGTTGAGACTGATGGTAAAGTTTACACTCCATATTCTTTTTTAGAGAGTGCAAAAAAGTATAAATTCTACAAAAGAATCAGTAGAATAACAATTGAAAAAATTCTTAATGATTTTAGATATCGTCCCGAGGGTGTTTCAATCAATTTATCAATTTACGATTTTTCATCAGAAGCATTTAGAACTTGGTTTATTACACAAATAAAGCAATTTCCCGATCCTAAAAGAATTATTATTGAATTTGTAGAAACAGAAAACTATTCTATTCTTGATGTTTTGTTTAATTTCTTAGATGAAATCCGTTCTGTTGGCTGTAAAGTTGCAATTGATGATTTCGGTGCAGGCTACTCAACTCTTGCGACTATTGTTGCAATTAAACCAGATTTCATAAAAGTTGATGGAACAATTATCCGCGATATAATTAATAGTTCTGAGAAAAAAATAATTCTTGAAACTATTATTTACCTTGCTAAAAAGCTCAATGTAGAAATAGTGGCTGAGTTTGTAGAAAATGGTGAAGTTGCTGATTTTCTTAAAACATATGGGATAAAATATCTTCAAGGTTATCACTTCGCAAAACCATTACCGCTTGATGGAATTGGAAAAGACTACTAAAGACCTCTGCATAATTACTGAACATTTTACCGAGAAAAGCTAATAATTTTCTTTTTACTTTAGGGTTACTTTCTAACTTGTTGATATTCCAGTAAATGGTTTTTAAGGAAGGGGGAGAGCTCGAGAGGGGGAAACACCGTTTTTGACTCAAAAACGTGGTTTCCCCCTCTCGAAAATAATTATGCAGAGCTCTTTACTAAGAGTTACGAATTAACAAAAAAATAGGAAATATAAGTTATATTTCCTATTTTTTATAGATTATCTTATTAATGTAGAAAAACTACTCCAGATAGTGTAATCAAACTTTCACAACACCATCTAGTGCTATATTGAATATTTTTTGTTACTTTGAAGAAGCGCTACAAAAGTATTTTCGTCAAGTGGTCTTTCAAAATAGTAACCTTGTGCAAGGTCACAGCCAATACTTTTTAACCAGCTAGCTTGAGAAGCTTTTTCAACTCCTTCAGAAACTACTTTCATTTTTAAATCTTTCGCCATTCTTACAATATTTTCAACAATTATGGAACCTTTGCTTATTTGACTATTATAATCTAAGAAAGCTTTATCGAGCTTGATAATATCAATATTCATAGTACTTAGACGATTAAGAGAGGAGACGCCAGCTCCAAAATCATCCATTGATATGGTAAGTCCTAGTTTTTTTAGTTGATCAACATGAGTTGACATATGGTCGTTATTATCCAAAATAGCGCTTTCTGTAACTTCAACTTCAATTTCAGGCGGAGTGATATTGTGTTTTTCCATTAATGCTAAAAGCTTAGGAGGAGTTTGAGGGTCGAAAAGAGTGATTCCTGAAAGATTTATTGAAATTACAGGTACTTTTATTGTTGGTGAATATTTTTTTATAAATTCAAATACTTCTTCAAAAACATAGAAATCAAGATTTTTTATAAAACCATTTGCCTCAAAAACAGGAATAAATTCGTCAGGGTAGAAAGGATTTCTATTTGATGGGAACCAACGTATAAGAGCTTCCGCTCCTACGACTTCTAAGGTTTGATAGTTAATTTTAGGTTGATAGAATACTTTAAATTCTTTATCACGTAGGGCATGCTCCATACGGAATCTAATATCTGTTTGTTTTTCAAAGATATCCTTCATTTCTTGATCAAAAGCATTAAAAGTAAGAGAGTGATGCTTTTTGCCACGTAAGCGTGCAATATTTGCTCTATCTATGATAGCGTTCACATCTTTATCTAAGTTGTTGATTCTATACACTCCTACAGACATGCTAAGGCTGTAGTCTTTACCTAAAACCTCTTTAATTGCCGGAACAAGTGCAGCATGGCAAATTTTTTCAACATCTTCTTCAGCGTCAACTTTATGGAGAATAACAAAAAGCTCACCAACGACCCTACTTATAATCGCACCGGAATGATTATAGTTTTCACTTAGTATTTTTGCAATTGCTCTGATAGTTTTTGTTCCAAACTCAAATCCATAGATATTATTAATGATACGAAAATAGTCAATATCAAGTGTAATAACTTCGTATTGGTTAGCTTCAGCAGTATCTAATCTTTCTTTCATAAGTTCGCGGAAGCGGTGTAGAGAAATTAATCCTGTAAGTGAGTCCGTATTGATGACTTTTTGAATTTCCTTTCTTTTCTTTTTTTGTTCACGATAAAAGAAGAAGAAAATAGAAAAAATAACTAAGAATATAGCAGTTAATATGTAGGTAATATACTCTTTTATAAGAACAACAGTGTCAGGAATTGGTTGAAAAGCTAGTGTTTGCTTTGAAACTATTTCGTTCACTATGCTTTCATCAAGATTTTCAATGGCTCCATTAAAGGCTGATACGTAATCATTCGATAAATTTTTAGAAATAAATAGGCGAAGTGGAAGACTTATTTCCGTACCGATGACTTTTGTTTGTTCGCCACCAAGGATTGTTTGAATATGTTCAGCACCTGTTATAGTAAAAAAACCAGCTTCAAATTCGTTAGCAAGAAAGCCTGTAAAAGCTTCTGCAAGACTATTATATCTATGTAGTTCGCTATTTGGAAACTCGTCAAATATATTAGTATAGTCGAGAGTAGTATAGTTGTACAAACCAATTTTTATTGGATCTTCTTTATTAAAATATTGTTGATCCGGCACGTTGAGCATTAAAACCATTGGTAGGCGCAAGTATGCCTCAGTTTGATTATAATAAAGGTCAATATCACTATAATCATCTTGGATTGATATTAGTATATCAAAAAAATCTTTTGCATTTTTACTGTCTTTGGCGTTGTATCCGACGTATGAGACGGTAAATCCGTATTCTTCAGCGAGAAGGTCTAAAATTTGTACGCTAATACCATCAGGTTTTCCTTTAGAGTTAAGAAATTCAATCGGTTGATGGTCAAGTGTATATCCAACAGTAAAGTGTTTATCGCGTAGGAAGTCACTTTCTTCTTTTGTGAGGTGCTTTTTTGTAAGATTTATATTGTCGTAATAGGTAAGATAAGTTCTTTCTAGGAAGTTGTTTGTATGAGTTAGTATATCAAGCAATTCGTCATTAATTTTATGATTAAGTTCAGAATTATTTTTGTTTCCAATAAAATAAAGGTGTTTGCTGGAAGTATTTAGTGCATTTTTATAATTATGAAACTCATCATTCATATTTGAAATAAGATAGTAATCAGCATCTTTTCCACTTACGCTCTTTTGAGAAGTTTCTAGAAAATTTGCTTGAATATTATTTTTTTCTAAAAATTCTTTAAACTCCTCTAAAAAAGGATTGGCTTTATATACTGCAATAGTAGAATTATTGATCTTTTCAAGATCGTTATAGAAAATTGTATCGCTTGACTTTGAAGCAAGAATTGATTGAATTTTGCCTATAGAGGTAAAAAGATAGGTAAATTCGTGATATGTTGATGGAGAATAGACAACAGGACCATATAAATCAATTTCATTATTTTTTAGAGCATCTAAAGCACCTTGATGAGTGTAGGGGATAAATTCAAATATAAGATTTGAAGATTGTTCTATTTTTTTTAGAAGATCGTAGCCGTAACCTTTTTTATCTACAGAATTTATATCAGAGATAAGACCTTTTCCCGTAACGTATCCAACTCTTACTAGTTGCTCAGATGTAGCTTCTGAGCTAAAAGTTGGACTTACAAAAAGTGCAAGATTTAAAATAAAGAATATAGTGGTAATTTTTTTCAACATAATGGATAGTCGCAAAAGGTAAAAAGCTTGTTAAATATTGTTTAATTCGAGGTTATATCTAGAAACTAGAATTGTCAATTTGTTTTTTTTATTGACAATTAAACTCAATAATTATGTGGTGGTTAGTTATATGAAAAAAATAACATATTGAATATACACCATTAAAACTAGTTATTTATTTATGACTATTTTGAGATAAAATAGTGTAAGAACTATAATTAATTATTAAAAATCTATAATGATTAAATGGTAATTGTCTAAAATACAAGAAGTTTTAAACAGTATTTTTTTTAAATAAATTTAATGATAAAAAGATAAATATAATACCAAAAAAATAGATGTAATCGATTGACTTGATTATTATATTTTTTTTTGTTATAGTAATGAAAAAATTTGGTAAGGACATAATATGTCACACAATTCTCTTAAAGAGCATACACTTCCTTATGTAGAGCATGAAGGAAGTAAATCTTTCAGAAATAGGGTTCAAGAACTTCTGCCTGAGGGCGGAAATCTTACACTTTGCCTTTCATGCGGTGCGTGCTCATCGTCATGCCCGGCAAATGGTCTTGAGGATATGGATCCGCGTAAATTTCTACGCCTTGCGTCACTAGGTATGGACGAAGAAGTTACAAGTACGCCATGGGTATGGCAGTGTAGTCTTTGTATGCGTTGTGTTCATAACTGCCCGATGCAAATAAACATTCCTCAACTTGTCTATTATGCAAGACAGTCATGGGATCCTAGTAAGAAACCGACTGGAATCATGAATTCAAGTAAAGCAGCTCTTGCAACTCCAACGAATTCTGCAATGGGCGCAAGTGTGGAAGATTTTGAATTTGTTGTAAATGATTTACTTGAAGAAGTTCAAGAAACTCAATCAGGTGAAGCAAATCTTCAAGCTCCAATAGATAAAGAAGGTTGTCAATATTTCCTTAATCAAAACTCACGCGAACCTGTGCTTGAGCCTGAAGAAATGGTTCCGCTTTGGAAAATTCTTAAGCTTGTAGATGCTGATTGGACATATGGTTCAACCGGTTGGGCGGCTGAGAATTACTGCATGTTTGCTGCAGATGATGAAGGCTGGAAAAATATAGTACAAAATAAAGTAGATTCAGTTCAAAGAATTAAAGCCAAAACTTGGCTTAACACTGAATGAGGTCACGAACTTTACGCGTTCCGGGTCGGGATGCAACGCTTCAATATCAAAGGTGACTTCACAATCGAATCTATTGTTAGAAAATATGCTGAATGGATTCGCGAAGGTAAATTAAAGCCAAATTCAGATTGGAATAAAGAACTTAAGCTTAAGTTTACTATCCAAGATCCTTGCCAGCTTGTGCGTAAAGGTTTTGGGAATCCTGCGGCTGATGATATTAGATATACACTTGCGGCTTGCGTAGGTGAAGAAAATATTGTTGAAATGTATCCAAATCGTTCATCAAACTACTGTTGTGGTGGCGGCGGTGGATATCTGCAATCAGGATATGTCGAAGCTCGTCATAAATATGGTCAAATTAAGCATGAACAAATTCTGACTACAAGAGCGGATTATGTTATAACACCTTGCCATAACTGCCATTCTCAGATTCATGATTTAGCTCATCATTTTGGTTCTGATTATAAGGCTATTCACTTATGGACAATTCTTGCTCTTTCTTTAGGAATTTTGGGTGAAAGTGAAAGAATTTATCTTGGTGAAGAACTTCAGAATGTAAATATGTATGAATAATATTTGATATTATTCATAAAATAAAGAAAAGCTCAACTGTTTGACGGTTGAGCTTTTTTTGAAAAACACCTTAGTATATTTTTCAAAGCGTGGTTTCTTTTTCTTGAAAATAATTATACAGAGATCTTGACTTGCTTTTTAGGATAAATCATATAATTATTATCAATTTTGAGGCTTTCAAAAGGCATGTCATATATTTGAGAGAAAACATTTTCCTCTAAAAGACTATTTGGGTGTCCTTGAGATATTAATTTTCCTCGTGAAAGTACAATTGCTTGATTGCAAAACCATAAAATATGATTTGGATCATGAGAACAAACAAGTATACTAATTCCATCTTTTGTAAGTTCTTCTAATCTTTGCCATAGTAATATTTGATTACTAAAATCTAGTGCTGATGATGGTTCATCAAGGAGCATAAGTGGGCTTTCTTGTGCCAAAGCTCTTGCAATGAGAACGAGTTGCCTTTGTCCACCGCTCAATTGATTGAAAGGTTTATGATGTAGATGAGTTATGCCAACTTTTTCCATACATTCATTTGCTTTATCTATATCTTCTTGACGTATTTTAAGACTTGAAAACATTCTGCTTGTTCGTCCCATTAGCACCATATCTTCCACAAGAAAAGGAAATGGTTGTTTATGTTCCTGAGGGACATAAGCAATATATTTCGCAAGTTTAGATGCTGAAAGAGATTTTATATCTTCCCCTTCAACTTTAATAGAACCTTCTTGAGTTTTAAGAAAGTTCATACAGCAACGAAATAAAGTACTTTTACCTGAACCATTTGGTCCTAAAAGTCCGCAGAGTATGCCGCGCTTAAGATTAAAAGATATATCATTCAATGTGTTAGTTGATGATAAAGGGTAGCTGTATGAAATACGGCTGACTTCAAGAATACTATCTTTCATACAAACTTCTTCCTTTAGCTCGCAACAGCCATAGCAAGTACGGTGCGCCTAAAATTGATGTAATAATGCCGATTGGAATTTCTGCATCAGTGAGGGTACGAGCGAAAGTGTCACAAATGAGAATATAAAGTGCGCCCATAATAGCAGAAGCAGGCAGAACAAAACGGTTATCTTGTCCAAATAAGAATCTTGCAGCATGTGGCATCATAAGACCTACCCAAGCAATAATTCCAACTGTTGAAACGCAAACTGCTGCAACAAGTGTAGCAAATACAATTATATACATTCTTAATTGAGTGGGCGCAATTCCAAGACTTTGCGCTTCTTCATCACCAAGTGAAAGCACGTTCATTTTCCACGCCATAAGCCAAACAGCTATAAAAGATGGAATAATTACAATAGAATTGATGAAAACATCTTTCCACGAAGCATGATAAAATCCGCCCATCGTCCAAAAAGTGAGCTCGCGAAGAGCTGTATCAGGCGCTATATACTTTAGAATACCCACAAAAGCAGTGAATAATGCACCAACTATAATGCCGGCAAGCACTAAAGTTATAGGCGATCGTTCGTTATTTTGTTTTGCAAGTGTATGAACTAAGGAGACGGCAAAAAATGCCCCTATAAATGCCATTACCTGCACTTGACCAAAAGTATAAGGAAAAACAATAGCTAAGGCTGCACCTAGAGCTGCTCCGGAAGATACACCTAGAATATATGGCTCTACAAGCGGGTTCCTGAAAACAGATTGGTAACAAGCTCCGGACGAGGCAAGAGCAATACCTGCAAGAATTGTCAATATAATCCGTGGGCTACGTATTTTCCATACAATAGTTTCTTGAATATTCTTGATGTTTTCTGCTTCAATAATTCCAAGTTTTACAAGGTACACATTCAAAACTTCAAGAAAGCTCAATTCATAAGCTCCAGCACCTAAAGCCCAAAGAAGTGTAATGAAAAGAAAGGTTAAGAGTATTATTAAAATTAGATACATTCGCAGGTTTCTATGTGCTCGTGTGTGATGCATTACTGGCTCAATTGTTTTTGTTGTTTATCTATAACTTCTAGATATAAATGGATATTTACAGCTTCACTCGCCATTATTTCAAGCGCCGGAGCTAAAGATTTATGCACAGCTTGAGAATATCCAAGCATAAGTTCTTCTTGAATTTTGTCTAACTGTTCATTGAGATTTTTTGAGATTTGTTTAGAAAATTCGCGTAGTTTATCTTCTTTTCTCTGGAGAAAATTTTCTTTACGTTTTTGTGGATTACCAAAAGAACGTAAAACGTATGCAGCACCACCTATAAGTATAGCCGATGGAATGATTATAGGACTAGAAAGAAAAGCCAGTGTTGCCGTTCCAAGTGCAAGAATGTTTACAACACCTGTAGAAGCAAGTAAACCAGTGCCTGTACCTGACAAAAAGAGTGTAAGTTTAGCCATATGCGAAAATGTTTTTACAAGTAGATGATCAAATTTTGAGTTCGTACTTGTAAGGATTTTTAAATCTGCTGAAGATTTTTGAATTTCTGCAAAACATTGAGAAGAGATTTCCTGCATAGAATCGTTAAATAATTGTATTTTTTCTTCCCATGCGTTTAAATCTGCTCTTTGTTCTGCGGTAAATTCATCTAGTAGTGAGCGTGCAATTCTTGATGATTCATTTTCATCAAAATTTTCCCATGCGGATTCTTTTGCAAAATCATTTCCTAAGCTATCGGCATAATTATGCATAGCTTTTGAGATATGAAGTACAATACGCTCCTCTAAAAGACTAATTGACCTTTCACTATTTACTCTCCATTCATTAATGTCGTGAATAGCAGAAAGTATAAGAGAGCGAGCATGATCTGCATATTCTTCTGTGGCAAAGGCTAAATGTTCAGCATGTTTACGTAAAACTTCCTTATGATTATCACTAGGAAGTGACTTTCTATATTGTTCATCAACTAAACTTTTGTTTGTTTGAGCAAAACTCATAAGGTGAGTAAATGTTGCCTCTAGTCTTTCATTAAAAACTGAACTATGAACGTCTTTACGGATAACTTGAGTGATAGAATCAACAAAATTAAGATAATCCTTATCAAAGCTTTGCTTATGGACGTAACCTACTAAAGAAGTATTTTTTTCATAAATTTCAATAATTTCTTTCGGATTAAATAAAAATACATTTATTAAATTAATAGCTTCAACAGAGCGAATTCCCTCACTAAGAGTTTCTAAAGCGCGTTTTTTAGCAAGTTCACGTTCACTTTGAGAATCAGAAGGGTGAGAGAGCACACCTATTAAATCGAGAGCTCTACCTTTTGTTGCAAGCTCTTTTAATAGTTGAATTTCTGTATAGCTATCAGGTTTTCTTGCATCAAGCATAAATATAAGACAATCGGCTTTTAGGCATTCTTCTTTTGTAAGAATATGGTAAAAAGGGTCACTTGCATTGATTGCAGGCGTATCTACAATAAGTATACCCTTTGGAATATTTTCACTATTTATTCCAATGCGTACTTTTTTAATAAGTGAAGTATAGAGTCCATCCGCCGAAATAAACTCGTGTAAATCTTCTGGGCGATTAATTGTTATAGATTGAAGATTTGCAAAAAGTTCTTTATTATTAAAGACTTGTTTGAGATTTTCAAATTTCTTTTGAAGGAGAATATTAAACTCTTCAGCATAAAGAATATTTTCTAATTCTTCAAATTCCTGTTCATTAATCCATTCAATTTCGTATGTATTTACAGGGGAGTAGTAAAGTTCAACAAGTGTTCCGGTTTCAGGAATAATTGCTCTGGTAGGCAAAATATTCTGCCCTAAAAGAGCGTTGATTAGTGAACTTTTCCCTCTTTTTCCTTCACCTAGTACAACAATTCTAAAGTCTTGTGGAATTAGTAGAGAGCGAAAGGCTTGAATTTGTTCGAGTAGAGTAGAATCTCTAAAAGCAAGAGCATAATTTTCAAGATTTTCTAGTTCTTCGCCGTGAAATATTTCAGTATTTTGTTCTTTTGCGAAGGAAAAGAGCCCCATTTCTTCAATTTTACTCAGATTTTTTAATTTATCAAAAAGTCCTTTACTTTTAGCTGAACTTGCAGAACCTTTTGTATTTGATAGAAATGTTTGTTTCTTTTCATCATTTTGAGAAAAGAGCTTTTTCTTTTTTTTATGAACGTCAAACTCCATAAACAGAAGTTCAACTTCCTCAAAAAATCTTGACTGTATATTATATTTTTGTCTTTCTTCATAAAGGGTTAACTCATGAATAGCAGTATAGATTGAATCAAGCACATTTTGAGTAAGGTTAATATCGGAACTATATTTGTTTAGATAAATTCTGAAATCTTCAAGAGCTTTGAATCTAACATCTTCTTGACTATAATCTCTAAGTAAGTAGGCATGAAGCTTCGCTTGGAAACGAGCGTGCATTGCTTCTTCTCCAAAAATATCCTTGCAGTATTCAAGCATAGTTTCGTAATCGTAAACCGTAAAGTGCCCGCGTTCCGCTACTGCGCATGCCATAAGGGCAAGGCAATGATCGGCGAGATTTTGTTGATCTTCTCTTGTCATTTCAAGACTTAAACGCGGAAGAATAGGCATGTTTTTGTTTATGCTTGTTCTAACAACTTCGGGTAACATATTAAGGAGAGGGGAAGATATTTCTTGTGAAAATTCATCACCGCTTAAGTCGGAAAAATTTTCTTGTAGTTTTTGTCTAAAAGATGAGAGAGGAATTTTCATTGATTACTCCGTTAATCCTTGGATATTCATAGAATTTGAATCGCTATGATCTTCAACATCTATACCCTTTGGTGGTTCAAACTCGAAAAATGAATCGTTGAGCTTCACATTTGTTTTCACGTCAGAAAATTTAATATAGTTTGTATTACCGTAAAAATCAAAGACTTTTACAGCTATTATTAATGATGTTTTGCGGTCAACCCATATTTCAGCTTCTGTAAGCTCAACGGTAGGTTGTAGTGGATAGAGTTTGATATAATCGACTTTTTTTGTGTCGAGCATGAGGTTTTCGATGACTTCATAATCAAAATCAGTACTTAAAGGACTTTTACCAGTAATTACGGAAAGTATATTATTTGATTTTTTTGCAAGCTCAGCATTATATTTATAGGCGATTTCTTCAAATGGAATATAGTTCCAGATAGCATCTTCATTTATTACAAGCAGTTCTTCTTGAGGCTCTGTAGTTTCAAATCTAATAAGAGCATCTTTTTTGAAGGAAAATTCTCCGCTTGTTTGCTTTGTGTGTTGGCTTTCTCTATGGAAAAGCTCTTGGGTGAAGTCAGCTTTGAAGGAATCTAAATCTGCATAACTTTCTTGAATTTCGTCTATAATTTTGTTATTAGCGTGTGCATAAGTAAGGGGAGTCAGTAGTAAAGTAACCATTAAAAGTATATTTTTTATCATTATTAATCTCTTGTTGTTTAGATTTAAAATTTAATTTTATCTAATTTAATCTTCTTAGGGATATTTGTCAAGAAATCCTCAAAAAAGCAATTTTTTAGAAGTTAGATTTATTAGTGATATATAGTGATAAAATTCACGATAATCTGTATTATAGTTTGTGTATTCAAACAATTTAATAAATAAACATGGTATTAATATGTAACATAATATAATTCTTGCTAAAATTATGCTTGTATGGTATATGTCTACCAAACACACAAAGGAGCCTTGAGATGAATATTCGTAAAGTTGTTATTCCTGTTGCCGGTTGGGGGACACGTTCATTACCTGCCAGTAAGAACATTCCAAAGGAAATGCTGCCGATTTATAACAAGCCGGTAATTCAGCATGTAGTAGAAGAGGCAATGGTGTCTGGAGTTCAAGACGTTATCTTTGTGACAAATAAAGATAAAAAAGTTATTGAAGATCACTTCGACTACAACTTACAGCTTGAAGCACTTTTAGAACGTGGCGGAAAGCTTGATTTATTAGAACAGGTTAGATTTGTTGCTGAAATGGTTAATATCATGTCAGTAAGACAGAAGAAACAACTTGGATTAGGTCATGCTGTTTTGTGTGCGGAACATTTGGTTGCTAATGAGCCTTTCGTAGTTTCAGTTGGTGATGATATGATTTTCGGCGACGTGCCAGGCGTGAGACAATTAATTAAAGTAGCTGAAAAATATAATAAATCAGTTATTGGTGTTATGGAAGTACCACGTAATATGGTATCAAAATACGGTATTGTTTCCGGTAAAGAAATAGCTGATGGAATTCTTGAACTTGATGAACTTGTTGAAAAACCTGCTGTTGAAGATGCACCATCAAACCTTGCTATTATCGGCAGATATGTTTTGACTCCTAAAATTTTCGAGCATTTGAAAGAAATTAAACCAGGACATGGCGGAGAAATCCAGCTTACTGATGCTCTTGCTACTCTTTGCAAAGATGAGGGTATGCTTGCAGTTAAACTTGAAGGCGATCGCTTTGATGCCGGTGACTGGATTGATTATATTTCAGCTAACCTTCACTTTGCTCTTCAAGAAGAGAATTTACAGCCGGGTCTTTTAAAACGTGTACGTGAAATGTTACGTGAGTATAAAGATGATTCTACTTATGCTACTTTAGATTAGTCTGTCAATTTTATAGACATATATATAAGCCTCCTTTATGGGGGCTTTTTGCATTTAGAGCTTTTTTATATCATTAACTATTTTTAAAAATGCTCTAAGCTGTCAAAATTTTCACTGTAGAATGGGTAAAAATTTCCATTTAAATTTGACATCTAGACTTTTTATAGTGAAAAACTAGCTTAAATCCGAATTATTGCAGTTTTTGTCAAATATTAAATTGGATAAGTAGTGATATGTAATTATATGATAATATTGAATAAATAAAGAATCACTCTGAATCTATTATGTAAAAAACGGCATGAGGAAAAAATTGCGTGTTTTTGTTGGCACGCAACTTGCTATATAGAAATCGAAAGTAAAGAGGTTTGAGTTACTTCACTGTGAATAGCTTAAACAAATCTGTAGCTTATAATTTTTTTGATAGAGCAGGGATGCTTTATTAGCAAGAATATTCATGGAGGAATATCTTATGTCAATGGTAATCAACAACAACTTAATGGCTAATAACACTTCACGTATCTTAAACAACCACTACAAAGAATTAAGCAGTTCAATTCAAAAACTTTCATCAGGTATGCGTATCAATAGTGCTGCTGATGATGCTGCGGGACTTGCAATTAGTGAACTTATGCGCGCTGATATTAAATCATATCAACAAGGTGTACGTAACGCTAACGATGCTATTTCCCTTATTCAAACAGCTGATGGTGCTATG
>CAYJOR010000038.1:0-25158 GCA_964371865.1 uncultured Desulfovibrionaceae bacterium | reverse complement strand
GGGGAAACCCTCGTTTTTTAAGAAAAACCGGGGTTTACCCCCTCAATATAATAATTATCCGCCGAGATATGCTTCTTTAACTTTAGGGTCAGCAAGGATAGTTTTTCCTTCACCTTCAAGTACCACGTCACCCACTTCAAGAATGTAGGCATAATGGGCTATTGATAAAGCTGCAAAAGCATTCTGTTCAACAAGAAGAACTGTTTTACCTTCTGCATTGATTTTAAGTATAATTTGAAAGATTTCCTTAACGAGAAGAGGTGCAAGCCCTAGAGAAGGCTCATCAAGCATTACTAAGTCAGGTTGAGACATAAGCGCACGTCCAACGGCAAGCATTTGCTGTTCACCGCCGGAAAGAGTTCCACCTTTTTGCCAGTGACGTTCTCTAAGTCGTGAAAATAGATCATAAACCATTTCTTTATCGCGTTTGATACCGTCTTTATCGTTTCTGCACCATGCGCCGAGCATAAGATTTTCTTCAACAGTAAGATGAGGAAGAATGCGTCTACCTTCAGGGCTTAGAGCAATTCCATATTCAACCATTTTATCAGCTGGTTTTTTTATTAGCTGAACTTTTTCACCTTTTTTAATTGAGTCGAACTCTATAGAGCCTGTAACATTTTTTACAAGGCCCGCAATAGAACGAATAACAGAGCTTTTTCCTGCTCCATTAGCACCAATTAAAGTAACAATCGACCCTTTGGGAATTTCGATATTAACATTATGTACTGCGTGAATTCCACCATAGAAAACATTTAAATCTTTAATACTTAACATATATTTTCTGTTCCGTTTGTCGATTAAGGTTAGTTTATTTTATAATGCCACGTTGAGTTGAACGGATAAATTCGATAAAATATTTAATTTCTGGGAAATCGTATTTGTTTTCGAGTTCTTCTAAAGCTTCTTGTCTTGGAGTATCAGAACACCAGATAAGTTTATAAGCTGTTTTCATAGCAGAAATAAGCTCACTAGATGCGCTCATTCTACGAAGTCCAACAAGGTTAGGCGCTTGAACAGTTCCGCGTGAACCTTCTGATGCAAGCATGTAAGGAGGAACGTCTTGATGTATACCTGTCATACCACCGATAAAAGCATGTGAACCAATCCTACAGAATTGATGAACAGCTGATAATCCGGCAATAATAGCAAAGTCACCAACTTCTACATGTCCGGCGAGGGTAGCGTTGTTAGACATAACAATATTAGAGCCAAGCACGCAGTCATGCGCAACGTGGGTATAAGCCATTAATAAATTGTTATCGCCAACTTTTGTTTCACCGATACCTGTTTCTGTTCCTCTGTGAAGAGTTGCAAATTCACGTATATTATTGTTATTACCTATAATAAGAGAAGTTTTTTCGCCAGAGAATTTCAAATCTTGCGGAACACCACCAACACAAGCATAAGTGTGAATATGGTTGTTAGAACCAAGAGTTGTAAATTCTTTTACGCTTGCGAAGGCATCAACTTTAGTACCGGAGCCAATTGTTACATTGTCTTCGATATATGCGCATTGGCCAATAATAACATCATCAGCAAGTTCAACATTTTTTCCGATAAATGCGGTTGGATGTATAGTCGCCATAGACTTTATTCCTTATCTGTTGCAGCGGCGGTTAAATCAGCTTCTGCAACAAGTTGACCATCAACATAAGCTTTTGCTTCCATTTTCCAAAGAGCAAGCTTTCTGCGTGGATTAGAGCAAATAATTTCTAACTTATCGCCCGGAACTACTTGTCTACGGAAGCGAACTTTGTCAATTCCCGAGAAAACGTAGAGTTTATTATCTAAATCAGATGCTTCACCAAGTGATTTAGCAACTAAAATAATTCCGGCTTGAGCCATTGCTTCAATAATTAATACACCCGGCATAACAGGTTGACCTGGAAAGTGACCTTGGAAAAAAGCTTCGTTCATAGTTACATTTTTATAAGCCTTAATGTAATCCATAGGTACTATTTCTTCTACTCTATCCACTAATAAGAAAGGGTAGCGGTGAGGGAGAATTTCAACTATTTTTTGAATGTTAAAACCTGTTATAGTTTCTGGGGTGTTTGCATCGTTAGACATTATTTCCTCCTAAATTATTCATCATTATTAATATTAAGTTCTTTTTCAATTTTGCTGAGACGTTTAAAAATCTCAGGGAAACGTGGCATAAGAGCCAATGTACGCATATAGTTTTTTTGATCGGTAAGCGGAGTTCCACCCATCGTAACATTTTCAGGTACGTCTTTTGCTACGCCACTTTTTGGTGCAACAGTACTGTTAGAGCCAATATGTAAATGGCCTGCAACTCCTGCTTGTGCAGCAAGAATAACGTTATCACCGGTGGTAGTTGAACCTGCGATACCTACTTGAGATATAATAAGGTTGTTTTTACCGATTTTTACATTATGCCCAATCTGAACAAGGTTATCAAGGCAGCTTCCATTTTCTACAAGAGTAACGTCAAGAGCAGCTCTATCTACACAGGTGTTTGCTCCAATTTCGACTCTATCTTTTAATACAGCTTTACCGATTTGTGGAATTTTTTGAATTCCCATTGGAGTAGGCACAAAGCCAAAGCCCTCAGCACCGATTACTGCACCCGGTTGTATGCAACAAGAATCGCCTAATTCGCTGTCTGCCATGATTGAAACGTTAGGATAGATTGTGCAATCGTCACCGATTATACAATTTTCACCAATATATACGCTAGAGTAAATTGTGCAATTATCACCAATTACAACATTTTCACCTATTGTCACAAAAGGGTAGATTATGCAGTTTTTGCCAAGTTTAGCACTTTCATGAATGTAAGCTTGCTCGCTTATATCTTTATAAAAGCCTTGTTTTTTCGCAAACATAAAAATGCAACGTGCAAAATCTTCATAAGGTTTTGTAGAAATTATTGCAGTAGGCACATTTTCGGCAAAGTCTTCTTTAACAATAATAGCACCAGCACTTGTAGCGGCAAGAGCTTTTATGTATTTGGGGTTTGCTAAAAAAGATAACTGTTCCGAGGTGGCAGAATCAAGAGTATTCACTCCTAGTATTTCGATATCTTCACCCTTATAGGAACAATTTAATAATTCAGCAATTTTTGATAGCTTCATATCTGTTACCTCGCTTATATCCGACTCTTTTAACATGATGCCAACAATTAAGCAAGAATTTATCCCCAGACAAAATTAATTTGAAAATTTTCAATAGATTATATCAGAATGCTAGCTAGTTTTTTGAAACTGAGCTTGTTAAATTTATTTCATTCTAAGGAATATATTATCAATAATTTTGATGTAAATTTAATTTTTTGAGTATTTGTATAAAAAATTTTCATAAAAACAGATTAAAACGCTTGACTTTTGAATGGAACGGGTATATCTCTTTCTTAACGGGAAAACGTTGATTGTTTACTCAATCATAAACATAAATTAAAAATAATTTTTTATGGCAAGGAGCCAAGTCATGCATCATTTCTTTTTAGTACTTTTACACAATCGTCAACTAGTGTACCTTTTCTGTGCTATCATTTTCACCCTCGGAGCAGTATCAATAGGTGTTCAACCTTATTTGAGAGAAAGCTATTCAGTACTGCTTTCTATTGCTCTTATGGTTGTATCAGTTATTATGGGCTTTTCTTACACTTCATTCCTTCGTCATTTCGCACCTCACAAAGCTCTTCACAGATAGTATAAAAACACTGTAAACCACATTTCCTAATTTTTCGAGAAAAGCAAAGATAAAAATCTTTGCTTTTCTTGGTTTAAGTACTTTGAAAAAAATCTTGTAATACTAGGATGTTTTTCTAGGGTGTGTTTCTAAATAAAATTTCTAAATAAGAATATAATTCTGTAGTCTTGATTTTTACTTTATTATAAAATATCCTAAACAAAAATAAGGAGTAAAGAATGAGTACACTATTAGTTGTTTCTTATGATAATGAATTTAAAGCAGATGAAGTCCGCCTTAAACTCATGAAAATGCAAAAAGATTATTTAGTTAGTATTGAAGATGCAGTTGTAGCAAAGAAAAACCAAGATGGAAAAGTAAAGCTGCATCAAATGTACAATCTTACAGCGGCAGGGGCGGCAAGTGGTGGCTTTTGGGGATTACTTGTAGGAGTTCTCTTTCTCAATCCTCTGCTAGGATTTGCAGCAGGAGCTGGCACAGGAGCTGTTGCAGGCGCACTTTCAGACGTTGGAATTAATGATAAATTTATGGAAGAGCTTGCCGAAAACCTTACAAGTGATTCCTCAATGCTTTTTGTGCTTCTTGATAATATAGTTTTCGATAAAGTTCTTGACGAGCTAAAAGGTGAGGGCGGTAAAATTATACAAACCTCCCTTTCACATACAGATGAAGAAAAGTTACGTTCTGCTATTGAAGATTCAGAGTAGTTTTTAAAAAGAAGCTTTTAGAAGTTATTTTCCTGAAATTTCACTTTTTACTAAAACAATAATTAAAAATATGATGCCTTCCCTCAAGTATGTGTTAACATATTTAAGGGAAGGCATTTTGTTTTTAATATCGCTACAGTAAAAGATTCTTATAACTCAGTTACAGTATATGGAAGACCATTTTTAGAAAGAGCTTCAAGGAATGGATCTGGATCAAGTTGTTCCATGTTCCATACACCGGCTTTCATCCATTTTTTTTGTAACATCATCATAGCACCCACAACGGCAGGAACACCAGTTGTGTAAGAAATAGCTTGAGATCCAACTTCTTTATAGCATTCTTCATGGTCACAAATATTATAGATATAGAAAGTTTTTTCTTCGCCGTTCTTTTCACCTTTCATTACGTTACCAATACAGGTTTTACCTTTTGTACGTGGGCCTAATGATGATGGGTCAGGAAGAAGTTTAGCAAGGAACTGCATTGGAACAATTTCTTGACCTTGGTATTCAATAGGTTCAATAGATGTAATTCCGATATTATCAAAAACTTTTAAGTGGTTGAGGTAAGCATCGCCAAAAGTCATCCAGAAGCGAGCGCGTTTAAGACCTTTAAGGTTGAGCACTAAACTTTCTAGTTCTTCATGATACATAAGATAACAGTTTTTTGGGCCAATACCTTCAGGAAAATCAAAACTCATCTTCCAAGCAAGGGGATCAGTTTCTAGCCATTCACCTCTTTCCCAATAGCGACCTTTTGCTGTTACTTCACGCAGATTGATTTCAGGATTGAAGTTTGTTGCAAATGGTAGACCATGATCGCCGGCATTTGCATCAATGATATCAAGAACTTCAACCGTATCTAGGCAGTGTTTCATAACATAAGCGGCGAAAACGTTTGTTACGCCTGGGTCAAAACCGGAACCAAGAAGAGCCATAAGACCTTTTTCTTTAAAGCGTTCTTGATATTCCCATTGCCATTTATATTCAAATTTAGCTGTATCTAATGGTTCATAGTTTGCGGTATCAAGATAGTGCACGTTTGTTTCAAGGCACGCATCCATAATATGTAAATCTTGATATGGAAGTGCGATATTCATAACAAGTTCAGGTTGAATTTTCTTGATAAGCTCAACCAATTCAGGAACATTATCCGCATCTACTTTATAGGTGTGGATTGTTTGTCCGGTACGTTTTTTTACATCTTCAGCAATAGCGTCACAACGAGATTTTGTACGACTTGCAAGGTGAATTTCAGTAAAAACGTCAGCATTCATAGCACACTTGTGTACAACAACATTACTTACGCCACCCGCACCGATAATAAGAACTTTTGACATATAGCTCTCCTTATATTAATACATTCACTTTTGTAAAGATATTTCTACTTACAAATATACCTTGACTTATAAAGGAAATATTTTGCTTGTCAAGCAAAGTCTTGAGGAGGTTTTAGAGTAAAATATGAATCTTTTTATATCTAAATTCGAGCAAAAACAGAATTTTAAAATACAAAAAATTGAAATCGAATAAGTTGACAAAGAAATAATGGGGTATTTGTAAAATTAAACTAATAAAAAAGAATTTGAATTAATTGAGTTTTAATTTAAATTTTAGTATTTTATAAAAAAAGTTATCAAAAAGCCTATTAATAAAATTCTCGACGTCGATAAGGAGTTTAACCAAACGGTAAAAGCACAGCATGGATGCAGTGCTCATAATTAATAATTGATCGAAATTCATGGAGGAATTCATCATGTCAATGGTAATTAACAACAACTTAATGGCTAATAATACCCAACGTCTTCTTAACAATCATTATAAAGAATTGGGCAGTTCAATCGAAAAACTATCATCAGGTATGCGTATCAACAGTGCTGCTGACGATGCTGCGGGACTTGCAATTAGTGAACTTATGCGTGCTGATGTCAAAGCATATCAACAAGGTGTACGTAACGCTAACGATGCTATCTCTCTTATTCAAACAGCTGATGGTGCTATGGGCGTTATCGATGAAAAACTTATTCGTATGAAAGAATTAGCTGAACAAGCAGCTACCGGTACTTACGACAGCGTTCAACGTTTGATTATTGACTCAGAATATCAACAAATGGCGTCAGAAATCACACGTATCGCTGCAGCAACCAACTTCAATGGTGTTCACCTTCTTGATGGTACTCTATCTGGTGCTGCACATGATGGTACTGGAATGACATCAACCGGTAAATTGAAAGTTCACTTTGGACCAAGCAATAACTCTGCTGAAGATTATTACTATATCCAAATCGGTGAAGTTAGTGCATCAGCTCTAGGTATTGGTAATTCTTCAAATGATGCAACTGCAGAAGCAGCTGGACATGACGTTTCTACACAAAGAAATGCTCAGCTTGCTCTTGACGCTATCGAAGCAGCTATTGTTTCTAAAGACAATATTCGTGCTCACCTTGGTTCACTTCAAAACCGTTTAGAAAACACCATTTCTAACCTTGAAATCCAAGCTGAAAACCTAACTGCTGCTGAATCACGTATCCGTGACGTTGACGTTGCTACAGAAATGACAGTTTTCACTAAAAACCAAATTCTTACACAGTCTGCGGTTTCAATGCTTGCTCAAGCTAACTCAATGCCACAAATGGCTGCTCAGCTTATCGGATAATTTCCGAATAAGGCAAATAGCAAACATTTGAATGTTGTAAAAGTTATTGGGGGAAGGGATTTTATCTCTTCCCCCTGCCGTTTTAAAAATACTTTATCTTATAGTCTAAGTGTTGTAAGTTTTATTTATTTTCTTAAATTCTAATATATGAATATAAAAACGCTTACCATAATAATGATAAGCGTTGATATTATACTATATAAAATAGTCTTTTATAAATTAATCTAATTGAAGAACATCTTTTTCCATAAGGATAGAGTCTTTAATCGAGTATTTTTTAAGGCCTGTACGCATATGATCAAAAGAATCTTGAGTACCCCTAAAGCTTACATTAACAAAATACCATGCACCAGCTTTTGAAACACTTGCTCTTATATTATCCTTACTAAGTCTATCTTTAAGAGTATTTGCCGATTTGTTATTTTTGAAAGAAGCTACACGTAAAACATATTCATAGATCTCGAAAGGATTAACTGCTTCTTCTACAGCTTGAGAAGGTTGACTTGTAGATTGTGTACTGTTATTTCCGCCAATAGGATATGGAACTATACTATCAGTATTTTGCGTAGGTGGAGTTTGCCCAGTTACTACTTGTGTGGGAACTGTAGGATTTCCTTGTTCTTTTAATGCTGTTTGGTACAGCAACTCTTCAGCCTTAAGAATCTCTGAAGATTGAGAATTTGGATTGTTACTATTAGATGTAATAGTTGTAAGAGCCACGCTATCAACTTCTGGTGAGTAGCCTCTACCAACAATAAGTCCAAAAGTAAAGAAGAAAGCAAGAGAAATAAACAAAATAATCATACCCGAAAAAACTGAGGCAGGGCGAAGGGTTATCGTCCAATGCCATGCAGATTTATGAGCATCATTCTTTTGACTTGCAGCCTGTAAACGTTCTTCACGGGGCATACGCTTCTCTGAGTTTGTACGCTTACTTTCATCTTCTTTAATTACAACGTGCGTGTATTTTTTTGCTTCTTCAGATTCTTGTAATGATTGCTTTAAAGCATCAAGCTTTTCATGATGTTCTTTTTCAGCTTTATTTTCTTCCTGCTTTTCAGGAGTTTTTTTTTCAGCTTGTTGTGGAGCTTGTATTTTAGTAGCAGATTTTATTCTTAAATTCTTAAGTTCTTCAAGTTGTTGCTTTTCTGCAAGGTTTACAGAATTATCCTGTTCTTTTAAAAGAGGAGAATCCGGGTTAACTTCCAAAGAAGATTTAGTTTTTTCTTGAACTTTTTCAGCTCCGCCTTTACGAACGTTAGGACGTGGATCACTTTTTTTCGTAGTGGCTAACGAAGAGTTTTGGCTTTGTGCGTTTTGTGAGGAATAGCCCCTCATTTTAGATGGATATTTCTTCTGTATAGGCATATTCACCTCATTACATGCTTTCTGGAGCTTCAACTCCTAATAAAAATAGACCATTTTTAATTACTTGAGCACAATTTTTCAAAAGCAACAATCTTGCGTTTGCAAGTTTGTTATCAGCACCAAGAACTTGATTTTTTGCATAGTAAGAATGGACTTTTCCAGCAAAATCCATAAGATAGTATGAAATAGTATGTGGTGCAAGATTGCGTGCTGCATGCGACACATTATCTTCAAACTGGTCGATAGCTTGGAGTAGTTCCATATCATCAGCAGTTGTAAGAAGAGATAAAATCTCATTATTCATAGCTTCAAAAGCAAAGTTAGCTTCTGTTGCTCTACGCAATAAACCGAACACACGTGCGTGTGCATATTGAACGTAATATACTGGGTTATCAAGATTTCTTTGTTTTACAAGTTCAAGGTCAAAGTCAAGTGGACTATCACTCTTACGTGAAAGGAACATAAATCTAGAAGCGTCAACACCAACTTCTTTCACAACATCGCTTAATGTATCAAACTCACCTGAACGGGTAGACATCGCAACAGGTTGCCCATTTCTCAATAGATTTACTAATTGAATAAGAACAACATGGAAATCATCTTCCGGATTTCTTCCAAGAGCTGTAATTGCAGCTTTCATACGTGGAATATATCCGTGATGATCAGCACCCCAAACGTCAATGAGATAATCATAACCACGATTAAATTTATTGTTGTGGTATGCTATATCTGAGGCAAAATATGTTAAAGCTCCATCACTTTTAATCAGAACACGATCTTTATCATCACCAAATTGAGTAGTATTGAACCAAAGAGCATCTTCTTGTTCAAAAGCAAGACCTTTTTCTTTAAGTAAATCAAAACATTCTTGAACTTCATTATTTTCTAGAAGAGATTTTTCTGAGAACCAGCGATCGTGGTGAACTCTAAATTCTCTCATATCTTCATTAATACCGTCAGAAATAACTTTCATGCCGTATTCATAACAAACATCGGTTCCTTCTTCGTCAGATAATTCTATAAGAGAAGGGTTTTTATCAAGCATTTCTTGTGCAATATCAATAATGTAGTCACCTTTATAGTAACTCTCTGGGAATGTAGGATTTTTTCCTTTTAACTCTAAAGCCCTTAGCCAAATAGAAAGACCAAGAGTACGCATTTGATTGCCGGCATCATTAATATAATATTCAGATGAAATTTTATGTCCGGCTTTATTTAAAATACGCAAGAGACTATCACCAACAGCAGCGCCACGCCCATGACCAATATGAAGAGGACCGGTTGGGTTTGCAGAAACATATTCCACAAGGATACTGCGTGGGTTTTCTTGAGTTAATTGACCAAAATCATCTTTTTGGTTTTCAACAAGAGTAAGAGTTTCCCACCAAAAAGAATTTTCAAAAGTACAGTTTAAGAAACCGGCACCAGCAATATCAATACGTGCATTTGGCAAGTATGTAGCTAAAGATGCTTGAAAATCTGTTGCGATTTCTCGTGGATTTTTTCCAAGTTCTTTTGCCAAAACCATAGCTACGTTTGTTGCTATATCACCGTGTTTTTTATCTTTAGGAGGTTCAATAGTTGTTTTTTGTGGGTAAGGTATATTTTTATCCGCTAAAACTTTAACCAATGCTTCCTTAAAAACTTTTGCTGCACGCATTTCTTTACCTCGTATAAATCTCTATTTAGAAAAGGATTAGAAATAGTCTAGAAAATAAAGTGAAAAATGTAAAGTAAAAATTATAAACTTGTACATTATTAAATTATTTTAGGCTTTCTAATCCCATAAAAAATTAACTATAATTATTCTGAATCTGTTTCCACATTATTATCAAGACCGAGTCTTTCACGTCTTGCTGCTTCTTGCTTTCTTTCGCGAGTGCCTAATTTCATGAAACTATCCCAAACAGCAGTTCTTTTTTGATTACGTGTGAAAACTAAAAAACCAGTGTGAGCTGCCATTCTATCTGCCGGTCTTAATCTATCTGGAACTGGTTTCCAAGGGCGAACTAAAACTTCACAAACTTCTGTTTCTTCAAAATCTTTTTTCTCAAGAGCGAAAAGTAGAGTTGAAACTTGGTCAACAGTTGGAAGTAAAAATGCAATTGGAGCACCAGGTTTTAAAGCTTCAAGAGCATGATCAAGATAATCTTGAGGTGTTCTTACATCAAGAAATAGAGCGTCTGCTTTTTCACCATTTAATATATTAGGATCGTCAATACCGAAACCATTTGCAATATCACGATGATGGAATTTTACGTTTTCGCCAACTCCAGCCCAAGCAACGTTTCTTTTTGCAAGTTTATGGAATTCTTCACGAGCTTCAAAGCTATGTATAACGCCAGTTTTACCGGATGTCCATGAAAGAGCAATTGTAAATCCGCCTGAACCAGAACCCGCTTCTAAAATTGTGCGACCTTCTCCGGCTGATAATTTCATAAGAATATACGCCATATCTTTAGGATACATAATCTGTGTTTGGCGTTTGATTCCCATAATTAAATCATGGAGTTGAGGTTTTTGAAGTCTGAAAGGATAACCTAAATTTGTATAAACTTCATCACCGTAGTCTGCGTTTAAAAGATCATCAGAAAGAAGAAATCCGTCTTGACTTTCATGTCTTTTTCCTTCTTCAAGGCGGAAAAGCTTACGTTTTCCACGAGGAGAAAGAAGAATTACGAGTTCATTATATTGTAGCATGTTAAACCTCTGAGAGTTTTTAGATATTTTCGTCAAATTGTTTTAGTTTATAGAATACAAAAATTAAATCTGATTCTTCTATCTAGAGTAAATGTTCAAAAAAATGTGTATAATTTGCTCTAAAAATTAACACAAGTTTTAGTGTATAGGCTTTAACTTTTGTTTCATCAAAAGTTTTGAATGAAAGAATATGATGCGCTATTGTTGTAAAGTCATCAATCCCACGTTCATGAAGCTTATGAAAATAGCCGTCGGCATGTTCAATGATAGCGGCTTTTTCTTTTGACTTTAGAAAGTCTTCTTTTTGAAAAAAAGTTTGATATATTGTCTCAAAATCATTCGGAAAAGAACGCTTTAAGGCAAACTTCCAAAGTGCAATGTAGAGAGAGAGTAGCTTGCGAGAAAGATTTTTTTTGATTGTCCAATCAAAAAAGCCAAGCTCCAAGACCTCGAATTCTTTTACGAAGTCGAGGTCTTTAAGCATAGCAATGCCATTTTCTGAAACTGTATCAAGAAGTTCTTGATTTAGTTCTGCTTGCATTATCTACCTTTTTTAGAAAATCTTTTTTTATCTTTTCTAAAGGATTTTTTACCATCTGTAAAGCTTTCACCAAATTCATCTTTACCGAAGAATTGCTTTCTTGGTCTTGAATTACCTTCTTGACCTTCATCTTTTCTATCATTTCTGTCGTTGCGATCATTTCTACGTGGGAAAGCATTTCCGCCATTTTCTGAACGAGGTGAGAAGTCACTACCATTTCTGTTTTCAGAAAATCTTTTTCTTGACTTTATTGGTGAGTAGAAGTTGTCATCATCGTAAACTTTGAAACCTTCTGTTTCTTGGTTCGAGCGTTTTGGAAGGAAAGATTTTCTAGGGTTGAAACCATCTGAACCTCTTTCTTCATCTCTGCGGAAACCACGATTGTTATCGCGATCTCTGCCGCCGAAGCCACCGAAAGAACTACGTTCTCCGTCACGATTTCTGCGGAAGCCGCCGTTATCTCCGTCTCTATCTCCGCCTCTTTCTCTGCGAGCAAAACCAGAGCGTTCGCCACCGTCTCTATCTCTTCTGAAACCGCCACGATCTTCTCTGTCTCTTCTGAAACCAGAACGTTCGCCACCGTCTCTATCTCTTCTGAAGCCACCGTCTCTTTTTTCGCCACGACTAAAGTCATCACGAGAAGAGTTTTCGCCACGGTTGAAAGAAGAGCGATTTTCTTGTCTATCGTTAGAACCTTGGAAAACATCATCATCGCTAGGGTGAGAGTTTTTGAATCCTATACGTTCACTTCTTTCGTTATTACGTCCGAAGCCTTCGCCTCTTTCGTTATTTCTTCCGAAGCCACCGTCTCTACGACCAAAACCTCTACCGTTTCCGCGTGAAGATTCTTCGCCTGAGTTTTTATGACGCCAAGAAGCATTTCTGTCTCCTCTTTGATTGCCGTATTTTGCTCTCATTTCAGAGTCAAAGTCAGCACGAAGAGAATCTAGAGTATCATCTTTAGAGATTGGTTTTTGAGCCATTTCTCTTTTTGATGGTGGGTTATATCTTTCACGTCCGCCACGTCCTCTATTACGATTTTCATATTCAGCTCTAGGATTAAGAGCTTTTTGATAAACTTCGTCAAGGAGCATAGCAAATAAGAAAGTATTATCTTCGCCTTCTTCAGTTGTAGCGATTTCTTTTGCAAGACTCATGTAACGAGCAATTCTTTCTTGCTGAAGCCCGTTCAAGTTTCTTTTTTGTTGTTCTAAAAGAGCAACTACTCTTTGAGAAACTACGCGTGAAACTTCTTCTTCTGTTGGTTCTTCATAGATATTAAGTTCGATTTCGTAGAATTCTGCAATTCTTTGAAGTTCCATTCTTTCCATGCTGTCAACTAAAGAGATAACTGTTCCTGCTGCGCCGGCACGCGCTGTACGACCTGCTCTGTGGATATAGCTTTCTCTATCGTCCGGTGGTTCGTATAGAAATACGTGTGATAACATAGGGATATCAATACCACGAGCCGCAACATCAGTTGCAACGAGGAAGCGAGTTTCGCCATTACGTAAGCGCATTAAAACATGTTCACGTTTTGATTGTGAAAGTTCTGATGAAAGTTCGTCTGCGTTGTAACCAAATCCTTTAAGAACTTGGGCAACATAAGCTACAGTCGCTTTTGTGTTACAGAAAATAATAGATGAGTTAGGATTTTCAACTTCTAAAAGTTTAATAAGAACTCTATCTTTTTCCATTTTTTTACAGTGAACACTTGAGTGTTGCATTTCCGCAATGTGAACTTGCCCTTGAGATAAAGATAATAGTTCAGGATTTTTCAAGAATTGTTTTGAAAGTTCAAGAACTTTATAAGGATAAGTTGCTGAGAAGAGAGTTGCAAGGAAATCAGTTTCCGGAAGATATTCTTGAATTGCTTTCATATCAGGATAGAATCCGATTGAGAGCATTCTGTCAGCTTCGTCAAAAACTAAAGCTTGTAAACCATCAAGATTAAGAGTTCCTCTTTCAAGGTGATCTAAAATTCTACCAGGTGTACCGATGATTAATTGTGCGCCTTTTCTAAGTGCGTCCAATTGTTTTACGTATGGAACACCACCGTAAAGAGTTTGTGTGAAAAGTGTGTTACCGAAAAGGTTTTTTGCTTCTTTTTCAACTTGAACGGCAAGTTCACGAGTTGGAACAAGAACTAAAGCTTGAGCTTGCTTTACAGCTGTATCAATCTTTTCAATAAGTGGAAGGAGGTATGCACCTGTTTTTCCGCTACCGGTACGGGACTGAATCATCATATGTCTACCTTCAAGAAGGTATGGGATAGCGTGCGCTTGCACCGGCATAATTTCTGCCCAACCAGCACGTTGATATGCTTCTTGGATTGATGCAGGAACTGTTTCCATTGTTGCAGGTTCTAATGGATTTTCTGGAGTTTTGTTGAGTTTTGCAAAAGCATCTTCTGCTTGTCTTTTTACTGAATGTGATGATGATGATGATGATGAACGTGAGAAATTTCTGTTTCTTTTTCTAAAAGCCATGGATTTTCCTTAAATACTTCTAATACGTAGCCACTTCTTCTCACCGAGACCCAGAATATTTATCCAAAATATTAACATAGAAAGATTTAGCTATTAAGTATTGTAAACGGGTAAAAATACTGTCTATCTTTACCCGTTCTTCGTATTATTTTTTTTATTTACCTTTAAAAAGTCTTTTTACTTTTGTGGTAATCTTGTTATTATGTTGCTTTTCAAGTTTTTCATATTTGAGCAACAAATCTTCTTGTTCTTTTGATATATCAGTCGGGATTTGAACATGGATATACAAAAGTAAGTCGCCGTGTCGTGATTCGTTCGGGAATGGCAACCCTTTTCCTTTAATACTTAGTACTGTTTCCGTTTGTGTTCCTGCCGGAATTTCAAATTCTATTTCTTCATCTAAAGTCGGCACTTTTACTTTTGCACCCAATGTCGCATGAACAAAAGAAACATCTACTTTATAGATAAGATTTTGACCGTCACGTTCAAAAACCTTATCGTCTTCAACTGTTATGACCACATAAAGGTCACCGTTTGGTCCACCGTTAGTTCCGCTATCGCCTTCACCGCGTAAACGCATACGCGCACCGGTATAAACACCGGCAGGGATTTTAACTTCGAGTGTACGCTCTTCCTCTACAGTTCCTTCACCACGGCATTTCGCACATGGTTTAGAAATTACTTTACCTGTTCCTTGACATCTTCCACAAGGAACACTTACTTGGAAGAAACCTGTTGACTGTCTTAGCTGTCCAGTACCTCTACATTGTGAGCATACTTCAGGTTGAGAACCGGGTGCGGCTCCACTTCCATCACATTCGTTACATGTAACTGTTCTTGGGATGTGCAAAGATGTTTGCACGCCTTTTGCAGCTTCACGGAATGACATAGTAAGGTTATAGCGTAAATCAGAGCCTTGACGTGGGCGATTGCTGCCGCCACGTTGGCTAAAGCCAAACAAGTCACCAAAGATATCCCCAAAGTTTGAGAAGATATCTTCTGTTGAGTTAAAGCCTCCAAAACCGCCTTGACCGTATGGGTCAGCAGTTCCGTATTTATCGTAATTCGCACGCTTTTCAGGGTCTCTAAGAACTTCGTACGCCTCGGCAGCTTCTTTAAACTTTTCTTCAGCTGCCGCATCACCCGGATTTCTATCTGGGTGAAATTGCATGGCTTTTGCTCTATAGGCTTTTTTAATCTCTTCTTCAGTAGCCGTTTTTTCGAGATCTAAAACCTCATAATAACTTTTTGCACTCATAATTGTTTTAAATTAATATACTCTTCACAACAGAAAAAGGTTATGAAGAGTATGGTTAAAAATTAACGAACTTCTTCATGTTGTGTTGAATAGTAGCTCATATCTTCCGGAAAGATTTTTCCTTGCGCAATTTCACGTAGAGCAGTTACTGCTTCTTTATTACGTGTTTCAATTAAAGGCTCATATCCATCGCGGTATTGTTTAACACGTTTAATAGCCATTTGCACAAGCAAAAAGCGATTGTTTACGCGTTGTTGACAGTCTTCTACGGTGATTCTTGCCATAGTGTCCTCATAGTGTTAAAGTATACTTGTATGTATCCAGAAAAATGTTTTATCGTTCCTTGTATACTCATTTTTTGTAATTGTCAAGATTTTAAAAAGGGCAAATATTGTCACGAAAAATATGTATCTTTCTTAAACTATTGAAGGGGAAAGCTTTTTGCAATCCCCTTCATTTAAAATTTATCGAATTAATTTTTTATATAGTTTTTCTGCCGGTAATCTTTCTAGTGAGAATACACGGTATGAGAAGAAAATACTTCCAACAGTTAAACCAATTACCATACCAATCCAGAAGCCTGTTGCTCCAAGAGATTCAATTCCAAAAAGTCCATAGAATGCAAGGCAGTAAC
Source organism: uncultured Desulfovibrionaceae bacterium (assembly GCA_964371865.1). GTDB lineage: Bacteria > Desulfobacterota > Desulfovibrionia > Desulfovibrionales > Desulfovibrionaceae > CAYJAZ01. The sequence goes on along the minus strand of CAYJOR010000038.1, from coordinate 9,127 downwards.
CGATAGGGAATGCGATAATCCAATATGCTAAGCAGGAAAGAACAAAGATTGCTTTCGTATCGTTATATCCTCTCAAAAGTCCAACACTTGCGATTTGAATGCTATCTACGATTTGATAGATAGCAGTAAATATCATAAATCCGGCTGCAAGCTGAATTACAGGAAGTTCATTTGAATAGATAGAAGCAATTTGCTCTCTAAAAAGATAGATAAGTGTACAGTTAAATACACCTACGCATAAACTTAAAGTGAGTGTTGTGCTACGAACAAGTTTTGATTGAGTAAGATCTTGCGCTCCATAAGCATAGCCTGAACGAATTGAAGCGGCAATACCAAGAGCAAGCGGCATCATAAATGACATAGAACTTACGTTAAGAGCTATTTGATGCCCTGATACAACTTCACGTCCGAGTGGAGCAATAAAGAGAGAAACAAGTGCGAATAGAGATACTTCCATAAGCATAGCAGTTGCGTTAGGAAGAGATATTACAAATATCTTTTTAAGTGTGCTCCAGTCAACCTTTACAAACTTAAAGGCTTTAGAATACACTGTTCTTACAAAGCGTGACATTGAAAAGCACATTACAAGTACGCAAATAACACTTGCAATAGCACAACCAAGCGCACCAAGTGCAGGGAAGCCAAACTTACCGAAGATTAATACGTAGTTTAAAGGAACGTTAACAGCTAAACCTATAAGTCCAACAAACATCGTTGGGCGTGTATGCCCTAAACCTTCAAGATAATATCTTTGAGCTATCATCATCATGAATGGGAAAATGCTTATTCCCATGATAAGGAGATAATCCGCGGCAAGATTTGTCATTTCAGGGTCAAATTCAAAACTACGTAAAAGCAAAGTTGCAAGAAATATAACCGATATTGCAAAGATTGCTATAAGCCCACCTAACCACATACCTTGACGCATAAAGTTTGCAGTTGCTTCTTCTGATGAATTACCTCTTGCAGCTCTTGTTTGGGCAATAAAAGGTGTAATAGTCATAAGCAGACCTTGCGAGAAAAGAATGGTAGGCATCCAAATAGAGCTTGCTACTGCCACAGCGGACATGTTGATTGCACCGGCTCTACCTGACATCATAGTATCAACAAAGGTCATTGAGTTACCGGCGAGTTGCCCTAAAAAAATAGGAGCTGCTAAAAATAGCAATGTTTTTAGCTCATTCCAAAAAGAATAAGTTTTTAAATCTTGAGATTGTTCTTGCATAAAAGTAACCTGAGTTTAAAAGTGTGTAATTATTTAAAAAATATGTTTTAATCTAGGATGTTTTTCTACATTCAGAAATTTTGTGGAATTTTCGACAAAAAGAAATTTTTTATAAAGTGCAATGTATCAAAACATACATAAACTTAATAAAATTGAGGCAGAAAAAACACAAAAGAATGAATTTAGAAACATATCCTAAGAAAAAGAATTTACGAAGTCATAGCTCAGCATGAAGCGTAGAAGTTAGTACACTACCACTCAAAAAAATGATAGACTTGATTGTAAAACATATCCTTAAAATCTAGATGATAAAATTGTTTTAGTCAATAAATTAAAAATGAAAATATTTTATAAGTTCACTATGATTATTCATATAGAAGCTTCTTCCAAAAAACTATTTTAGAGAAAATGTATTAATATATTCCCAAACTTTTTCAATTATTACTGTAGGAGGGAGGGTAGCATCTACAATGAAAAAATTAGAATTTTCTTTTCGTGCCATTGTAAGAAATCCTCTTCTGACCTTTTCATGAAAGTTTTTTTCTTCAGCTTCAAATTTTCCCTCATCAAGTTCTTGATTTGAGTTTCTACCTTTGGCTCTTATTAGTCCTGTTTCTACGTCTAAATCAAGAAGGATTGTGAGATCGGGGAGTTTATTATTACAAGTGAATTCCATGAAAGTATCAAGCAAGGCTAAATCAAGCCCGCGTGCATAACCTTGATATGCTATAGTTGAGTGGATATATCTATCACACAGAACAGTTTTATTTTCAGCAAGTGCAGGTAATATTACTTTGTCTACATGCTCGGCTCTATCAGCTAAAAAGAGGAGGAGTTCCGCTCTTGGCGAAATTTTCTCTCCTTGAGAAGAAAGGAGTATAGGGCGAATTTTTGCACCAAGCGAAGAACCGCCGGGTTCACGAGTTTTACACAAAGGAATATTATGTTCAGCAAATTTTTCTTCTAGCCCTTTAATCAGTGTGCTTTTACCTGAACCTTCAATACCTTCTATAGTAATGAACATTGTTCTAGCTCCTGTTTCTCTTTTTCTGCAATTTTAGCTTTTTCTTCGGTTGGGGAGGGAGTCATTTGTACTTTACAGAGCTGGCGATTCAAAAGGCTATTCCAACCGGACCACGTCATGCCTTGTTCTTCATCTTGCTCAGGGACAGCTTGTGTTATTTGAGCAATTTTAGCATCTATATTATCGGCATAGTGAAGGATAAAGGCTTCAGCGGTAGAAGGCGTTTTAGGTGAACCGTACTCCAGCTCGCCATGATGACTTAATATCAAATGTTTGAGGTGAAGCTCTAAATGTCTGTCAACATTTGCTTTAGCATAATAAGGTTCAAGAATTTCCATACCTAAGCTTATATGACCTACGAGTTTTCCTACATTTGTATATTCTGTTCCAAGAGCACCCGAAAGTTCTTCTATCTTACCAATATCGTGGAAGAGAGCCGCAACAATAAGAATTTGCAGATCAAGTTGAGGGTATAATGAGGCAATAGCTATGCAGTTTTTACAAACTGAAAGAGTATGTTCGAGAAGACCATGAAGATATGCGTGGTGAACTGATTTTGCACCCGGAGCTGTGAGAAAATAAGGCGCAACTCTAGAGTCTGCAAATACTGCTGAAACGAAATCTTTCCACGGTTTATATGTAAGATATCCATCAATAATGATTTGAAGCTCTTCAACCATATCAGATTGTTGGCGGGGGCTTGAAGCAATAAAGTGACTTAAATCAAGAGCTTTGATTTCATCTTCTTCTAATAGTCTAAACTCGTTGATAACAAGTTGAATATTATCTCTATAGCTTTGAGCTTTGCCTTCAATCGAAACAAAAGTATTTGTAGGAAGTTCTTTAAATAGAGTAGAAAGTGGTGCCCATATTTTGCAATCAACTTGCATTGAGGAATCCGCAATTTTTATTCCCCAAAAGGGGTCTCCTCTTTGAGTTGTACCTTGTTGAGCTGATTTTAAAAAGTATACACCTTTTACTAAATCTCCGTTTCCTATATCTTTCAAATAAATATGCATATTATCCCTTAATACGTATAGCAATGTCGCCTTTTGAATGCCCTTTAAGTTTTTCTAGCATGCCTTTCACGGCACCTGCTATTATTTCCTCAACAAAAGGATTTACATTTAATGGCATGTCATTTATGCGAATATCAATATTTTTTTTACTTTTTGGAGTGCAAGCCTCTATTGTGCATTTTTCTATAATTATGTCTTGTGCAAGCTCATAGCAAGTTTTTTTTCCGCAAGCTTTGCAGTTTAATCCTGCAAGTACAAAGGCTTTTTCGTGCATGAACTTAGCAAGTTCATCAACTTTATCAATAGTAAAATGTGGAACTATATTCGTGGCAGTGCTTTTATCAAAGCCATAAGTCGCAACTGCGAGACCGGCACTTAATTCACGAAATTCGTCTTTTGAGCGAAGACAAACAACTCGAGGGAGGATGGTTTCTTTTTTTCCGCCTTCAACAAGTAAAAGTTCATTTTTGCACTGAGGTAAAATATCAAAAAGAGTTTCTACTTTACCGAGTACTTTCATGCTTTCAGTTGGGGAAACTCCAAAAACAAAGCGATTTTCACTTAACATACGTGCGGTATCAGTTCCTTCTTGATCAAAAGAATGATGCGAAAATTTTAAATAATCTGAATAAATTGAAGCTTTTTCCCATTCAGCTAGAATAAGTTCAGAAAGCTTTGTTTTACCGGATTTTTTATATCCTATTATACTAATTGCACGCATAGCCCCTCCACGAGGGGACTTTATACTAATTTCTTCAAAAAAGATAGTAAGAAATTTGATGAAAATAATATTTTTTTGTGCCTTTAAGGAATCAGTTTTTTTAAATATATTAAAAGGCTTGACAGATTTGATAGAGTAGGGGTATAAGTAATTAAACAATATTTGAATTTTTTTTATTGGGAATAACAACAATGCAATACCAAAACCAAGCTACATTTTATGTTCAGCAAGCCGAAGTATTTTTCTTTGGTTCTTTTTGGTATTTTACTCAGCCCTGTGGTGAGAAGTATTGCTAGTTGCTAAAACATAAATTTACTTCGGACCGCAGGCTAATGTCAGCGGTCCGATTTTTTTATATTCCCTCTGACATTAACTTATGGTCCTAGTTCAAAAATCTAGGAGAAAAAGTCATGAGTATCGGTAAACAAAAACGCTTAAACAAGATTATTCGTAAAGACAGTAAACGTGCTATCATTGTACCTCTTGATCATGGTGTAACCATCGGCGCAGAAGAGGGAATTGAGAACATTAAAGGTGTAGCTGATGACATAGCAGACTGCGTTGATGCACTTCTTATGCACAAAGGTTTAGTCCGTTATTCAGGACTTTGTGATGAACATAGCGACACTGCATTAATAGTGCATTTATCCGCATCATCAATACTTACACCGAATGTGAACACAAAAAGAATTGTGGGTACCGTTGAAGAAGCAATTAGACTTGGTGCCGACGGTATTTCAATCCATGTAAACATTGGTGATGAAAACGAAGGGCAAATGCTTTATGATGCTGGTATGATGGCAGAAGAATGCAATAAATGGGGTCTACCTCTTCTTATGATGCTCTATGGCCGTGGACCTAAAATTATTAATGGATTCGATCCTAAAGTGGTTGGTCATTGTGCACGAATAGGTGCAGAACTTGGCGCAGATATCGTTAAAGTATGCTATACAGGCGATATTGAAAGTTTCTCCCGAGTAGTTGATGCTTGTCCTGTTCCTGTAGTTATTGCAGGTGGTGAACTTATTAATGACTCAAAAGACTTGTTAAGAGTGGTATATAGTTCATTGAAAGCGGGTGGTTCAGGTTTATCAATCGGTAGAAATGTATTCCAACACCCTGACCGTAGATTGTTGTGTAAAGCTCTTAGAGATATAGTTCACCATAATAAAGAATTAGATGAAGTTTTAAGTCAATATAATCTTGATACAAAAGATATGAAAGCAAAAGTTCATCATATTGCATAAATAACTTTTACTTGCTAATAACTTGTTACTTAATAAATAGAAATAAATATCGAGAAAATCATGTCAAAAATTTATTATAAAAGTGTTCCATTTTCTAAAGAAGATATCACACTTGCACTTGAATCAGGAGTAGATGGTTTGATTATTCCAATAGAAAATGTTGCTTCAACAGCAAATCTTGCGAGGGTAGAAATCTACTCCGATACAGAAATGCCAAGCCTTGCAATGAATGAAAAAAAAGATGAAGAAGAAATCTGTGTTCGATTGATTGCAGGAGAAAGAGTTGTACTTGCAAAAGGTTGGGAAATCATCCCTGTTGAAAACTTACTTGCTCAAACAAGTTCTGTTCATGCGGAAGTAGCAAACCTTGATGAAGCTAGATTAGCGTCAGGTATATTGGAATGCGGAGTGGAAACTATTGTTGTTTTACCCGAGAGTTTACATAGCTTGAAATCAATTGTTGAAGAGTGTAAACAATCTCAAGGTAAAGAAGCTCTTCAAGTAGCAGAAGTTGTAGAAGTTAGTACTGTTGGCTTAGGGCATAGAGTCTGTGTTGATACTTTATCTATCTTTAAAAAAGGTCAAGGAATGCTCATAGGAAATAGTAGTGCATTTACTTTCTTAGTTCATGCAGAAACTGAGTCGAATGAATATGTAGCAGCAAGACCCTTTAGAGTTAATGCAGGTGCGGTTCATGCTTATGCAGTGCTTCCAAATGATAGAACATGCTATCTTGAGGAATTACGTGCCGGTGATGAAATTTTAGCTGTAAATGCTGATGGTAGTACAAGCCTTGTTGTAGTAGGAAGAGTTAAAGTAGAAGTTCGTCCAATGTTAAAAGTTGTGGCTAAAATGAATGATACCCTAGGTACAATCTTTTTACAAAATGCAGAAACTATAAGGCTTACCTTATCAAATGGCGACCCTGTAAGTGTTGTTCAGATTAAAAAAGGTGATAAAATCCTTTGTAGAGAAGACCAAGCAGGCAGACACTTTGGAATGCGTATAACAGAAGATATTAAAGAATTATAAGTCAATTTAGGAAGATTTAGCATGTCCGAATATACTGGTAAAGAACTTGGTAGATATATAAGTGAAATCAGAAAGATTGACAAAGAACTCATTGAACTCCTTAATAGAAGAGTAAATTTGAGTCTTAAAGCTGATTGTTTGAACAAAGAAAATGATGAGCTTTTATCCGAAAAGCATATTCAAGCAATTTGGAGAGAAATACTTTCAGCAACCCGAGATTTACAAACAGACTTTAAAGCTGCTTACCTTGGGCCAGAGGGAACATTTTCTTATTATGCAGGGCAATCTTATTTAGGTTCTTCAACAAATTTTGAAGCTTGTACTGATTTTACAGAAATTTTTCAAAAAGTAAGTAGTGGAAGTTGTTCTGTTGGAATTGTGCCCTTAGAAAATTCTCTTTATGGTACTGTTGGACGATGCTTTGACTTGTTTGGACTTTATGATGTTAAGATTGAAGCAGAATTTTATTCAAGAATCGAATTGAGTCTTTTAAGTAAGGAAAGCTCATTAATGAATATAAAAACAATCTATTCACATTCTCAACCATTAGGGCAAAGCGTGAACTGGCTCACAGCGAATCTTCCAAATGCTAAACGTGTGAGTGTAGAATCTTCAGCATTAGCGGCGCATTTAGCATTAACAGAAGAGGGAACAGCTGCAATTGCGCATCCAAAAGTAGGAGAAAGTTTAAATCTCAACTCCTTAGCGCACTCAATAGAAGACGATCAAAAGAACTGGACGAGATTTGTAATTATTTCTTATGCGAACACAGTTCAAAAACATCTTGAAAAATCAAATATTGATAAATCTTCAGTACTTTTCACAATAAAAGATAAATCTGGTGCATTAGTAGAAGTTTTGAATATGTTTGCTAAAGAACAGATAAGTCTTCAAAAGTTAGAATCTCGTCCAATGCCCGGAGAGTGCTGGAAATACTTATTCTTTGCTGATCTTTCCTGTGATATCTGTGATAAGAAATATCAACAAGTGATAGAGAAAATAAGTAATTATTGCACATCTTTTAAGGTTCTTGGTTGCTACACATCAGGACAAAATTTTTATACAAAGTAATAAGGAATATTTATGATACGCCTCCATGCTCCTACATCAAAATCTTTATCTCATAGAACACTTATAGCAGCGGCTTTAGCTCCGGGATTGTCAATAGTACGTAATGTATTAAACTGCGATGATACTAAAAAGACAAGAGCAATATTAGAATCAGCCGGTGCAAAAATAGAAGCAATCCAAACCAACGACATTTCAGGTGATTGGAAAATCATAGGAATGTCAAACGGGCCTGTAGGAAGTGCAGATAAAAATAATCCAACACTTTGTAACGTGGGGGAATCCGGTACAAGTTGCAGACTTCTAACTGCAATTCTAGCAGGTGGCAAAGGTTATTTCAAGCTTTTTGGAGTAGAGCGCATGCACGAAAGACCTATAGGTGCACTTGTAAAATCTCTACTCGCAATGGGTGCAGTCATTGAAATGGAGAAAGAAGGATACCCACCACTATTAATAGGTGATGAGCTAAATTCTAAAAATCTTCATGGTCAAGACATAGAAATAGCCCTTGATGAATCAAGTCAATATCTTTCAGGTTTACTATTAATGGCACCCTTCTGTGAAGGAGATGTAAGCTATCTTCCAGTTGGAAAAAAAATAGTTTCATTCCCGTATGTAGCACTCACACTTCAAATAATGGAAGATTTCGGTATTAAGTGTTCAATTGAAAATTTAGATGGAACTCCTATTGATGACTGGAAAGAGCGTTCAGAAATCAGTCCGAATGAAGTCCGTATTAAAGTAAAGAAAGGTGTGTATAAAAATGGAGAACACAGTGTTGAGGGTGACTGGTCAGGAGCCTCTTATCTACTAGCTGCTGGCGCAATAGGAAAGGAAGCAGTAGAAGTTGTGGGACTAGATATAAACTCTTCACAAGGTGATAAAGCTCTTCTAGAAATACTAAAGCAGATGGGAGCAAAAGTAGAAGCTACACAAGAATCCATAATTGTATCACCATCCAAGCTGAAAGGTATCACCGTAGATATGAATGCTTGTCCTGATATTGTTCCAACAGTAGCAGTGCTAGCAGCCTGTGCTGAGGGTGTTACTCATATAACAAATATACCACACTTAAGAGTAAAAGAGTGCGACAGATTATCCGCCGTAGCAACAGAACTCTCACGCATAGGAATAGAACTCAAAGAGCTTGAAGATGGAATCATAATTGAAGGAAAAGGAAAATTCCCAACTCTACCGCCGTACACTCTCTTTCAAACTTACAATGATCACCGCCTAGCAATGTCAATGTCACTTTTTGGACTGCACGGCGCATCAATTGATTTTGACGACAAGAAAGTAGTAAAAAAGTCATTCCCTACCTTCTGGGAAGTCATGAGTAAGTTAGGAGAGTAATAGAGTTTTTTTCGAGAGGGGGAAACACCGTTTTTTTGAAAACGAGGTATCCCCCTCTCGAGCTCTCCCCCTTCCTTAAAAAACAATTAGGTTTACTTAACATTAGTGTGTAGCTAAACTAATAAGATTATATTGAAAGCTAAAAGTAATTTGATAGAGGACATACTATTATAGCTTTGCGCACACAAATCATAATCGTAAATTGATTTGAATAGTAGATTGTAACGTCAAAGGAAATTTTTTTGTAAGTACTTATTCCTTTCTGACGAGGAGCGAATCAAGAAGAAGTAAGGTTGCTAAAGGAGATTATTCCCGTGGAAAAAGTTTCCTTGCCCGTCGGAGACATCTTCTATCTTGCTATAATAATTCAATTAAAAATAAAATATAAAAAAGTTGCAAAAAGAGCTTGACTTTTTATCGAGTTTCGTAGATAAAGAC
>CAYJOR010000037.1:0-25168 GCA_964371865.1 uncultured Desulfovibrionaceae bacterium | reverse complement strand
GCGTGAGATACATTTACCTTAACATTGAACGGTTGTCCACAAACAACTACATCACCGTCGATACCTGATATTTGAATATCGTTAATCTTTACACCATTAAAAGCTGAGCTAACTTCGCTACACCATTTTGTATTTGCTTTTACAAGCTCAAATGAGTTTTCACAAAGTTCAATGCTTCTTTCAGCTGTAGGGAGATAAGCTTTATTCATATAATCAGAAACCATACGACCTGTACTATATTCAGCTGTAAGTGTGCGTAAGCTATCTTTCGCTATATCAATCCACTTATGAGGAATATTGTTTATATCTCTATCATAATAGGTTGAGATAAGGTTTTCCTCTAAGAGTGTGTAGAGAGATTCAGCATCGGCATAGTCATCTTGCTCTGAGTAGAAAAGGTTTGACTCGTTAATGACTGGCCCAATATTCCAGCCATTTTTACCGTTATAGCCTTCACACCACCAACCATCGGAAATAGAGAAGTTGATACCGCCGTTTACAGGCACTTTCTGACCACTGGTTCCGCTTGCTTCATATGGTCTGCGTGGGTTATTAAGCCAAACATCGCAACCCTGAACAAGCTTTTTAGAGATAGAAAGGCTATAGTCTTCAATGAAGAAAACTTTGCCCATAAAACGTGGGTCTTGAGCGTATTTTACAACTTCTTGAATAAGTTCAATACCTTTTTCATCAGCTGGGTGAGATTTACCGGAGAATACAAATACTACCGGTCTATCTGCTTGACTAATAATACGAGCTAATCTATCAGCATCAGCAAAAAGCAGATTAGCACGTTTATATGGAGCAAATCTACGCGCAAAGCCAATAATGAGGGTATCAGTCGATAGATTTTCATTTAATACATGAGAATAACTTCTGTCTACTCCAAATTTAGCCATAAATGTTGGTATTCTTTTTCTTATTTCGTCAATAAGAATTTGCTTTTGTTGGTTTTTAGTTTCCCAGAATAATTCATCCGGAATGGAGTAAACTTTGTCCCAAGTAGAATCGTTTGCAGGAAGTTCATCCCAATAAGGTGAAACGTACTTTTTCAAAAGATTATTGAACTGGTCACCAACAAATGAAGTTGTATGAATACCATTTGTTATGTGTTCGATTGGAATTTCAGCAAGCGCAAGACCTTTCCAAAGATTGCGCCACATTCTGCGTGAAACATCTCCGTGTAACCAGCTAACGCCGTTAGATTTGTTTGCAAAACGTAAGGCAAGCACTGTAAGGTTAAAGTCTCTGTTATCACTATCGTCCATTTTTCCTAGTTGAATAAAACTGTTTATGTTCATTCCAACAGCTTGTGTCCATGGGGTGAAGTAGCGAGTAATTTGATCAACATTGAATCTTTCATTACCGGCATCAACAGGAGTATGTGTTGTAAATACACATGTTCCGGCTACAAGTTCCATTGCTTCTGAAAGAGTAAGATGATCTTCTAGTTGGTGCTTACGGATTCTTTCTAAAATCAAGAAAGCCGAGTGCCCTTCATTCATATGGTAAACAGAAGGTGTATAACCAAGTTGAGCACAAAGGCGAACTCCACCCATACCAAGAACTATTTCTTGACGTAGACGAAAATCTCTATCAGCTTCATAAAGTCTTGCAGTTATGCGACGATCTTCATCTGTATTTTTACTAATATCAGTATCAAGCAGATAAAGCTTAGCTCTACCTACACGAGCAAGCCATACAGCGGCATAAACTGTTCTTCCCGGCATTTCAAGATCAATAATTTTCTGATTTCCTTCACTATCGCATACTGACTCAATAGGAAGAGTTGAGAAATCGTTATAAGGATAAATAGCTTCTTGTCTTCCATTCGAGTCGAGTAACTGTCTAAAATACCCATTACGATAAAGAAGACCAATACCAATTACAGGTAAAGCTAAATCACTTACGGATTTCATATGGTCGCCGGCAAGAATACCAAGTCCACCTGAATAGATTGGTAAGCTTTCATGAATACCAAATTCACAACAGAAATAAGCAATAGGCTTTTCTTCAGTAACCTTACCGCCAAATTCTTTAATTGGAACAGCCATGTAGGCATCGAATTCTTTAAGAACTCGATTAAATCTTTCCATATAGTTACTATCTTCTGAAAGTTCTAAAAGCCTATCAGGTGATGCTTGCTCAATTGCGAGAACAGGATTATGCCCTGTATTTTCCCACGTTTGAGGGTTCAACTCTATAAAAAGATGTTTTGCTTCATGATGCCATGTCCACCAAAGATTTTGTGAAAGTTCACGAAGGCGAGTAAGTGCCGGTGGTAGCTCTGCAACAGCGGTAAAGGTACGCAGTAGAGGAGTTGTCGAAGATGAAGCAGTAAGTACCTTAGATAACTTCTCCTTCTTGCGTACCCCCTTTAAGTTGGCACCCCTTTTGGCTGCTTTTTCGCTTGCCATTTCGTAAGCTTCGCAATAAAGAGGGTAGAAATGCTCCCATGTACTTTTTTCTGAAATAGAACGTGCACATTCTCTTGATTTTTGAACATCTTCAGGTGATTTATGTAGATATTCTAAAAGGCAATCTTCAAGACTTTTTACTACATTTTGATATTTAGAATGTTGGCGAGGTATTACCATAACACCTTGATTTTCTAATTCTGTCTTTTGTTCTGCTTCACGTACCCATAAACCAAAACCAGAAAGATCTGTTGTTACTGTAGGAACGCCATAAGCTGCGGATTCATGCGGAGTATAACCCCATGGTTCATACCATGATGGGAATACACCTAAATCACAACCTGCTAAAATTTCAAAATATTCCATGTCGAAGAAACCATCATGTCCATCAAGCATAGCAGGTACAAAAATAACTTGAACATTATTTTCCGGCTTGTTTGTTAGACCAAGTTCTTTACATGTTTTTAGAATAGCATCATTAGGTTGATCGTAAACTTTAAAAGGAGTGATGAAGCCTTCATCAGTATCCTGATTTGGTTTAATATTAGGGTCACCGCTCACAGCTTCTTGGTCAAGTCCATGATGTCCGCCCATAACTAGGAAGAGTGCACAAACATTTATATTTGAACCTGCTAATTTTTTATTTAAACCAGCTAAAGAATCTAAGAAAGTGTCTATACCTTTATTGTGATATTCGTATCTACCAGAGATAGTAAGAATACTTAAATTATCAGGAACTTTTCTACGAAGAAGTCTTTCAATCGGTTGGATTAAACGCTCACGATTAGTATTTGCAAGAGCACGCTCTACGCTATAATCGGGTATAATACTCAAGTCAAGTCCGTTAGTGGTTACAACATCAGGTTTTCTTGCTAAGAAAGCAGATGCTTCACTTGCTGTGATTTGACTTACAGTTGTAAAAGCATCAGACTCACGAGCTGAAACCATTTCCATAGAACATTTTGCTGTAATACCGTGCGCAGCTGCTTCTTGTTTAGGGTTGATAGAACGCATTTCTTTGTAAATATCAACAGATGTTCCGGCAAGAGCACGCCCAAGCATGGTTGCGTGAGTAGTGAACACAGTTCCTACTTCCGGAGCAAGAGATTTTACAGTGAGAAGACCGGCTCCACACATCCATTCATGGAAATGTGCAAGGCTTCCCATTTCACGAGGGGCATAAAAGTGTTGCCATATAGCAGAAATTACTTCACCGCAAGCAGTTGAAAACATAACAGGTTCTTGATAATCAAAACCACCTGAAAGGGAATCAACCCCATATTTTTGCCAAAGGTCAAAAAGAACTTGGTTTTTATTATAACGACTTGCAAAATCTACAAGAATTACTTTTGGTTTACCCGGAATATTCCATCTTCCAAGTCTGCAATGCAAATCTTTAGCGGCAAGGGCTTGTCTTATAGGTTCCCATGCTGGTTCATCGGTTTCTTCAAAATCAGGATTACGCTTTAGGCTTGGTCCTAGTAAGAAGTAATCGTCACCAAATTGTTCTTTTGCTTGCAATACCTTTGAAGTAATAACTTCGTATATACCTCCAACCTTATTACAAACTTCCCAGCTTACTTCAAAAAGGCTTGAGAATAATTCGTATTTATCGGACATACAGATACTCCATGTATGCTAGAGAATATGCTTTTTTGCATAGTCTCAAAAATTTAATTGTTAATACTATTTAGGGTGTGCTTCTAAAACTTTTTTTGAAACACACCCTCTTACATTCAACTGACATTATAAATCATCAAATTCTAATCGCACAGCAATAAAGTTATGCTGCTTGTTCATCTTTTTTACTTGTAAGTAGTTTTAAGCTAGACAACTCGCTTTCCATTTCAATGCCTCGATCCTTTTGTCTTTTTACTGCGGAAAGTTTTGATTTGCTTGTTGTTGGCTTATTCTTTTTATTCTTAAGGACTTCTTTTACTCTTAATGTTAAATCTGCAAGGATATTCATATAGTTAATATAAACATCGTAAGCATTTTTTTCTTCTTGTAAGTAGCATGTAGAAGAAGGTGCATAGCCATCTAATGACATAGCAGCAATTTGTTCACTACCTTGAAGTATGCGCCAAATTTGCAATAATGCTTTGTTATTTGCGGTGTTTACTTCTTCTTCTAAGCTATAGCAAGCATGCAGTGCATCGTGTTGTAAGTCATTACTTTGCCATGAGGAGAGATTTTTTTCTTTTCCTGTCCATGAGGTCATGTAATGAATATCTACACTTTCGCCTGCTGAAAGTTTAGCTGCTTCTGTTAATGTTTTAAAGTTGAAATTTTTGTTTTCAAGCACTTTTTCTGGTAGAGCTTTTAAGAAGTCAAAGATTCCGCTTTCACTTGTGTGGTGAATTCCGAAATTTTCATACTTTAAAAAGATATTTACTAGTTGTGCATTTTCTTCTACTGATTGTAACCAGTTTGCATATTTTTCTGCATAGAGAGGATATTCATTCCAGCTAGAATCTGAAAAGCGTAAGCTAATATCTTCTGAAAGTCCTGCATTGCTGCATAAAAGTTTGATCTTCTCACAACCTTGTGGAGTGTATACGAAATTAGGACTTTTAAAACCTAAAGCATTTCCATCAGCGAGAATAGCTTTAAATCCTGCATTTTCTGCCCATTTTCCTAATTCATTGTTGTACATAAGCTCGGTTGAACGTAAAACTTTAGGATTTACACCAAACCATTTTTTTATGAGACGCGCTTGCATTGCAACTTGTGCTTTAAATTCTTTTTTAGAGCATAAATAACTAAGACTATGTGCAAAAGTTTCAGCTATAAAATCCACGCAACCTGTTTCTGCAAGTTCTTGGAAAGATTCAATCACTTCTGGGGCATGAGTTTCAAATAAATCTAAACTTGTTCCGCTTATAGAAAAACTAACTTTAAACTTACCATCATGTTTTTTTATGAGTTCCAAAAGAATCTTATTTGCCGGTAAATAACATTCACGAGCAAGTTTCATAACATTTTCAAAATTTTCTTGTTCATTTTCGTAGAATGGGCTTTCACCTATTTCAAAAAATGAATAATCACGAAAGGCATAAGGCACGTGTACTTGGAAATATAAACATACGGAACTCATACTAAACTCCTGCTAAACTAGAATAAAGTGAATGAATATTTTGCGCACAACTAAACCATGAAATATTTTCAAGCTCTTTTCGGCTTTTTTCAATAATTGTTGAATTTAGTTTGTCATAACTTAAAACTGCGCAAATTTTATTTGCAATATCTTTTACGTCCCAAAAATCAACTTTCAAGCTGTTATTTAAAACTTCTGCAACACCGGACTGTTTGGACAATAAAACAGGAGTGTCATAAACCATTGCTTCGAGAGGGGCTATTCCGAAAGGTTCAGAAACTGAAGGCATAACATATAAATCAGCTAAAGCATACATTTTATCAACTGATTCACCTTTCATAAAGCCCGGAAAATGGAAGCGATCGCCTATTCTTAATTCGCTTGCTCTTTTTACCATTCTTTCTTTCATATCACCGCTACCCGCCATAATAAAGCGAACATTCGGCATTTTCTCTAGAACTAAGCGTGCTGCTTCAACGAAATATTCAGGACCTTTTTGGAAGGTAATTCTTCCCATAAAAAGAACTCTTTTTTCATCGTTCATTAGAGGGCTTACATTGTATCTTGTAAGAGCTTCTTTTTTTGTTACAGCATTATAGACAACTTTAACTTTGTCCGGATCAGCACCGTATCTTTGAACTACTATGTCCTTTGTCCTTTGAGAGACGGCAAAAATCATATCGGCGTTTTGAATACCAAATCTTTCAATATCGTACACTTGCTGATTTACTTGTTCGCCTGTTCTGTCGAACTCTGTAGCGTGTACGTGCACAATAAGGGGTTTACCACTAATTTGTTTTGAAAGAACACCTGCCGGATATGTCATCCAGTCATGAGCGTGGATAACATCGTATTCTTCGCCAAGAGCTATAGAAGAGGCCGCCTTTGCGTAACGGTAGACTTCATCTATAAGGTCTTTTCCATATCCTCCTTTTAAATAGACAGTTTTTTCTGATACTGATTTCTCAGAAAAATAACTTGTATTGTCAAAATCCGTTTGGATTTGAGACATGTACTCATGATAAGTTGTTTGAGTTGCGTATGGTGTCATAGTACTGTCGACCCAATGAAAACGAATATTTTCCATAAGAGAACTTTTACTATGAACTTCAAATAGTTTTTCAGCTTCATCACGAATAACAGTACCTGAAGCTGACTTCATTTTAAATTTCTCGTTGCTTTCATTTCCGGCGTTTGGAGTTGCCGGCAAAACAAAAACTACTTCCGCTCCGGCTTGGATTAGCCCTTGAGTCATTCCATAACAAGCTGTTCCAAGCCCGCCACTTATATATGGCGGAAACTCCCATCCAAACATTAAAACCCTCATAATGCGCTCCTCAAATCAAATTGTAATCTTTAATAACCTGTAATCCCTTACTCTTCTATGCTTTTAATATTCCTCTCAATTCTTTCATATACCCGATTAAGTAGAAAGAATTTTATTAAAAGCTATTCTAAACTTTTTAAGCCAAATTCGTAATTATTTTTTCTTCCCACTTAGTAAATACTTTAGGGGAAGCTTGTTTAAGGTTTTGTAACAATCTGTAGCATTCTGAAACACTCCATGCTTGCGCTATACAGCCATCGGGTACCTGTGGTGGGTCGCCTGCAAATATTTCTGAAATACTACCAATTCCTGCATCAGACATGTGTGATGTGAATAGGGACGTAAGAACATTTAATAATTCATCAACATCTTTATCTAAATTAGTTGATGTTTTAATCAATGCGTCACCGTATGCACCTAAAAGCCATGGCCAAACAGTTCCTTGATGATAGGCAGAGTCGCGTTGCTCAGAGTTGCCTTCATACTTACCTTTGTAGTTGAGTGAACGTCTTGAAAGTGTGCGAACTCCATAAGGAGTTAGTAAGTAGTTACGCACAACATCAACCACATGTAATTGATCTTCTTTGCTTAATACCGAATAAGGCAGTGAAACAGCAAAAATCTGATTCGGACGTATGGATAAATCGAGTGAACCGTTGGATTCAACATCGCCTAAATATCCGCCATAAAGGATAGTCCAGAATTTCTCTCTAAAGGCTTTTGCAAATGTTTCTAAGTAGGTATCTGCAAGGTGAAGATCCTCTCCGTAGCGAATGCTTAACTCTTTAGCATAGCACAGAGCATTAAACCATAAGGCATTTATTTCAACCACATATCCAAAACGGCTAGTTACTGGCTCTCCGTTAACTTGCGCATCCATCCATGTGAGTTGAGTTTCATAATTACCGGTATGTATTAAACCATCTTTATTGAGATATACATCCGGTATTATCTCTGAGGCATAGTGAGCATATCCGCTAAGGATAGCTTTTATAGCAGGATAACAAACTTTACGAATAAACTCATCTTCAGATGGAGCATATTTTTCTAAACTTTGAACTGCTAAAACAAACCATAGTGAGGCGTCAATCGAATTATAGGAATTATTTCCATCTGCTGAGAACATGTTTGGAATAAGTCCACGGTTGATAAATTTTGTTATATTTTCTAGTACTGTTTTGCCTTCTTCAATTCTACCTGTAGCAAAACAAATTCCGGGAAGGGCTATAAGAGTATCTCTTCCCCATGCTTGAAACCAAGGATAACCAGCTATAATTTCAAGCATTCCACTAGGAGATTTACTTAAAAATGTATTGGTTTGTAGTTCTAAGTTCTTGAGTATAGTATCGGCTTGCTGGTTTAATTTTTTTTGAGTTGTATATTCTCTGTTCCAAAGCTCGGAAAGAGACTCTGTTACTTCCTCTGTTGTAATTGCAAGGTAAATAGAGGTATCCTTTACGACAGGAATTTCTAAACATCCTGCGCAGTAAAGATCTTCTTCGCTATTGAAACCGCGTTTTTTTTCAACAGCATAATGCACATTTTTACACCAAAAGCTGTCATCTTTGAATGTAGCTTTATTTTCATTATCCACAAAAATATTGAGCTGTGGCAGTACCTTATACAACTGTACGGCAAAACCGTTTTCTAAAAGGGTGACATCCTTATTGATTGAGTCATTTTCATAGGTAAGTTCATGAATTTCTCTGTACGCAAGTAAAGGCTTCAGTTTGAGAACTAAAGGTGTATTATTTGCTGATTCCACAAAATAACGCACAAGAGTGATATTTCTATCTTGCACCATAAGCACTTCTTTAGAAATTTTAATATTTCCGAACTTATAGTTTAAAGTTGGCACTCCTTGAATTTCGACACTTTCAAGGTTTTCGTGACCGTTAGGATAAAATACATCAGGATGCTGTCTTGTAGAAAAAATATTTTCTTCTTTTTCAGAGTAAATAGACTCTTCAATAGTTGAAAGTAAAACGTATCTACTAGGCGGGGTTTCAAGGTTTATATTAAATAAGCCGTGATATTTTCTTGTGTTACACGCTAAAACTGTAGATGAGGCATAGCTTCCCAAACCATTTGTTTGTAGCCACTCTTTTTTTAAGGCTTTGGTCATATTAAGGCACTGAGTTCTGTCAAAATAAAAATCCATATTTGATTCCCTCTTGCTTAATTATCTATACAAGTTCAAATTTGTCTGTACTTTTTATACGTATTCCGTTATAAATCCTTAATTGCTTTAAAGCGATAAACTAAATGATGCTCAAAAAATGAAAAACTAACTTCTGAAGCGAAGTTACAGTTAAATTTTTAGCATTAATGTATATAGAAGTAAAGGCTTTAATTTTAACAATAGAAATTATTGATATTTGGGGTTCTTATGTACTATCTAACTGCTGATATTGGTGGCACAAACGCGCGTTTTTCGCTTTTTGAAAAGAGAGAGAATAGTTATTTTATGCTTACTACATCATGGATTTCTTCCCACAAAAAAAGTTTTACGGAAATTTATAAAGAGCTTTATTCTCTTGATGAAAGATTTTCTCCGGAAAATATAGAGTCGTGTGTTTTTGCTGTTGCTGGACCTATTGAAAATGAAAACTACGGAGTTCTCACTAATCTTAGTTGGGATCTAGATGTAAACGAATTGCGAAATGATATCCCTAACTTTCCGCCGGTAAAACTTGTAAATGATTTCAGTGCACAAGCAATGTCGTTTGTTCACAAAAGGGAACATGGTTTTATTCAATTGTTTGCGGACAGAACAAAGGCAAGTTATGAATATCCAATATTAGTAGCGGGGGCGGGAACCGGCTTTGGTGTGTCAGCACTTCATATGAAAAATTCTGAAGTGGTGTTAGCTCCATCTGAGGGAGGGCATCAGATTTGTCCTTTCTACTTATCGGAATCTTTTGAAGTTGAATTTTCAAATTTCATCTGTAAAGAACTTTCTATTGACTTTGCTACTCTTGATAATGTACTGACAGGTTCTGGTCTGCAATTAATTAATACGTTTATAACTGGAGAAGTTATTCCGTCAGTTCAGATTCCATCAGATGCAAAAGCCTTTAAATATTTTTCAATTTGGTTAGCACGAGCTTTGCGTAATTTAGCATTAACTCTTCTGCCTTCGACTATTGTTCTAACTGGTGGAATTTCAGCAAAGCATGAACATATTTTCTCTGATGATTTTTATAAAGAATTTACAAACTCAAGAACACATCATTCTTATCTAAAAACAGTATCTCTTTATTTAAATAAGGATGAAAATGTTGCTCTTTATGGTTGTACAGAATTTCTTTAATAAATAAAGACCTTAGCACAATTTTTTTCGAGAGGGGGAAACTACGTTTTTTTAAAAAAACGAGTTCTCTCCCGCTTCATTAAAAACATTTATTGTAATATCAACGATTGTGTAGAATCTGAATAGGTAAAATCATCAAGTACGCAAAAAGGGTGAAATCTTAGCAACTTATAAAGCTAAAATTTCACCCTCAAAGTATTAAACTGATTGTCTAGGGTATGTTTCTAAATCCACCCTAATAAAAATTAGAAACCTTGTTTTGCCATGTGAACGATAAGGTCACAGATACGGTTTGAGTAACCCCATTCGTTATCGTACCAAGCAATGATTTTTGCCATGTTACCATCTTGAATGTATGAATATTCAACTTCTAAGATAGAAGAGTGTGGGTTTCCTTTGAAGTCCATAGAAACAAGTTTTTTATCGCAGTATTCTAAGATACCTTTAAGGTCTGTTTCAGAAGCTTTTTTCATTTTAGCAAGCATATCTTCTGTAGTTGTTTCTTTTTTAAGAATAACTGTGAAGTCGATGATAGAAACTGTAGGTGTAGGCACACGAAGTGAGAAACCTGTAAATTTACCTTTAAGAGAAGGCAATACTTCTGATACAGCTTGAGCAGCACCTGTTGAAGTTGGGATAATGTTACATGCAGCTGCACGAGCACGACGTAAATCGCTGTGTGGAAGATCAAGGATACGTTGATCATTGGTGTATGAGTGGATAGTAGTCATAACACCTGATTCAATGCCATATTCTTCTTCAAGAACTTTAGCAACAGGAGCAAGACAGTTTGTTGTACAAGAAGCGTTTGAAAGAACATGGTGTTTAGAAGCATCATAATCGTCGTGGTTTACGCCCATAACGATAGTGATGTCTTGATCTTTTGCAGGAGCTGAAATAACAACTTTTTTAGCACCGTTTGCAATGTGAACAGCAGCATCTTTAGCTGAACGGAAGATACCTGTTGATTCTACAACAAGGTCAACACCAAGTTCACCCCAAGGAAGTAATTTAGGATCTCTTTGAGCAAGACATTTTACACTCCAATCGCCCACTTTAATAACATCGCCTTCAAGAGTAGCTGAGAAGTTAGCTTTGCCATATACAGAATCGAACTCTAGAAGATGTACGTTTGTAGCAGCATCGCAAAGATCGTTGATTGCTACAACTTCGATTTGATCTTTATAAGATTCTTGAAGTGCACGAAATACTTGACGACCAATACGACCAAAACCGTTAATAGCTATTCTAGTTTTTTTCATAGTCCTAAATCCTTAAAATATTCTTAGTTATAATGTTAAAAAAAGCTAATGCGTGCAATCTACAGCGATTTAAAACGCATAAATATTATGCAAAAAAATAAATTTAATTGCAGTAAAGTCAAATAAACATGAAACAAGTTTTTTAGATAAACAATAAAAATTCTAACACTAAAAAAAATAATTCATACGCTAATATTGTGCCAAAAGTCTAAATAAAGCTCGATGTTAGAGTTTTGTGATAGTTTGATTATGTAAACAAACAGTTAAACTTTAAACACAAATTTATGTAAGCTTAGCGTATTTTTTTTAGTTTGTAAAGCACTTCCAGATAATTATTTTTGTGATACTTTATCAAAAATTTTTATAACGTTTATAATTATAAAGAATATATTGTTATTTTTTTAACAAATAGTAGCTAAAATCCAGTTAATAAAGTTGAATTGTAGTTGATTTTTTCCGTAAGAAGCTCAAGAGTTGGTTGAAGAGCTGGTTGGTCTTCAACTTTTCGGCAGGCGTGAATAACGGTAGTATGGTCTTTTCCTCCAAAGAGATCTGCAATTCTGCTGAATGAAAGCCCAAGAAGCTTTCTGCATAAATACATACCTATTTGTCGAGCCATAATAACATTTTTCTTTCTGCTGGTTCCTTTGAGTTCTTTTGTTTGTAAACCGAAGTAAGTTGCTGTATGGGCTATTATAAGTTCTGGTGAAAGACTGTTACTATCGCCATATCCATTTAGCATGCGTAGTAAATCTTCTTCATCTATAGAAATTTTTGTAGCTTTTGTGTAGGCAGCGATTGTTTTTAGAACACCTTTAAGTTGTCTAATATCTTGACTAAATCTTGCTATGGATAAACACATTGCTTTTGTAAGATTAAGTTTATAATCGTTCGATAATTTTTCAACAACTCGCATACGCACGTCTAGGTCAGGGTTTTCTAGGTTGAACACAATACCAGAGGAAAGTCGTGAAAGAAGGGTGTCTTCCAAAGTCCACGAAAAGCTAAAGAAGGAGCTTTGTTCTAGATTTTTATCTATAGAATAGGTCACAGCTACGAATTTATTATTTTCGATAAGGCTATCAATCAATAAAACAAGTTCTTTTTGTATATCTGGTCTGCCTACGAGTAGGTGAATATCGTCAAGTAAGAGGATATCAGCATCGTATAATTCTTCGATTCTGCGAGTTTGATTTTTTTTATCTGTAAAAATATTGATTAAGCCGTGAGCTTTTCCGTAAGCTATTTTAAAGTGTGGTGCTTGCTTATGAAAGGTTAGTGCTAATGAATCTAAAATATGTGTTTTCCCTGCGGACGTGGGGGCTTTAATTAAAACAGGATTATATAAATCTATAGGCATTTCAGAGAGTTTTAGGCTTGTGATATTATTTAAAATTTCCATGTTGTAAGATGTCTGATTATTGAATAAATAATCTTCTAATTTAAGAAGTAGGTTCCACTTTATGGAGAAATAATCAACCTTTAACATAGACAAACCTTATAATTTTATTATCGTGTATATAACGTGTAAGTTGTAACTTGTCCAGTTTTTTATACTTTGAAAATTTTGTAATGAATTAACTGTTATATTAGATAGATAGATTGATTGTTTTGCTTGTATAACTTAAATAATGAATTAATTCGCTAGACAAAGATTTGCAAAAAGAGTATTTAATCTCATAAAATTTTATTAACCCCATAAGACTATAAAACTAGATTATCGACTATGAAAAGAAAAATTATTTTTATTTGTTTTGTGTTATTTGCTCTAATTGCAGTTACTTTCAGTGAACATTCACCTCTTTCAAACTTTACGCAATCCGTAGTTAAAAATCAAACTTCTGAAAATTCAGATAGTACGAATGAATTTGGCGTTGCTATAGTTGATGAAAGCCAAAAAAATTCTGAAGGTAAGAATCTTGAAGCGGTTGCTCTTTCAGGCGAAACAAGTCAAGATAAACCTAATAAGTTAAATACCGTTGACCTAGCATTTTTCAGTCAACCAGGTGAAAAACTTCCAGCAGCACAAATTTATGAGAAAGATGGAAGCGTAAGAACTATCGTTTCAAAAAATATTATGAGCCTTGATGAAACTCCACTAAACAATAGTGAAGAGATTATTATTGCTCATGTAAATAGCGGTGAAACAATAAGTACAATACTTAATAAATATATTAGTCAAGCTGAAATTTATGAAGCTATTGATATTTCAAAAGATATTCATGAACTTGAAAAAATAACTATAAATGCGCCTTATTCCGTTACACTCAATGAAGATAAACAGCTTGTACGATTTGAATATGAAAGAAATAAATCTGAAATATTTGTTTTAAATGCTGAACCTCGTGTTGCAAAAAATGAACAAGGTGAAGAAAAGGTTGATTATACTTTTACAGCCGCAATTTCTCCTATAGTATATGATATTGAACTTTCACATATTAAAGCTGAAATAGATGTAAGCCTTTCCGGCGCACTCGATGAACTCGGCGAAAGGGCATCGCTCACGCCTACAATAGTAAATATTCTTGCCTATCAAGTTGACTTCTTCCGAGATATTAAAAAAGGCGATGTATTTGAAATATTGGCTGAAAAAAAATATCGTGATGGTGAATTTGTAAGTTATGGCGATATATTAGCAGTCTCTTATACAAATAAAAATAAAACTTATTCTGCATACCATTATGAAATGGAAGGAACTTCACAGTCATATTATGATGCAAACGGTGAAGCTCTTGAGAAACTCCTTCTTAAAAGTCCGCTTGACTACACCAGAATCAGCTCTGGCTATACAATGGCACGCAGACACCCAATTTTAGGAACAGTTCGCCCACACCAAGGTATAGATTATGCTGCACCTACGGGCACTCCTGTTCGTACTGTTGGTGATGGAACTGTGAGCTTTGTAGGCACTCAAGGTGGTTATGGAAAACTTATTATAATGAAGCATAGTAATGGCTTAGAGTCAATGTATGCTCACTTATCAAAATATGATAAAAAAACAAAGAAAGGTTCATTTATCGAGCGTGGGGAAATTATAGGCTATGTGGGATCAACAGGGCTATCAACAGGGCCGCATCTTGATTTTAGAATTAAAGAAAATGGAAAGTTTGTAAATCCTGATTCAATCATAGTTCCACAATCACCACCGCTTGAAGGTGAGCAGAAAGATAAATTTCTTGTTCAAGTTGCAAGTATAAAAGACTATATGAATGGAACAATAATGCTTTCACAGTATGTTCCTAAGCAAAAAGAAGAAGAATAGAAAAAAGAGTGTTGTAAAATTATTTGTAGGAAGACACATTTTCAAATGAAAGTGTGTCTTTCTCTTTTTTATTAGTGTGTGTCTAAATGAAATTTTTGCCTTTTGAATGTCGTAAAAAGAACAAAATTTCTTAATTAAGATCTTACTATCTAGGATAATTATACTAAAAAACGCACACTATAAACTTATAGCGTGCGTTCTTTTATTTGGTAGTTTGTTTTTCTAGTCCATACTTTCGTATGCACCTTCTACGTCAATATATGCAATGTAAGCGTTTGATTTTTTGTCTCTTTTTGGAGTAACTTGTACAGAAACAAGAACGGAGTGAGGGAGTTGTGCTGAATCAGTCAAAAGAGCAAGCCCTCTATCCGTACAGATGTATCTACATCTTCCACGACCCGGAACAGAGAAAGCATTAGAAATTACACGACCTGCATTTGGGTAGCCGCCTTCATACTGCTTTTTAAGAAGTACAAATGAAAGATTGAGGTTATCACGTTCCATCTTAGCTTCTTTAGAAATTTCTTTAAGCCAGCTAGGTGAGTAAGTAGGGCATTGTAAGTGACACCAAGTATTAAGCTGTCTATTTTTTTGAATAGGGCAGTCAAAAGGGTGTGGGCAAGGAGCATAAGGGAATAGCTGATTTTCGATAGCATTTTCGCGTAAGCTTGTAATGATACGTCCGCCTTGTCTTGTACCTGGTTCGATAGCAATATAAGCACCATCTTCAGCGATAAAATTCTTAACTTCTTGTGTGTAATCGTAGAAGAAGTTATTAAGTTCTTTCTTTTGGAGGCCTTGACGAGTCTCTAGTTCGTTGAGCACGTTTGCTGATATAAGAAGTTTTGGCGCACGTTCAAAGTTTAATCCTGTACCTTTTGCGACTTGTAGACTATGTTTTTTCTCAAGTCTGATATTCCAATTTAAAGAAATATCAAGTTTATCTACAAGGCGAACAAAGATTTCTTTGCCTATTTCCATAGGTTTATTCGCAACGTCGGTTGCGATAATATTAAGCTTTTTTTCTCTATAATCAGGGCGAGCAATCCATAAAGCGATAATAGCTGTAAGAGTGCCTGAACCGATATCAACTACATAGTCACCGTCCTCAACTTCTGGAAGTTCAAGATAAGGGTAGAGTTGGGTGAGTCTGATAAGGTTCCAAGGAAGGAAAAAGCTAGTGTATGCAGCAATAAAGCGTGATGATGTCCAATAAGGTTTTGCCATATCTGCTCTTTCATTTGTGAGAAGGGCAGAAAGGTCACGTATTGCGTATTTTAGTTCGTGACGTTGTGATGGGCTTTGGTTTAAAACTTCTTCAATAACTTCGCCGATAGCTACCATTGAGCTTTGAACAAATGCGTTCGGGCGTGCAAAAAGTGGAAAGAAAGGTTTAATTTTTTCTTGATAAGTGTGTCTCATAATTACTCAAAGTTAAAATGTTTCATATAAATTTCAGAAAAGGCAGAATGATTAGCAAGCTCTATATGCTTATAATCTCTGAATATCTTTTTTATATGTTCTTGGTTGTTTGATGTGCATAAAAGTTGTGCACCTTCTAAAGAACTGTTTCCAATCTGTTCGATTTTGGAGAGCAGTATGTGCGGCAGAAAACCTATATCTGTGATTGTATCTGTTTTTAGGTATTTTCCAAATGCACCGGCTACATATACTTTTTGAAGTTGAGATTCATTAATAGAGGAGGAATCAAGAAGAATTTCAAAAGCAGTACGAAATGCAGCTTTAACCATCAAAAGGCTTTCAACATCTTGTCCGGATAAATAAATTCCATGGTTAAGTTGTAAACAATAGCCGCACGTGCTTTCAGTAAATTGTGCAACCTTTCGAGCAAGCGGCATGCTTGGTTTTATAATGAAATGCCCCTCTTTGTCAATAAGACTTATTCGAGATAAAATTTGTAGTAAGTGAAGATATCCAACTCCACAAATTCCTTTAGCTTTTTCTTGATTACCATCGAGTAAAATTTCTTTTAGCCCGAGTGGAGTCAAATTAAAATCAACTATGCTTGTAGAATTTGCCACTGTTCCAAATGTAAGGCCGACTCCCTCAACACTTGGACCAAGAGGAACTGACGCCATATAATTTTCATTTTCAGAAACGTGAAGAATAAATTCTGCGTTCGTCCCCATATCAACAAATAAGTAAGGATAAGAAAGATTTTCTCGCTGATGTAGTGCAAAAAGACCGCTTGATATATCTCCGCCTACAAAAGGGGCAAGAAGTGGAGGAATAAAAATAGGAGGTAAACCCTCGATATATTGAATATCTCCACCCGTATAAGTCAGAGAATAAGGAGCAGATGCTAAAGATTTTGATTCAAACCCAAGTGCAAGATATGTCATGGCAGAATTTGCAGAGAAAATAATCTGTTCAACAATTAAGCCTAAATTTTGACTCTCTGCAACTATATTTTTTATCACTTGCCAAGTACGTGTTTTTAAGAGTTCAGCATTTTCAAAAGATTTTGCAAACTCTAATCTTGCCATAACTTCACTGCCAATTCCCTGCATAGGGTTCAGCATTTTTCCGCGAGCATAGATCTTAGAATTTTTAAAAAGTGTATATTCTAAACTGGTTGTTCCAAAATCTATAGCAAGGCACACAGGTAGATTTTCTTGTTTTTCATACTCTATAAAATATTTTTCTTCTTTAATATTTTTATCTGTATCATTAATATTATTAATAGTTTGGAAGTCGTCTTCTATAAGTTCTATGATGTGTTCATCTTTGGCATAATGTTTGCATGATAAGCGTATGTTACTGTCAATTTCGTCGAAAGTAAGAAGTTCATTTTCGTCCTTAGAAGGTTCAGGTGCAGGAGATATAAAACGGATTTTACATTTCCCGCACTTGCCAACTCCAGAACAAAGAGCTTTTTTGTTATAGAGTTCATGCCTCCAAAGTAGATGTAAAATCTTTATATTTTGGCTAGATAGACTAATTTTGCTTTCAATAGTATTTTGTGATGATATAATTTTCATGCCTTTAAGATAGCTGAACTTGCTTTGGGTGACAAGAAAAAAATAAGCAAAACTATCTTCTCACAATACACTTTAATGAGAGTGACAAAAACTTGACCATTTATAAGAAAAAGAATAGAGTCTAAAATTCTAATTTTAATTAAGGAATAAGCGTATGAATAAAGTCCTCGCACAAGATGAAGTAGATGCTCTCCTTCGCGGATTATCAGGCGGACAAATCGACACAGAAAGCGATATCCCCGATGATGACTCAGATGTAGTTGCTTTCGATTTAGCAAATCAAGATCGTATCATTCGAGGACGTATGCCTGTTCTTGAAATTGTGAACGATAGGTTAGCTCGTCTTTGCACAAATGCTTTGACGAACGTCATACGTAAGCGTGTAGAGCTAAACCCAATCTCCATTGATATGACAAAATTTGGTGATTTTCTCCGTTCTCTCCCTGTACCAACCTCAATCAACATCTTTAAAATGGAACCACTACGTGGTAATGCTATTATTATTGTTGATGCTCGACTTGTTTTTGCTCTTGTTGAAAACGTTTTTGGCGGGCAAGGCGCTCAGCCAAAAGTTGAGGGGCGAGAGTTCACCAGTATTGAGCAAGCAGTTATTGATAAAGTTGTTAGAATTATTCTTGAGAATATGGAAGAATCATGGCGACCGGTTCATGATGTTAAGCTTGAACTTGTACGTAGTGAAATCAATCCGCAATTTGCCGCAATTGTTCCACCATCAGATGTAGTAGTTGTTATCAACTTTGAAGTAGAACTTGAAAATGCAATCGGCTCAATGCTTGTATGTTTACCATATGCAACTATCGAACCTATTCGTTCAAAGCTTCACGCATCTTTCCAAACTGAGCGTCTTGAAGTTGATCATACTTGGGTTGCTCGTCTAAAAGATAGACTTCTTGAAACTCCTGTAGACTTCAAAATAAAAATGGGTGATGCTCAAATCACTGCTAACCAGTTACTAAAGCTAGAAATTGGTGATGTAATCGTTCTTGATACTGACGTGGAAGATTTACTTCCTTGTACTGTAGCCGGTGTTACAAAATACTGGGGTATTCCGGGACGTGTAAAATACAATAAGGCTTTCCAAATTATTAAAGAAGAAGACCCTTATTATAGCTAATTTTTCTTTTTTTGCCTTCGGCGACCAAAGGAAATAATTTCCTTTGGAAACCTTATTTCTTCCCGACTCGTTCCTCGTCGGAAAGGAATAGAAGTTTACAAGAAAGTTTTTACTTTATACATCAAAGTAAAGAAGCTTCCTTTAATATTAGAACCTATGCTTACATAATAATAATAATAATAATAATAATAATAAAGTAACCCTCCTTAATACACTTGTATGAGTATTATGGAGGGTTGCTTTTATTGGTTTAGTTTTTAGAATAGAGTATTCACTTGATGAGAAATGAATTTGAAAGAAGTAAGATATTCAAAGTTTATTATCACTATGTGAAAAATTCCTTCGTCTTTTAAGACCTCTGCATAATTACTGAACACCTTATTGAGAAAAGCTAATAATTTTCTTTTTACTTTAGGGTATGTTTCTAACCTATTGATATTCCACTAAATGGTTTTTAAGGAAGGGGGAGAACTCTTCTTTTGAAGATAGCTTTTCCTACTCACTTTTTAAAGAAATAAACCAACTCCCTTTAATATGCTTATGTGGATATTAAAGAGAGTTGGTTGTATTATTTTATATTCTTAGGTTCGCTTTTTAGCTTGACGAGAAAGGGGATTATCCTTGTGGAAAAAGTTTCCTTGGTCGCCGAAGGCAAAAAGAAAATTCAATCCTAGAATACTGATTCATAAATAGCGGTAACAGCAGCATCAGTCATGGTACGTGGGTTTGTTAGACCACAAGCATCTTTTTGTGCGTTTCCAACCATGATTGAAATGTCTTTAGCGTCTACTGATTTACCGTATTTTTTAGCTAATTCAGTAATAGTTGGTGGAATACCAACGTCAGCAGAAAGCTGTCTGATAGCTGTGATAGCTAAGTAAGCAGATTCTGATGGTGAGAGACCGTCAACATTTTCACCAAGCATTTCAGCGATTGCAGTGAATTTTTCAAGGTTAGCAATGAGGTTGTATTCTTCAACAGCTGGAAGAAGAATAGCGTTACATTCGCCGTGTGGAAGATCGTAGAAGCCACCAAGTTGGTGAGCCATTGCGTGTACGTGACCAAGGCTTGCGTTGTTGAACGCCATACCAGCCATGTACTGTGCATAACACATACCTTCACGAGCATTGATGTCTTTACCATTAGCAACAGCAACACGTAGATGTTGGCTGATAAGTTTGATAGCTTGTTCAGCAACAGCGTCTGTTAATGGAGTTGCAGCGGTTGAAACGTATGCTTCAACTGCGTGAGTAAGAGCGTCCATACCTGTTGCAGCTGTGAGTGATGGAGGCATACCAATCATGAGTAAAGGATCGTTGATAGCAACGCTAGGAGTTACGCGCCAGTCAACAATAGCCATTTTAACTTTGCGTGATAAATCAGTGATAATACAGAAACGAGTGATTTCTGAAGCTGTACCAGCAGTTGTGTTAACTGCGATGTATGGTAGGAAAGGGTTTGTTGATTTGTCAACACCTTCAAAATCATGAATTTTTCCGCCGTTAGAAACAACAAGTCCAATACCTTTACCACAGTCGTGTGATGAACCGCCGCCTAAAGAAATTAAGCTGTCACAGCCGCCTTTGTTGTAAGCGTCAACGCCATCGTGTACGTTTTTGTCGGTAGGGTTAGGGATTGTTTCATCAAATACAGCGTAAGCCATACCAGCTTCGTCTAAAATATCTGTGATTTGCTTTAAAATTCCTGTTGCCACGATTCCTTTATCAGTAACAATAAGAGGTTTTTTCGCATTCAAATACTGAATTCTTTGTGGAATTGTTTTTGCTGCGCCAGCGCCAATAAGAGATACATTTGGAATAAAGAAACCGTCAACACGTTCAACTATAGCCATAAACTTATCCTCCAAGTGGAATTTTTAATTGCAAATTACTTTTTACAATTCTTGACTAAAACCTACAATAGAAAAATGCTAGTGTCAACAGGGTGTTAGGATAAGTTGAGGAGTTCTTTATTAATAAATAACAATGTTTTATAATAAAGTTGTTGGAATACTTGAATTATATTTTATTTTATATTTTTTTTCACTATAACTGTGCAAATTTTCACGTTATTTTCTATTTGTTTTGTGAAAAATTAGACTAGATAATGATATTTTACGTAATATAATATTATTATTGATGATTTTTATATGCTAAATATTTTTTTAATGTTAGAAATAGAGGTTTCTAAAGAATGATGTTGTTTAAGGTAAGTAAGCGGTGCATGATTTACTTTTCTTGTGAGTGATTGAACCATCAGTTCTATTTCATTACGAATTTCATCTGATAGGTCATACTTTGAAAGAGCTTTATCAACACTTGAGCGTATCATTTCTTCTGTTTTTTTATTTAGAGCAACAATTGTCGGTTGACATTCCAAAGATTGCACCCATTTTGTGAAGTCTACGGTTTCTTCTTTCACAATGTGATACGCTTTTTCTGCTTCAGCACGTCGAAAAGCCATGTTTTCTTCTACAACTTCTTTTAAATCGTCGATATCATAGAGATAAACGTTATCTAGGGTGTTTACATCGGGGTCGATATCGCGCGGCATTGCGATATCTATGAAGAACATAGCTTTATTTTTACGAACTTTAAGAACAGGTTTTATGTCTTCAGCGCATAATATTGTATGAGATGCACCGGTAGATGATATTATAATATCAACTTGTGGAAGATAAGTTTTTATTTCATCAAAAGGTATTGCAATTCCAGATATTTTTGCGGCTAATTCTTCGGCATTTGCAAGAGTTCTATTGGCTACATACATATTTTCAACACCGGCTTGCTTAAGGTGAAGGGCTGCAAGCTCTGCCATTTCTCCAGCTCCTATAATAAGAGCTTTATGTTCGCTTATGGTGTCAAATATACGTTTTGCGAGTTCAACAGCTGCGTAGGAGATTGAAACAGCAGATGAGGCTAAAGAAGTTTCTGTACGTACTCTTTTTGCAACAGAGAAAGCTTTATGAAGTAATCTTGTAGTTATGGTATTTACGCTTTTAGCTTCAACACATTGTTTATATGCTTGCTTTAATTGACCTAAAATTTGAGGTTCACCAAGAACAAGTGAATCTAGGCTTGAGGCAACTTCAAAAAGATGCTGAATTGCATTTTCATCACTATGAATAAACACATGAGCTTCTAATTCTTGAGCTTTCTGGTTCTTAATTTCTGCCCAACGAGAAATTAAATCTTCTTTAGCTGAAAGACTTGTTGTCATAGCGAGAAGTTCAACTCTATTACAAGTAGAAACTATGAACAATTCTGAGCAGATATCATTGAAATATTTTTTAAAAACCTCTTCTTCCGGTTTACAAAAATGAGCTAAAGAAAACTTTTCTCTAATTTCAACTGTCGCGGTGTTATGATTCATTCCAATGAGAATAATATGCTTTTGATCTGTCATGATAGTATCTTTAAAATTTATGATGTGTTTCAAATAAGATGTTGATTCCAAAAAGAGAAAATAGGCTGATACAGCAAATTAATAGTATAAGAAGTGCCGGTTTTTTTCCTCTAAGCTCTAGCCCCATACGCATATGGAATAAGAAAGCATAACAAATACAAACAAGTATTGATATAATTTCTTTTATGTCGCCGCTAAAACTATCGCCCCAAGTTATTCCTGCCCAAATAAAGCCACAAACAAGCCCTATTACATAAAAAGGAAAACCAATCATCGTGGCGAAATAGTTAACTTTGTCGAGAGATTCCAAAGATGGAACATGAGATAAAAAGTTTGTTTCTTTCTTTTTCATTTTCATAGCTTTCTCTTTGATAAGAAAAAGAATGCTTGAAAGACCGCCTGCAAATAAAGCAATAAGAGCGGTGAAAATGCAGGCTAAATGGAGAATAAAAAGTAAACCTTCAAGTGGAACATAGGTAAGATTCTCACTGTCTTGCGCAAGCATTGCAGTGTGGAGCAATACAAAAAGAAGAGGAGAAGAAAGAAGGAAAACTATAGAGTTTTTAAGTTTATACCATATGAGAAGTGTGGCAAGCACGAAAATCCATGAAAAACCGAAAAGATAAACATCTCTTGAAGCTATAACACCAACCTCTAGAAGTGGCGTGGCAAGTTTATAAAGGATTATTGAAAGAATTCCAAATCCGCACAATGAAAATAATTTTGAGGCAGAGCTAAATGTTTTGCTTTTTCCAATAAAGGAAATTGCTAGAAATGCTGAAGCAAAAGCATAACTTACAAGCCCTAATATGAGTAATATTAGCATAGTTCCCCTTGTATAATTAATTGAAGATTAGTATCGAAATTCTTTTCTATATATTCCATAACCGTTTTCATATTTTCTTCTGTTTTTTCTGTAAAGTAAGTAAGAAGGCAATCTTTTTGTGGGTTAGAGACAAAAAATCTGAAAATTTCTGTATTTTCTTTGGATGGCAGATTTAGTTCTAAAATTTTAGGTCGTAATCTTCCAAGAAAAGAGCAAAGCTCAGCATATCCTGTATCGAGAAAATTTTCAATATCCGCTTTAAGAGCTCTAGATAAAGCCGGACTTAAACCACCGCTTGAAAGAGTAAGCAGAAGTTCATCTCGTCTTACCAAAGCCGGCAAAGAAAAAGCTCCTTCATGCGGATTTGTAATAACATTGCATAGTAGATTTCTTTCTTTGCATCTTTTAGCGATAGAGGAGTTTAGTTCTTTGTTGTCCGTTGCTATAAAGACAAGATTAATTCCCTTTAAGTCGTCCACTGAAAATTCTTTCTGTATAAACTTTACGAAAGAGTTAGTAGAGTATTTGAAGTTGTTCTCTTCTAAATTTTTATCAATAACATATATACTTTCAACACCTTGTAATAGAAGAGTTTCAATTTTTCTTAGTCCAACTTCTCCGGCACCTATAACTAAAGCTGTTATGTCTTTTGAGAAAATATTTATAGGATAGTTATTCATAATTACTTATATTTCAACTCTAATGGGTTGACCTTTTTCGTAATAAACATAAGAGGATATAGAGAATTTTTTTAGATAATCCTCAAGTTCTTCATGAAGAGAGGCAATAGTATTAACACAATGTCCGTCAGAAGCAAGAGTAATAAGTAATTCAAGTTCTACAGCAATATTCATAATTTCCTCACAAGGGTAGATTTCCTTGCAAGGTTTACGTAGTCCGGCAGTAGAAACTTCCATGGCAATATTATATTTTTTTGCAATTTCTAGAGTTTCACGAATGAGTTTCAAATTTTTCTCATCTGAACGCCATTTCTTAAAATCTTCTATTGCAAATATTTTAATGAGGTCAGGGTGAGCAATGGTATTAAAAAGATTTGCTTCAATCATTTTTTGCATAGTTTTATAATATGCTTCAAAAAAGATTGATTTTTGTGAATAGGTAAGATTTTCCCAATCTTTAGGATCGGCATCAAATCCCCAAGTTCCAAGAAAGTGAATACCGCCTATAGTGTAGTCAAAATCAAACATTGAGGCTGTTTGTTTTACGAACTCAAGCTCATTTTCAATCCAATCTATTTCCATGCCAAATAGCACTTTTACATCAGATTGATTTTCTTTTAATTCTTTGATTTCAGCTACATAAGTAGGAAGCATTTCCTTAAGTTTTTCACGATACTCACTAGGGTAATCATAACCGATAGGACGAGGCGAATGTTCTGAAAATCCATGAACTTTTAGTCCTATTTGGCGTCCTTTTTCAAACATTTCTTTAACTGTGCTACCACCATGAGCGTATGATGTGTGAGTATGAATATCTGTAGTTAGCATAAAATCTCCTTAACAATGGCGCAATATAGCAGAGCTGCTATTACATTAATATAGCAGGTAAAAAGACTGACAAAGTTAAAATGTGAGTATTAATCTTTTTTTTGTGTGAAATACTCTTTTAATTTTGCGAAAGTTTCTTCGCTTATTACGTGTTCAACACGGCAAGCGTCTTCTTCGGCAACTTCAGGGCTTATTCCCATCTCAAGAAAAGCATCAACTAGTATAGTATGTCTTTCAAGGATATAAGAGGCTTCTTTTCTGCCACTTTCGGATAGATATATGTAGCCATCGGTATCAATATCAATTAAACCAGCTTGTTTAAGCTTTTTCATTGCAACACTGATACTTGGTTTTGAGTATCCAGTAGCTTTCACAATATCAATAGAACGCACTTTTTCCAAGGTGTTTTCTAATACAAGTATGGTTTCAAGATAATTTTCTGCTGATTCTTTCACTATGTTACTCCCTATTTCCCCACAAAAAGACTACCAAAAAGAAAAAAATATGCAAGCACAAAAAAAGTGCTTGACATTAATCTCTTGGTTAGCTATAACTAACCCATGACGTTAGCCGCAACTAACTCAAAGAATACCTCCTATCTCTTTCTATTTTGG
>CAYJOR010000036.1:0-26122 GCA_964371865.1 uncultured Desulfovibrionaceae bacterium | reverse complement strand
ACCGTCATCACCTGTAAGAATCATACCTTGAGATTCAAGTCCACGAATTTTACGAGGTGCAAGATTAGTTACAACAATAAGCTGTTTTCCTACTAAGTCTTCAGGCTTTACAAATTCAGCTATACCTGAACATATTTGACGAGGTTTTTCTTCACCTAAGTCAATTTCTAAGCGTAAAAGCTTATCTGCATTCGGATGTTGTTCTGCAATTAATACAGTACCAACTTTCATTTCTACTTTTTGGAAATCAGCAAAGTCTAAGAATCCGCTATCATCTTTAGCTTTTTCTTGTTTTTCTTGTTTTTGTTTCTTTTCTTTTTTAGGAGCTTCTTTCTTCTCTACTTCGCGACGTGGGAAAAGATTTGAAGATTCAGCAATTTGAGCATTATCTACAAGATGAATTTCTTGTTCGATAACTTCAAATAATACATTTTCTTTATAGATTGAAGCGTCAAATGGTTTAGATAATTGCTCTTGAAGAGTTACAGAAGCTTTTGGCATTACAGGATAAACCATCAAAGCCACTTTATACATATTTTCAAGAAGAACACGGATTACAGTCTGTAAACGTGCTGTTTCTCCTGCTTTGAAAAGTGCCCAAGGTGCTTGAGTATCAACATATTTATTCATAGCGCGTACACTTTCCCAAAGAGCATCTAACCCTTGTGAAAAACGAACTTCTTTGAAAATCGAAATATAATTTGTACAAGCATTTTTAGTTGTTTGAATAAGTTCTTTATCATCTTCAGTAACAGTTCCAAGAGGTGGGATAACTGACTGGAAATACTGCTTCGTCATAGAAAGCACACGAGAGAACAAGTTCCCTAAATCGTTAGACAAGTCAGCATTAATACGAGTAATAAAGCCTTCATCTGTGAAAGAAGCATCTGAGCCGAAGTTCATTTCTCTCATAAGGAAGTAACGGAATTGGTCAATCCCGATTTCTTGACATACGTGAAGAGGATCAACAACGTTACCTAATGATTTTGACATCTTAGTATCTTTAACAAGCCAGTATCCATGAACATTTAAGTGCTTGAATAATGGAATTTCAGCGGATTTTAACATAGTCGGCCAGAAAATACCATGAGGCTTAAGAATATCTTTTGCGATAAGATGTTCAACACCTTCCCAACGCTTATTAAATTCTTTCATGCTTTCTGAGTTAGGGTCAGCGGTATAACCCATACCTGTAAGGTAGCTTGTAAGTGCGTCAAACCAAACATAGCAAACATAATTGTTATCAAATGGAAGCTCAACACCCCATTCAAGACGTGATTTAGGACGTGAAATACATAAATCTTCTAGAACGCCGCCTTCAAGCATAGCAAGTGTTTCATTTCTATAACGTTCAGGACGAATAAAGTCTGGATTATCAATAATGTACTGTTTTAACCAGTCTTGATATTTTGACATTCTAAAGAAATAGTTTTTCTCTGCAATATATTCAGGTTTTGTTTGGTGTTGTGGGCAAAGTCCATCTTCTAATTCTTTTTCTGTATAGAAGCGTTCACAACCAAAGCAATAATGCCCACCGTATTCATCAAAATAGATATCGCCTTTATCGTATACACGTTGAAGAATTGCTTGAACTACTTTTTTATGTTCAGGTGAAGATGTTCTGATAAAACCATCATTTTCAATTTCCAACTCTTTCCACATTTGAGAAAAGAGGGTTGAAATCATATCTGTAAAACCTTGAGTTTCCATATTTGCCTGTTGAGCAGCTTTTACGATTTTATCACCGTGCTCATCAGTCCCTGTAAGGAAGAATGTTTCTTCGCCAAGGAGGTTATGGAAGCGTTTAAGGCTATCAGCTAGGAAAGTTGTATACGCATGACCAAGATGTGGTTTAGCATTTACATAATAAATTGGAGTTGTTAAAGAAAAGTTTTTCATCTATTCACCTTCATTATAATCTATAGAAAATTCAGCATCGAACATACGTAAGTCCGGATCATTTTCAATCATTTCGGGATCTACAGAACAATTTATAAATGGTTCGGGAGTGTAGGTTTTTGCTTGTTTATTTTGATGTTCTTGTGGTGGTGGCTCTTGTCTTTGAGGATTCAAGGTAGCCCACTCGTCAAGATTGAGTTCTATTTCCGGCCCACTTTCAGGAAGAACTGCTATAGTATTTCTGAACATATTTGCACGCAGAACACGCATATATCCTTGATCTGTATGATATCTTTTTCCAAGTTTCGGGCAAGATTTATGGAAGATTTCATAGCCTTCTTGTTCGTAAGAAAGACAACAAAGAAGCCTACCACAAATACCTGATATCTTTGTAGGATTCAAGAATAAATTTTGCTCTTTCGCCATTTTGATAGTAACAGGGGCAAATGTAGTTAGATATCGTCTACAGCAGCAAATCATACCGCAGTTTCCAAGAGAACCAACCATTTGAGTTTCGTGTCTTACACCTATTTGGCGAAGTTCGATTCGAGTACGATATTCACGAACTAAGTCTTTCACAAGCTCTCTGAAGTCGATACGAGTTGGAGCGGTAAAGTAGAAAATAAGTTTTGATTTATCTGATAAAAGAGCCACATCAACTATTTTCATTTCAAGTTCACGATTTCTGATGCACGCATTACAGAATTTTCTTGCAGATGCGCTAAGTGCTTCATTCTCTAAAGCTCTTTCTTCTTCTTCTTTACTTGGAAAATACACTTTAGGAGTTGCCGGCAAAACTTCGTCACAGTAAGGACGTTGCCATGCAACTCTAGCAAAAAGTCTTTCTTCTTCTGTTTCTACAATGACTAAATCATTATATTTTATCGGATCGCCACCCTCTGCCGGATCATATAAGCAGGGGATAATTTGTCCGTATTGGCTATATTGCACGCCTATAACTTGTTTCATAAATGAACCGTTACTCTTTTTAGAGTGGTTTGTGGTTAAAGGCTTGCGCCTTGAAGGTTTAGAGCTCTTGCTTTTTTGCTTGCTTCGGTATTCGGCCAGTCTTCGTAAAGAACTGTTGCATAGAGAGCTGAGTTTGCTGTATCGCCTAATCTATCGTAAGCCATAGCAATTTTAAGTAGTGCATCCGCTGATTTACTACTTCTTGGGAAGCGTGCGATAATATCTTTAAATACTAAAATTGATTCGGTAAATTCGCCTTGTGCGTAGTAAGATTCACCTTTCCAATAAAAAGCATTTGCTACTAAATTTGAGCTTGGGTATTTCTGTAAAAATTCATCAAATGCAGAAATTGCATTATCAAATCTTGCTGTTCTATAATAACCTAAAGCTGTCTGATAAGTTTGGTTTTCAGAACTGACTGCCGGCTGTTTAGGAGTTGGAGGAGTTTGTGTTTTAGGTTTATTTTCAGCAAGAGGCTTTTGAGATAACTCATCTTCCATCTTTACTATCTTAGGTTCAGGGATTTCGTTTATTGTAGGTGGAGTTTCCACAACATGCTCAACAGCATCCACAACTTTTGGCGCTGGAGGTGGAATAGTTTCTTTCACTTCCGGTTTTGGTTGTGGTTTTGGTCTTGGCACAGGCGGTTGAGAATTTTTATTCATATCATTGATTGAAGCATCTCTTAAAGCTGTAAGTTGCAAGCCTTGATCAAGTACGGTTTGCTGTAGGAGTTGAATTTCCGCTTTAAGACTTTGGATATCATCAGGGTTTTGAATAGATGAAACTTCGACCTGTCCGGAAGATGGATTTTTTGCACAAGCTGATAAAAGACAAATACATAAAGAGCATAATACTAGTTTCTTCATTGTTACCTACTCATTTTTATTCAAATTTTTCGCTTATTTTCAATGATGCGATATCAAAAGATACTAAAATTAACTCTAATTTGCAAGCTTTTTAGCTCATTGATAATTTTTGTTTTATATAAAATAAACTTCTTTCCCTTTCAGTTCTTATAAAATCGAAAATTTGATATTATTCAAGCCACTTTTTGAAAGAATTAAAAGTATTAATTTTATTTTCTGCCCTATCTTCAAAGATAAAATTTTTAAGTTCATCAATAATGGACGCAGTAAGTTCATCTACTGAACTTACTTGTTTTAATAAATTAATATCTTTCAAGTTTGGCTCACGCACAAAAACCCATTCAAAATTATCTATATATTTTCCTACATAAGGAACACAGCCTGCGGCTAGTGGCTCTAAAAAGTTCTGCCCCCCGTTTGGAGTTAAAGAACCACCAACATAAGAAATATCTGCATTTCTATAGAGCTTGCGAAGATGCCCGTAAGAATCCCAAACGAAGTTTTTATATCCTTTATCTATAAAACTAGACCAGTTCTGAGATATTAATTTATACTGTGAAGTAGATACTACATCACCGGGGATATTTTCTATCCAAAAAGCTCCTCTTTCAATGTGTTTAGGACAAACCATAATACAAATATTTGGAAATTCAGATCTTATTTTTTTTATAGATTCAAGAATAAGCTTTTCCTCTTCCTTGCGGATAGAAGCAAAAAACACTACAGGGATTTTAATATTTACTATTTCAGTATACGCAAGCTCTTTAACAAGTTCACGAGCTTGCTCAAATTTAAGGTTTTCTATTATCTTAACTGTATCATCTTTTAAAGAAAAAAGATTTTTAAAGCGTTCTACATCGCCATGTGTCAGAGCATAAACCATGGTCGGACTTAGTTGGTGAAATAAAAACTTGAAATATGAAAGTCTATTATAGGTTTTTTCTGTCATGCGCGCATTAACAAAGCTGAAAGGAATTGATAGCCTTTTACACGCATAGAGCAAGCCGAACCAAATTTCAGTTTCTAATATTATACAAGCAGAAGGTGATATCTCTTGTAAAGCTTTATAAATAATTGAGGGTGAATCAAATGGAGTATAATAAGCCGCCAGTTCAAAATTTGCATGCGATGCGCTGAAGGATTGAAAAGTATTTACACCTTCTTTTGTCCAAGAAAAGCAGTAATAAAAAGTATCTTCTTCGTAATTTTTTTCTAGGTATTTACATGCAAGAAAAGCCTCACCACCGGAGGCCGTATAGATTATCACTCTTTTTTTATTTTGTCTTTTTTGAACTTGGTAGTCAGCTTTTCCTAATCTTTCATCAAGTCCAAATTTAATTCTTTTCATGGACTTTACTAAAGGAAGAGCTATTGTCCAAATAAATGAATAAACTAAAATAAAAAACTTCATAACGCCTCTATTAAAAAAGTATAGGGGTAACCCTTATAAATAAGAATTACCCCCAACATAAACTAGTTATTATACAAAGTAAAGGAAGGAAATTACAGCAAAGATAGGTACTAGGATACCTACGGACCAAGCCATATAACCAAAGAATGAAGGAACTTTTACGCCTTGATCGCTAGCAATTGCACGAACCATGAAGTTAGGTGCATTACCAATGTATGTTACAGCTCCCATGAACACGGCACCGGCTGAAATAGCCATCAATGTTTTAGCGCCTTCTGTCATAAGATAAGCTGCATCGCCACCCGCTGCGGTGAAGAATACAAGGTAAGTTGGAGCATTATCAAGGAATGCAGAAAGTGTTCCTGTTACCCAGAAATACATCATATTATTCGGAGTTCCATCAGCATTAGATACTAAGCTTACAACTGAAGCTAATCCGCCTGATTCACCTGCTTTAAGGATTGTAAGCGCAGGAATCATACTGAGGAAGATACCAATAAAGAGTTTTGCAACTTCTGCAATTGGTTCCCAGTTGAAGTCGTTTAGTTGACGACATTCTTTTGTAGTAAGTTTAAGTGAAACACCTGCAATAACAAGTAAAAGAACGTCTTTTAAGATATTTTGGTATTCATAATGTACGTGATAGATATCAATATATCCGCCCGGTTTCCATGAACCTGACATAAGAACACACGCTACAACACCAGCTAAAAGAATGAAGTTTACTTGACCATCAAAACCAAGTTTTTCATCAGAAAGATTTTCTTGTACAGGTTTACCTTCTTTAGCATAAAGAACAGTATCAAGTACAAAGTAGATAGCTAATAATGCAATAGAAATTAATAGCATTGGCATAAAGAGGTTAGTTGTAGTCCAGAAGAAGCTAACACCTTTTAAGAAGCCAAGGAACAATGGTGGATCACCAAGAGGCGATAAAGAACCACCAATGTTAGCTACTAAGAAAATAAAGAAAACAACTTGGTGTACACGGAATTTTCTGTGTGCATTTGCTCTAAGTAGTGGACGAATAAGAAGCATTGCTGCGCCTGTTGTTCCCATCAATGAAGCAATAGCTGTACCAATAGCTAGAATTGCTGTGTTCACCATAGGAGTTCCTACTAATGAGCCTTTTAAACGAATACCACCAGCAACTGTAAAGAGAGAAAATAGCAAAATAATGAAAGGAATATAATCTAATACAAGAATATGTATCACTTCATAAACTGTTATTTCGGTGCCAAAAGCAAAGTAACAAGGAATAACAAAAGCTAAACCCCAGCCTAAAGCAATTTTACCGTAGTGATGATGCCAAAAATGTGGAGCTAAAATTGGTCCAAGTGCGATTGATAAGAGCATACACACAAATGGTACTATCCAAAGAAGAGACAAGTCTTTTGGTAAGTGTGCTACGCCCTCAGCTGCTGCGAATGCAGACATTGGCAAAATCATCAAGGCAAAAAGGACAAAAAGACATTTAGATAAAAATGACTTCATTGAGGATTTCCTCCCTAAGTGTTGTTGAAATTTAAATAACTCCTCAAATCATACAATATATTTGTTCTAATTTCAACAAAAAAAAGTAGCTTTTTAAAGCTACTTTTAATTTTATATTTACATTATAAATTATATAATATTTATAGGCAGTTATTTTGCACTCTTTAAATTTATATTGTATACAATTAAGTTCAAGAGCAAGGCAACCTGTCTTAATCTGCACTACTTTATGTTTATTTATCGTCTTCTTGTGAATCTTCTAACTTTTTAAAATCAATACCAACTGTAAAAATCTCTTTGCTCTCTTGTCTTGAACTTTGAGGCTTAAAGTTTTTAACATTTGCAAAGTAAGGTTTTAATTCCTTTGCGAGCAAAGGAAAATCACCGCCCATAAAGATTTTACATACAAAATTTCCGCGAGGTTTAAGATATTTCTTTGCAACTTCAAAAGCTTCAAGACATAACTCTAACGAACGGGTTTGATCCGTAAACTTTGTTCCAATTGTAACAGGCGCCATATCGCTTATGATACAATCAAAAGGAGCATATTGCTCTAGAACTGCTTCAAATTCAGGACTACGATTAAACACGTCTTCTTGATAGAATTTAATATTATCAGGAAAAACTGTTTCTGTTGTTTGGATATCAGCACCAATGACTATACCCTCTTTACCAACATATTCAGCCGCGCCAAGACTCCAAGATCCGGGAGCCGCACCTAGGTCTAAAACTCGCATTCCTTTTTTCAGAATTTTAAATTTTTTATTTAGTTCTTTTAGCTTATATACTGAACGAGCAGGATAATTTTCCTGTTTTGCCTTTAAAAAATAATGGTCTCTGTAAACTTTCACTTTATTTTCACCTTTTTTTATGTT
Organism: uncultured Desulfovibrionaceae bacterium; assembly: GCA_964371865.1. Classification (GTDB taxonomy): domain Bacteria; phylum Desulfobacterota; class Desulfovibrionia; order Desulfovibrionales; family Desulfovibrionaceae; genus CAYJAZ01. The sequence goes on along the minus strand of CAYJOR010000036.1, from coordinate 18,605 downwards.
ATGAGTATAGTAAGTTTTTATTTTATTGTCAAATCATATTGCTTTCAAGCCTTAATTTAGCTTTTTAGGAACAAGTCTTATTTAGTGTTGACATTTATACCTTCTTAATGTTAGAAGGAATTATTCCTGTTAAGGAATAATAATTGTCAACTAATTCGCAGTTCAATATTTATTTTACTGCCAAACAAAAAAATAGATTGGAGATAAAAATGGCTAATAAGTTTGATGTTTATAAATGTGATGTTTGCGGTACTATCATTGAAGTTTTCCATGCAGGAGCTGGTCCTTTAGCTTGCTGTAATCAACCTATGAGACACCTTAAAGAGGGTTCTGTTGACGCGGCTTTAGAAAAGCACGTGCCGGTAGTTGAAAAAACTCTTGATGGTTACAAAATCTCAGTAGGTTCTACCCTGCACCCAATGACAGAAGAACATTACATTGAATGGATTGAAGTGTTCAATGGCAATCGTCAACGTGTATTCCACTTAAATCCAGGTGATGAACCTGTTGTAGAAGTAAAATGCGGATGCAATGTTGAAGACCTAGTTGTGCGTGAATACTGTAATCTTCACGGATTATGGAAAAACAATAAATAAGGAGACTGTTATGCAAAGTTATGAATGTCAAGTTTGTGGTTACGTTTATGATCCGGAACAAGGCGACAATATGTCTGGCGTAGCTCCGGGAACAGCTTTTGAAAATTTACCTGAGGATTGGGTATGCCCTATGTGTGGCGTAGGCAAAGATCAATTTAGCCCCGCATAGAGAAATTTTTCTTTATTAAAAGGGTAGATATAGTTTCTACCCTTTTTTATCTTTATATCATAAATTAGGAATTTAACATGAAAGAATATACTTTAGCTGATAAGGTTTACTGGGTTGGAGCAGTTGACTTTAATCTTCGCTCTTTTCACCATTATTCCACATCTCCAAAAGGTTCTACATATAACGCATATTTCATCAATGATGAGAAAAAAACTCTTATTGATACCGTGAGTTGCGAATATTTTGATGAGCTCAATTATCAATTATCAAAACATTTAGATACTCCAAAACTTGATTATATTATTTGTCAACACTTAGAAAGAGATCACTCAGGCACTCTTGCTGAAGTAGTTAAAAAATATAATCCTGATGTTATTTTCTGCTCAAAACTTGGTTTACAATCAATGAAAGGTCAATTTGACACTACCGGTTGGAATATTCAAGTTGTTGCTGACGGTGAAACAATATCACTCGGCAAAAAAACAGTTACCTTTTATGAAACTAGAATGCTTCACTGGCCTGATAGCATGGTGAGCTATCTTAATGAAGATAAAATACTATTTTCTAATGATATTTTCGGGCAAAATATAGCTTCCTCCTCTCGTTTTATTGATTCAGTTGATAGAAGTATTGTCTATCATGAGAGTAAGCACTATTATGCAAATATCATCCTTCCTTATGGTAATCTCGTTCTAAAAGCTCTAGAAAAACTAAGTGCTCTAGATATAGAAATAGTTGCCCCTGACCATGGCCTTATTTTCAGAACTAAAGAAGATATTGCTTTTATTTGTCAAGCTTACAAAGAATTTGCTGAACAAAACTTCAAAAAATCTGCACTGATTGCTTATGATAGTATTTGGGGGGCTACCTCAAAAATGGCACATATCATCGGTGAAAGTCTTTTTGAAGAAGGTATACCATATGTTCTTGTAGATGTTCAAAAAAATCACGTTGCTGAAATTGCAAATCATCTAATGGATTGCTCTATTATTATTCTAGGCTCAGCAACACGAAATAATAATTATATGAGTGCAATGGCATCTGTTGTTAATCATATCAAAGGTTTATCTCCTAAAAATAGATACGGAGCATCATTTGGTTCTTATGGTTGGTCGGGCGAAGCACCTAAGCTACTTTCACAAGAATTAGAAAGCATGGGCTGCACAATTCTAGCTGATCCTCTTAAAGTTCAGTATGGTCTCAAAGAAAATCAAATTCAAGAATGCAAAGATTTTGCTAAGAAAATTGTTAAAGCTATAAACGAAATCAATGAAGTTCGTTCACAAGTAGATTTTATCACTAATATCTATAAGTAAAATAACTCACTCGCAAGTATAATAAATTGCAAATTAGTAAGTAAATAACTTTAACCTTTCTTCAGGTAATAATTCCTATTATTTTTAGATTACAATAAGATATATTTTATTATAGTGAAGTCATAATTTTATTTACTTTATATTATTGTTTCTGTAATTTTATACGATTAGTTATAGCTTTAATTGTCATATACCATAAAATATAAGGAGAAAAGTATGGATTTGGATGTTGTTCTGCTCTCACGAATTCAGTTTGCAGTAGCGGTATTCTTCCACTTTATTTTCGTTCCTCTCACATTAGGTCTTTCCGTATTGATTGCGATTATGGAAACTGCCTATGTAAATACAGGCAACGAAGAATGGAAGAGAATGGCAAAATTTTGGGGAAAACTTTTTATAATTAACTTTACACTTGGCGTTGTAACAGGTATTACGCTTGAGTTTCAATTTGGAACAAACTGGTCACGTTATTCTGAATATGTTGGTGATATTTTTGGTTCATTACTTGCTATTGAAGCAACTGTTGCCTTTTTCTTGGAATCAACCTTTATTGCAGTTTGGCACTTTGGTTGGGATAAGGTGAGTAAAAAAGTTCACGCTATTGCAATATGGTTAGTAGCTATTGCATCTAACTTATCAGCAATTTGGATTATTCTTGCTAACGGATTTATGCACAATCCTGTTGGCTATCATATTCAAAATGGCAGAGCTGAACTGCTTGACTTTACAGAAGTTATTACAAACCCATATGCTTGGGGGATTTTCTTCCATAATATGGTAGCAGCATTAATGCTTTCAGGCTTCTTTATTTTAGGAATTTCAGCATGGCATATTGTTAGAAAAAGCCATCTTGAATTTTTCAAACGCTCATTTAAATTAGCGGCTCCATTTACCCTTGCAATGGCTTTATTAGTTGCTTTCTTTGGTCATCAAGAAGGACTTAAAGTTGCAAAATATCAACCTGCTAAATTAGCTGCAATGGAAGCACATTGGGAAACTGAAACTCACGCTCCTATGTACTTACTCACCTTCCCTGATGAAGAAAATAAAGACAACTATTTTGAATTTATCAAAATTCCAAGCATTTTATCTATCATGGCATACAATGACCCTGCCGCAGAAGTTAAAGGATTAAATGACTTTCCAGAAGGTGATACTCCTCCTGTAGCAATTTCATTTTTATCATTTAGAATAATGGTAGCACTTGGCACATTCTTTATTGCATTAGCGGCTCTTGCTTGGTATTGCAGAAACAATGTTGAAAGATTTAGTTGGCTTCCAAAGCTTCTTCTATGGAATATTCCACTTCCTTATATTGCAATTGCATTTGGTTGGATGCTTACAGAAGTTGGTCGTCAACCTTGGATTGTATACGGGCTTATGCGTACTTCTGATGCTGTATCTCCTGTGCCTGCGTCTTCCGTTGCAATTTCACTTGCTACTTTTATTGGTGTTTATTCATTGCTTGGCATATTGGATATCTATCTTCTTGCAAAATATGCGAAGAAAGGTCCTGCACCTTTGCCACAAGCAGAAAAAGAGTAAGGAGATAGCATATGTTAGAAACTATTTGGTTTTTTCTTTGGGTTCTGCTTTGGGCAGTATATCTAATTCTCGACGGTTTTGATTTCGGTATGGGCACACTTCTTCCTTTTGTTGCAAAAAACAATGAAGAACGTCGTGTTGTTTACAATGCGGCAGGTCCTTACTGGGATGCTAATGAAGTATGGCTTATCACTGCGGGTGGTGTAACATTTGCGGCATTCCCTAAAACTTATGCTGTTATGTTTTCTGCTCTTTATGCCCCACTTCTACTTTTACTTTTTGCTTTGATTTTCCGTGCTGTTGCATTTGAATTTAGAAGTAAAATTGATTGTTCTTGCTGGAGAAAAACTTGGGATACCGTACTCTTCTTAGGTAACTTCCTCCCTGCTTTATTACTTGGTGTATTCTTCTCTAACCTATTCTTAGGTATTCCGATTGATGTTGATGGCGTTTATCATGGTAATTTGCTAAAACTCTTAAGTCCTTTTGGTCTTATCGGTGGCGTGTTATTTGTAATGATATTTGCTATACATGGCGGAATTTGGTTAGCACTTAAATCAAGCGGAGATATCCACGGTAGAGCTGTAAATGCAGCGCGCGGATTATGGGCTATAACACTTGTTGTACTCGTTCTTTATCTCGGCTTATCAATGGTATACACTCCTATATGGGCGCATGTAGCTGATAGACCATATCTCTATATTTTCTTATTCTTAGCAGTAGCTGCATACATAACAGTATATGTACTATTGAAACAAGAAAAATTATTGCCTGCATGGTTTGCATCAGCAGCATTCATTCTCTTCCTTGTATTCTTTGCTATGTTTGGAATGTTCCCATATACATTAATGTCATCCATTGATCCAGAAGCTTCATTGACTGCTTTCAATACAGCTTCAAGTCAACTAACTCTAAAACTTATGCTTGGCGTAACTTTGTGCTCATTACCAGTAGTTATTGCTTATCAAATTTGGGCTTTCTTTACTTTCGGGCATAAAGTAACTCAAGAAGATTTAGACTCTGATCATTCTTATTAGTTTAGAGTTTGCCTTCGGCGACCAAAGGGAACGATTCTCCTTGGGAAACCCCTTTTCTTTTTCCTCGCAAGCTCGAAAAAAGGAAAGTGAGTTTTCAAATAAGTTCTTTCCTTAGTCACAAAAAATGAATTAAAAAATTATAGGGTTTATTTCTGTAAGAGGAAATGAACCCTTATTTTTTATACTGTTTACCCCTCTCTAAAGTAATTCTAAAATAGCTTGAAAGGAGCTGTAACTATATCGGTAAATGAATCTATTACAACCCCAGTGACTGACTGAATTGTATTTGCAATAGTTTTCAATATTTCAACTGACAGATTAGGATCAGAGAGTGAACCTTTGATATTTATTGGTATTTTTGTTATATTATTATATTCTGCATTTCCATGAAGATTCAGTATCCATTTTTTCAAATCTACTGCACCACCACCACTAAATCTTAGCGAACCGAGCATTTTTATATTATTTGTGGAAAAAATACCATCAGAAATCTTTCCAGTTGCTGAGAGATGCGAAAACTCAGTCCCCCTTGTTGATTGGTCGACAACGCTTTCTCGAGGCGGAAATGAAAGGCTTCTATGTGGAGTGTGATTTTTACTAGAAACCATATAGCCATTACTCAGCATAAATGAAAAGTCACCGTTAAGAGTATTGATAAAATCAGCATATGTAGAAATCACATTCGAGGTATTCGCCGTAAAAGCACCTGTTCCTGCGAGCATATTTTTTTGTCCGCGAGCCTTTGTAAGTGCAAGCACATTTACATCATTAGCTTTTAGCTTAGTTGAGACAAATAAACTATTATTATGCCTTTGCGCATTCAAATTAATCGCCATGCTTCCGTGAGATGGAAATGATGCTGTGGGATTTATTCTGATTTTACCTTTAAAAAAATCATATGGCATTGCAAAGTTTAATAATGGTGTATTTGCTATCCATAACTTATTGACAGAAATATTACCGTTTATGTTCATTTTTGATATTATATCTAAGGGAATTTTTTTATTATTTTTAGAAAGCTGACCTGCGGATTGAGATTTTTTCTCTGTTTGATAATATCTATCAAAATAAATTTCATCAGCAAATATGTTTAGTTTTGAAGCTTTTTGCTTTGATTTATCAACTACTAAATCACCAGTGAGTTTTGTATTATCAAGAATAGCTTTAAAGTTTGTAGATGAAAAAGTTGAATTCTTATAAGTAAATGGCATTTTCAGGTCTAAATATGTTAAAGCTGACTTATCTTGCAGGTTAGGAACAAGAATATTAAACTTCTTTAATATTTGTGAAAAATGATTCGACAACAAGCTAATATTTCCCGACAAATCAATTTCTTTAAATGAGTTTAGAGTAAGATTTCCACCAAAAGTAAATTTATCTCCAGTTCCATTAAGCGAAGTCAATTTTACGTATTGTTTCGGATAATTGAAACTAAGCGAACTCTTAGCTTGTAAATGAAGTGACTTTTTAGGAATAAATAAATCAATAGAGGTTGAATCTTTTGTAATTTCAAGAGGAAAAGCTTGTGTGATATCATAAATAATTTTTGTGTTAGGTGACTGCAAACTTAAATTAAATGCACTAGTTTCAAGATTTATTGTTGAAGATGTAATAAATTCACGAATCAACTGAGACTGCAATGAATTATTTTTCTTAACATCAGCTATTATATCAAGTTTTCTAAATGGAAGAGATTCTTTTTCATTAATAAAGTTCCCATTACTCACACAAAGACTTAGCTTCCCTTGAAGAGCTTGAAATGCTTTAAGAAGATTTGTTCCGACTCCTTTACTTCGTAGACTACCTGTGAGTTTTCCATCAATAAAATCTTTTTCCACAAGTGGCTTGAAAAATTCATCTAATACAAGATTTTTTATATCCACATCTAGTTGGATATAGTCAGCAAGCACAAGATTTGCATCTGCACTTCCCTTTGAAAGACTATCAATTTTTATTGGAAGAGCAACTCCATCTACGTGTGGAACAATAGAAACATGCGCATTTTCTGCTTTTATATCAATAAAGCTTAGCTCTTTCGCGTGCAAAGCTATGTCATATTGAAATTTTTCACTTTTTTCGCTTTTCTTATTATTATCTTCTGAATCTTGATCAAATTCTTTATCGAGTGCTATAGATTTGAAATCCAGTGCTTTTGTATCCTTCCCCAAAACTTCAGGAAAAAGTTTATCAATGGAAATATAGTCCGTTGATAAATCTAACTTGAGGGCTTGTCCACCTTCAAAAGAATAACTACCATTCCCTATAAAATTAAAATCAAGTGCTTGAGCTTTAAGATTTGTTGCATTTATGCCTTTTGCATCAATAATCGCATCAAAAGAGCCAGATATAGAGTTGAGAACAAGTGAAAGAGTTGGTGGGACATTTCTAGCGAAATCAAGCCAACGAGCAAGTCCAAGATTTATAATATCTATTTTTCCTTCAAATGTTGGAGTAGTAAGAACATTTTTTATAGTACCTGAAAAATCAATTTTATCTTTTTCTGCAGTGAAACTAGCTTTTGATATTTCAATATGTTCTATATCTTTGTAGTCAACTGAAAACGTTGCTCTTGTATCAATGTGTTGATTAGGTAGCGTTAAACGAGAAATTATATCAAGATCATGTTTGGAAGGTAGAAGTTCAAGTTTAGACGAGAGAGCAACTTCACCTTTTATATCAATATTATTCTTGAATAGAAAATTATTTGAATCAACATTTGCAAGCAAACTATAATGAAAAACAAGCTTGTTATTTGTAAGATTTACTGTATCAAAAGCAATTTGAGTATCTATAATACTTGGGAAATTTTCCAAATTAGAATCTATATTTTCCACAGAGAATCTTATTGACTCTAAAGGCATTAAATGAGCATTAATTCCACTCATAACAAATTTATCGTAATCTGAGTTTTTATACAAATAAATTCCAAGTGATGAGTTTTCTATATTGAAATAAGTATCCTGAATAATAGGATGTAAACTTTTGTCAAGAGCAAGAAAATCTAAAGAAAAACTTTTTGAAGTTTGACCTTGAATATTTTCAATTTTTTCTTGATTTACTTCAAGAATTATATTTGCATTATGAAAAGTTAAATCTTTTATATTTAGATTTAAAAAAAGTAGAGGTGCCCATGCAATATTGCACTCAAGCTTTTCAGCTTCAATAATAGCTCTTGTATTATTATGAGGGAGATCTAAAAAAATATATTCTACTGTAAAGCCAAGATGAGGAAAAACATCAATATTTACATTAGCAATTGTGATATCCGTTTGTAAATATTTTTCCAACTCTTTTTCTAAAAGCGGTGTAAGCTTAGCTGGTTGCAAGTAAGTTAGATAAATAGACAAGCAAAATGTAAGGAAAAGCCCCCAAAGGAGTAAAAAGAAAATGTTCCACCTAGTTAAATGCTCTCTTGCCATGTCTCACCCTTAAAAAGTATTTTAAAAATATATAGCCAAATAGCAAAAGAAACAAGGATTTTTTCTTTGGTTTTAGTGGAAGCCTCTTCATTATTTACTCTTCTTTAGGATGAGCCTTTTTGTAAACATCAATTAGATGTGTAAGATTTAGATGTGTATAAACTTGAGTAGTTGCTATCCTTGCATGACCTAGCAATTCTTGTACCGTTCGTAAATCCAATCCCGATTCCAAAAGGTGAGTAGCATAGGCATGCCTAAATGAGTGGGCAGAAAGATGTGGAGTTCCCTCTTGCTTTTCAAGTTTTTCTATAATTCTAAGAGCTTCACGTCTATTTAGTCTACTTCCTCGTGCTCCTATAAATAATGGAGAGGTATAGTCAGAAGAAATATCACTTCCAATTACAGAGTAGTAAGTCAGCCATGTTTTCAACACTATTTTAGATTTTTCTGTAAGAGGCACAACTCTCTTTTTATTCCCCTTTCCCGTTACAATTATAGAGGATTTTTCTTCAGAAAAATCTGCTTTATTAAGATTTAATGCTTCAGATATTCTTAATCCTGAACCATATAATAACTCTACAAGAGCAATATTTCTTGAAAAAAGTGCTATTTCTTTTGGAGAAGAATTTTCCTCATTAAGTTGTTTTTGTGGAACATCTAGAATATGAGTCACTTGTTCTACATTAGGAACATTCGGGTGATATTTAGGTTGCTTAGGATTCTTTATACTTGCAATTGGTGAAACGTTAATTATATGTTTTCGTAAAGCATAATTAAAAAATGCTCTCAGACTTGAAAGTTTACGAGAAACCGATGTTTTAGAATATTCTTTTTTATGTAGGTCAGCTAAATAGAGTTGAATATCTTTTTTAGTGATATTTTTAATATCATCAAGATTTTTTTCTTCTTGCTCAACAATGAAGTTATTAAAATCGAGTAAGTCGGTAGCGTAGGCGCGAATAGTTGCAGACGCCATATTTTTCTGAGTTTCAAGGTAAAGTAAAAAAATTTCAGCTCTATCAGGGAGGCTTTGTTTTTCTTGATTGTTTTCTTTATCTTTCTTTAATACCATACCATGCGCCTTCATACCTTGTAACATAATCAAATAATTCGAGCTGTACAAGTGCGACATTAATTTCTTGTGGACTCTGATTAAGAATCAAACAAAGATCATCTATATGTTTTTTCCCTAATTCAAGAGATTCTAAAATTTGAAATTCGATTGAATCAGCAGAAAATTTTTCTTTTGAACTTACTATTTCTTGTTTTATTTCGATTGACTTTTTTTCTTCTACAACTTGCAATTTTTCAGCTTTCTTTGCAGGGGATAAAGTTTTTTCCTCTTTTGGGAGAAGTATTTGAATCGCATCATTTTGTGACAAAACATCTTGAGCTTGTATTAGTTCTGATTTCAATAAAGGAAGTAAATCTTCTAAAACATCTTCCACGCGAAAAACAGATTTTGCACCTTGCCTAATAAGCTCTTGGCATCCTTTAGAGAATTGTGATCCCATAGAACCAGGAATTGCATAAACTTGTCTACCTTGTTCATTTGCAACTCTTGCAGTTATAAGGCTACCGCTCTTAAGGTCAGCCTCAACAACAATCACCCCGTAAGATAATCCACTGATAATTCTGTTTCTTATTGGAAAGTTTGTAGGATCGGGTGGAAATGAAGGTGGAAATTCACTCACAAGAAGCCCGTTCTTTTTTAAGTCAAAATATATATCACTATTTCTTTGCGGATAAATAATATCTATCCCAGAACCAAGAACACCAATACTTGAACCAATTTCTTGCAATGCACCAAAGTGTGCTGCTCTATCAATTCCGCGCGCCATGCCAGATGTAATAGTAACTCCGCAAGCTGAAAGAGATTTTCCTAGATATGCACTTTCGCTTTGCCCTTGCTCTGAACATGTTCTAGATCCAATTATCGCAACTGAGGGATTTTTCAAAAGCTCTATATTTCCAAGCGCATAAAAAAATGGAGGCGCATCGGGGATTTCTTTTAATAATGGAGGATAATTTATAGAGGACCATAAAATAATATCAGCCTCTAAATCTCTCGCGTTTTCCCATTCTCTTCTAGCAATTTCCCGCCAAGAGTTATCTTGTATATGTTTTATTCTGTGAGATGCTCCTATCGCACCCCACTCTGTAAGACTGTGGACAGCTATATAGGCAGAGCCAAAATGTTTCATCAACTTGGCTATTGTTCGAGCCCCAACATTTTGTGCATACTTCAATGCTAAGCATGCCCAATATTCTTTACGCTCGTCATCTGTAAGTTTTTCTAATGCTGTCATTTATATATCTCTAAAAGTTTAAAGAAAAAGGGGAAAATATCATCTTTTGCATAATGCCTTCCCCCTCCTCTTATAATTTTAGTCTCTTGTTAATTTTCTGAATTTAGCTCTATGAGGGGTTTGATTTCCTACACGCTTAATTTTATCTTGTTCATATTCACTAAAGTTACCTTCAAAGAAGTCAACTTTTCCTTCATCTTCAAAAGCTAGAATATGAGTTGCAATACGATCAAGGAACCAACGATCATGGCTTATAACAAGAACGCAACCAGCAAAGTTTTCTATACCATCTTCAAGTGCACGCATTGTGTTAACATCAAGATCGTTTGTAGGTTCATCAAGAAGGATAACGTTTGCACCTTGTTTTAGAATTTGCGCAAGATGTACACGGTTTCTTTCACCACCAGAGAGAACATCAACTTTCTTTTGTTGATCGCTACCTTGAATATTGAAACGAGAACAGTAAGCACGTGAGTTGATTTCTTTATTTCCAAGTTTAATGAATTCAGCACCTTCACTGATTACTTCATATACGCTTTTTCCTGGAGTCAAGCTAGAACGTGATTGGTCGATATAAGCAAACTTTACTGTATCACCGACTTTAATTGTTCCATTATCAGGCTGTTCAATACCAACAAGCATTTTAAATAATGTTGATTTACCTGCACCGTTAGGTCCTATAATTCCAACAATAGCGTTTGCAGGAATGATTGCATTCACGCCTTCCATAAGCATTTTATCGCCCATAGATTTTGCCATATCAGCAATTTCTACAACGGTTTTACCAAGGCGTGGCCCCGGCGGAATATAGATTTCTAAATCTTTAGATCTACGTTCTGATTCATGGCTAAGCATTGCTTCATACGCATTGATACGAGCTTTACCTTTTGCTTGACGACCTTTCGGTGACATACGAATCCATTCAAGTTCTCTATTCAGAGTTTTTTGTCTTTCTTCGTCTTTTTTATCTTCAAGAGCAAGGCGCTGTTCTTTTTGTTCTAACCATGAAGTGTAGTTACCTTTCCAAGGAATTCCACGCCCTCTATCAAGTTCTAAAATCCAACCTGCAACATTATCAAGGAAGTAACGATCGTGAGTTACGGCAATAACAGTTCCTGGGAATGTTTGAAGGAATTGTTCAAGCCAAGCTACAGATTCAGCATCTAAGTGGTTTGTTGGTTCGTCAAGAAGAAGAATATCAGGGTTTTGCAAGAGTAAACGGCAAAGAGCAACACGACGTTTTTCACCACCTGAGATTACTGATACAGGAGTATCAGCCGGTGGACAACGAAGAGCATCCATCGCCATTTCTAAACGTGAGTCTAAATCCCAAGCGTTTTTGTTATCCATAAGTTCTTGAACTTGCCCTTGTCTTTCGATAAGAGCGTCCATTTCTTCTGGCTCCATAGGTTCAGCAAATTTTTCATTGATAGCATTAAATTCATTAACGATATCCATAATTTCTTGAACACCTTCTTGAACCACTTCTAAAACAGTTCTTGTTTCATCAACAAGCGGTTCCTGCTCAAGGTAGCCAATTGTGAAACCTGGTGAAAGCACTGTTTCACCATCAAAATTTTTATCCACACCTGCAAGAACTTTTAAAAGTGATGATTTACCTGAGCCGTTAAGACCAAGAACACCAATTTTTGCTCCGTAAAAGTATGAAAGAGAAATATCTTTTAAAACTTCTTTTTGACCATGCTTCTTAGAAACACGTATCATAGAATAAATAATTTTATTATCTTCTGCCATGATTCACCTATTTTTATATATTTTAAAAAAGTTATAGGTGCATTTTAAATCTAAGTTGTTACGAACTCTGAATTACTCCAAAATCCATAACAACTAAGAATGATAACACACCTTTATTACTAAAATGCTTGACCGATGGTAAATTCCATTCTACCGGAACTACGTTTTTCACCGTTTACGTTTTCAGTAAGTGGGAAACCGTAAGCGAAACGTAAGTCACCCATTGGTGAGCGCCAACGAATTTCTGCTCCAGCTGAATAATAATGTTTTGCAAAGAAACTTTCATAAGATGAATCTGTTGAAACAGCTACATCGAAGAATGGTACAAGTGCAAGACCTAAATCGTTTTCAAAAATCCAGATATATTCAAGTGATGCATAAGCAACTCTATCTGCACCAATACTTTCACCTGTTCTACGATCAATCGGTGAAACATCTTCGTATGAATAGCCTCTGATTGAGTTCATGCCACCGATATAAAATCTTTCAAATGATGGAACAATTTTAGATGTGTTTTTGAAAACACCACCAACTGAAGCTCTACCATGAAGTACGTGATTGTCTGCAATTGAATAGTAAGCACCAAATTCAGCAAGAACACGGAAGAAGTTATCATCACCACCTAAGAAGTTACCACCATAGTTAAAAGTAAGCTTGGTTTTTGTACCTTTAGTTGGGAAGAAAGTAGCATCTGTTGTATCACGTGTAATACCTAAATTTACAACGCTTGCCCAGTTATTACCTTCGTATTCTTTAATACTTGGAGCTGCTGATATATCAACATCTGTAATTTCATAATTTTCTATGCGATATCCCCAACTTAGTGATGTATATTCACCTAAAGGATAAGCAAAGTTAAACTGTGCACCAAGAGTGCTTCTATCGTAATCAATCCATTCTTGGTCAATACCATAAAGGCTCATTCCGGCACCAAGGTTTGTGTTGTATATGCGAGGATTCCAGAAGTAAGTTGTCATGTTCATTTCTTTTTCAGAAACATAACCTTCAAGACCTACTTTATAGCCTCTACCAAAAAGGTTATTTTGAGAAATAGATGCTGATACACCAACACCATCGTAAGTAGAGTAACCAACACCACCTGTAATAACACCTGTGCTGCCTTCTTCCACTTCAATATTTAGATCTACAAGGGCAGGATCTTCGGTAGGCTGAACTTCAATATTTACTTGTTCAAAGTAATCAGTTCTCATAAGACGTTCACGTGAACGAGCAATACCTGAGCCAGAGAACATATCTCCATCAGCAAGACGCATTTCACGTAAAATTACGTTATCACGAGTTTCATAGTTACCGGAAACTTCAACACGGTTAATATGTACTCTCTCATTTTGTTTAATATTGTAAGTAATATTAATGATTTTATTTTCAGGGTCAACGCTATCTAAAGGAGCAACCTCTGCAAATGCAAAGCCTTGATCGTTATAATAAGTTGTAAGAGCTCTTATATCATCTTGCATTGTATTGAGCGAGAAGTATGTATTTTCATCTTTCCATTCGTCAAGCTTGATGATTTCATAAAAGTTTTCAGGATCTTCAATAATATTTCCGGCAAACATTATATCGCCAAGAGCAAAGCGATCGCCTTCATTGATTTTATAAGTGATGATAATACCTTCTTCACCGTAAGTAACCTCAGGAGTAGCTACCTGCGCTTGAATGTATCCTTCATTGATTGCAAAAGCTGCGATTGTTTGCGCATCACGAGCTAGATCTTCTTCTTTAAGAACACCTGAACCAGTCATAAAAGAGAAGAAGCCTCTTGTTTTAAGTGCAAGATATTTTTCAAGTTTATCAGTATCAAGATTTTCTATACCATCAAAAATTATTTCCTCGATATAGAGCTTATTACCTTCATTCACATCAAAAACAAGAACCGCTGTTCCATTCGCAAGTTCTGATACTGAATATTCAACTTCCGCGTTATAGTAACCTTTCTTTCTATAAAGTTCTGTAACTCTTTGAATATCGTTTGATAAGGTACTATAGTTTAGAACGTCGCCTGTACGTGAAGTCATAGTTTCTAAAACATCTGAAAGGGAAACTGCACTTGAACCATTTATTACAACTTCCTCAATACGTGGACGTTCTTCAACTTTAACTATAAGAATTTGTTCACCACTTTGTTCTACAACTTCCATAGCAACATCGTTGAAGAAACCTGTATCCCAAATTTTACGAACGTCGGCATCAATTCCTTCTGTTGTAGGGATATCACCACGTCTTAGAGTCATACGTGAAAGGATAAGTTCAGGGTCGAGAACTTTTACGCCTATAATTTGTACGTCACTGATACTACCGAAAGAAATAGGGTCAATATCACCTGTTTCACTGGCATGTAAAGCAACTTCATCAGCTATGCCAACTACTGAAGCGTTTGTTTTTACTTCAAAATTTATCTGTTTACTTTTCCCTATTGAGTTTACATAAGTTGCATTAACTGCAACTGTGTCACCAATTTGTGAGAAAGTTCCGTAAAGAACAGCGTTCGTTTTATTTGTAAACGCCAAAGCTTGAGCACTTTCAATAGATTGTGGTTTTGTTGAAGTTTTTGCAACTTCAAAACCCTTATCTTTGAGACTATCAGTTAATTCTTGTGTAAAATCACTGATCATTTGTCTGTACTCGCTACTTACATTGTAAGTAAAAGGTGCAAGCAAAATAGAGCCGTCAGCTGCATAGGAGATTTTAGAAATTCCTACTGAGGCAAGCATGAGCGCGAAAAAAAAGAAGGCAAAAAGCTGCTTTTTCTGAGACTTAAAGTTCATAAAGTTCTCCTGACTTTAGTTCGTATCTTTGCTCCATACATGAAGCAAGGGAAATATTATGCGTAACCATAATAAGACAGATTTTTTTATCATGGTTTAGTTTTAAAAGCAAATCAACTATTTTAGTTCCGGTATTTTCATCTAAGTTTCCGGTAGGCTCATCAGCAAGCAGCACCTTAGGATTTAACAAAAGCGCACGCGCTATACCTGCTCTTTGTCTTTCACCACCTGAAAGAGTAGTTGCTTTATGATTAAATCTATGTTCAAGCCCCACTTGAACCAGCATATCTTTTGCAAGTTCAAAGGCTTGTTTTTGTGGCATTTCTGAAATTAAAGCCTGCATTGCAACATTTTCAAGCGTTGAAAATTCCGGTAATAAGTGGTGAAATTGGAAAATAATACCAAGTTCTTTATTACGAAAAGCTGCTTTTCCTTTATTATCTAAAGATGTTAGATTCTTTCCTCTAAATTCAAGCAGACCACTTGTTGCACTGTCAAGAGTTCCCATAATATGCAAAAGAGTTGACTTACCGGACCCTGATGAACCTAGTAAAGCAACACTTTCACCCTCATAGACTTTCAAAGAAACGTTCTTTAGAATTTCTAAATCTTCGCTCTCAGTCTTGACTGTTTTTTGTAAATTTTCGATATTATATAAGATGTCCGCCATATTACTCATACCCCTTATTCATATCTCAAGGCTTTTGTAGGTTCAAGTTTTGCCGCTTTGTTTGCAGGATAAATTGTCGCTAAAAAGCAGAGTAAAAGAGCTGAGCAAGTAATGGTTACTACATCAAAAGGAAGTACAAGCACAGGTAAAGTATCACTAGGATAAACGCCTTTTGGAAGTTCAATTAATTCATATGTTTTTAATACATAAGTAATTGTTAGACCAAGTATCGTTCCAAGTGAAACACCTATAAATCCTATAAGACTTCCTTGATAAATAAATATTTTCTTAATTGTTTGAGAGGTTGCCCCCATACTCATAAGTATGGCAATATCTTTTGTTTTTTCCATAACAAGCATAACAAGTGATGTTACAATAGAAAAAGAACCAACAAGCACAATCATAATTAAAACTAAATACATACCAATTTTTTCAAGCTCTAATGCAGCAAAAAGGTTTGCATTCATTGTTGTCCAGTCACGAAGATAAAATTCCGAACCAAACTTTTCATCAACTTTTTTCGCTATTGCAGGAGCTTCATAAGCATCTTCAACTAAAATTTCAACACCGGAAATTCTACCTCTAGGAACTCCAAGTAAATCTTGTGCGGCATTCAAACTAATGAAAGCAAGTGAGGCATCATACTCATACATTCCTGTTTTGAAAATACCTACAACTTTAAAAGGAGTAAGCTTTGGTGTAAAGCCAGCTGCTGTGCTTTGCCCTGAAGGAGAAAGTAAATTTACACGTGAACCAACTGTAAGAAATAGCATATCCGCCAGTTCTTGCCCTACAATAATTCCTTGAGGCCTGCCCTCTTCTTGCACTAAAGATTCATAACTTCCAAGTTGTAAATCATTTAATAAAGCAATTGGATTTTCACCTTGATCAGGGTCAATTCCGCGCAGTACCAAACCTTTCACCCCGCGAGAGGATGAAAGCATAACTTCAGAATATAAAAATGGATGTGCGGCAACAACTTCATCAACCTCTTCTACTCTTTCAATGATGGGGTCGATATTGTCAAATAATGTTATATTGTTTGATAGCAACATTACATGCGCATTTGATCCGAGGACTTTTTCACGAATATCGTTAGAAAATCCTGCATAAACGCTCATTGCCACAATCAAAGCAGCCACACCTATCGCAACGCTGAGAATAGACATTATCGAGATAAGCGATATAAATGCCTGACTTGCTCTAGCGAAGAGATAACGTGTGGCTATTCTTAGTGCAAAATTCATAGTTTCTGCTAAGCTTCTGGTTTTAGAAGTGGGAAGAGAATTACTTCTCTAATGTTTGGGGAATCCGTAAGTAACATAACTAAACGGTCAATTCCAAGTCCACAACCTGCCGCAGGAGGCATACCGTATTCAAGAGCACGCAAATAATCTTCATCAAGTGGATGCGCTTCAACATCACCCTCATGCTTTTGTTGCATTTGCTCTTCAAAGCGTAGACGTTGATCAACAGGGTCGTTCAATTCTGAGAACGCATTACCCATTTCTCTACCGGTAATAAAGAGTTCAAATCTATCTGCAATATCAGGATTATCGTTGTTACGACGTGAAAGCGGAGAAATTGCAATAGGATATTCATAAATAAATGTTGGTTGGATAAGTTTATGTTCAACATCTAAGTCAAAAACTTTTGCATGAAGCTTTCCTAATACTTCGGAATCAGTAGCTTTTTCACCACGATCACGAACATATTTTCTAACAGCTTCTTTATTTTGCAAGAACTCGTCACTATGTCCACCAAATTCTTTAAGTGAGTCATAGAAAGTTATGCGTCTCCAAGTACCAACTGATAAATCAATTTCTTGACCTTGATACTCTACAAGTGTTGAATTACAAACTTCCATTGCAAGATATGCGTAAAGTTCTTCAACAATATCCATTAAATCTTCATAGGTTGCGTAAGCCCAGTAAAATTCACACATGGTAAATTCAGGGTTATGGCGAGTAGAAACACCTTCATTTCTGAAGTTTCTATTAATTTCAAATACTTTTTCAAAACCACCAACAAGCATACGTTTGAGATATAACTCAGGCGCAATACGCATAAATAAGGGAATATCAAATGCGTTGTGATGAGTTTCAAATGGTCTTGCAGTTGCGCCACCCGCTATTGATTGCAGCATTGGAGTTTCAACTTCAATAAAGCCTCTATTCTCCATAAATCTACGGAATTCACGAACGATTTTAGAACGTTTACGGAAGATATCGCGAGTTTTAGAGTTCACAATCAAATCAACATAACGTTGACGGTAACGAGTTTCAGTATCTGTAAGTCCTGAGTGCTTTTCAGGTAGAGGGCGGAATGACTTTGTAAGCAGCTTTACTGAATCGCAAGAAAGAGTGAGCTCGCCGGTTTTTGTGCGGAATAGTTTACCCTCAACACCAACGATGTCACCAACGTCCAACTTTTTAAATACAGAAAAGTTTTCAGCACCCATTTTCTCTTTTTCTGCGTAGCACTGCAATTTTCCTGTTTTATCTTGAACGTGGAAAAAGATTACCTTACCGAATGAACGTGAACTAACCATTCTACCGGCAAGTGTAAAACGTTCTTCAACTTCCATAAGCTCTTCTGCACTAAAGGCTTCAAACTCAGCACGAACTTGAGCAGTATCGTCTTTCTTTTTAAAGTCGTTAGGAAAAAGTGGCACGTCTAAATCAAGTAAATCGCAAGACTTACTTACGCAGTTCTTGATAACCTCATTAAGTTCATTGTTCTTTGATAAACTTTGCAACAAAGGTTGAAAATACTCTACATGCTTTGATTTTGATGCCAATTTAATCGGCTTTTGGAGTTTTACTTCTTTTTCACTCACAAAACGTCTCCGTACCTAAAAGGTTTTTTAATCTGTAAACAAGTTAAATAGAACTATTCTCAAATTTAGTCAACAAAGAATTTTTAAGGTTTTTTTAAGGGATTTTCGAGAGGGGGAAACCACAACTTTTGAAAAAGTTGAGTTTTCCCCCTCTCGAGCTCTCC
>CAYJOR010000035.1:0-26193 GCA_964371865.1 uncultured Desulfovibrionaceae bacterium | reverse complement strand
TATCCATTACAGATAAGGCAAGCTTCACGGCTACGTAATTGCGCAACAGCAGCAATAAGTTCAGCTTTTGAGCCAACTTCCAGTCCGTGGTGGTAAGCTGCACCATATTGAGTAATTTTTTCAACAACTTGCTGTTGTTGGTTTACTTTGATTGGGAATACACCTCTATATTCGCCTTTATAGCCTAATTTTGTTATAGCATTACGAAATGATTGATGTAAAAAAGAAATTTGTGAGTCAAGAATGTTTTCAATACGAAGAAGAACAGGCATATCATAGCCTCGGTCTTTAATTCCTTCGATTATTTCATGCACACTAACTTCCGGTCCACCTGCGCGGCCAAAAGGTCGTATAGCAACATGACCATCTTTTGAAATATCGAAAAAACCTGCTCCCCAGTTACGAATTCCGTAAAGCTCGGCTGAATCTTCAATACTCCACTGTTGTAACGGATGCTTTTTTGTCAAAGTGCATTCCCCCTTATGAAATCTATTGCAGATTTAACATAAAAATGATAAAAAATAAAGAGAAGAAATGAGAAAAATTTATCTAAATTTATTAGTAGGTTAGAAAGAGAGTGGTATGGGTGAAGTTAAAAGTTCACAAATTATTTTTCACGTAGACATGGATGCCTTTTTTGTGAGCGTTGAAACCTTATTAAATCCAAGCCTTAAAGGCAAGGCAGTTGTAGTTGGGAGCGATAGCCCGAGGGGTGTTGTAGCTGCGGCATCGTATGAAGCTAGAAAGTTTGGAGTTTTTTCAGCAATGAGTTGTGTAAAAGCTAAACAGCTTTGTCCTCATTTGATATTTGTATACTCTGGAAGACAATACTATTCTGAAATATCTCAAAAGGTTATGGCTTGTTTGCGTTCTTTTGCTCCTTTAGTAGAAGTAATGGGCTTAGATGAAGCTTATATTGATGCAACTGGAATGCACCGATTTTACGAAAGTCCTTATGCAATGGCAGAAAAAATTCAACAACAAGTTTATGATGTTACACAAGGTCTTACTTGTTCAATTGGTATTGCTCCTGTGAGATTTTTAGCAAAAATTGCGTCTGATTTGAATAAACCTCATGGAATTGCAGAAATTAAAGAAAATGAAATTCAAGATTTTCTTAGATATTTAGATTTGTATAAAATTCCTCTTGTCGGTAAAAAATTTCTAGAGTCGCTTCATGCACTAGGGATTCGTACTGCTGGAGATGCGCAAAATTATAGCAAAGATTTTTTTGAAAGAAAATTCGGAAAGCAAGGAATAATGCTCTTTGAAAGAGTGCATGGAATTGATAATACACCAATTGTTCCTTACCACGAACCAAAATCGGAAAGTGCTGAAAATACATTAGATGTTGATACTAAAGATAAAGAAGAATTGAAATCTTATCTCAAAATTCATGCTGAAAGAATTGCAAGTGGATTAAGAAAAATTGATAAAAAAGCAAGTGTTGTGACTCTGAAAATTAAATATTCTGATTTTAAACAAATTACTCGTCAGATGTCGATACCATCTCCAACTTGCTCTGCAAAAACTCTTTATGAGGCAGGAGTTTTCTTGTTTGAAAAAGAAGAACTTAGTCAAGCTGTTAGACTCATAGGGCTTGGAGCTTCTCAATTCGATGTGAAGAAAAAAATCGAGCAAGCAACACTTTGTGATGATTTATTTGGAAAGAATTCTAGTTTTAGTGTCAGTCATGAAGAAGAGCAGCAAAGAGAAAAAATTGAAAAAACTCTTGACCTTATCAAAGATAAATATGGTAAACATATACTGAAATAGATTTTGACAGAATTTTATTATTTGATATAATCGCCGAAAGGAAAAATATATGAAGAAGATAGGATTTTTTGGGGGAACTTTTAACCCTATACATATTGCGCATATTCGTATGGCTTTAGAGGTTTTTGAAAGCTTTAAGCTGGATAAATTGCATTTTGTTCCAGCTCCAATTCCTCCTCATAAAAAAAAACTTGGACTTTTAGATTTTTCTCTTAGGTCAAACTTGATTAAACTTGCTTTTGATGAATATAATCTGAACGATATTTTTTCTATAAGTGACCATGAAAATACAATGAATGGCCCATCATACACTTTTGATAGTGTGCAACTCTGGACTAAACTTTATAGTGCAAAACCATATTTTATAGTAGGACTTGAAGATTTTATCCAACTTCATACATGGAAAAAAGGCTTAGAGCTTCCACTACATACAAATTTTATAGTAGTAAAACGTGCGGCTTATATTATAGATGATTTCCACACTGTTATGAATTCTTTCTGGGGAAAATCTTTTGAAAAAGTTGCAGATAATAAATATTCATTATTAGGTTCAACCATAGAATATCTTGAAACATCTCGTATTGATGTTTCGTCCACACAAATACGAAATATAATGAAAGAAAAAAGAAATGTTTCAGGGCTGTTGCCTGAAAGTGTACGTCATTATATCCAAGATAATTCTATGATTATTGAAGCTTGGAATAGCTAAACTATTAGAAAGTTAACTCTTCTAAATCTTTTTAATATCGAGTAAATTTTCAAACAGAATACCTTCTCTTGAGATTGTTTTTGCTTGATATGTAGTTTCAATCGCTTTTGTTACAAAGCTTACAGCATGTTCAAGTGCTTTTTCAAGTGATAGCTTTTGAATTATTGCACCGGTGAAAGCTGAGGCGAAAGTATCACCAGTACCAGGATAAAATGCCGGAATATAAGGTCTATCAAGTAGATGAAACTTATCTTTTGCTTTTTCATAGGCAAGAACAGAAATTTTAGAGTTATCATCAGTTGGAATCGATGTTATTACACTTACTTTTGGACCTTTTTCAGTAAGAGCTTTAGCGAATTTCTTTACATCGTCAAGACTACGCTTTACAGGTTCTTCATCGAGAAGAAAGCAAACTTCTGAGTAATTTGGAGTAATAAAATCTGCTTTTGTGATTAAATTTCTCATCGCTATAACGATATCAGGAGTTATGGTAGGGTCTAGAACTCCATTATCACCCATTACAGGGTCGATAACTGAAACTCCGCCATCAATAAGATAATCTTTAATTGCTCGCTCTACAATTTCAACTTGAGTATGGTTTGCTAAAAATCCGGAGTAGATACCGTCAAATTTTAGATTTAACGCTTGCCAATGATCTAGAATTTTAGGGAGCTCAGGCGTTAAATCACAGAAAGTAAAATCTGTAAACTCAGTAGTGTGAGTTGATAATACCGCAGTCGGAAGCGGACAAACTTGTATTCCCATTGCAGATAAAAGCGGAATAACAATAGTTAAAGATGTACGACCGAAACCAGAAATATCGTGAATTGCCATAAGGCGTTTTGGAATATGAAAATTCATAATAATTTTTTAAATCCTTTTTATGAAAATAATGGCTGTAACCAAATAATAACAGTAAGTGAAAGCACTGCTATTATGAGTAAAGTAATGAACCTGCTTGATAAATATTTTTGTGCGCGTGCTCCTAAACTCATTCCGATAAGTCCACCTATTCCAAAAAGAGTGCCAAGCATAAAATCAGGCATAAACGCGCGTTCTGGGTGTATAAAAGCTAAAATATAATAAATGATTACACCTAAAACAGAGCTTATATAAGTGCAGAATAAAGTTGCGCCGGAAGTTACATAAACTGGAAGTTTATAATAAGAAAGCAAGAAAGGTGCAACAATAGCACCACCACCAATGCCGTAAATTCCACCAAAAAACGCGATTATTCCAGATAAAAAGAAAATTGATTTCGTAGAATAAGAATACTCTTTTCCATCAAAAGAAAATACGCACTTTTCTGGACTATCTTCAATTATTACAAGAGAATCAGGATTAGTTGGTTTTTTACGAGCTAAATCTTTTCTAAATAAATCTTTACCCATTCGCCAAATTAAATAAATAATAATACAGGCTGCATATTTTTTGAATAATTCTGAATCGGTAACGATATAACAACGAGTTAATACGCCAAGAACAACTCCGGGAAAAGCACCAAAAGTAAGTGCCTTTGCAAGAGGAGTAAGAAAACGTTTTTCTTTATAAAATCTGTATACTCCAGCCGGTATCGCAATTAAATTATAAAACTGATTCGTTGCGCTTACAGAAGGTGCAGTATAGTTGAGGAATTCCACTTGAAAAGGAAGAATCAAAAACGCACCAGACAAACCACTCATACTTGTAAAAAATGAGAGTAAAGCTGCCGCTAAAGGTGGAATATACCACGCAATTTCTAGTTCTGCTATTGGAAAATACATACAATCCCCTTGTTTAGAACAACGACATTAACATAAAAAATTAGATAATTCTATAAAATTTTATAATTCTAATATGCTGAATTAATTATATTAAAAAGAAAATAAAAAATATTACTTGAGATTTATTTTGCAATAGAGTATTTTTCATATATCTTAAAACTGGAGTTGAATATGATAAAAAGCATACGTTTACTTGCTGTATTATTTTTTGTTATGATTACATTACAAGGCTGTTTGCCTGCATCAATGGTTGAATTACAATATCCTGCCCCGCATTCATCGTCTTTTCCAGCCCCTAGTGCTCCAAAGCTTAGCGTAGTTCTTTTTGATGATGTGCGTACCGATTTAAATATCGGAATGAAGAGTGATGGAACTTATTATACTGCTACGTCATCAGTTGCTCAGTGGGTTTCTCGTGCATTAGCTGATGAACTTTCAATTATGGGACCACAAGTTTCATTTGCTCAAACTCTTTCAGAAGCTGAACTTGCAGGTCCTGATTATATCGTTACAGGTAAGGTTACAGATGTTTGGGTTAAGGAAACAAATTTAGCAACTTATTCATCAAGTATTAAAGTAACATTTGAATTGTTACAAGGTTATAATGTTCTTTACTCTGAAACTCTCACTGCTATGCAAGAAACACAAACTGTACCAACTTCAGCAACTGTTCAAAAGTTATTGAGTAATACATTGAGTGAAATTACTTCTGTTGCTGCATCAAAAATCAGCGAAAGAACAAAATAGTTTGTGATTGTTTTTTAGGTTAACTAATTTAAATAAATATAAAAAATGTTCCTTTACTCTCAAAATATGAGTTAAAGGAACATTTTTTTTAATATGCTTGTTTTATAGAGATAATATTTCTTACTATCACTCGAAGCTAAAATCTAATCATAGAATTTCATGAGTTGATGATAAAAATTTCTTGAAAGAAGAGCAGAGAGAACTTATTTTCCCTCAAAAAGAGAACTATCTTATAGTAAAACGGTTTCGTCTTGTAATAGATTAAAGGCGAGTTTTTTTGTGTCAATAACATAAGTTCCGTTAGCTATTTTATTTTTTATTTCATTAATTTTTTGCTGTCTGATATCAGCAGTAGACATAGCAACTTTATAAGCTTCAGTACGAAGTAAACCTTCAGTTGAAACATTTACAATATCACCAGTCACGGACGAACTTGCTTGTGTGCTTGAAGCTTCACTTACAGAACTAACTTGTGAGGTTGCATAAGTGCGCGAAGGTGCAGAGCTTGATACTTTTTGATAAGAGCTACTGTTAGAGGTTCGTTTTATATTCATAATGTTCTCCGAAGCTGTGAGGCGGAATATTTTTAGTTATTTCGCTTATTTTTTCAGAAGTGATATTCCAAAATAGATTTAGAATTTCATCTTTTTGTTTTCCGATAATCTCGACTGTTTCATGTTCTTTTTTTTGTAGAATCCGAACAGATTGCGAGAGAAAATTATATTGAAGTTGAAGAGTTATGTTCAACTTTTTCTCAATCTCAGACTTAATTTCAGCTATAATAGAGTTGGTAGTCTTTGTGAAGAGAAGGTTACTATAAACTTCTTTTGAAATTTTATCTAGTAAAAGTTTTTGCTTGAGATTGGTAGTATCAGAGTTTTTTCTTTCTAAAGCATGTTCTTTTGCTTTTGCAACAGATTGCTGTAACAATTCCAAATTATTAATATTTTCATGTATTGAGTTTTTTGATTTTTTAAATGCAAAAGAGTTAGGAGTATGTTTTATGTACTCTTGAGAATATATAATATTTTGATTCTTAGACTTTTGCATAATTAATCCTTTAACCTTTACATATAAAAGCTATCGTCAAAAGTTAAAAAATCTTTAGACTTATGATGATTAAATAATATATTTGAAGAGTCATTTTTTGTTACAAGAAAATTGTAGCATCTTCTAAAGCATTTTTATCTATCTTCGATAGAAACGAAAATCATATTTTAACGACACCCTCTAAAGATACATGAAAAATTATTTTCACAGTATCATTATAACTTGCAATTATGTGAAAAAAAGAGTATCTTGTCTGTCTCTCATTGTGTTTTGAGAGAAAGAAAAACGCAAAATTTAAAAGGTTACACATGCAAAATTTAGCTCATTCTGAAATTGTTATAGATAAATGGATTCCACTTCTTTCTCAAGCTGACAAAGAATTGCCATCAGTTGTGGCAACTGTTGTAAAAGAGGGTGGAACACGTCCTGCTTGGAAACATATTGAAGATAATAAAGAAACTCTTCTTATGGCATATCCTGCTGAAAGTTTACTTCGTGCCTCTGTTACTTTACAAGGCGAAGCGGAAGGAAAACTCCAAGCTATAAGCGTAGTGCCACTTATGGAAGGTTATGCTAATAAAATATTAGTTATAGATTCACACGTTTGGAAAAATCAAACAAATGCAGATGTGCTTATCTATAACCCTACAATAGAAAAAGGCTTTTGGGTGCATAACCCTCTTTACTTCCGTGATAAAAAAGATTTACTTCCTGAACAACCACAATCAATGATTTTATCCGGCTTGGTTCTTGGTGCGCGTAAGGCTCTTCTTGATGAAATGACATTCACAAAAGGTGAAGCTTACGAAAAACATGCTCTTCAATACCTTGCTGAAAATCCTGATAAATCTCGCTTAGATGTTCCACCTTTGAAAATAGATTTAACCGGTCAGCAAATTATGTCACTTGGTGAAAAAGCGTGTGAATACCATGCAAGAGCCGTAGTAAGTAAGTTGGATTCTTTCGATTTTGGACCTGAAGGCGCAGTGAAAAAAATCTATACTTTTACTATCAATCTTGGAACAGTAGAGCAGCCAATGACTGTAATGCTTTACGCCTCTGAAAGTATACTTGCAAAAGGAACTGTACTTGAAGAAGGAATGGATATAGACTTAATGTTCTGGATGCAAGGCAGAGTTGTTGATTAATCATAGAGGTTTTAATGGACATTTCCCAAGCTTTATATAATGTTGCAGTTTCGTTTATACCGCTCATGCTAGGGATTATCCTACATGAAGTGGCTCATGGCTATGCGGCTTATCTTTGTGGTGACAACACGGCAAAACAACTTGGCAGACTCACGCTAAATCCAGTTCCGCATATTGACCCTGTGGGAACTGCGTTTTTTGTGCTTACTGCTATAGCAAGCCCTTTTGTTTTTGGCTGGGCAAAACCAGTACCTGTAAATGCAAGAAACTTCACTAATATAAAAAATGCAAAGAAAGGTATGATGCTTGTCTCTTTGGCAGGGCCAATGACGAACTTTGTGCTTGCAATTGTTTTTTTATTATTGCTGAAAATTTCTATCAGTATACTTAGTTCTGAGTTTTTACTAAGTTCTGCCGGTGTTTTTCTTCAAGAAATGCTTTTTAATGGTGTGGGAATTAATCTTATATTAATGATTATTAATCTCCTACCTATTCCGCCGCTTGATGGTAGCCATGTTGTAGCAAATTTTCTTCCATATCCATACGACTATCGTTATATGAGTATTGCAAAATACGGTATGATGATTTTGATGTTGCTTCTTGTGACCGATGTTATTGGATTTATAATTAAATCATTTTTAAATGTAGTAGTTCCAATTATCGTACGATTTTTGGGTTAGATAGATATTAGGAGTATATAGAATGCTTGAATCTACCGTTTCCGGTATGCGCCCTACTGGGTCACTTCACTTAGGACATTATTTCGGCGCTTTGAAAAACTGGGTGCCAATGCAATACGAACATCCATCTCTTTTCTTTGTTGCAGATTGGCACGCACTTACAAGCGATTATGATAGAACTGAAAATATTAAATCTTCAAGTAAAGAATTAGTTTTAGATTGGCTTTCAGCTGGACTAGATCCGGAAGCTTGCGGGATTTTCTTACAATCTGATGTGAAACAAACTGCTGAATTACATCTTCTTTTTTCAATGATTACTCCTCTTGGCTGGTTAGAACGTTGCCCAACTTATAAAGAACAGCAAGAACAAATCACAAATAAAGATTTAGGAAACTACGGCTTTTTAGGCTATCCAGTTCTTATGTCAGCAGATATTCTTCTTTATAGAGCAAGCTTTGTTCCTGTAGGACAAGATCAAGCTCCGCACTTAGAATTGACTCGTGAAATTGCACGTCGTTTCAATCATATTTATAATCAAGAAGTATTCCCAGAACCACAAGCAAGGCTTACTCCTACAGCGAAATGCCCTGGGCTTGATGGAAGAAAGATGTCAAAATCTTACAATAATGGGATTTACCTCAAAGATACACTAGAAGAAATTTCACCTAAAGTACGTGGAATGCTTACAGATACTAATAGAGTACGTAAAACTGATAAAGGTAATCCGGATGTATGTAACCTATATCCTTATCATCATCTTATGACATCGCCTGAAAAATGTGCTGAAATTCGTGAAGGCTGTACAAGTGCAACTCTAGGTTGTGTTGATTGTAAAAAAATCTTCATGGAAAGTATTGCTACATTCCTTGCTCCTATCCATGAAAAACGTGCTGAAATTCTTATGAAAAAGAACTTCATTGAAGAGATCCTTCAAGCCGGTGGAGAAAAAGCACGTATAAAAGCAGAAGAAACAATGCAAATTGTTCGTGATGCAATGAAAATATAATTTTCTTTGGATTAAAACAAAGTATAAAAATAGGTGTATTCATGTTGAAACACAAAAAAATGCTAGAATTGCCACAACTGCTTGAAGAAGTTGAAAAACTTAAGAGTGCAGGAAAAAAGATTGTCTTCACAAATGGTTGCTTTGATATCATTCACCCAGGTCATGTAGATTTGCTTGCAAGAGCTAAAAATCTTGGTGATGTGCTTATTCTTGCATTGAATACAGACGCCTCAGTAAAACGTCAAGGTAAGGGAGATAATAGACCTGTAAATCATTATGATTCCAGAGCTTTTGTTCTCTCTCACCTTGAATCAATTGACTATGTAGTTCCTTTTGATGAAGATACACCCTACAGCTTAATCTCAGAAATTCTTCCAAATGTACTTGTAAAAGGTGGCGATTGGTCAATTGAAAATATTGTAGGACATGATATTTTGCAAAAAAATGATGGTGAAGTGTATTCACTCCCATTAATTGTTGGTTACTCGACTACGAACACAATTGCTAAAATAAGTTCATCGAATTAGGCTAAGTATGACAGATAGTAGTCTTGATTTTTTATCACTTCATGAAGACGGAAGTAAGTTTTCGCTTTTTTTCAAGAACTCTTGGATTG
Source organism: uncultured Desulfovibrionaceae bacterium (assembly GCA_964371865.1). GTDB lineage: Bacteria > Desulfobacterota > Desulfovibrionia > Desulfovibrionales > Desulfovibrionaceae > CAYJAZ01. The sequence continues at coordinate 16,698 of CAYJOR010000035.1, read as the reverse complement.
GCGAACAAAGTAAAGAATTAAGTAATATCAAGCAAAATATTAGTAAGAAAATAAAAGAAGGCAAGAAAATACAATCTATTCATCTCGACTGCGCAGAGTTGAGGGGGTGGGATACGTATTTTCTTGCTTTTTTAGTATCAATCGGACATATAGCACAGTTACAATCTATAGATTTTACCTATAGTAATCTTCCCGAAAAATTAGAAAAATTACTAGATTTAGCTCTTACAGTTCCTATAAGAAAAGACACTCAAAATCATGAAGATGGGAATGGAATTTTAGAAAGAATCGGTGATGCTGTTCTATCATTTCCATCCAAATTTGAGCATGTATTTTCTTTTTTAGAGGAAACTATTATTGCTTTTACACGTTTATTTTCCGCTAAAAGCAAGATGTACGGCAAAGATTTTTGGGATGCTCTTTATGAATGCGGTGCAAATTCATTGGGTATTATTGTATTAACAAGTTTACTTCTTGGGTTGATTCTGGCATTTGTCGGTGCAATTCAGCTTGCTCTCTTTGGAGCAGAAGTATATGTTGCATCATTTGTTGGTCTTAGTATGGTTCGTATTATGGGAGCTTTACTTACGGGTATTGTAATTTCTGGCAGAACGGGCGCAAGCTTTGCAGCTATTTTAGGAACAATGCAGGTAAATGAAGAGATTGATGCTCTTCAAACTTTCGGAATTTCACCTTATGATTTTCTTGTGCTTCCAAGGGTACTTGCGCTTACTCTCATGATTCCTTTACTTACAGTATGTGCGAACTTAATGGGTATGTTTGGCGGCTTTCTTGTGGGTATTTTTATGCTTGATATTTCCCCTGCCATGTATATTGAAAACACATTGCAATATATGAAAATTAAATACTTATGGATCGGTTTATTGCATGCCTTTGTATTTGGGATAGTTATATCTTTATCAGGCTGTTACTACGGTATACGTTGTGGTAGAAGCGCCGAAGCAGTTGGGCAGGCAACTACATCTTCAGTGGTAACTTCTATAGTTGGAATTATTATATCGACCTCAATGATTACAATAGCTTTAAGTGTTTTGGGGATATAAAATGATGACAATAAATCAACCAGCTATTCTAGAAGGAAAAAATCTTACGATTGGATACGGAAAAAAGATTATTCAATCTAAATTAAATTTTTCTATAAAGCGTGAGTCAGTATTTATCATTATGGGTGGTTCAGGCTGCGGAAAAAGTACATTATTAAGAACGCTTGTAGGGCTTGCACCTCCTATAGACGGTAATGTTTTTTATAATAATAGTGATTTTTGGGCTATGTCGCTTGAAAAAAGAAATACTTTGTTGAATAGAATTGGTGTGCTTTTTCAACAAGGTGCACTTTGGACATCTCGAACGCTCGCAGAAAATATAATAATGCCACTGTCGATTTATAAAAAAGATATTTATTCTGAAAAAGATATGAAAGAAATAGCCTCATTAAAACTTGCATTTGTCGGTTTAGCAGGCTTTGAGGACTATTATCCTTCAGAAATAAGTGGCGGTATGAGAAAAAGAGCAGGTCTTGCAAGAGCTCTTGCGCTTGACCCTGAAATGGTATTTTTTGATGAACCATCAGCCGGTCTTGACCCTATTTCAGCAAAACTTCTTGATGATTTAATAATCCAATTACGTGATAGCTTGGGCATGACAATTGCGATAGTTACTCACGAATTAGCAAGTATATTTGCCATCGGGACAGATTCAGTATTTTTAGACGCGCAAACAAAAACACAATTAGCCACGGGCAATCCGAAAGAACTTTTGAAACACGGCCCTGACGTTGTAAGAAATTTCCTCATGCGTGGGGAAGGGAATGAGGTAAAATAAAAATGACAGATAGAGGAAAAAAATCATTAGTTGGCGCATTTGTACTTATGTCTGTAGCGATTTTAATAGGGACTATCTTGATGTTTGGCGGGGGGAATTTGTATGGTAACTCCTTTAGATTTGTCTGCTACTTTACTTCTTCACTCAGTGGTTTATCGGTAGGTTCGCCTGTAAAACTAGATGGTGTGTCTATAGGTCGTGTTGAGTCTGTTTCAATTGTGAGTGATCCAAGCACGCTAAAATATTCAACTCCTGTAATTATTGAAATTGATAGAGAATCACTTTTTGCAACTGAAAAGATTACTTTTTTTAATCAAGAAGATGCTAATGAAATAATGGAAAAATATGTTGAAAAAGGTTTGCGTGCTCAATTAGCTACGGTTTCTCTTTTAACTGGTCAGCTTGGTATTGAACTTATGTTTATTGGGGCTAAACCTAGAATGCACGTAGTGCCTGAAAAACATCTAGAAATTGATGGGCTTATGCAAATTCCAACAGTTGAAAGTAAAATTGAAGCAATTTGGAATACTATAGCGGAACTTCCTCTTGATGACGTAGTTGTAAAGGTTGATGGATTGATTACACAACTTACTAAAACAATAGAAGAAAGTAATATCCCTAAGTTGACAGCAGCTTATAGTAACTTAGCTGAAAATTTAAACACACAAGTAACAGGGCTTGGATCTTTACGAGAGGAACTAAGTACAACGATAAAAACGCTTGATCAAACAATTAATTCTGTAAATTCTCTTGTAGTAAAAAATGAAAAACCGGTCACTGACATGATAAAATCATTTACTTCAACCTCAAAACAAGTAAATCAATTAATTAAAGATTTAAACTTGCTACTTCAAGAAGATTCAGCTACAATGTTAGAATTAGCACAAACACTCGAGGCTCTTCAAAAAGCAAGCGATGCAATAGCACAACTTGCCGGACTTCTTGAAATTAAACCAGATTCTCTTATTTTTGGTAAATAGGAAAATACTAAACCTCAACTGAAAAAGATAAGCTCCATGACAGTAAATCTGAAAAAAAACAAAAAGCTTTATTCTTTCTGGGAAAAACTTATAAGACTTGTAAAATTCTTATATTATAAGCTTGTACGTATACAAGCTACTCCGGAAGCTATTGCTCGAGGTTTAGCTTCTGGCGTTTTTGTAGGATTGCTGCCTTTGTTGCCTATTCAGACTATTTGTGCTATTGTTCTTGCCTTTGTAGTTCGTGGTAGTAAAATTGCAGCTGCGGCGGGAACTTGGATTTCTAACCCCTTGAATTGGGTGCCTTTATATATTGCTTACTTTTATATTGGAAAACATCTTATAGGATTTGAGTTTGGTGGAAGATACTTTAAAACTCATATGCACGAAATGGATTTTTCTCAAATAATTTTTAGCAGCCCGAAGCTCTTTTTAGTTCTTTTTGTTGGCGCATTTGTTATTGCAGTTCCGGCAACGATAATTACATATTTTGCATCTGTAAGAATATTACGCAACTACCAGAAAAAACGAGAAGATAGAATAAAGAATAGAGAATTTCAAAAGTTTGCTGCTATCTCAAAAAACTATAATGATCAGATATAGTCCTAGTATAAAATTTCATGAAAAATATAAGGGGAGCATCATAAACGATGTTCCCCTTTTGTACATAAATTAAACTTTATCTATTTTCTGCCGACATAGTCAGGTGACATGTTTTTTTCTAGTTGCCAGCGAGTAAGAGCGTTATAGGCAGTTCTTCTTTTAGTTGGATTATTTTCGCATAGATACTCAAACTGTTCCATACTTTTAGTTCTTTTTGTTGAACCTGAAGAAGGGCATGGATTTTTCCAGATTGGTAACTCCCAAATTTTCGCAGCTTTGACAATATCTTTTTTATCGAGAAGAATAAGAGGGCGAATTACATGGAGGAGACCACCAAAAAATGGTTCGTTCATGCTCATTCCATCAACACGACCATTTTGGAAAATATTCATCATAAAGTTTGTGATAAGATCGTCAGCATTATGCCCAAAAGCTAAGTGAGTAAGATTATACTCTTTGCAGATTTGGAAAAGTCTTTTTCTTCTAAGCATAGCGCAGTAAAAGCAAGGCGATTTTGATCTATTTTCCTCTGAATGTGCAACTAAGCCATGATTGGTGACTTCACAATGTCCAGGAATACCTTCTTTTTTAAGCCATTCAACAAGAGGTTGATGGTTAGTAGGATCGAAACCTGCATTAACGTGAATCGCCATAAAATCAAACTTAAAGGGAACAATTCTTTGTCTTTCTTTAAGAATTTTGAGGAGTGAGAAAGAGTCAACACCGCCGGAAACAGCAACTCCAACGCGTGAACCTTCCTTAATCATACCGGATTGCTGCATTGCTTTACCGGCTACTTTTATACATTTTTTTTCAATATATTTCATAGACATTTAAAATAAAAAAGAGTCGGTAGTGTTCAAAAATGAACAATTACAGACTCTTATTATGTTTGTTAGTTGTTGCGGATATAGTCGATTAAGATACGTGTACCAAAGCCTGTACCACCTTTAGTGCAAAGTGGAGTTGCAGCAGAACTATAGTTAGGGCCAGCAATATCAAGATGAGCCCAAGCTTGGCCTTCTTCGATAAATTGCTGAATGAATACAGCCGCAGTGATAGCTCCACCCCAACGAGGTCCGGCATTATCTAAATCAGCAATAGGGCTTTCGATTTTCTTAAGCATATGTTCCCACAATGGAAGACGCCAAATACGTTCACCAACTTTTTCAGAGCTATCTAAAAGAGCATGAGCAAGTGCGCTGTCATTAGCAAAAAGACCGGCAGAATCATCACCAAGGGCAACAACACAAGCTCCTGTTAAAGTTGCAATATCAATAATAACAGCAGGTTTGTAAAGTTTTTGCGCATAAGCAAGAACGTCGATAAGGACAAGTCTGCCTTCAGCATCAGTGTTAGTAATTTCAACAGTTTTACCATTGTAAGTATAAACAACATCACCAGGTTTTACAGCATTGCCATCAGGCATGTTTTCAGCGCAACCAAGAAGACCGATAATTGGTCTATCAGGTTCAACAATAAACTGCGCTTGACCTAAAGACTCAAATAATCCAAGTACGTTTGCAGCACCGGACATATCAGTTTTCATTTCTGCCATACCGCTAGAAGGTTTAATGCTGATACCGCCTGAATCAAATGTAAGACCTTTACCAACAAAAACATAAGGTTCTGTATGTTTACATTCTTTTGGTGTATATTCTAGAATAACACAACGTGGATCATTTACTGAACCTTTTGCCACAGCAAGAAATGCGTTCATACCTAAATCTTCAAGGTGTTCTTTACCTAATACAGTGCATTTAAAATTGTATTTTTTTGCAACTGCTTCAGCCTTTTCAGCAAAAGCAACAGGTGTAAGAACGTTTGGTGGTTCATTTGATAAATCGCGTGATAAAGCCATACCAGCGTAATTTGCTTCAGCTAAACGTGCTGATTTTTGGATGGAATCATCAATATGACGAGCATCCAGCATTAATGAAAGGCTTTTAAGAGTTGATTTAGCTTTTTCGCCTGTTTTATAAGTATCGTGAATATATAATGATGAAAGAGCTGCTGTACAACATTCTTCAACTAAATAGTCTAAAGAAATATTTTTGTTTGTGAGGTTTTCGTGAACATTTTTGAGTGATGTAATATCGAGTCCAATATGTTCAACTTCTAAACTTTTACAAGCTTTTACAGCAGAAGCAACAGCATTTCTGATAATTTCAAGATTACATTTTTCTTTTTTTCCAAGGCCTATAACATAAGCTCTTGAAATGTCGTTATCTTTGTGTCCGTAGAGTAAGAAAGTTTCACTTGCTTTGCCAGTGAAGTCGCGCCAAGCCGGAGCAATACAAAGCCAAGAAGCAGTTTTGAAAAGTTCGGAGTGCTTAGTTTCAATTTCTTCAACTTTCTCTCCTTCAAAAGCGAAGAAAAGAGCTACGTCACATTGCCAACTATTTTCAGTTTGAAAACGAATATCCATGATTAATCCTAGTTTTCACTGTACAGTTTTTAGTACAGGATAATATTATTTAATTTGTATATATCAAGATTTTTTAGATAACACGGAAGTGAATTTTCGTCAAATATTGTTTATTGTATGTAATAGTTTTGCTTGACACATAACTATATTTTAGCTAGAGTTTTTGAAAAGGAAATAAATATGTTTCAATTTACTTATTCATACGCTTATTATTATAACCTAAGTGAGTTTCACGGGTAGGCGTATAGAGTATTGTATTTTTTTGTATATTACACCGCTGTCCGTGAGGATAGCGGTTTTTTTTGTTAAGTACGAAAAATTAGAAACAAAACTTATCAAGGATTTTAATAAGGAGTTTGTCATGGTAGAAGTAAGTATTTGGATTTTTTACATAGCACTTTTTGTTTTTCTTGCAAAAAAAGGAGCAGGGCATGACTCTGTTATGAGCGGAAGTGTAGGTTTTTTTGTTCAGTCATTTGCATATGTTGCTACTTACTTTTCGGCGGTAGCATTGGTAGGCTTTGGTGGACTCGCCTACATGTACGGCTTACAGATGATGATAGTTGCGCTTGGAAATGTACTTCTAGGAACTTTATTTGTTTACTTATTTTTTGCGTGGAGAACGAAACAAATCCAAACAGAACTTGATGCTAGAACTCCAGCACAGCTTATTGCTTTAGGACATAAAATTCCGGCTCTAAGATTCTTCTTAGGATTAATTTTTGCAATATTTTTATCAGTATACGCAGCAGCAGTTGTAAAAGGTGCGGCGATTATGCTTCAAAGTATTTTACCCTTTTCCTTACCAATTCTTATTTGGATTATTGTTGCAACTGTGGGAATGGTTGTTCTATTTGGTGGATTAAAAGGTGTTCTGCTTACAGAAGCAATGCAAGGGTGCGTAATGCTTATAGGTATTGGATTTTTAGCTTATACTGTACTTTCTAAAGTTGGAGGTCCTCTTGAGGGGATTATGCAGCTTGCGCAACTTCCGGCAAATGCTAAAGCAAATAATGGATTTACAAGTTTTTCATCTGGCGGTCAGGGATTTTTTGTGATGTCATTAATGATAGTTACATCAATAGCTGTCTGGGCACAACCTCAAATGATTCAACGACATTTTTCAATCTCAAATAAAAGAGAATTAAAAAAATCATTAATACTTGCGAGCGTTTCTTCATTGATACTTGTGGGTGGAATGTATTTTATATCTTCTCTTTCTCGATTAATTTTACCAGAAATCGCACACCCTGATGATGTAATTCCTACACTTGTAGATATGTATCTTCCTGCAATTGGTAAACAATTCTTCATACTTGCAATTGTTTCGGCTTCTCTATCAACTTGTACAGCATTATTTCATATAGCAAGCTCTTCATTATCAGAAGATATGACAGGCAAAAAAGCAAATAGGAAAATGTGGTTACTAGCTATTCTTTTCTGTATTGTTGTAAGCGGAATAACAGCGCAAATTGAAGGGCAAATCATCGCAATTATTCATACTACGGCGTGGAGTGTGATAGGCGCAACTGCATTAGTTCCTTACGCAACTTTAGTTTTATGGAAACAGTCCAATGCAAAAGCGGCTATCTGTTCGGCTATAACAGGCTTTGTGAGCTGTCTAAGCTATTACTTACTAATTAGCCCATCAACAAGAATTGTTGATGTTTTCGCTCAAGTTCATCAAATAGTAGAAGCATTTCCTCCATTTGTTATTGGTACAGCGTGTTCTGCTCTTGTTTTTGCCTTACTTTCAATTCGCAAAAGAGTTGCGATAGAAAACCCTGCATAAAATATCATATATAACAGACTCTAAAGGGAAGCTTATTCAAATCTTGAATTAAGTTTCCTTTTATTTTTTGATAGATTTTTCATACAAAAATTTGACTTGAACTGATAGTTAGGATATAGAAAATGCTCTAAATAGAGAGGAAAATTATGAAATCAATACTAGCAAAAGAATTTAATGAAAAAGAACAATATATTGAAAATATTATAAATTTACTTGACGAAGGTAATACAGTTCCTTTTATCGCTCGCTACCGTAAAGAGCAACACGGAACAATGGACGATCAAAAAATAAGAGAAATAGCTGAAAGATTATCTTATCTTAGAAATCTCGAAAAGCGTAAAGAAGAAGTTATTAATTCTATTGCAGAAAAAGATAAACTCACAGATGAACTAAAAAATAAAATTCTAAATGCTCAAACTCTTGCAAAAGTTGAAGATTTATATCGTCCATATAAAGATAAAAGAAAAACAAGAGCAACCATAGCAAAAGCAAAAGGACTTGAACCTTTAGCAGAAATTATTCTTGCTCAAGAAGTAACAAAAAATATTCTTATGACAAAAGCAGAAGAATTTTTATCTGATGAAGTTGCAAGTGTTCAAGATGCAATCGCAGGAGCTTGCGATATTATTGCAGAAATGGTTTCAGATGATGCTCTTGTTCGTGAAAGACTAAAAAATTATTACTTTAAATATGGTATTATCGAATCTAAAAAAGCAAAGGATGAAGATTCAGTATATGAAATGTATTACGACTTCTCTGAACCTGTTGCAAAAATCCAGAATCATAGAATTCTAGCGATAAATCGTGGTGAAAAAGAAGCTTTTCTTAAAGTGAAATTAACAAATGATGCCGGCACAAATGAAGATGCTTTACGAATTATTGAAAATATTTATATAAAAAATAAATCCGATAAAGAACTTATGGCAAAAACAATTGAAGATAGTTTTCAACGTCTTCTTATGCCATCGATTGAAAGAGAAATCCGTTCAGATTTAACTCTTCGTGCTTCAGAGCAAGCAATTTCTATTTTTGGTTTGAACCTTGAAGGACTTTTAATGCAAGCACCTATAAAAGATAGAGTTTGCCTTGCAATTGACCCCGGCTACAGAACCGGTTGTAAAATTGCAGTCTGCGATAAAACCGGTAAAGTGCTTGATACAGGAGTTGTATACGTAACTCTTCCAAATAATGATAAAAGTAAAGATACAAAACTTCTTTTAAATATGATAAATAAACACGATGTTTCTGTTATTGCAGTTGGTAACGGAACAGCATCAAAAGAAGCAGAAATCTATACTGTTGAACTTATAAAACAAGCAAATAAAAAAGATTTAGGATATTTAATGGTGAATGAAGCGGGGGCATCTGTTTATTCAGCATCAAAACTAGGAGCAGAGGAGTTCCCTGACTTTGATGTAGCTCTTCGTTCAGCTGTTTCAATTGCAAGGCGTCTGCAAGATCCACTCGCCGAGCTTGTAAAAATTGACCCTAAAAGCATTGGAGTAGGACAATATCAGCACGATATGCCACAAGCACGTCTTACAGAAGTTCTCTCTCATCGTGTGGAGGATTGCGTTAATAAGGTTGGTGTAGACTTAAATACAGCTTCGGCTTCATTACTATCGTATGTTGCGGGGCTGTCAATGACAATAGCAAAAAATATTGTCATATATCGTGATGAAAATGGGAAATTTGATAATCTCAAACAATTGCTAAAAGTTGCGAAGTTAGGACCAAAAGCCTTTACTCAGTGTGCCGGATTTTTACGTATCACTGATGGTAAAAATATGCTTGATAAAACAGGAGTTCACCCGGAAAACTATTCTATTGCTTTGAAAATAATGGATAAGTTTGGATATAAAAATCTTGAAAATATAGCTAGTCTTCAAAAAGACTGTGAACAATACGGTTTAGATAATCTTTGCACAGAGTTTGAAATTGGTAAGCCAACCCTCATAGATATGATAGCTGAAATTTCAAAACCATTACGTGATATCAGAGATGGACTAAAACAAGCTGAACTCCGTATGGACGTTTTAGATATGAAAGACTTAAAAACAGGTATGGAACTTATGGGAACCGTACGAAACGTTATAGATTTCGGTGCATTTGTTGATATTGGAGTTCATCAAGATGGTCTTGTACATATATCACAAATTTGCGATAGATTTATCAAACATCCTTCAGAAGTTTTAAAAGTTGGAGATATTGTAAAGGTTTGGGTAGTATCCGTTGATGTTGATAAAAAACGTATATCATTGACAATGAAAAATCCTAATTAATATAATTTAGTAGCTATTTTTAATAAGGGGGAAATTTATTTTTAATATAAAAATGTAATTTCCCCTTATTCATTTTTTATTTACCTGAATGATTTGCAGCTTTGAAATGGTTGGATTTGTGATGAACTAAATTTATTGCTCTTTTTAAATCAGCAATCATAAGGGCTGCCATATCCATGCTAAAACCGTGTTTTATCATGATTCGCATGACGACTAAATCTGTACAATTTTCAGGCATAGAGTATGCAGGAATTAGCCAACCACGCGCCCTCATATGTTCGGAAAGTGAATAAAGATTAAAATCGTAATCACCGTCTTTCAAGGTAAAAAGCATGGCAGGAATCCCTTCTTTTCCATCATAAAGCACTTTAAAAACATTTATTTTTTTAATTTCTTCAGCGAGATAATGGGCTACGTCATAAGCTGCTTGCTGAACTTTTCTATAACCTTCATGACCAAGACGTAAAAAATTATAATATTGAGCTATTACTTGACCGGCAGGTCGTGAAAAGTTAAGAGCAAGAGTAGGTAAACTTCCACCTAAGTAATTGACATTAAATCGTAAATCTTCAGCAAGATCAGTATCTTCTCGCCACACAATCCAGCCAACACCAAGTGGTGCAAGCCCATATTTATGTCCTGAAGCATTGATAGATTTTACTCGTGGCAATCTAAAATCCCATACTAAATCAGGGTGAATGAAAGGTGCAAGAAATCCACCAGATGCACCATCAACATGAATTGGGATATCGAGACCAGTTTCTTCTTGTAACTTATCCAGTGCTTTAGAGACTGCTTCTACCGGTTCGTATTGCCCTGTGTAGGTTACTCCTAAAGTAGGTACAACTCCAATTGTATTTTCGTCAACATACTTCATTACTTCTTCGGGAGACATTATAAGCCTTCCATTATCCATTGGAATTTCACGATGCTCTACGTCCCAGTATTTACAAAACTTATGCCAACAAATTTGAACAGGACCAGTAACAAGATTAGGTTTATCGTATGTTTTTCCTTCGGTTTTACATTTTTCGCGCCAACGCCACTTCAAAGCCAAACCGCCAAGCATTGCAGCTTCGCTTGAACCGGTTGTGGAGCAACCGACTGTTGTATCTGCATGAGGAGAGTTCCATAAATTAGCAAGCATATGAACACATCTTTGTTCAATTTCAGCTGTTTGTGGATATTCATCTTTATCAATCATATTTTTATCTATACATTCATCCATAAGGTTATGAATTTCACTGTCTAGCCAAGTTTGACAAAAAGTTGCTAGATTTTGACGAGCATTTCCATCCAACATAAGTTCATCGTGGATTGCCTGATAAACAACTTGAGCAGAAGATTCATGAATAGGAAGTTGTTGTTTTGGTAAAGATTTTGAAAGTTCAACTCTTGCAAAAACGTCATCATATACTTTTGACTTTTCCATAATAATACCCCTAATCTTATTTTTAGATTGTTTCAGATTTTTTTTCGTATGAAAATGGAGCAAACCCTTCAGCATCTACTTTCCATTCAGGTTTTCTAAGACTATGAATTGCTAAAGGAATTGCAACTCCGAATAGATTTCCAATAACAAGTAGACCTATCCAGATAAGCGGTGAACCAACTGAAATTTGTGAAGGTGGGAAAAAACCAAAGAAAAATGCTAAAAGAGAGGCAAATAAACCTAACCCACCAAAGAACCACATTCCAAAATGCCCAAAAGGAACTTTGAAAAATCTTTTAACATATGGCTGACTTATGCGTAATTTAATAAATGCTGAGAACATGAGTATGTACATTATAAGATAAAGTGTAATTGTGAGGGCTGATAAAATCTGATAAGCAGCTTGAACAGAAGGTAGCAAAACAAACATAATTGCAAGTAGTGTAACAATAATACCTTGAATAATCAATATATTAACCTGAACCCCTTCTGCATTTGTTTTTTGTAACCATACAGGTAGATATCCAGCTTTACCTACAGTAAGAATACCTTTACTTGGGCCTGCAATCCATGTTGATACTTGCCCGAATACTCCAAAAGCAAGACAAGCAGCTACAACTGGGCCTAACCATTCTATGTTAAATGCTTTAAATAGATTTTCATAAGCAATAAGAAGGCTTTGAGTAAGATTGATTTGTTCCTTAGGAATTATAACGGCGATTGCTAATGTTCCGAAAATAAATAAAAGAACTGTTATTATGGAAGAGAGCAGAATTGCTTTAGGATAATCCTTTTGAGGGTTTGCAACATCTTTTACGTGAACAGAACTCATTTCCATACCTGCATAAAAAAGAAAAATACTGACAGCAAGTGAAAGATTTCCAAAATTTGCTAAATCTGGTATAAATTCTGAGGGGGAGGTGTCTAGATAGATAGGTTTTCCACTGAAAACGTAGGCAATTCCTAAAAAAATTAAAAGTATAGCGGGAATAAGAGTTCCAAGAACAACGCCCCATGTGCTGATTGCTCCAGAAAGTTTAGCTCCTCTAAAATTTAGAAGAGTTGCAAGCCAATAAACTCCCAAAACAATGGCAAGTGTGTAGTTTGCATTGCTTGCTAGTTTTGTATCAAAGGCGATATCACTCCCTGTAAAAGCAAGTGACACAGCGGCAAAGGTAAGAGCTGTAGGGAACCATATTGTATTTTGAATCCATTGTAAAAAAATCGCTACAAATCCCCATGCACCACCAAAAGCTTCGCCTACCCAACGAAAAACTCCACCTTTTTCTGTCCAGGATGTTGCCATCTCCGCTGAAACAAAAGCTACTGGAATTAAAAAGAAAACTGCTGCAAATAGATAATAAAATATCGAAGATAAGCCATACTCCGCTTCTCCTGGTAATCCGCGAAGGCTTGCAATTGCAGCAACGTTAATCATTGCGAGCGTAAAAACAGAAATGTTTCCACTTTTCCCTTTTGAGTTAGTATCAGACATACATAATCTCCTTTTTATGTGTGATGGAATTTTTTAGAAATGCTCTAAATCCTGACTTGATCTTCCACAGAAAAATTAAACGCTACACACTATATAGAAAATTCTTTTTTTGAATTATAAGCAATTATTCTTTGTATTAGAGATGATTATCATATAAATTATAAATACTTCATATTTGATTTAAAAAAATAAGCTTGAGAAGTTTCTAATCTCCTCAAGCTTTAGAGCGTTTTTAAACTAGGGTATGCTTCTAAATTAATTCTTTTGATTTTTGATAGTTAGATGAAGTTAGCTGAATTACTTTGATAAAAAAACGATATTTCGCTATCAGACTTATCAACAAATAGCTTCGTCAAAGTAAATTTTTATTCAAGTCATTTATGTTTTGATAAACTCCTTTCATAAAAATTCACTTTTCCTTGTCAAAAATACAAAATCTCTTAATTTAGAAACACACCCTAGCTAATGTTATAAAATTTCAAATATTTATCATAGCATTGTCAGAGTAATTTTTTTGTTTAGTCATGTAGCTTTGCAATACTCCTGATAGAAAATATCCTCTTTTTTGCTCTGCCTTAAAACTTTAAACTTTTCTATTAGGTTGTCTATATTTAAAAAGCTTTAATTTACTCATTAACTTTTGTAACTTCTTTTACAGATTTTAGTTTAAGAATGTATTTATCTTCATCGAATTCTTTTTTTCCAAGAGCTTTTCTTAAGGCATCTCTATAAATTCTCAATACTTGAATGCGTGCAAAATATTTCGACTCTGAAGGTATAATATGCCAAGGAGCATAATTTGTGTCGGTTCTCATAAACATTTCATCCGCGGCGATTTTATAGAAGTTTACTTTATCTCTGTTTCTCCAATCTTCATCTGTGATTTTATAGTGCTTCCATTCAACCACTTCACGTTCTTTAAACCTTTTTAGCTGTTCTTCTGGAGAGATTTGTAACCAAAATTTGAGGAGAATATTTTTATTTTCAACGAGTTGTTCTTCAAAATTATTTATTTCTGAATAGGCTTTTTTCCAAATTTTAGGAGATGTAAAGCCCTCAACTCTTTCAACTAAAACTCTTCCATACCATGAACGATCATAAATTGTAACATGTCCAGCCATAGGCACATGCCTCCAAAATCTCCAAAGATAGTGATGAGCTAACTCTTCATCAGTTGGTGAACTAATTGGGATTACACGAGTGATTCTAGCATCAACTGCTTCTGAAATTCTTCGTATTGTACCACCTTTTCCGGCAGCGTCCACACCTTCAAATACAAGAGTTGATGAAATTCCTTTTCTAAATGCTTGATAAGTGAGCTTAAATATATCGGTTTTTAATTCAGATAATTGTTTTGAGTAATCAGATTTTTCAAGAGAAAGTGAGAGGTCAACTCTGTCAAGAATAGAGACGTAATTATCGTCTAACTCTTCAATTTCTACTTGTTTTTCGTTTTTTTGTTCTAGTTTTTGCTTTATGGCTTTTTCTATGTTTTCCATTAGATGGTGTACAATAGTAACATTTTTAAATTCTTTATCGTAAGCGTCTACAACGTACCAAGGTGAAAAATCTTTATCTGTGGTTTGAATTACTTTTGATACAGTTTCTACCATTTTATCATAATTTTTTTCGCTTTCTTCATCGTAGGGATTGAAGTGATAAACACCTTTTTCTTTATGTCTTTCTTCACGTCTTTTTGAGTGTTCATCTTTATCTAAATGAAGCCAAAATTTTATAAGAACGTAACCGTTATCAGTAAGAGTACGTTCTCTTTCAAGGTGACGGTGCATGATATTGCTTAGTTCTTCATCTGAAATTTGTCCGGCAACTGCAAGGCGCATCGGTCCGCCGTACCAACCTCCGTAAAAAAGAGTAATTTCGCTTTGCTTTGGTAATTTAATCCAATATTTCCACGAATCCGGTCTTTCTGATTCCTCATCTGTTTCGCGCCAAAATGTATGAATATTCAACTTTTTATTATCAAGCCATTTAGAAAGTAAATTTATAATTTCTCCACGACCGGAGCAATCCATACCGGCAATAGTAATAAGCACAGGAATATTATGTTTCACGCATTCTTGTTGAAGATTAAATAATCTAGTGCGGAGATCATCTTCAATCTTAGAGTATTCTTTTGAGCTATAAGTCTGTCCTAATGTCATTGATTTAAGCATAATAAGACCTCTTAAGGTAGAATTATTTAATAAAAGTAGCGTAAAATATACCAATAGAATATATAAGATGTCAACGATTGTTTTTTTATTCGATTTTATAAATTTAGAGTATTATCTATTAAAATAAAAAAGAGGAAATTCTAACTTTTGCAAGTTGAACTTCCTCTTATAGAAACTAATTTCTAATCAATTACTAAGGCTTAGTGAGCTAAGATTTGAAGTAAAAGAATAGCAACGATATTGATGATTTTGATCATTGGGTTAATAGCAGGACCCGCAGTATCTTTGTAAGGATCACCAACAGTATCACCGGTTACAGCAGCTTTGTGAGCTTCTGAACCTTTACCGCCGTGGTTACCATCTTCAATGTATTTTTTCGCATTATCCCATGCACCGCCGCCGCTTGTCATTGAAAGAGCAACGAAGATACCTGTTACGATTGTACCCATAAGCATAGCACCGATACATGCAAATGCTGATGTTTGACCTGCAATAGCGTTAATTACAATATAAACAATGATTGGAGCAAGAACAGGAAGAAGTGAAGGAAGAATCATTTCTTTGATAGCAGCTTTAGTAAGCATATCAACAGCAGCTGAGTAATCAGGTTTTGCTGTTCCTTCCATGATTCCTGGAATTTCTTTGAACTGACGACGAACTTCAACTACAACTGAACCACCAGCACGGCCAACAGCCATCATGCCCATAGCACCGAAGAGGTAAGGAAGTAAGCCACCAATGAAAAGACCAATCAATACAAATGGATCTTGAAGTGAGAAAGAAACTTCAATATCAGGGAAGAAGCGGTTGATTTCTTCTGTGTAAGCAGCAAAAAGAACAAGTGCAGCTAAACCAGCAGAACCAATAGCATAACCTTTAGTTACAGCTTTAGTTGTGTTACCAACAGCATCAAGAGCGTCAGTTACTGTACGAACTTCTTCAGGTAAACCAGCCATTTCTGCGATACCACCTGCGTTATCTGTAACAGGTCCGTAAGCATCAAGAGCAACAACGATACCAGCAAGAGCAAGCATTGTTGTAGCAGCAATAGCAATACCGAAAAGACCGGCATTGATATAAGTAATAAGGATACCACCACAGATGATAACTACTGGTAATGCAGTAGCTTCCATAGAAACAGCCAAACCTTGAATTACGTTTGTGCCGTGACCGGTAGCTGATGATGCAGCAATAGATTTAACAGGTCTGTAGTTAGTAGCTGTGTAATATTCAGTAACCCAAACAAGTAAGCCGGTAACAATCAAACCAGTGTAAACACACATAAGAAGGTTGCTAACGCCAAACTCTTTACCTTGAATTACCATACCATCATAACCAGCAAACATTACTAAAGTAATTACTGTGATAAGAATAGCAGCAAAAATTGATGAAGAAAGAAGACCTTTGTAAAGAGCTTTCATGATTTTTTTAGAAGCATCTAATTTTACAAAGCGGATACTTGCAACAGAAGCAAGGATACATACACCTGAAATAACAAGTGGATACATCATCATTGTTTGTTGTAATTCGCCTGTAAAGAAGATAGCAGCTAAAAGCATAGTTGCAACAATAGTTACAGCATAAGTTTCAAAAAGGTCAGCAGCCATACCAGCACAGTCACCAACGTTATCACCAACGTTATCAGCGATAACAGCAGGGTTTCTTGGATC
>CAYJOR010000034.1:0-26852 GCA_964371865.1 uncultured Desulfovibrionaceae bacterium | reverse complement strand
GGGCTTTATTCGTCCATGAAAAAATGGGCTTGCCCCTGTCTTTGGTTAAGAGCCGAAAAATTTTGACAGATATTTTAAGAATCGGCATAAGATTAAGCAGATTATTAAAATTACTTGATCAATCACAAGAAATAGTATGCTGACTCGCGAAATGATGAAACTATTCGAGAATCTTTAAAAAAGCTAAGCCCCATGCGGTTTTCCTACTGATAGTGGAACTGCATGGGGCTTTATAAAATTCTTATGTGGTGCCTTTGAACAGGATTGAACTGTTGACCTCATCCTTACCAAGGATGCACTCTACCGACTGAGCTACAAAGGCACGTTAGGAAAATACTTTTATCAAAGCATTTATAAATTGTCAAGAAAATTTTCAATTAAAATTTTATCAATAAATTCAATTAAATAAACAAATACTATCAAAAAGTGATTATTTCCTTGACCGAATGAAAAATTCTTTTATACTAAACACATGAACATATTGCTCATGGAAAGAGACTGTTTTTCTGAGGAAAAATACAGCAATCAACATACAAGCGCAAATAGTCTACAATTTGCTCTCGCTCTTCGCTCGTACACACAAGGAAGAGTCTATATTCTTGCAAAAGAAAACTCTCTTTATGAAGAAATCGCCCTAAATTATGGCTTTGATATCATACACGAACCAAAAGGCTTTGGACTTTCACTTGCTCTTTCAAAAATTTTCCGTACTCATGAAATATCTATAGTTCATACCTTTGACATCAATTCTGTAGAGTTTTTAAAGTCAGCTTTCTTTTTGCCAACTAAAACCATTCATATTCATACTGAAAATAGATATAACAATAATAAAGAATTACTTAAATCTAAACTATTTAAAAACACTCATTCATTTATCTTTGCTCACAAATCTTTTAAAGATCATTACTTCAAAGAAATTGATGGCGTGAGTGCTCATACATTTCAAATTGAAGACATTGACTCAACTGAAGTAAAAAAGAAAAATGACACTGATAAAAACAAAAATGCAAAACTAAGATTTCTTATACCAACTCCAATTGAATTTGATTCTACCCTAGAAAATGTTCTTCTTGCTTTACAATTGTTTGAACAATTTGAGGGCTATAACTTAGATTGGGAAGCTTTCTTCTTTGGTTACGGGAACAATTTGAGTGCAATTATTAAAAAAGCTGAAGAATTAAATATATCTAAAAAAATTGCCATCATTAAAGGAAGTTACGAAAGCTTTATAAATACAGAAGCTTCTCTTTGCATTTTACCTGTAAATACAGAAGAATATGCGATTGAACCTCTCTTACTAGCTTGGAAAAACTCCTTACCTACCCTTCTTACAGCACAAATACCATATTTAAACTGCGTGAAAAATTCAGAAAATGTTTTTATTGCCGATATTTCTACTCCTGCATCTTTATCAGGTGCACTACATAGACTTATATCAGAACAAACACTAAGAAAAACTCTTGCAACTAACGGCTTTTCTTCTCTAAAAAATTATTGCAAAAAGAATGAAAAAGAAAAATATGTATCTTTTCTCTCTCAATTAAATAAGTAATTCTACTTTTAACTATAAGTCTATTTCATTATATTTTGACAGCTTAGAAGATTAGTACTGCACACTTAAAGTATAAAATATATAAAAATTGTAGAGATGCGCTTATTTGTTGTTTTTTTTAGTTGACAACTATATATAATCTTTGTATATTTATCCTACATCTATATTATCAGAGAAATTCACTCGGAGAAATCTATGTCAGAAACACTAAACCATACTACCGAATCTTTCAGCTTAAAACTTGATAATGGCGTAGTAATGGATTTTGAAGGACAATATTTTGCTGAAACATCTTGGTTTGTTGAAGAAGATAACAGCATTAAACGTCAAAGAATATACACCACAGAAGAAGGTGCTCAAGTATATTCTATTACTGAAGGCGATGGTATAAGTCATTCACACCGTGCGTATAGAGTTGAATTAAGTGATAATATTATGCACATCAATGATGGTAAATCTTCACTTGAAATTGATAAAGACTTATTTCTCTCATTCGCTAAGTTTTTGCTCGATAAAGTTGAAACATCATCAGATAATACAATCGAACATATTGATGAACTACTAAGAGCTGCAAATAGCTAATCTTTACGACTTCGTCATTGTATTAAATCGACCTTCTTTTATATTTGCAAGAAGTATCTTATCTTTTAATACTGCTCTTTCAAGAGTGAGTAATTGAAGAGCTTCTGCTATTTGCAAAGATGCCGCAAACATTACACTAAATACCGGAGAACCTTCTAAATTTTCAGAGGGTTCTTTTTTGTTATCTACTGTTTTTTGCATGAAATCTGCCAGTCCTCTTTCTTGCGGATAAGCTGTGGAAACTAAAGCTGACCATCCCGATATCCCGGCAGAAACAACTGGAATATCAAACCGATGCGCACTATTTTGAAGATTTAATCTATTCTCTGCACCACCCAAGCAGTCAAGAACAATATCAACACTTTTAAGATATTCACTTTTAAACTTTTCGCAATGAGCTATTACATGAATATCTTTGTTTATATTAAGAATGCGCTTTTTTGCTTCCAAAGCTTTAAACTCACCGATATTCGTTGGAAGAGAGTAAAGCTGTCTATTTAGATTAGAGTCCTCAAATCTATCATGATCGCAAATTGTAAAGTTACCAATACCTGCACGTGTAAGACCTTCAATTACATATCCGCCAAGTCCACCGCACCCAGCAACAAGAACATGACTATTCCAAAGTTTTTTTTGCGATTCAGCATGCTCACCAAAACAGTTCATATTACGTATATATCTCATAAACTTCTTGCTTCCTCATAGAAAAAAAACAGATTTTCACAAGAAATTATTTTTATAACAAACTTCCTGTGCTTATTCAAGATACATCTTAATTAAATTATTTTCACTACATTTGCAAGGCTTGATTGTTAGATGAGAATATGCTACAAAAAAGAAAAAAATATGGGGGACTTCCTATGCAATATCCTGAAGTATTTAACACTCTTAAAACTCCCGTTTTTGTAACAGATATCGAAAAACTAAAAGCAAATATGCAAATACTTGATTCAGTTCAAGAAAGAACCGGAGCAAAAGTTCTTCTTGCGCTTAAGGCATTTGCTCAATATTCTACTTTTTCTGAACTTTCAAACGCTTATAACGGAAAACTTCAAGGTTGCTGTGCCTCATCTCCGCATGAAGCACGCCTTGCAAAAGAAGAGTTTAAGGGTGAAGTGCACGCTTTTGCAGCCGCGTACTCACAAGATGACATAGATGAACTTCTTCCCCTCTGTGATCATATACTTTTCAATTCATTCAAGCAATTTGAAACATATACTCCTTGTATTTTAGAATATAATAAACAGCATGGTAAAAATATTGAAATAGGTCTAAGAATAAATCCGGAACACTCAGAAGGTGAATACGAAATCTACGACCCTTGCTCTCCTTCTTCTCGACTTGGAATTAGACTTGCTGATTTTAAAGGAGATATGCTTGAGCATGTAAGCGGACTTCATTTCCATACTTTATGTGAACAAAATTCTGATGCTCTAGCACGTACTCTTGAAGCGGTGGAATACCATTTCGGTGAATATATGTATAAAATGAAATGGATAAACTTCGGCGGTGGACATCACGTAACTCGTTCAGATTATGATATAAATTTACTTTGTGAGTGTATCGAAAAAGTTAGAGATACTTATAATGTTCAAGTTTATATTGAACCGGGTGAAGCTGTTGCTTTAAATGCAGGTTATCTTGTAACTACCGTTCTTGATATTATTCAAGCTGATCTTCCTACAGCTATTTTGGATTGTTCCGCAGCATGCCATACGCCAGATGTTATAGAAATGCCTTACACTCCAATGGTTTTCAAAGGTAGTATATATAAAGATTTATACCCTGTTACTGAAACAACTTATAGACTTGCAGGGAAATCGTGTCTCGCAGGTGATAACATTGGAATCTATACCTTTGATGAAAAACTTGAAATTGGCTCAAAAGTTGTGTTTAAAGATATGGCCATCTATTCAATGGTTAAAACCAATACTTTCAATGGAATAGCACTTCCAAGTATTGCACGTTATGAAGATGAGGTTGTTACTATTGACAAAGAATTCGGCTATGAAGATTTTAAAAGCCGTCTATAAATGTGAGTATTTATAAGACTATCTCTAAAAAAATGTTTAAATATTTGTACCGCTTTTTTCCCAAACTTGTGTTGACAAGAGGAAAAATTTCGTTCAGAATGCTACAAATCTAAATGAGGATAGTAAGTAGATTATGGCAAAACTTATTGATAAGCTTCTAGGTATTTTTTCAAATGATTTGGCTATTGACCTAGGAACAGCAAATATTTGTGTATATATGAAAGGTAAAGGCATTGTATTGCGTGAACCTTCCGTAGTTGCAGTAAAAACAGATTCACGTGGAGTTAGTCAGGTTTTAGCTGTTGGTGTAGATGCAAAGAAAATGCTTGGTAAAACACCAGGTAATATTCAAGCTATTCGCCCAATGAAAGATGGCGTTATTGCTGACTTTGAAGTTACAGAAGCAATGCTTCGTTATTTCATTTCAAAAGTGCATAATTCACGTCGTTTGGTGCGTCCTCGTATCATGATTTGTGTTCCAACCGGTATTACTCAAGTTGAAAAACGTGCTGTAAAAGAGTCCGCAGAAAGTGCCGGAGCTCGCGAAGTATATTTAATTGAAGAACCAATGGCAGCAGCGATAGGCGCAAATCTTCCAATTCAAGAACCAACATCTAACATGATTGTTGATATCGGTGGTGGCACAACGGAAGTTGCTGTTATTTCACTTTCAGGTATTGTATACGCTCGTTCAGTCCGCGTTGGTGGCGATAAAATGGACGAAAGCATTATGACTCACGTAAAGCGTAAATATAATATGCTTATCGGTGAAGCATCTGCTGAAGATATCAAAATCAAAATTGCATCAGCGTATCCGCTTGAACAAGAACAACAAATTGAAGTGAAAGGACGCGACTTAGTATCCGGTATTCCACAAAATATATTAATTACCTCCGAAGAAATCCGTAAAGCAATTTCAGAGCAGGTTGACGCAATTGTTCAAACAGTTCGTATAGCTCTAGAACAAACTCCACCGGAACTTGCGGCGGATATTGTTGATAGAGGTATTGTTCTTACAGGTGGTGGTGCACTTCTAAAAGGTTTAGATCAACTTCTTCGTGAAGAAACTTCACTCCCAATTACAGTTGTTGATGATCCACTTTCAACTGTTGTGCTTGGAACAGGTCTTGCTCTCGATAATATCGATGTGCTAGGCGATGTTTGTGTTGATTAATTTATAATGTTATTGCAGTGGTATAGAGTAAAATCTATACCACAAGCATTTTTAGATATCTAGTGACAACAAAAAAAATAATTATAACTATCATACTCTTCTTCTTAGCTTTTTTAGCATTGTATACATGGAACATAAGAACACAGTCGCTTGATGAAATGACATCACACACAGGCTTAGAAGTAACGGGTGGAATACTTGAAACTGCAGATGGAATCACTTCTCAAATGCAGTCTTTTTGGTTTAATTATGTTGATAATATTGGTGCGCGTGAAGAAGCTGAACTTCTAAAAGCAAAATTAGCAGAGAAAGAAAGAGAAATTGATAGCTTTGCCGAAGATAAAGCAGAACTAAAAAGATTACGAGCTATTTTATCAGTCACCGTTCCCGAATCTTGGGATAGAGTTGTGACTCGAGTTCTTGCTACTAAACTGGGTGCGTTCTCAGTGCTTGAAACTGTGCTTTTAGATAAAGGTTATTTATCCGGCGCAGTTATTGGACGCCCACTAATGACAGATAGATTTATTGCAGGTAGAATTTATAAGTCAGGTCCAAGTACAAGTCTTGCACTTTTGCTAGAAGACTATGGTTGCAAAATTGCTGTAATAGGTGGAGATTCAAGACAAAATGGAATTCTAAACGGAGGAGGTAAACATAATCCGCTTGAAGTACATTTTATTAATCAGGATTCTACCTTAAAAGCAGGTGAAATTCTTTATACATCAGGATTTGACAATGCTTTTCCTAAAGGAATACCTGTAGCAAGAGTTCTTGAAACTCAACCTCTTCTTGCCGGCGCATTCCAAGTGTATTATGCTGAACCTCTTGCCGATTTTTCAAACCTCGAAGAACTTACAATACTTATACCACCAGTAGACAAAACTTCTATGAGTTCCACTCCTGTTTTGTCGCGTTCAATCAATGAAGATTTTCCAAGTGTGGAAGAAAGATAATGAATTTTTATAATAGTCTATGGTGGATAGCCTTCATTGTTGGAGCAGTTTTAACACAAAAAAACTATCCGGGATTAGACTTTCTTATTCTAGGATTTCTAATCTTACTACAAGAAGAAGATTTAAAGCAATTTTTTATATTAAGTCCAATTCTTCTACTCTTGCAAGAAAGCGTATCAACTTTTCCTTTTGGAAGTTACCTAATGTGGTATTTTTCAGCTATTGTACTAATATTTCTAAGCAAATGGCTTTTTGAAGTTGAGAATTTTCTTTTTATGTTTTTATTTTCATCAACTCTTTCTTTTATACATTTAGGGATATTTATGTTGATGTCGCGCTTACAGGGTATAGAATACAATCTTGAAAACCTTATGGATATCAGTGTAATACAAGCTTTAATAATGCCTTTAATTTGGTGGGCTCTCGTTAAATTACGTCCAAAACAAGATGAAACTACCATAATTTAGAGATACACAATGAGAATTGAAAGAGATCAACATAATTATCAACCTCCAACCACTGGAATATGGCTATTACAAGGGCTTATTCTACTCTTATTTATTATTCTTTGTTCTAGATTTTGGTATTTACAAATTCTACGTGGAAAAGAATTCTATCAACTTGCAGAAGCGAATCAGACTCGTATAGAAAAAATATTTGCTTCAAGAGGCATTATTTTCGATAGAAACTATACAAAACTTGCAAAAGATAACCTTACATTCGATATCACAATCATACGTGAAGATGTTACAAATGCAGAAGTAACTATCGCACTTATTTCATCTATTTTAGGTCTTGATAAAAATATATTAATGAAGACCTATAAAGAATCAAGCAAAAAACGTACAAGATTTGAACCTACTCTTGTACTTTCAGATATTACTTTTGAACAAGTAGCTAAAATCGAAAGTAATATGCTCTTTCTACCGGGAGTATCTATTCAGACAAACGCTCGTCGATTCTATCCAGAAGCGGACGCATTTGCTCATATTTTAGGCTACGTTGCCGAAGCAAGCGAAAAAGATATGGATAAAAATGAAGAGCTTGCATTTGGTGATGTAGTGGGTAGACAAGGTCTTGAACTTGTTTTTGAAGATACCTTAAGAGGAGCAAAAGGCGAATATCGTAATCAGCGAGATGTTCTTGGAAAAGTTCTTGCTAAAAGCTTGCAAAAAGAACCTGAAACAGGTGAAAACATTATTCTTTCTCTTGATGCAGACTTACAACATAAGATCATCGAAATCATGGGTGAATATTCTGGTAGTGTTGTTGTTATGGACCCATACAACGGGCAACTTCATGCAATGGTAACGCTCCCAAGTTATGATAACAACCTTTTTGTTCGTGGTTTTTCGCATCAACAATGGAATGAAGTTATAAACGATTTCAGAACTCCTCTACAAAATCGCACAATTCAAAGTGTTTATCCTCCTGGCTCTGTTTGGAAAATTATGATGGCGGCATTATTTCTTCAAGAGGGTATTGATCCAAAAGAAGAAATCTATTGCCCTGGATTTTTGAAATATGGCAACAATATTTCTCGTTGTTGGAGAGATGGTGGGCATGGGCACATGAACATGGAAGAAGCCTTACAAAATTCTTGTGATGTATATTTTTATGAATTAGGCGTAAAAACAGGTATTGATAAAATTTCTGCCTTTGCCCAGTTATCAGGATTCGGACATAAAAGCGACGTTGACATTCCTAATGAAAACGGCGGATTAGTTCCAAGCAAAGAATGGAAGCTCCGTAGATATGGAGAAAAATGGCAAGGTGGCGAAACTTTAAACGTGTCTATTGGACAAGGGCAAGTGCTTGTAACCCCTCTTCAAGTTGCTGTTTATATATCTTCACTTCTCAATGGTGGAAAGATTTTGAAACCTCAAGTCCTCTTTACAGAAGTACCTGAAGTTGTAAATGAAACTCCCTCAACAGCTGAACATCGTGAACTTTTACAACAGTTTATGATTGCAACTGTAGAAGATGGCACTGCTAGAGTTCTAAAGCAAAAAAATCCTGAAATTACTGTTGGTGGTAAAACAGGAACAGCACAAGTTGCTAAGCTTCAATTTGACGGTAATAGACGTCTAAAGACTCATGAAATGGAGTTTTACACACGTGATCATGCTTGGATATCTGCCTTCGTAAAATATAAAAACAGAGATTTTGTTATCGTAACAATGGTGGAACATGGTGGCGGTGGTTCATCAGTTGCAGGTCCAGTTACTCGTGATGTTATTAAGTATATGTATCGAGATGTACTAGAAACAGAAGAAGAAAAGAAGTAAAAATCTTCTACATAAATTCCGAGAGGGGGAAAGAACCACAACTTTTGAAAAAGTTGAGGTCCTTTCCCCCTCTCTCCTTACAAAACTTTTCAATTCTCATCGCATATCCTTATGTGATTTTTTTTATTTTAAGAGTGGCGATGAGCTGAGAGTTTTGTATTTTTAATATCCTGAAATAATTGGTTAGGATGTGTTTCTAAACGATATTTTTCTCATGCAAAGGTGAAAGCGCCGCAATGCGAGGAAGCATTGTTGGGTAGATTTTTGCAAGTTTCAAAGCTATGTTTCTAATATCTTGTGCAGCTTTAGAGTCTGGGTAGATATGAAGAAGTGGCTTTTGCTTACGTACTGCACTTACAAGTTTAGCGTCGGTGTGCACGGCTCCCAAGAAAACAGGTGAAACCTTTAGGAAGTTTTTACATTGAGTCGCAAGAGCTTCAAAAACTGCTTTTGCTTCTTTTGTTGTCTGTGCTTGATTTACTATTACAAGAAACTCACTCACATTTTGCTGATTTTTCAATACCTTGATAAGAGCATACGCATCTGTGAGAGAAGTCGGTTCTGGAGTAAGAATAACAACCCTTACAGCTGCTATTGATGCAAAATATTGAATATTTTCGTCAATTCCAGCTCCTAAATCAAGAAGAAGCATAGAGTAATCTTTAAATGCGGGAATAATATTTTCAAGGAGTCTAATTCTTTCATTTTGTTGCATATCTGCAAGTTCTTGCATACCAGAAGCACTTGGTAAAAGAGCAAAAGTATTTTCCTCATTCAAAGGAAGAACTACAGATTCAACTGGAAGATTACCGGCTAAAACATCGCTAAGGTTATTATCAGGCGCAATACCAAGAAGAACGTCAAGGTTTGCAAGACCTAGATCGCAATCCATGAGAATAGTTGAAAAGTCTGTTTGAGCAAGCGCATAAGCAAGATTAATAGCGATGTTACTTTTTCCTACACCACCTTTTCCGCTCATAATTGCTATACTTAGGGTTTTATTGTCGATTACGGACATATTGTCACCTTTATTTTATCTTTATTTTAAGCCTTTTTCGTAGGCAAGAAGTAGGTAATCGTTGATAAATGGAATAATTTTTCCATCTAAAACTGCGTCTACGTCTGTCATTTGAGCATTTGTTCTATGATCTTTTACAAGTCTATGCGGTTGCAGGGTATATGTTCGTATTTGACTTCCGAAAGCAATTGCATTTTTTTCAGCGTAGTCAGCTTGTTTTGCTTGATTAAGCTTTTGTCTTTCCTGATCATAAATACGAGCTTTGAGGAGGCGCATAGCTGTTTCTTTATTGGAATGTTGTGATTTTTCATTCTGACATTGCGCCACAACACCTGTAGGAATATGTGTAATACGAACAGCAGATTCAGTTTTGTTTACGTGCTGCCCACCGGCTCCTGAAGCGCGATAAACATCAATTCGTAAATCACTTTCTTGAATGTCTATTTGAATATCGTTTCCAATATCCGGCAGAACGTCAACAGATGCAAAGGATGTGTGTCTTTTACCCGAAGCATCAAATGGAGAAATACGGATAAGCCTGTGAATGCCTTTTTCTGATTTTAGATATCCATAAGCATAAGGCCCTGAAATTCTCATAGTTACGCTTTTAATTCCGGCTTCATCGCCAGCAAGATAATCTATGATTTCAGCTTTGTAATTTTTATGGTCGGCAAATCTAAGGTACATACGTTCAAGCATTTCAGCCCAGTCTTGAGCTTCAGTTCCGCCAGCTCCGGGATGAATTTCCAAAATTGCATCTTTTTGATCGTCTTCACTTGATAGTAAGAGTGCAAGTTGAGTTTCTTGTATTTTTGAATTGAGGTTTTCAAGGGCATTATTAAGTGCAAGAAGAGCATCATCTTCACCTTCTTCGGCGAAGATTAACCAATCTTTTACATCGTTGCTTGCATTTTGTAGTGCTGTATAATCATTGATACTTGCTTCCAAAATACTCTTTTCACGCAGAAGAGATGTCATTTTTTCTGTATTATTCCAGACCTCTGGTTTTGTGAGATTCTCTTCAATCGTTGAAAGTTTTTGTTTTGCACCATCTAAGTCAAAGCCTCCTCCATAAAGAGAGAAAAGCTTCTTCGCTTTGAATTATTTTTGACTTAAGTTCAATGAGTTGCAGCATTAATATATAGTCCTTTGTCTTTTATACAGACTTATTTTGATATAGAGAGGGTGTGTTTGCAAATTAAGAAATTTTTTTGGGATTTTAGGCAGAAAAAATGAAAAAGAATTAATTTAGAAACCTATCCTAGGTAGTTTTTTGTCTTTTGTTGTTCATAAAAATTATACACAAGAAGCCCAAAAAGAGCAAGTTTATAAAGTAGGACAAATATGGCTTTATTATATGATAAACAGTAAGCTCTTTTCTGTACCCAACATGCACTTGAATAGCCACATCTTTAAAAAGAGCCGTACTCTTCATTATCTGACCATAAGGGTTCACCGCCGCACTTATCCCCGTATTTGTTGAACGGATAAGATAACGATTTTGTTCCACAGCTCGAAGTATCGAAATATCAAGATGTTGTTTAGCAGCAGAAGTGTAGCCATACCACGCATCATTGCTGACATTTATGAGTAATAACGCACCGTTAGCCACTTGTTCTTGAGCAAGTTCAGGAAATGTAGCTTCATAACAAATAAGAGAACCTATCGACGCGTTACCATTAATAGTCAGATTTTTTTGATTTTTTTGTTGAGTAAATCCTCCAAGCCCCGATAAAAGTGGTTCAAGAATTCTAAAATCAAGGAATGGTGGTACATATTCGCCAAATGGTAGAAGATGTTGCTTTGAGTACGTTTGAGCTTCATTTCTCACCATTTCCTCGAAGCTTGTATTGGGTTCTATCAAAAATAAAGAGTTGAAAAATTGTCTTTCAAAAGCAGTAACCTCGTAACTAATTCCACCTACTAGCATAGATACATTGTATTTTTTTGCAAAGTTATAAAGCTCTTCCTTATGTTTTATCGAATCTTGAATAAAGAAAGGCATTGCCGTTTCAGGATAAAGAAGTGCTGTAATTTCAAAGTTATTCTTTTTAGCTTCAATTAAAGCTTCTTCGCTCAGTTTCAGATACTTATCAACTGTCGCCTGCTGCATTTCCGGATTCCACTTGAGCGCTTGTGAAAGATTGCCCTGCACAAGAATATAACGAGCTTCTTTTTTATTTGCGAGAGGTTCAGAGATTCTCATATATCCTAAGGCAATAAGCGCAACAAGTGAAATAAGCCCAAGAATTTGTATTCTTTGTTTTTTACTGGCACAAGCACACGCAAGGCAAGCAAGCAATGCTGAAAGCCCGTGCATTCCAATAACACTAACACCTTGAATAATTACAGGGAAAGCAGCACTTGATGCAGAAATATTTAACCATGTAAACCCCGTGAGAAACCATGAACGGAACCATTCAAGCGCAAACCACAGAAAGAATGTAAATAAAACTTGAAAATATTCGGGCATATTCTTTGCTTTATGAACACAAAAAGAGAATATCCCACCATAAAGACCTATATACATTCCCATACAAATAGGAACAGGAATTGCCAGTATCCAAGGGAAAAAGGCATATTCACGCACTGGCACAACTAACCAATACATAGACATACTTGCACCAATGGTTCCTGTTATCCACCCAAGAATAAAAGCATTCTTTGCGGATAAAACTCTTCTAGCAAGCAAAAATAATGCCGCAGGATAAAAAAGAACTATCAAAGGAAAGTGCATAATAGGATTGGCACTTCCAAAAAAAAGAGCCAAGCTTCCAAGACAAACAAGGAAAATTAATGTTTTTTTCATAATTATACTATCTACTTATGAAACTTTTTCTAAAGCTATTAATTTTGCTTTTGTATAATCAAACTTTCCTGCTCCAAGAATAGGTGCAGCTTTTAAATTGATTATCTTCTTCGGTACCCATAATGTTGGTAAACCTTTACTTGCAAAATGTGTTGATATTTTACCACTTGTAATTTCATTCTTTTCAACTAGTAATACAAGGACTTCACCTTTTTTATCATCAGGAATTGAAACCACTCCGTAAATCGTATCTTCTAAAAGAGGGTTCAACGCTTGTTCTACAGCAGCAAGAGAAACCATTTCTCCGCCAATTTTTGCAAATCTTTTTGCTCTACCCTTGATATAAATGAAGTTTTCTTTATCAACTTCAACAATATCCCCGAGTTCATGCCAGCCCTCATGCGGTGGTTCAAGATAGCCTGGATTCGTATGTTTCATATAGCCAAGCATTATGTTGTCTCCACGAACACAAAGATTACCACCAGTATCAATTCCCTCAACAGGTAAAAGTTTGTACTCTATTCCCGGTAGAAGCTTACCAACACTGTGCTCTCTTGTATTTGCAGGAGTATTTACACTAACAACAGGCGATGTCTCTGTTGCTCCATAACCTTCTAATACTTCAATATTAAATTTATTTTTATACGTTTCTATGGTTGTAGCACGAAGTTTTTCTGCGCCGGCTATTATGTAGCGAGCATTAAAGAAATCGTAAGGTTTTCCGTATCTTGCGTATCCTGTAAGGAAGGTATCTGTTCCACAAAGAAAAGTAGAAAGGCTCTCGTAAAAGAGTTGAGGCACAATTCTATAATGTAGAGGCGATGGATAAAGAAAAACTCTCATACCATTTAATAAAGGAAGAAGTGTTCCTACTGTTAATCCAAATGTGTGAAACATAGGCAAGCAGTTGAAGAATCTATCCGCAGAAGTAATTGTTATAATTGAAAATACTTGCATATGATTAGCCATAGCATTACTATGAGACATTAATACAGCTTTCGGTACGCCCTCAGAGCCGGACGTAAATAAAATTGCGCATGGGTCTTTAGGATTTAGTTTCGGCACGGAAAGGAAAAATGTTTTTACTACAGCTTTTATTTTAGTAGAAAGACTAATTTTATTTGCAACATCTTCAAGATATATTAATCGGATATTTGCATTTTTTAAAGCTTCTTCAAGTGCGTTCAGTTCAGCAAGTTTGATAAATTTTTTAGATGTAACCACCGTTTTCACTAAACTTGTTTGACAGCCAATAACAGCAGAATCAATGCTTGATGAAAAGTTAATCATTGCAGGTATATGCTTATAAAAATGAAAACCAAAAAATGCAACAACACACGCTAAAGAGTTCGGTAACATTAAACCGACATTTTTTTCGTCGGGAAAGAGTTCGTCTAAAGCTCCACCAAGAGCTTGAGCTTTTAGGAAAAGTGTTTTGTAATTTATACAAACTCTATCTTGATCTTCCGCAATTATCTTCTTTTTTCCATTATATTTTATAGCTTTTACAAGAGCATCGATAATACTTGTGTTTATCTCAAAAGCTTTATATCGCAGTTCCGACATAAGGGAATGCAATCTTGAAGCAAGGAGTTTTCTTTTTTCCTGAGCAGATACACTTCCGGTATTTTCTACCTCTTGCAATGGAAGGATATTCAAGCTTATTTTAGGAAACATTAGAAGCTTTGTCTTATGATGAAAGTAGGAAAAAACAGAATATTGTGCACCATCAATAAGCACAGGCAAAAGCTTTGCATTAGTTTTTGAGACGATAAGCGCAGTTGCTTCATATATCTTCATTAAAGATGGATTTGATACAAATTGTTTATCGTGAAAAACCATACAATGCGAATACTTATCAAGCGCACGAATAATCTTTTTTGTGGAGTTTGGAGAAGTGAAATCAACAGCTATAAGATTTGTAAAAGCTGAAATTGGGCGGATATACCACTTATCAACAAGTCGTTCATCCACAATAAGAGTTATCTTTTTAGGCAAAAAAAGCGATAAAAGAATTGGGTCAAGCAAAGAAGTTGGGTTTACAACATAAAGAATTTTATCATCATTATCGTGATAATTCTCTATGCCGGAAACCTCAACTCTATAAAACAGTTTTAACAAAAGTTTAGTAATACATTTTTTTATCATTCTTTTCACCGAGTTACGCTACAGTCAGAACTTTTACTCCAGTGCACTTTTAGGAATGCCTTGTGTTGGAAGTCCATTTTGTTGAGCTTGCCTTTTTTTCATGATTTTGCTTAGTCGCTCTTGCTGGAGCACTTCACGCTCCGCTTTCGCTTTCTCTATCATAGTAGTACGTCTCTTGTCAAAAATAAGAGTCGTTCTTAATATTGCAAACCCAAGCGCAAGTGAAGA
Organism: uncultured Desulfovibrionaceae bacterium; assembly: GCA_964371865.1. Taxonomy (GTDB): domain Bacteria; phylum Desulfobacterota; class Desulfovibrionia; order Desulfovibrionales; family Desulfovibrionaceae; genus CAYJAZ01. The sequence continues at coordinate 12,067 of CAYJOR010000034.1, read as the reverse complement.
AATCACTATTAAAAGAACACTTTGAAGTTCCCAGAAGTTTTGAGTGATTAATTTCTGTAACCATGTCAAGCCAATAGCATCACCATAGAAGGTAAGTAATGGAACTATAACTAAAGCCAGCCCTAAGCCAATTGCCTCTATCCAAAGGAAAGATTTTACAAGCAAAATTACAAAAAGTGTAGAATCTCGTGCTGTACGAATAAAACTAAGCTGCTGAGATAACTTTGTAAGTTGTTCTTTTACAGGTTCGATATATTCATTTGCACGTCTAAAGGCATCAGCATTATTAAAGTTTGCTGAAAATGCCCAGTTGAGTATAGAAGCGCACTCATTAAAATTTTTATTAAAACTTGTGAGCGCATTTTGTAGTGGAAACCACGACGCCTCATCTCTCATAGCTTCAAGCGATGACAGAAACCCTTTATAAAGAGTTTTAAGTTGTTCTAGTTCGCGCCTTTTAAGTTTGTTTAAATCTTCCTCTATAACAGGTCGAACTGTTACAATATTTTGCGATGCAAGATAGTTCTGAGTTTCTAAAACCTTAATCAACTCCTCTAACTTCCTTGTTATTACATGAGCTATAGGATGTTCAGGAGGGAACCACTGTTGAACTTCTTCAAGTAATTGCAAAATTTTATTTTTTTCTGCTGATGAATAACCTAAAGATTCTACCCATAAAGGATAAAGCATTGACATCAACTGTAAGTGCCCTCTTTCGAGTTCTGAATCAAGCAAAACTTTATTGAAGACTCTTTTATCTTCTCTAAGAAGTGCCAGTAGCATTTCAAATGCTTCCTCCGTAAAGCCCATTTTTACACGACAAACCATAATTCTATAAGATGGTTCAGCCCACTGCACTAAGAATTTTTGTGCGCTTGAATAAAGTTCTACAGCATCTTCATAACGAGCTTGTACTTCTAAAATACGTGCTTGCAAGAAGTAGTGCCATGCTTGATGTAGCACTGAGGTAGTGTGTGTTTCAGCTTCTTTCCAATATTGCAGAGCTTTAGGATAGTCGCCTCTTTCAATCGCAACAAAACCTGCAAGAGATTTTAATCGCCAGTCGCGCGGACTTGTTGACATAGCAACTGTAATTTCTTTCTCAAGGTTAAGTAATTCACTTGGTTTAGCCCTTTTCAGTCTATCAAGTAAAGCCCAACATGCACTATCTTCAATAAAAGCATTTGGTTCAAGTTGAGCGTCTATCTGCTTGCCTGATAGAGCCCAAATTCTTTGAAGAGCACGCAATTGAAGTGATGAGTTAATATTAAGGATAGCCTCAAGAACCTGTGATTTTACAGTATCTTCTTCAAGTATCTTTTTATATGCGTCTGTTCCATTTTTCTTGATTTCCATTTCCAGATATCTAAATGTAGAGTTAATATCATCAAGATCAACTGTATTAAAATCCTCCCAAAACTTTGGGTCAGACTCATTAAATTTTCTGGTTGGGCAATTTCCCGATTCGTGCGACTTAATACCACAATAAAAACAAGGTGACGGATAACCACTTACAAGTGAATCCGGCAAAAGTACATTAATTCTGTTTGCTTGACCTGCAAAATCTTCATTAATTACAGTACACCAGTTATCAATAGTACTTGTATTTATTGAGAAATTCAAATCTTGTATAACAAAATCTTTACCTAGAAGATAAGCGTTTCTATAGTTTATATAAGGAAAATTAGGTGTAAGACCATCCCAATTAATGTTCACCCTTTTAGGAAGTTCATTATTGAAATTCAAACCTTTTCTATCAATAATTGCACTTACACAAGGCCAATATTTATCTGGCAAGTGAGTTTTTACATTATAAAGTGTTTGTATGAAGTCCTGAGTCCATTCACGCAGAGTTGAAATATTCTCAATAGGAATCATAAGGTAGTTTTCGCTGATACTATATTTTAGCTTAAGCCTTTGTAATATAACTTCCAGTTCAGCAAACATATAACGCCAACCCGCTTGATATTTCTTATCAAAAATACTTCCAAGAGGGTGAACAATTGCATACCAAGACTGAGTTGATGGATAAGGAAGTTTTGGATTTGCTAAAAATACAGCCCAGTCAACTTTAGCTAATTTTGACGCTAAGATATTATCATTATAGTTTTTTTCTTTATTAAAAGTCAGCCCTGGAATGTTTTGACCTAATTCTTGCAATTTTGGATGAATTAAGATAGATAGATTTTGATGAGCTGTTGAAAGACTTTGTTGCTTCAGTTCATCATCAATTTGCAAAGAAAGGGCTTTCTCAGGATCAATGAGCAAAGTTGCAGGAAAAGCTTGTATTGAAATAGTAGCCGGGTTAAACTTCGTCCAGACATAAAGCTTAGCAATAGCTAAGAGAACTTCACTTGAGAAAAAGAACCACAGACTCTGATTACCTATAGATACTACAGGAATTCCGCTATAATCTTGAAAGGTTTGCGCAACAACACTAGGAAGACTATTGTCCCATGCAATCCAAAGGGCAAAGCCTTCGGTTCTGATGGAGACATCGTTATCAGAAGGAATGTTGAATGTGTTTATAAGACTAGCAATATCTTTCATTTTTCACCTTTTTATACTTTGCAACAGAATTATTTTTTGTTTTTATAACATAAATCCACAAAAAGGAAAAGACTATGGATATTAGTAAAAAAATCGCAGAAATAAAACAGTTGCCGGGATTTGAAGAGAATGTCGGCATGATACTTGTTCACAATGGAACAGTAAGAGCTTGGTCACGTAATGACCATTCAACAGTCTTATCGGTCAAAGTTCAACCAAACCATAGGCGTATTCAAGAAATTTGTGAAGAATTTGAAAAAAGAGAAGGTATCTTCAAAGTTTTCGGTCAAGCAAATGAAGGCGAACTTAAACCATCAGATGACTTATTATTCCTCGTTGTTGCTGGAGATATCCGCGAAAATGTAAAAGCTTGCCTCTCTGATTTACTTGATACTATCAAAAAAGAAGCTGTTTCAAAAGAAGAAATTCTTGCTTAATTTTTTCTAACATAATAATAGCTTAAAAAACTACTGAAGGGAACTTATTTTTATAATGAGTTTCCTTTTTATTTTTTAAGAATAATATATAACGTACTTTACTTTTTTTCTATATCAAAGTATATTTCTATCAATTATATTGATTCAAGGAGTCGAACCATGTCCACCATAGATAAAATTTACGAATATTTTGATCCAAAAATCGTATACAATAAAAATGAAAAAATCCTACTTCAAGCTCTTCTCGACCGCATTGAAGGAAAGGATCCACGCTTAAGCACCTTCACTGAAAGAGATTTTCGTGACGTGTTTGCTCTTGCAAACAACAACCTTACTCCCAAATATATGCAGAAAGGTACTATTGTTGTTAACGATAACACCCCGCGTGATGCAGTAGAAGAAGCTTTAGACGAAGCTATTCAATGCGTTTTCTCTAACCCTAAAGATTAATTTCGCGCTAAAAGGCTAGAGTTACAGCAAAAAATATCAAATTTATAAAAAATAAACTTCCTTTAAATTTATATTTTCAAATTTATAGGAAGTTTGTTGTTTTAAGAGCAAATATTGTTAAAAAAGTAAATTATATAATTTTACTTAGTTAGGATAAAAATAACTTTTTTTTATAAAAATTTAATCAGTAAATCAAATAAAAAGAACAAATATAAGTTTATTATTATAGTGCTTTAATTGATTAAATTTTTTTTAGAGAAAAAAGCTTGAAAAGTGTTAGGAAATAGCCTAAAAGTATGTATCCCTTTTCGAGAGGCTTTATGGAAATTAATTATTTTGATATAGTTATATTACTCGTTCTTTTGTTCTTCACTTTGCGTGGTGCATTTCGTGGAGCAATTGAAGAGTTGACTGGTCTTGTAAGCGTAGCAGTAGGTATTTTTGCAGCTCGCCAATATTCTACAGAAGTGTCAGTTCATCTAAAGCCGTTTTTGGCAGAAGAATGGATTGTGCCTGCAGCATTTGTGCTCATCTTTTTTATCTGTATAGTAGTAGTTGCACTTTTAGGTTATTTCCTTCGCTCACTGCTTAATGCCTTATTTGTAGGCTTTGTTGACCATGCCTTAGGTGGCGCAGTTGGTGCTGTAAAAGGCTTTATTATTTGTATTGCAGTTGCATATATTGCTCAAATATTCCTAATAGGAAGCGATATCCTAACAAATTCACTTGCTATGCCATACTTGCAAAAAGGCGTGGATTGGATTACACAAGTTGTTCCTCTTTAATAGTCACAATTTAGATTCAAGTAAATAATTTAAGGTTTATATTTATGTACGATAAAGACAAAACGTATAAGGCAATTGACAGAGTTCAAGAAGTTATTGATGCACTACTCAAACCAGAAACAGGTTGCCCTTGGGATCAAGAACAAACACCAGAAAGCATGACAGAATACCTTATTGAAGAATGCTTTGAAGCGGTAGATGCTATCCGTCAAAATAAACCTGCACACGCTCTTGATGAAATGGGCGACTTACTTTTCAATCTTTGCTTTGTTGCACATAGATATAGCGAGAAAAAATCTTTTGACTTAGCTGATGTTCTAAACTCAGCCGCAGATAAAATGATTCGTCGTCACCCTCACGTATTTGCGGATAAGAAATTTGAAAACCGTGAAGAAATGGCTACCTCTTGGGCTGAAATCAAGAAACAAGAAAAGTTGCAAAATGGTGAAGAAATAAAAGGAGTTTACACAAGCTTAGTACGTAATCTTCCACCTCTTACAAAAGCATATAGAGTGCACTCCAAAGCAGCTCAAAATGGTTTTACTTGGGAAACAGACGTTGAAGTTGAACAACAAGTTGAAGCAGAATGGCTAGAACTTTATGATGCTCTTCAATCAGGTAAAACTGAATCTATAGAACATGAACTTGGCGATATGATTTTCTCACTCGTTGAGCTTGGTAGACGTAAAGGAATCAAAGCTGCTGCTGCAACAGATAACGCAACTCTAAGATTTTTAGAGCGTTTTGAAGCTATGGAAGAACTTGCAAGAGTTCGCAATCTTAAGTTTGACGAACTAAGCCTTGATGATAAAGATACACTATGGAATGAAGTGAAACAAAACTTATCCAAATAATTTATGATTCTTAATTTTAGATTTTTTATCTCTCTCCTTTTTATTAGTTTCTTTCCATTGCCAGCAAATGCGGAAAATCATTCTGTAGGTTTTGAAAGAATCTTTGTACCAATTGAATACGACAAGAGCTATCTTGAAGTTTCTTTGTGGTATCCAACAGCAGACAAAGGAAAAATGCAATCAGTCGAAAGTGGCGGAGAGAGATTTCTATTATCAAAAAACGCTAAAAAATTTGATACAAAACAAAATTTATTATTAATTAGTCAACCAACTTTTGCAGAAAGCAACAGTTTCTCATCACTCTCTTATTCACTTGCAGAAGTCGGCATTTTTGTTGCAGTTCTCACTCACGTAGGGGATTGGGAACATGATATGCACTACACACTCACAGCTCACCAATATCCTATTCGAGCACTCCATCTAAAATCAACAATAAAATATTTGCAAGAAGAAAAAAATTTAAAAATAAACCTTAACACTCTTTCAACTCTTTCTTTCGCTGAAACTGCGCTTGCACCGCTCCTTATGTATTCATTTCCAATAAGTTATAAGAACTTTGAAGAGTTTTGTAAAAGCTATCCAAAGGAAGAAGTTTGTAATCTTCCCATAAAAGGACAAATAAGCAGAATGTATGCGGATATTAGTTATCAACAAACTAAAGAAGCAGAAGAAAAAAACTTCTTTGTTCAAGAAACAGCAAGAATACAATCTGAAAATGAACAACTCAAACAAAAATGGGAAAAAGAAGTAGAAAAAGCAAAGAAAGCTGCGGCAAGAGCAAAAAAAAATGAGATTGAAGAAATTTTAGAACCCGAATATCTGCCACTTCCGCCAGCAATAAAAGAGATAGACGCATACTATCCAAATATAAAAAACTTTTTCTTAGCAGAACCTTCATTTACTTTTTTACTCGATGCTCAACTAAATGAAAGTGACCCCTATAAAATCTACGCGCTTAATGCAGTTGGGAAGAATGCAAAAAATAATGCAAATCTCAACTTTTTAAAAGAACATTATGGAAATTCTTTTAAAAAAGTTCAAGTAAGTATGACCTCCTACTTTGACTTACTTGATAAATGTAGTGATCGCGATAACGAAGATCCAACTGAAATTTGTTCGCAAGTTTCTGAAGATACACATAAAAAAATTATTAATTCTTTTGTGAATGATGTAATAAAGCTCATACACAAAGAAAATCCAATTGGGAGAATTTAATGTCATTTGTTGCGGGAGGGCGTACTAATGCCCGTTGTACACGTTGTAAGGATATCACAAGCCATGTGGTAGTAGTTGTTGTAGATAATTTACCTGTAAAAGTTGAGTGCTGCGCTTGCGGAAGCATGCATAAATATTACGCACCAGAAGCAAGTAAAAAGAAAAGTGAATCCACAGCATTACGTGTACGTGCGAACCAGTCAAGAGAACAAGCAGTAGAAAGTGCAAGCAAAGCTGCTAGTGTAAAGAGCACAACATCAAGCAGTAAGTCATCATCATCTAAAGCACTTACTTTGAAAAAAGGTGAAGATTTAGAACAATTATGGCAAAAAAAGATGGCAACATCATTTTCAGAAGCAGTAAAATATTCAATGAATTTAGAAGTTGTAGCCGGAACAGTTGTTGAACACCCAACTTTTGGTCCTGGTGTAGTAGTTGAAATAGTAGGTGCTGATAAAGCAAATTTCTTATTCCGTGAAGGAATTAAAACTCTTAGATGTGCACCTAAATAATAAAATTGAGTATATTCGCTAGTTTTTTTTAAAATAGTGAAATTTAAACTTGACATTTTCAGAAAAAATGTCTAATAAATAACTTCGTTGGAGCGGTGTCCGAGTCGGCCGAAGGAGCTCGCCTGCTAAGTGAGTATACGGGTAAAACTGTATCTAGGGTTCGAATCCCTACCGCTCCGCCATCAAGCTATAGTAATTATTATATATATTACGAATTAAGAGACCTCAAAAGGGTCTCTTTTTTTATTCAAAAAAAGTATGTGCGGGGCTTGCACATACTTTTGCACATACTTTTGGTTGAATAAAGCGAATAAAGAGGGTCATTTCAATATAATATTACCTCATAATTAACTATTGAAAAAAAATCTATCATATAATAGAATAATAAGGGTTATGAAAGTGTATACGACACCTAATATATGAACGGTTGTGAAATATTGATTTTTTGCTAGTTATAATTATATAATATTGAAGTGGTAAAATATGCAAAAAAAATGCGACACGCACTATGAAAAAGCAGTCAAAATGCGTCAAGAACATCAAACTGATAATGATATAGCACGTAAACTTTTTCTTTGTTATCCTACGCACGTATTCAAAGACCAGGAAGAAGTAGAGTTTGAGATAAAAGATGAGATATCTAAACATTTTAATATTTCTATTTTATCCGTCCAGTTTTGTGGTTCGGCGAAATTTGGTTACAGTTATCATAATAGCAGATTGTTTAATGCTAACGAATCAGACTTAGATGTGTCAATTATTGATACTCCTTTATATCTAAAGTTTTTGCGTATAGCTCATGAAGTGACTAAAGGCTATAGCGACTTTTCTAAGTTTAGAAGTAGAAATCATATGACTGGAAAAAGTATTTGTTCTAATTTTACTTCATATCTTAGTAAAGGAATAGTTAGACCTGACCTTATGCCTAGTTGTGAGGAAAAGTTAAAATGGTTTACATTCTTCAATCTTTTATCAAACAAATATAGTAAGTTATTTAAGAATATTAATGCTGGTATATACTGTAATGAATATTTTTTTGAATCAAAACAAAAATATATAATACAAAAAATTCAAGAACATTAGGAGATAAAATGATTAGATATCAAGTACGTTCAAGACAACTAATTGATATTGTTGGTGATATAAAAGTTAGTAAAATAATTCTATCGCCACATTTTCAGCGAAAGCTTGTATGGCGAGATGTTCATAAAGTTGACTTTATTAAAACAATTCTTTTAGGTTTTCCATTTCCTGAAATTTTTATTGCAAAAGGTGATATAGACATTGATAGAATGGAGACTACAGCATGTATTGTTGATGGTCAGCAAAGGTTAAATAGTATTATAGAATACGTTGACAATAAGTTTTCGGTAGATAATACGTATTTTATAGACTTAGACCCTACAATAAAAGAAAACTTTTTAAAATATGAAATTCCTATCATTGAACTTGATATAAAGCATGATGATGAGCAAATACATGAAATTTTTAAAAGACTAAACAGAACCTTCTACGCTCTTTCAAGTATTGAAAAACTCTCTTCTGAATATGGAGTTTCAGAGTTTATGTTAGTTGCAAAATTTATATGCAATGAATTAGACATGTTACAAAGTGTAGTTACCGACCAAGAAGAGTTAGGAATTGAAAGAGAAATAACAGATTCTAATATTCCAACTGCATTTATAGAATGGGCTAAGAAGAACCCAGCCAAGAATATCCAAGAGCTTTTATCACAGGCAGGAGTTTTTTCTGGGTATGAAATGTCAAGGCAAGTACACCTCAACTATGCAATTAATATCTTAGGTACTGCTTTAATAGGGCATTTTGGGCGTAATCTCGATAAAGAAATTTTTGAAAGTAGGGCAGACATTTTTCCAGAGAAGGAAGAAATAGTAAAAAAACTTGATTTGATTGCAAAAAAAATCCTTAGTTTAAAGTTTGCTAAAAATTCAATGTGGATAAAAAAAGCTAGTATGTTCACTATAATAACAACATTTTTTGAGCAATTTGAATCGGTTATGGATATAGATGTTGCTGTACTAAAAAGTGCCTTTAAACAATTTGAGATAAATATTCCTCAAGATTATGCTATTTCTGCTAAAGAAGGAGTAAATAATAAAAAAGAAAGGCTTTGCAGAGATGCACATGTAAAAAAAATCATTGCATCAGCTGTAACGCTTTGAGAATAAACCTCTTTTAATGTTGTTTAGATGTGTTTTTATTATTAAAAATAAACTTATAGTAAATCATTAAATTTTATTGCCATAATAGTATTCTTTTAAAAGCTATATTTTGATATTTGAAAAATTACAAAAATACTGGAAAGCATAATTATGGCAATTTAATAATGCAATAGCTATAGCTACCCCACAGCACCTTCAATAAGCTCTGCTAAATGACTTACTTCGGGTGACATTGAACGCAAGTAGATATCAGTTGTTGTAGCTCGTTGATGTCCTAGTAACATTTGAATATCACTTATTGAAGCATTTCTACTTTCAAGCAAAGATTTAGAAAAATAATGTCTAAGTGCATGAAATGTAAAGAACTCTACTTCTGCTTTTTTGCATAGCCTTTCCATCATGTTTTTGATAGATGATTGATTTCTTTTGTAGTTTTCGCAAGTGATTGGATTTACAAATACATATTGTGAGTTTGTTTTGTTATCTACATAAAGCTCGTTAACTATTTGAAATAATGTAGTTCCTAACGGTAGAACTCGGCTTTGTTTGCTTCCTCCTTTTCTTTTTCGTGTCCACAATTGAATAGTTTTTTCTTCCAAGTTTACGTCAGCCCATCTAAGATTAAGTATTTCACTGAGCCGTGCGCCTGTATAGATGAAAACTTGAAGTAAATTTCTTTCCCAAACTTCTGCAATTTTAAGCACTTTGTTTACATCTTCTTTTGAAGGTACATACTTTGTGAACTCGTCTTCATGGTAGGGATTTACACTTTTCCAAGGATTTGTTCTTAAGCTATCCCTGTGCCAATTCCATAGAGCTTTCATACTTTTAAGTCTTCTGTTCGCAGATTTATCACCTTTACTTATTTGAATTGAAGATAAAAACTTTCTACAATCACTAATAGTTATGTTATTCATTGCAAAATCTTTCTTGATGAATTTAGCAAAATCAGTGAAATGGCTCTTCTTTTCTCTAAGTGAGTTATGCTGAAAGCGGACTTCGTAGTCCAGTAGATAGTCGTTAACGGCTTGTGAATACATAAGTTCTTGAATTTGTGCTTGTGGATTTTTTAGAGCTTCTTTTAAAGCTTTTTTCTTTTCTGCTTCCCAAGCTTTACCTTCTGCCTTAGTCGCAACTGTTTTTGAATATGGTTTGTTTTGAAATTTAAAATAAACGACTAAAGTTCCGCTTCTATTGTATTTAAATGCCATAATATATTCCTTTTTAAAAAGAGAAGAGCTCAGCGTAATTTGCTGAGCCCTTATCGGTTTGTGTTTATTAAACTTTATTCCCTAGAAATGTTTTCTATTTAGAAAAATTCAACTCTTTTCTTTTGTTTTGAATCCATTTTTCACCTTCTTCATGGGTTTTGATTGCTTTTTTGTAGATTGTATTTTCAGATTGGAAGTATGCTGTTAAAGCATTAGTTTTTTTATTTTTGCGAATAGCCATAATATATTCCTTTTTTTTAAAGTTTGATGTTTGAGCCTTGTTAACTAGTTTCTGTCAGCATATTGATTTATTCATTGAAATCAAATATGTTATAGGTTAATTTTTCTTCTGATTTTACATTCTTTTTCTCCTTTGTCATAGTTAAACGTTGTTTATTTATAGTCGGCTTATTTTGCTTGAACTGTGAATAGGAGTTCTCTTTTAAAAACTCTAAAACATCTTCTAAAATAAACCGTACACCTTTTAAATTTTGGCTTTTTTCTGATTTTGCAGTAGTATAGAAATGTGGGTAATAACGCCAATTATGTTTTACTGTGCTTTCGCTGAGTTTGAGTGCTACAGCAAGTTCTTTATAGGTTATGCAGATATTATTCATATAATTTCTACTCCATATTCAGGGTCTTTAGCATTTTCTATAAATTTTAATATTACTTTACGTGGAATAAAACTTATAATAGTTCTTTCTCTTTTAAACGCTTTTAAATAATATTTAGAAGTTGTTTCTTTACGAAAGTATTCTTCACACTGAATTTGAAAGCAAAAAAACTCTTCAGTCGTAAGGCTAAACGTAACAGGTGGATAAAATTTAATGTTTTTCCTATTAATATACCCATATCGCCTTTTACCTTCAAATATTTTCATGCAGATAATATCTAGCTTGTTTTTGCTTGGTCTCATTAGATAACCAAACGTGGCTAGTTTCGTAAAATCCATTTGATGATAACTGGCTCTATCAAGCACGCCATCATTTGCATCATTCCATAGTTTTCTTAGCTTTTTTGCATGGCAACTATCATTATCAATACCACAACCTAAACTACCTATAAGATGAACATGAAGCTTAGTTATGTGTCCCCATTCAAACTTATACCAAAACCATGATTTAGGATAATGTCGGGTTACTTTACGAATAAAGCGGTTAAAGTATTTTTTCTCTTCTGTAACGGATTCAAACTTACAAACGGTTCGATGTACAGATAATGAAATAAACGTAGTCGGTACAGATTTTATGCTTAAAAAAGATTTAATTTGACGAACTTTACTTTTCATAAAATTTGAGTAAACTTTGTCATTTTCAGCAGGTGGTTTGTCATTTTGAGGTTTTCTACCAGAAGACATATTCCTAATATTTGGAATTTTCGGGTTTTTATCAAAACGAAGACAATCACCAAATACTTTAAATAAAACCTTAGCCATGAAATAAATCCTTCGATAGTAAATTGCGCTATAAATTTAATAAAAACTAAGAAAAAATCTAAGAAGTTTACTTAGAAAATATTAGACGCAATTGTGGTGCATAGAAAGATGCGCACTATCGGGCTTTCTAAACGAAATTGGTTTTAGGCGAAGTTTTGACGATTTATGTAAAACTTTTGCATGTAGAGGTATAAACGATGTAACTTTAATCTAAGATTTTATCTAATTTATTATCTAAGATTTTCATTAAATATTGCCTTACTTTTGATTTTATTTCTACTCATATAATGATAGTAACAATTCGTATGTTAATATTAATATTGTTATTAGTGTTACATTATGGCACGTATACTATAGTAATAGTAAGTAGACTAATAGGTAATGCTCCCAGAAAAAAGTAGTGTCTTTCAGTAGAAAATCTGATACAACTTT
>CAYJOR010000033.1:0-27653 GCA_964371865.1 uncultured Desulfovibrionaceae bacterium | reverse complement strand
AGAATTTCAGCTCTTTGCATACAGTGGCTTTCTGCAGCTTCAACATTTCCACTATTGAGAGCTTCAAGTTCACTTTGAGCTAATATAAGAGCTCTATCAAGCATGGTTAATGCAGCTGACATAAAACCCCCTTATGCTAATTTTTCAAGATCGTTTTGAATAGCATTTAATATTGATTCCCAACCTTTGCAAGTTTCAGTAAATTCATACTGAAGAAGGTCAGCAAGAAGATTCCAGTCTTCAACAGCCAAAACCTCATTCATTTCGCCAAGAAGTTGAGAAATAGATTCTACATGATTGGTGAATTCTGTATCAACTCTGTCAATAAACTCACTGCGAAGAACGGCAACCATAGCCATAAAATCACGAGTTACGTTAATGGTATCCATCAAGAGAGGTAGTCCCTCTGCAAGATTTGAAGTACGTAGATTTGTAGAAACTTCTTCAGCAGAAACTTGTAAAATTTTACTTACTTTGTGAAGTTCTTTTGCGATGTCTCTAGCCATTTGTGTTGATGAAACAGACATAATTTCTACACGTTGAAGTTCATCAGCTTCAATATCTTCTGCTTGGTGAGGATATAGTTCACTGAACGCTTCATCGTTTACTAGAATATCTGTAACGATTCTTTTTTGCATTTCATCGCTTGCAGAAATACTTACGAGTAATTCTTCAAGGTTAGCAAAGTTACTAATAGCTAATTCTGTTTGTTGTCCATCAATAATAATCATACATACTCCTATGCGTTTATTAGGGAACTTCCCTGAATAGTTTGTTTTTTTGTAGATGGTTATTTTGAAGTGGTCAAAAATTTCTCATCTGCAAAAATACATGCAAATAGTATGCCATGATTGATGTTGTTTGAATAGTTTGATTATATCAGAGCATTATGCCATTTATTCATAACATCTTTAATTATATCAATAAAAGTGCTGAATTCATCAAGGTTATTGCCATATTCTTCCATGCCGTATTCCCACATATAGGCTAAGGGAACAAGATAATCTATAGCTTTTAGACTCATTTGGATTTTTTGGTTGGTTGCAAAGAAATTTTGTTTCATTTTAGGTAGTTGAGTTATTAATTTACTTTGTTGTTGTAGTAGATCAAAAAGTCCTAACATGTTTTTGAGATTTTCTTTTAACTTTTGGCTTTCTAGCGGATCTAGAGAGTCAAATTTTTGAAAGGTGGCTTGAACGGTATTTCCACCTTGCTGATTTGAAAGAATATCTAATAATTCTTTGTAGACAATTCTTTGCATAGAATAGAGAGAGTATCTTGAATTATTATCAATAATATCAAGTGGTTTTAATGATAGGAATCCAAATTCATCACGTACACTTTCCCATATGCGAAGATCTTCGCTAAAATGTTGCTGCCATGAGCCGTGCTCAAGTCTATCTAAGATAATCTTAGCAATATCATACGCGGGTATTGATTTTCTACAGATATTGTTTTTCTTACAGGTATGCCTAAAATCACAAGGATGACAGTCAAGATTTGGCTCTACAAGACAAGCATCGATACTTACAGGACCGGTATCCCAAGGCTGAGCAGTTGCTAGAAAAATACCAACGATAGGAGTTTTTACAGCAGCGGCAAGGTGCATAGTGCCGGTATCATTACTCACAATAAGCGAACATTGCTGAAGAATGGCTTGCAAAGTAGGCAAATTTGTTCTACCTAAGGCATTTTTTGCAACACCCCCAAGAGAAAAGAATTCAATGGAAAGATTTTCCTCTTTTGCAGTACCGAGTAGAAGGGGAATGTAACCCTCTTTTGCAAGTAATTGACTTAATAAAGCAAAATTTTTAGTCGACCACTGCCTTATTTCATTACTTGCGCCTAATTGAAAAGCTATATATTTTGTGTGGTTATTATCTAAAAGCTTATCTGATGAACCCTCAAGAGGGAGTGAGTTAAGAATTTTTTTTGCAGATACAATATCTTCAGGTGTAGAGGAACGAATACTAGGATTATCAGCTCCTTCAGTGAGCAGAGTTGTAGAGGCAAGAAGGGTGAATCCATCAGAAAGATTAAAAGGGCTTGAAATTCTATTAAGAGTGACTGCTTGAATATAATTTCCCCAAACAGTGGAATTTTTTTGGAAACCAAACTCATCAAAAGCAAAGCCGAAGGTGGGCAAGTCTTTCCCATTATATATGGATAACTTTCTTGCAAGTAAACGTGCAGGATTTGTTGGTGTGAGATTTAAAATAGCATCCGGAGAAAATGCTTCGTGTATGTGTTTTACAAAATCATTTAAAATAGCAAGGGAATTATACCAGTTATCACCTTTATTTTCGCAAAGATGTGATAAAATAGCTCCACCGGGTAAACCAAATACGTCAGAAACTCCATCAAGCATTTGAGCGGCAGAAACAAAGTTTTCTAGTCCAAGATATGCTAAACTGTGCTCTTTCGCTTTGAGAGTATGCATTAAAGGCTGTGACTGTAATGTGTCACCAAATCGAGTAAGATTTATAATAATTATACGCATATTCCCTCTTTATTATAAGAAAATTTAGATTGAGTATCCTGTGTTTATTCGAGTATAAACTGGTAGATAAGCACTATAAAGAAAGATACTTTTTTACAAAATTCTTGTCAATATTAAAGATAATTGTAAAAAAAATTCTCTAAAAATCAGGATGTAACAAATTTATAATACCAGAAAAGTAATTTTTGTTCTATGTATAGTATCAAAGCATAATTTATGAGCTCTGTGCAGTAATAACTTTATTATAAAGAAATCTGCAATTCCTTTTTATAACAAAAATAAAACTTCTAATATGTTGAAGCTGTAATAAGTTGTTTTTAATGAAGGGGAGAGAGCTCGAAAGGGGAAAATAATTATGCAGAGTTTATAATTAAAATCTAGGAGGTGATTATGCTATGCAAATTTATCAAATAGTTGGCTAGGGGATTTTATTATAATTTTTCTTCGTAATTCAAAAGCGTTAAGAATAAAATTCTTTAGGCTTGATTTTTTTTGCGAAGAAATGTAAAGTGCTTCCATGGGAGAAGATATGATACATAAATTTGAAGATGCTCAAAATATGATTAACGAGCAGGAATTGATGGCTTGTGAAGAGTTTACAAAACTACCTGGAGAAGAACTTTTAAGTATCTGGGAACAAACTCAAACAGTTGAATTTGAAGTACGTTCACGTTTTGGTACAGCTGTTTCAATGGCACCAAATTATGAAAAAATCATATTGATGGAACTTCATAAAAGATTATTAAAGAATACTTTAATTTTCCAATTGCCTGAAGTTAAACAAAAAAAATTACGTAAACCTCGTGCAAAGCGCACATGTCCGAGACCTTTATACACAAGAGGATAACATGGCTGTAGCAGATGACACTTTATCGCAGTCACTCACTAATTCAATACATCAAATAAAAGCCTCTGCCGGTTCCGGCAAAACTCATACTTTAATAAATATCCTTCTTGCTTTACTTGTCTCAGATAAGAAAAGCATTAAGGATATTTTTTCGTCTGTGCTTGCAATTACCTTTACAAATGCGGCTGCGGCAGATATGAAAAGTAAGCTTATTCAAAGGCTTAAAGCTATTGCATTAGGCTATGAGAAATCAGATGTATCAAAAAGTGGTGCAAAAAAAGCAATTGATGGGCTTATTGCAAATTATAATTCGCTAAATATGCGCACTATTGATAGTTTCTTGCTTATGCTATTGCGACAAAATATTTTGGATAGTCATCTTCCCGCAAGTTTTGACATAGAATTTAATCAAAAAGATTTTTTTAACCCATTACTTGATGATTTAGCACAGTCCTCACTTTATCAAGGAGCTGATAAAAAAAGTGAAGAAAAGCAAATACTTTTGCCTCTTTATGAAGATATGTATGATTCTCTTTTTTCTATAAATCCACAAAAAGGATTTTTAGGGCTTAGAAAAATTAGGGAAAAAATATTTGAAACGTATAATCTACTTAAAGATTTAACGGCAGAAGAACAGAATAATCTTTCAAATTCTCAAGAAATTTATGCGCGCTATACCCTTTCACATGAAAAATTTAGCGAAGCTTTTGATTCTCTAGATGAGTTTATTGAATCTAAGAAAAGTGTAGATTCAAAAGGTAAAGAAAAAACAATTGTTCTAGCAAAATACAATGAAGCTCGGCGAGAGTTTTCTGAAAATAAAAAATTAAATTCAGTATTTAGAGCAGAGGATGTTGAAAGCGTTCTTCAAAAAATAATCAAGAAAAAAGAGCTTGCTGACTTAGATCTTCATGAAAATCGTAAAGATTATCAAAAGCTTTATTTGTGCGTAGAAAAATTATGTCTGTTATATAAAGATGTATGGCTTTTGCATCATGCTTTAAAATATGTTGCTCTTATAAATTTCTGTAAGCTTATGTTGGGTCTCCAAAAGTATGAAGAGCAGAGCAAAGAAGTTTTATTATCTGATAGGATATCGGAATTACTGGTAAATCTGATAGATGACGAGGGGCTATTGCCAACAATGTTATCTCGATTACCTTACGAGCTAGATTTTCTACTTGTAGACGAATTTCAAGATACAAATACTAAACAATGGCAAGTAATTCGAGAGTTTGCTGATGATGCTTTGTCACGCGGTGGTTCGTTTACTTACGTTGGTGACGTAAAACAGGCTATTTACTCGTGGCGTGGTGGAAATTCCTCATTGTTTGAAAGTGTTTTAACTGATATTAACGCAAAAGTTGAAAGAACTCAGCTGGATACAAATTGGCGTAGCTGTAAAAATGTAATAGATTTTAATAATCTTGTGTTTTCTCAATTAAAGGATAAAGATTTTGCTCAAGAAATTTTACAAAAACTTTGCAAAGATCATGATGAAATTGAGATTATTACAGAAGAATTAGTATATAATTTTGACGATGTAAGACAAAATTTGTCACCTAAATATAAAGAAGAATATGCGGGAAAAGTATGTCTTTATAAAATAGAAAATGCTCAAAAAAATGAAATCCTTTTTGAGGATTTAAGAGCTAGAACTTTATCAATTATTAATAAAGGGTTAGAGCGTTATGACTATAAAGATATGGCAATTTTAGTACGTGATAATACAATGTGTACTAATTTTGCATCATGGTTGACAGCAGCTAATATTCCGGTAATTACGGAAGGAGCATTACAGATAAAAAGCAACTTTATCATATCGCAATCATTATCATTTTTAGAATTTCTCAAAGATACAAATAATGAAATCTCACTGTGGCATTTAGTGGCATTTGAGGGCTTGTTTACAGATGATGAAGGCACTAATTTGATTAAACCGGAAGTTTGGTTAGACTTTAAAAGTCATAAAAAAACACTGCTTGAGTGTGTTAAAGAATTTTCACCACATATTTATAATCATTTAGAGTATTTTCTTGCAAACAGAAATAAACAAACCGTCTATATTCTGCTTTGTCAACTATTTGAAAGAACAAATCTTTTTGATAGATTTCCAGAACAAAGTGGATTTTTTGCAAGATTTCTAGAACTTGCTTTCAAAGCGGGCCAAGAAAGTGTTGATACCTTACAATCTTTCCTTAATTATTGGGAAGAAGAAGGGCATGAAGAAAAAATCCCGATGCCGGAAGGGGTGAACGCAGTTCGTATACTTACTATACATAAATCTAAGGGTGCAGAGTATAAATTTACTCTTGTTTGGGATGAAAAAAAAGAAAGACAGCTAGATACGTTAAAATATTATGAAATGGATAAGTTCTCCTTTTTTGCTCCACATTCTGTTTATCACTCAGATTATGCAAATGATATGAAAGTGTTAGCATTTGAAACCTTTAATTTGCTTTATGTTGCTTATACTAGGGCTAAGGAAGAGTTGCATGTACTTTATAAAGATGTGAAATCTAATCCAACTTTTATACAGCAACTTATTGAAATAGCAAAAGAACAATCTGAATTTAGCGAACAAGAAAAGGCCTATGTTTTTGCAAGTGATAATAAAAAGAAAATCACTAAAATGGGTAGGGTTGATAATAAAAAAATAAATAAAATTAATGTATTATCTTATAGAAAACCTCTTTTGAATTTAAGGGAACTTTCAAAATCACCGCTTGAAGGACTTTCACCTACTGAGCGAGGAAATTTAATTCACACGGCACTAGAAAGATATTTCAAACTTGCCTCTATAGATATAAATTGTGATGATAAAATCACTAACAATATTATTGCTGAACAAGGTTTATCAGCAATTGATAGAGAAAAGCTTACCCGTGAATTACAAGATATTTTTGGGTGGATAAAATCACTATCGAGTTTTAATGATTGGATAAAAAATTCCATGAGCGAGCAAAATATGCTTGATGAATCATCAAATTTGCTTAGATGCGACCTTTGTGTTTGTATGCCCAATAAAGTATTTGTTATAGACTTTAAAACAGGTTCGGAACGTAAAGAATATGCAATGCAACTTGAAAGATATATAAATGTGCTAAAGAATATATCAATTTACAAGGATAAGACTATTGAAGGAGTTATTCTTTATCTTGATCAACAAAAATCAAAAAAAGTTGAAGGAAAATAGCTATATGTCTACATTTTATATTTGCGACTGGAGTAAAGATTTTTTTCCTTCAATTTATAACTTTACAAAATCTAAAACTAATAATAACCTGCAAAAATCATTATTAATTTTACCTACAGGAAGATCAAGACAAGTTTGTGTTGAATATTTTCAATCTGAAGAAAAAAGCACTCTTTTACCTGAATTCATGACAATTACTGATTTACTTAAGTATTGTCAATTAGCATGGTTAGATAATGATACATTATCTGCACGTATAATAGATACTTTAGAAAGTATATATATCCTTTACGAGATTGTTTCCGAGCTTGCAAATTCTGAAGGAGAACATTCTGAGAGTAAATTTTTCTCTTCTTTATTATTTGAGAACTCAGGAGAGGATAGATCTTTTTTTCATAAAGAGCTTGAAAATTTTCATCATTTTTACCAGTATGGTGTACATTTACACAATATTATCCAAGAATGTTTTGAGGAAGATACGGCAAATCTTTCATTACAAAACACATCTGATACAGTTGAGGATTTTATTGCGTATCTTCTTGAAAATCTAAAAGTTATTATAATAAAATATCAAAAAAGGCTTACTGAAAAAAAACTGACCACAAAAGAATATTTAAAATATCTTTTAGCTCAAAAAATAAAAAATGAATCTCACGAGCTAAAACGTATTTTTAATGATAAAACACTCGTTTTTTGTGGCTTAGATAGAGTAGGTGCCTCAGAAGAAATTATATTAAATTACTTTTTAGGACAAGAAACATACTTTTTGTTTTGTACAGACTCTAATTTAGTAACGAATCGAGCGAATTCTCATTGGAGTACGGGAATTTATCAAGAGTGGGCCAATCGTTGGAAAGCTGATTTTTCACTTATCAATTTTGAGAATGCTGAAGTAAAAGATGAAGTTAAATACTTTTTTTATCAATCTTTTGATGTGCACTCTCAATTTCAAGAACTAAACTTAGATAAAAATGCTCATCGAACCGCGTGTATAATGAACAGTCAAAAAAGTTTAATGCCGCTTATTTACACACTTAATAGGAAATTTTCCGATGAAGAGCTCAACATTACAATGGGTTATCCTCTTTCAGAGACTAAAATTTTTAGCTTTTTGCAATTTTTAGATAGAATAAAAAACAATCATAGAGTTTATCATGATGAAAAAGAAAATACTAATATTCTCATAACTTATGAAGACTGTTTTGAATTTTTATCATTTCCATTTTTTACTTTGGATTTTGGTGAAGTCTTAAATATTTCTGATAAAATTGATATTCCATATATTGATCCTTGTGCATATTATCCGCATTTAAAAGAATTGTTTGAAGATGTGCTCTATAAATGGTTTAATGTATCTAGTTTGAATGATATTACTTATTGGTGTAGAACATTCTCACGTTATGTATTTAATAACTTGCATAATGATAATGTTGAGCGCTATGTTGTGAGCAAAATGTATGAAATTTGTGATACTTGGAAAGAAAAAGAATATGCGAATATGACAGTAGGGTATCAGCTAAGCCTCAGAATTTTCAATGAAAAAATTTCAAATGAGAGCGTACCTTTTCTGCATCACTCTGACGATGCTCTGCAAGTATTAGGACTCCTAGAAACTAAAAATCTTCAATATAAAGAAGTACATATATTCGATGCTAATGACGAGTTTTTACCTGCTAAAACTCAAGAAAATCCATTACTTCCAGAAAAGTTCCGTTCTCTATTAGCTTTACCATCTATGCAAATTAAGGAAATGCCTCTTGCACACACATGGTATCGCTTAATTGCAGGCGCTGAAATTGTTCACCTTTACTGGCAAGAATCAACGGCAAAAGGACTTTTTGACAGTAAAAAAATACGTTCTCCGTATGTTGAAGAAATTTTGTGGAATGTGGAGCAAAAAAGGGAAGAATTATTTGATATTGCAGTAGAAAATAAAGAGTTTACACAGTCTCAATGTTCAGTAGAAATTCCACAAAGAGAACATACTATTCCTGTAACTGATGAAATTAGAAAAAGACTGAATTTGTTACTTAAAAGGTCAATTTCTGCAACAATGTTAGATACTTTTTTAGCTTGTCCCTTACGATTTTTTTATCAATATTTATGTTCATTTAAAGAAGGAAAAGAACTTAAAGAAGAAGAAAGCAGCAAGACTTTAGGTAATTTTATCCACTACTTTTTACAAAAATTTTATGAGGAAGGTAAGACTGTTGATAAAGCGCAACTTCAACATCACTATGAAGAAGAAATCATTCACATAGATAATTACTTACACAATTTTAAAATGGATGAACTTCTACCAGCAGAAAGTCTTTTACTCTTAAAAAAATCATTTCCTTATAGAATGGAAAAATATATTGAGAATCAACCAGATAGTACTAAAATTTTCAAGTTAGAGTCTAAATTTGAAGCATCTTTAGGGAAAGATTTTAAACTTAAAGGCTATATAGATAGAATTGATGAGCGTGATGATGAGACTAGTTTTTCTGAGAAAGTGATTATAGATTATAAAACCGGATACTTAAAGAAAATGCCTGATTCAAAATTTTGGGAAAGCGGGATAGAGACTATCGCAGACTTTTGTGAAAATCCATATTACAATGATGAGTATCATAAAATAATTAGTTTTTTATATAAAAATATGGAAAGTACACAGTTGATTCTTTATATATATTTGCTTCACAAAAATAATATAAAGGTAAAAAATGCTGGATATGTAGAGTTTTATGATAGTTGTGAAGAAAAATTTATTTTTTCTGAAAAAGAAAACAAAAGTGAAATAATTGAAAAAAATATTCCTTTACTCTTGACATTTCTTGCTAAATATATAAAAAATATAGAAGTTTTTTCAAAGCATGAAAAAACTACTTGTGATTATTGTCAATTTGAAAAATATTGTCAGTAATTTTGGTTCTTGACCTTTATATAGATTATAATGTAAAGTCTTTTTCTATTAAAAATAAAGAGGAGTTTATGGATATACCAAGTTTAAAAATAGGTGATTTAGTAGCTCGTGTACCGGTTGTACAAGGCGGCATGGGCGTAGGAATATCTCTTTCTAAGTTGGCTGCAGCAGTAGCTAATGAGGGAGGTATTGGTGTTATCGCGTCTGCAATGATTGGGATGTCAGAACAGGACGTTGTAAAAAATCCGATTGAATCAAATAACCGTGCACTTCGCCGTGAAATCCAAAAAGCCAAAGAAATGTCTAATGGAATCATAGGTGTAAACATAATGGTTGCTCTTACTACTTTTGCTGAGGCTGTTCGCACAGCAATTGAAGAAAAAGCAGATGTTATTTTCTCAGGAGCTGGCTTACCGCTTGAACTTCCTAAGCATTTGCGTGACTTATGTGATGAGAAAAAAGAAGAATTTAAAACAAAGCTCGTGCCTATAGTCTCCTCAGCGCGCGCAGCTACAGTTATCGCAAAAAAATGGCAAAGCAGATATGATTATACTCCAGATGCTTTCGTTCTTGAAGGACCTAAAGCGGGCGGACATTTAGGATACGGTGAAACCGATCTTGAAAGCGAAAAACATGCTCTCGAATACACTCTTCCTGAATTAGTTGAAGCAGTAAAACGTATTGAAGATGCAACTGGTAAAGAAATCCCTGTAATCGCAGGTGGTGGCGTGTATACTGGTCAAGATATTGCAAAAATGTTTGAACTTGGCGCAAGAGGTGTGCAAATCGGTACACGCTTCGCGGCAACTGATGAATGTGATGCGGATATTCGCTTTAAAGAAGCACTAGTAAATGCTACAGAAGATGATGTTACAATCATTAAAAGTCCTGTTGGAATGCCGGGTAGAGCATTATGTGGTTCTTTCATTCAGTCAGTTCGTGAAGGCAGAAGAAAGCCAGTAAAATGTATTTTTAAATGTCTTCACACTTGTGATCCACAAAATACACCTTACTGTATTGCAAGCGCACTAATCAATGCTGCACGCGGTAATTTGGATAAGGGCTTTGTTTTCTGTGGAACTAACGTGCCAAGAATAGATAAAATTTTATCAGTGAAAGACCTCATTAATGAATTAATGCTTGATTTTTCTGCTAATTATAAAAAAGCATAATAAAAAATAGTTTAAAAGGTCGTACAATTAAGTTGCGACCTTTTAATTTATTTAAAATAAGAATAATATATGACTTTAACTTTATAAAATTTTAGACGAATTGAATAATATTATAATAAAAAAAATCTATTTTACCTGTAAGATAGATTTTGATTTGATATCGTTAAAAGTTTTAAGCAAATAGTGTGAAAATTAGTTTAATATTTCAAATTTTTTGTTAAAAAATTTATAAAGCCATTAAAAAAAGTCTAGACATTCTTTTTAAAATATGTTCTATTCGTGTTTACGAAGTATATGAAATTTTTGAGTGAAGATAGAGTTTCCTCGAAAAGTTAAGGGGCTGCTGATGGCTAAATCAGAATTTATTGTAGGTTTGGATATAGGAACAACCAAAATTTGTGCTGTTGTTGGTGAGGTTTCTGAAAATGGCAAGATTAATATTCTTGGTGTTGGAGAAAGCCCATCTACAGGTTTGCGTAAAGGTGTAGTTGTAAATATAGAACAAACAGTTCAATCAATTCAACAGGCTTTGGAAGAAGCTGAATCTAAAGCTGGATGCGAAATTCGCTCCGTTTACGCCGGTATTGCCGGTAGCCATATCTCTGGGACCAACAGCAATGGTGTTATAACCATTAAGGGCGGAGAAGTCTCTCAGCGTGATATCGAGCGCGTTCTTGATGTTGCACGCGGAATTGCTATCCCAATGGATAGAGAAGTTATTCATATTTTGCCGCAAGAATATATCGTTGATGACCAACGTGAAATTGTTGACCCTCTAGGAATGTCAGGCGTAAGGCTTGAGGTAGAGGTGCATATTGTTACAGGCGCAGTGACATCAGCACAAAATATTGTACGCTCTTGTCATAGAGCCGGTCTTGATGTTTGTGATATAGTTCTTGAGGCTTTGGCATCTTCAAAGTCAGTGTTGACACAAGAAGAACGTGAAATAGGTGTTGCAATAGTTGATATTGGTGGAGGCACAAGTGACTTAGCCGTTTTTGTCAATGATGCAATAAAATTTACAAGTGTTATAGCTCTTGGTGGTAATAACCTTACTAACGACATAGCTTTTGGCTTGCGTACACCGGTTGATAAAGCAGAAAAAATTAAAACTAAGCATGGCAGCGTTTTAATTAGTGATGTTCGCCCTGATGAATTTATTGATGTTCCAAGCGTAGGCGGACGCGAACCAACTCGTTTACCTAAACGTCTTCTTGCTGAAATCTGTGAACCACGTATGGAAGAAATTCTGTCAATGGTAAATTATGAGTTAGAGCGCTCTGGTTATAAAAGTCAAATTGCAGCCGGTATCGTTCTTACCGGTGGTACCTCTCTAATTAGTGGTTCGCGCGAGCTTGCTGAACAAATATTTAATATGCCTGTGAGAATAGGTACGCCGCATGATGTTGGCGGAGTTAAAGATTTTGTTAATTCACCTAGATATGCAACAGCAGTAGGCTTGCTCTTTTACGGGGCTGAAAAAGAAAATAACGAAAGCCGTTTCCGTATTCGCCAAGATACAAACACAACATTATTTGATTCTATTTTTAATCGTATGAAAAAATGGGTTTCAGAGATATTATAAATCGTAGTAACAATAGTAATTATGGGGGAGTCTTATGGATATATCAATAAATTATGATCAGTCAGCTCAGATTCGCGTCATAGGCGTAGGCGGCGGCGGCGGTAATGCTGTTCAGTCTATGATCGCAGACAATCTTAAAGGTGTTAGCTTTATAGCTGCCAATACAGATGTTCAAGCTTTAGCAAAATCAAATGCAGAAACTAAAATTCAACTTGGTAAAGAACTTACTAAAGGTCTTGGCGCGGGCGCTAAACCTGAAGTTGGTAAATCTGCTGCTGAAGAAAGCATCGAAGATATCCGTGAGGCAATAGGCGTTGCAGATATGGTTTTCATCACCGCAGGTATGGGTGGTGGAACCGGAACTGGTGCCGCTCCTGTTATTGCTAAAGTTGCTAAAGAAAGAGGCGCACTCACCGTTGGTGTTGTGACTAAGCCTTTCCACTTTGAAGGTGCTCGCCGTATGCGTGCTTCCGAACAAGGTATTAATGAACTTACTGAGCATGTTGACAGTCTTATCGTTATTCCGAACAACCGTCTTCTTAGCAGTGGTGCGAAAAATGCTAAAATGACAGATATGTTCAAGAAAGTTAACGATGTTCTTTACTGTGCTGTACGCGGTATTACCGACCTTATTACATCACCTGGTTTCATCAACGCTGACTTTGCTGACGTAAAAACAGTTATGAGTGAGCGTGGTATGGCTCTTATGGGAATTGGTAAAGCAAGCGGTGAACATCGTGCTATTGAAGCTGCAAAAGCTGCAATTACAAGCTCACTTCTTGAAGATATTTCAGTGCAAGGTGCAAAAGCAGTTTTAGTTAACGTAACTGCTACTTCTGATATTCTTATGTCTGAATATGAAGAAGCAAATACATATATTGCTGATTTAGTTGGTGAAAATGCTAATATCATCGCCGCTATTGCGGTTGACGAAGATGCCGGTGAAGAACTAACAGTTACTGTTATTGCTACCGGTCTAGAACAAAATCCACAAAGCCTTGGTGCTCCACAAGCAGTAGCTGCACCTGTGCAACCAACCAAAACAATTGAATATGCAACTCAACAGCCTCAGCAACCACAGCACAGATCTCAAACTCTTGCTCAGCTAAATCAGTCTGCACATCCTTATGGTATGAATGAATCAGATCCTAATATTCCCGCTTATCTTCGTAATAGATTGAAACAACAAAAACGTGCCCATACCCCAGGTGCGGATGAGTTTCTATTCTCCGAAGATGAGACGGAACTACCTACGTTTATTCATAGACAAGCGAATTAATTCCTAGATAAATAGTTTATTACATGTTACTTGAGGAAAACCGCAGAAATGTGGTTTTCCTCTTTTGTATCTAATACTCTGAAAGTAAGCATAGTAGTACTATAATGCTTATGAATATTCTTTATAAAGAAAGAAGAATATAAAAAAAATTCCTTTAATTCATGCGATTAAAGGAAGTTTTTTTATATTGTGTGATAATTTTAATATTGAAAGTGACTATACAAGAATGCTATGTGCTGCGTTGAATATCCAACCCACAATAGTGAAAATTATAAGCAAAAGTCCAACAAATAAAGCGAGTAATTTCCACTTCATAACTTGCTTTAGCATAAGAATTTCAGGTAGACTTGCACCAACTGCACTCATACAAAAAGCAAGAGTTGTACCGGCAGGAAGACCTTTTAGAAGTAAGCTTTGCATGATTGGGATAATTCCAGTAACGTTAGTATAAAGTGGAATTCCGCCTGCAACAGCTAAAGGAACTGACCACCATTGACCATCGCTAAGATGTTGTTCAAACCAAGCTTGTGGAACGTAACCGTGTAAAATTGCACCAATACCAACACCAACGATTACCCATTTCCATACTTTTTTTGCAACTGATAACATTTCTTCTTTCGCAAAAGCGTGTCTTTGCATAAGAGAAATTTTATGTTCTTTTGAAAGAGTCAAGCCCATGATAGGACGGCCAACAGCCGGTTTTAATAAAAAGTCTTGTAACCAACGTTCAGACTTTAGTAGATCCATAATAAACCCGCCAATCACACCAGCTAAAATACCAACGGCAATATAAACTAAAGTAAACTTCCAACCAAGCATCCCCCAAAGAAGAATAACAGCAACTTCGTTAATAAGTGGCGAGGTGATAAGAAATGACATAGTAATACCGATTGGAATGCGTGCATTTGTAAAAGCTATAAATAATGGCACGCTAGAGCATGAACAAAATGGTGTTACAGCTCCAAAGAAACCAGCCATCACATAACCGACTCCTCTTGCTTTACCTGCTAAAAAATCCTTTACTTTATCAGTATTTAGTCCAGCTCTAAGCCAGCCAATAATATATACCATAAATACGAGGAGTAATAGAATTTTAGCTGTATCATAGAGGAAAAATTCTACAGAAAGAGCTAGCTCACTGCCTTGTTCCAGTCCAAAAAGATCAAAGGTAAGCCACGTTGCAAGCGGCTTAACTATACTATAAACGGCGTACCACATAAGAATACAAATAACACCGATACCGAAATATTTCAGTTTGTTAAGTTCATTGTCAGGTGTGTTGACATCAGCTTTATTCATCAAATTTTCCATAATACTCTCCTAATCTTTACTTGCAATTGATCCGCTCAAGCAGGTCATAAATGTTGATAAACAATCAAGCGCTAAAAAGTAATATATATAAGTACCTCTTTTTTCAGGTCTAATTATTCCAGCTTCTTTTAGAACAGATAAGTGACGTGAAATTGTCGAGATATCGTCCCCTATTAGTTCTTGTAAGTCGCAAACGCATTTCTCGCTCTCCCGTAAACTATTTACCATCATCAAACGTGACGGGTGTCCAAGCGCTTTAAAAACTTTAGCTTGTTCCTCTATCATTTTTTTACTGTAAATCATTATCACCTCTATTTTGCTATTTGGCTTTTTATACAAATATAGACAAACTGTTCTTAAGTCAAGTAATTTATCGCGTAAATTGAGATTTTCTTAGCTTGAAAAAGTTTAAGAATGGTGTTATATTAATAGGGAATTATGACAAATTGTTTCGGGGGAATTGATGAAAGATTTTGATAGATATGAAGAGCTTGCAGATGAATCATGGAAAATCATACTAGAATCTGTAAATAGATTACGTGAAGAAAATCAAACCTTACAAGAGATTGCAGAGCTTCTTGGAATAAAAAATAGAGCGCTAGTATCTGAATGGATTAATGGTAATCGTGAAATTCCAAAAACTGCTTTTGCTCAAGTATTACGCTATCTTAATGTATTAGGATACTCGATCAATGGTGAAGTGATTCAAAAAAAATCTGATATAAATTCAATTTCTCATTCTTCTGAACTTGAAATAGAGAAATATAAAGCAGAGCTTATAAAATTTAAGAGCGAATTAGAAAACTATAAAATTGAAATCACCAATTATAAAAATAAAACTCTTGAATATAAAAGTGAACTTGAAAACTACAAAGATGAGCTAAAAAAAATAAAAAAAGAAAATTCAAAATTAAAAGAAAAACTTGATATAATTCAAGATATAACAAAAAAAGCTAAGAAAAAGAAAAAATAACTTTAATTTTTTTTGCTTATAGTTTTAATATATAAAATCGTACTTCTTCTAAGCTTAAACCTAGATGAAGTACGATTTTGTATTTATAGCATTTTATATTTATAACTACTTATAATAGTGTCCTAAGTGACTGAATAGTAGGATAATTTTACTTCATTACCTTTTCAATACGTTTTAGTGCTTCATCTATATTTTCAGAGTTTGCAAAAGCTGTAAGTCTAACATAGCCTTCACCACTAAGACCAAAGCCTACACCAGGAGTTGATACTACGTGAGCCTTATCAAGAAGGAGTTGGAACAAATCCCAAGAAAGCATGTTATTCGGGGTAGCTATCCAGATATAAGGTGCATGTTCGCCACCAAAAGCTTCAAGCCCCATATTTCTAACACAATCTAATATTTTCTTTGCATTTTTCATGTAGCCTTGAATAAGAGCTTTAATTTCTTCTTGTCCTTCTTCTGAATATATAGCCTCAGCAGCACGTTGAACAATGTATGGGCAACCATTGAACTTAGTGCATTGACGTCTATTCCACATATCGCGCAGCTTCATTTCACGACCTTTTGAGTCATAACCAATTACTGTTTTTGGAACTACAACGTAGCCACAACGAAGACCTGTGAAACCAGCTGTTTTTGAATAAGATCTAAATTCAACTGCAACCTCCTCTGCGCCTTCAATTTCATAAATACTGTGTGGAATTTCAGGGTCTTGAATAAAAGCTTCATAAGCGGCATCATAAAGGATAATAGATTTATTAGCTTTTGCATAGTCAACCCAAACCTTAAGTTGTTCTTTAGTCAAAACACTACCTGTAGGATTGTTAGGATAACAAAGATATATACAATTCGGTACTTTACCTGTTGGAAGAGCAGGAGAGAAATTATTTTCTTTACTGCAAGGAAGATAAATAAGATTTGTCCATTGGGATCCATTCCATTCGCCTCCACGCCCATTCATCGCGTTTGAATCTACATAAACAGGATAGACTGGATCTGTTACAGCAATAGTACTATCTGCTGAAAAAAGTTCTTGAAAATTGCCGACATCGCTCTTTGCTCCATCACTCACAAAAATATCATCAGCAGAAATATTAATTCCTCTATTATGATAAGAAAACTCGGCAATTTTATTGCGTAAGAAGTCATAACCTTGTTCCGGACCATAGCCACGAAATGTTTCAGCTACGCCCATTTCATCAACTGCTTTGTGCAACGCTTTGATAACACTTGGTGCTAAAGGTTGAGTAATATCTCCAATACCAAGGCTTATAACGTTTGCATTCGGATTTGTTTCTTTAAATTCCTTTACTCTTTTTGCTATATCTGAAAAAAGATAAGATGCTGGAAAGTCAGCATAATTTTCATTAACATTCATAAAATTCTCCTTCAAAAACAAGGCTAGCTTCGCCTTTCATAAATATATGATTGTTTTCACGCCAATCTATTTCTAAATTCCCACCATTCAGAGCAACTACAACTTTACGTTCTGTGAGTCCTAGTTTTGCACAAATTAATGCAGTTGCGCACGCTCCTGTTCCACAAGCTTCTGTTTCGCCAGCACCACGCTCCCAAACACGCATTCTTACGTGACTTTGGTCTCTAAGCTCGACGAATTCCACATTAATTTTTTTTGGAAATAATGGGTGACATTCAATTTTAGATCCTATAGATTCAATATCCATACTTTCTACATCATTAACAAAGATTATTGCATGTGGATTTCCAACGGATACGCATGATATTTCGTAAGTTTTTCCATCAATTTCAAGGGGATGCTTTAAGCAATTTTCACTAGAAACATCAACTGGAATTTCTTTTGAAATCCAATATGGTATACCCATATCGACATTTACAGTTTCAACTTTATTATCTTTTAAAAAGAGTTCTAAAGTTTTATTTCCTGCAAGAGTTTCAACTTCAAATTTTGTTGAATCTACAAGTTTGTTTTCATACGCATATTTTCCAACGCAACGAATGGCATTTCCACACATTTCAGCTTCACTACCATCTTTATTGAACATTCTCATGCGAACGGCGGCTTTATCTGAGGGAAGAATTAATACTATTCCGTCAGAACCAATTCCCTTATGCCTATCACTCATAATAGGCGCTAATTCTTGAGGATTTTCAACTGTAGTTTCAAAACAATTTATATACACATAGTCATTGCCTATGCCGTGCATTTTTGTAAATTTCATGTTTAACCTATTTATTTTCTAAAGATTTTTTGAGTTCATGGGGTATAACTTTCACAAATGCTGCACATGTTTTATCAAAATCATTAAGTATTCTTTTTGCTTTATAGCTTTGAGTGTGATAAATATGCTCTTCAAGTATAGTTTTTAATTGCAACTTATCGTCATCATTTTGTAGACTTTCTAAGTCAACACTAGCAGTATTACATTTTGAGAGTAGTTCCTTGTTTGGATCATAAGCGTACACAGTACCACCACTCATTCCAGCAGCAAAGTTATATCCACAACTACCTAGAATTACAACAATTCCACCAGTCATATATTCACAACCATGGTCGCTAATACCCTCAACAACAGCAGTTGCACCACTGTTACGAACTGCGAAACGATCGCCCGCTTTACCGCAAATAAAAGCTTTACCTGAAGTTGCACCATAGAGCGCAACATTTCCAATTATTGAGAAATCTTGAAGATAAGTAGCATGAGGTGAGAAAGGCGCAATGCTGATTTTACCACCACAAAGACCTTTTCCTATATAATCGTTCGCATTTCCTTCTAGATTAAGGCTGAGCCCTTTAGGTGCAAATGCACCAAAGCTTTGACCCGCAGTTCCTGTATAATGAATACGTATTGTGTCATCAGGAAAATCTTTATAACTAAGTGCCATCATACCGGCGATATCGGTTGCCACAGCACGATTTACGTTTTTAATTTCGCTATAGAGTTCAATTGATTTATCTTTTTCTATCGCTTGAGCTACTTTCTTGTTGATTTCAACTTCCCAATCAGCAAATTCAGCTTCGTTCATAGCTCGATTTAGACGTTTAGAATACGGATGTCTTTGTAAAAGTAATGACATATCAAGCTTGTATGCTTTCTCTGGAAGAAAATTTTCATCCATTTCAAGAAGATCCGCACAACCAATAAGTTCATTTACATTTGAAGCTCCAAGTGAAGCCATGTGCTTGCGTGTGTCTTCAGCGATGAATTTAATATAATTTTCAATATGTTCCGCAGTTCCTGGGAATTTAGCTCGAAGTTTATCATCTTGTGCACAAATACCCACCGGACAATTCCCTTTAAAGCACTGACGGCACATTACACAACCCATTGCAACTAATAAAGATGTTCCATATAAAACCTCTTCAGCACCAAGCATAAACGCAATTACAACATCACGGCCAGATTGGATTAGACCATCAACTTGAAGTGTTACTTTATGACGCATTGCATTAGCTACCAATGCTTGATGAACTTCTGCAATACCTAATTCCCATGGTAATCCAACATGATAGATAGATGAAACTGGTGCAGCACCTGTTCCGCCATCATGTCCTGAAATACAAATACTGTCCGCTCCTGCTTTTACAACGCCAACGGCAACAGTCCCAATTCCTGCTTCAGCAACCAATTTTACAGATACCTTCATACCTTTTTTAAGTTTTTTGATATCAAAAATTAACTGAGCTAAATCTTCAATTGAGTAAATATCATGATGAGGAGGAGGAGATATCAATGATACTCCTGGTTGAGTGTGGCGAACTTTTGCAATATATTCAGTCACTTTATGCCCTGGTAATTGCCCACCTTCACCTGGTTTTGCTCCTTGAGCAAGTTTGATTTGAACTTCATCGCCAGCCGCAAGGTATTCAGCAGTTACACCAAATCTGCCGGAAGCAATTTGACGCACTCTTGAGCAAATATCTTTGTTAGTTCCACGGCTTAGAGTACGTGCAACTTCTTCTCCTCCTTCGCCGCAGTTTGACATCAAACCAAGATTATTAAATCCTTCTGCAATACATTCATGAGATTCTTTACTCAATGCACCTAGAGACATTGCTGCACTTACAAATCTTTTGTAAATATTTTCAATAGGTTCTACACTATCTATAGAAATTGATGGGCTTGCTTTATATTTCCATACAGAACGAAGTGTTACGCCTCGTGATGCTGCAAGTAGTTCATTTTCATAACTTTCGTAACTTTTATAGTCACCTGATACAACTGCTTCACGAAGTCCTGAACGCACTGTTTTTGACCATAGACGTTTATCAGCTTTTAGTGCATCACCTGTTTTTTCAACACAATACGCATAACGAGCTTGACACTCTTTATAAATATCTTCAAGCTGAATACCTCCAATGCGTGAGTAAGTACCTGTAAAATAACTATCAATTACTGATGAATGTATACCAAGCACTTCAAAACATTGTGCGCCTGCAAATGAAGAAAGTGTTGAAATTCCAAGTCTTCCGAATACTTTTAGCAAGCCTTTTTCAAGTGAATAGTAGTAACGTTTAAGGGCAATTTCATAATCAAAGTCAGAGTTTACTTTATTCATTTGAACATATTGGTTAATTGCACTATACGCGCCAAATGGATAAATTGCATTTGCACCAAATGAGAGCAATAATGCCATATGCATTACTTCATAAGCTTGACCGGTTTCTATAATAATATCGCACTGATGACGTAACTTTTTGCGGATTAAATCTTGATGTACTGCCGCCACCGCTAATAGGGAAGGCATTGGCATGGTATCACATGACGCATCTTTATCAGATAAAATAAGTATACGTGTTCCGATAGTTACAGCTTTTTCTGCTTCTTCGCAGAGGCGTTCGAGTTTTGCCTCAAAAGTAGAAAAATCAGAATTAAAAGGTATGCTTATACTTAATCTTATAGATGGAATTGATGAGTTCTCTTCAATTTCTTTCATTGCTTTTGAATGAAGAAATGGATGATCGAGATAAATATATTTATCTAAGTTTTTAGGATTTTGAAATAAATTTGCTTTACCACCTAGCACAGTCGCTAAAGACATTGATAATTTTTCACGAATCGAATCAATAGATGGATTTGTTACTTGAGCGAAAAGCTGTTTAAAATAGTTGAATAATGAGTGTGGTTTATGACTTAAAACAGCCCAAGGGGTATCAAGTCCCATTGCACCCACCGGTTCTTCCTGTGCGTTAACCATTGACACTATTGTTGATTCACTTGTTTTTTCGCAAAAACAGAATAAATCAAACCATTCAGATTTAGCTTGTGTCACTTCGGATACGTGGAAATCTTTTTCATTTGAAATAGTAATTTTCTTATTTTCTAATGCCTTAGAATAATCATATTCTTTCAAAATAGGATCTTTGATTTCTTTATCGAAAAGAATTTTACCTTTTTCAAAATCCACCATCATTAATGAGCGAGGAGCTAATTGCCCGTGTTCAACGTAACTTCCTTCAAAGAGGTCAAGAACACCTACTTCTGAAGATAAAATTATAATATTATCATTAGTTACAGAATAGCGGCAAGGTCTAAGTCCATTTCTGTCTAGGCTTGCACCTATTTTGCTATGCCCATCGGTGAACACCATTGTTGTAGGGCCGTCCCATGGTTCCATGAGAGGCATATGGTATGTATAGAAACTATTTTTTTCTTTATCACCGCAGAAAACCTCAGAAATTGGTTCTGGAATCATTGTCATCATTGCATGGTTGATATCATACCCACCATGTACTAATAATTCAAACACGTTATCGAATGAGCCTGAATCGCTTGAAGTCGGTTCGATACAAGGAAGAACTTTCGCAAGGTCTAGTTTATCAGATTTTAAACCTGTTTCTCTAATAGACATTTGTGTTTTGTTTCCACGGATTGTATTGATTTCACCGTTATGTGCAACATGTCTAAATGGTTGACATAAGTGCCATGATGGTTTTGTGTTTGTACTAAATCTTTCGTGGAAAATTGCAAAACTTACAGCAAAATTTTCGTCTGACAAATCTGTGTAAAATGAACCAAGATTTTTACCGGGTAAAATACCTTTATAAACCACGCTATTTGTTGAAAGACTGCAAATATGGAAAAGATTTAACTCTTTAGATTGTTTTGTTAAAAAGTCAAATGCTGCAAACTCAATTTGTTTACGGAGTACATAAAGTTTTCTTTCAAGGTCTTCTTTTGATTCTACTTTTTCTTTGCAAACAAATAAAATATGTTTAAATTCCGGCAAGCTTGAAAGTACTTGTCTAGAAAGAATTGTAATATCAGTCGGAACTTCTCTTATACCGGAAATTGTGAATGAAAGTTTTTCAGCTGTTGTATTAATGATGTCCAAAAGAGATTCTTGTAGAAATACATCAATCGGCAAGAAGAAAGCTCCTAAACCCCATGCTGAGTTTTCATCTAGAATTTCAGGAAAATCTTTTGCAAAAAATGCGTGTGGAATCGGCATCAAAATACCTGAACCATCTGACATTTTTTCATCATCTTCACATCCGCCCCTATGGGTGAGGTGTGACATTGCTGTTAGCGCATGTTTAACAATCTGATGTTGCGCTTCATTATCCAAATTACCTATGAACCCAACACCGCAAGCGTCGTGTTCATCTCGAGAGTTATAAAGTGACTGCATATAATTCCTTTTTTCAGAAGATTTGGTCAGGGTTCGAGAGGGGGAAACCAAAACTTTTGAAAAAGTTTAAGTTTCCCCCTCTCGAGCTCTCTCTCTTCCTTACAAAACTTTTAATTTCATCGCACACTTTTCAATGCTTAATATCGAACTATTGAACGGCGATGAGCTGAAATTTATTAGGTTGATAAGTTCTAAGAAGCCTATTAGAGGAAAATTTTTATTTTAGCTGACTTAAGGAAGGTTCACATTCTCATGAAACTTTCTTTATGACTATAAAATTAAAAATATTATAAGAGATACCTTCTCCCTCAATACAAAAACACTCAAAAAAATTATTTTGAAATTCTGACTCTTCATCGCCACTCATAACTTTATATATAACAATAAGTCTTGTGCGATGAGAATTAAAAAATTTTTTGGAAGGAAGGGGGAGAGCTTGAAAGGGGGAAACCTTGTCTTTTTTCAAAAAAGCATGGTTTCCCTCTCTCAAGAATCCTAAATCCTAAATTTTTCTAGTGAATCCAGAGGAGTTCGTGGTACTTAGGTAAAGTCCACTCACTATCGTCAATAACTTGTTCAAGTGCATCAGAGTATTTTCTGCAAGCATTCATTGCAGGGATAATTTGTTCAAGTGCATACTCAGCATATTCCATAACTTCACCGTGAGGAATGTTAGCAAGAGCCGCAGTAAGTTTATCAATGCTTTCACAAAGATTAATGTGATTTTCACGGATAAACATGAAAGCTTTTTGTTCGATGATAGCATCACCAAGTAAGTCAGCAGTTGATTTTACAAGTTTCGCAGCTTGAATTTGAGCACGTTGTACTACAGGAATAATACGCTCTTTTACCATTGAAAGAGTTACTTGTCCTTCAATTGTAATAGTTTTTGCATAAGCTTCTAAGAAGATTTCTTGACGAGCATAAATTTCTTTTTCAGTAAATACGTTAGCACGTTTGAAAATTTCAATTACGCTTGGATCAGTAAAACGTTTTAGACCAACAACAGTGTTTTCAAGGTTAAGAAGACCGCGTTCTTCCGCTTCTTTATGCCATTCTTTAGAATAACCGTTACCATTGAATACAACAGCCATATGTTCACGGAATACTTTAGGAAGAATTACTTGAAGAGCTTCTTGAATTGTTTTTCCTGTGTTCATGATAGCTTCAATTTCATCAGCAATATCGTCAAGAGCGCAAGCAACAATGCTGTTGAGTGCAAAGTTGATTGGAGATACTGATTGTGATGAGCCAACTGCTCTAAATTCAAATTTATTACCTGTAAATGCAAACGGGCTTGTTCTGTTTCTGTCAGATAAGTCACGTGGGAGAACAGGAAGTGATGATACGCCGATTTCAATACCTTTTGTTGTTGCTGAAAGTGAATCGCCACCTGCAATGATAGTTTCAAGAACTTCAGTAAGCAAATCACCAAGGTAGATTGATGTGATAGCCGGAGGAGCTTCGTTTGCGCCAAGACGGTGATCGTTACCAGCACCTGCTGTACCAAGGCGTAAAACATCTGAGTGTTCATGAACCGCTTTGATAAGAGCTGCAAGGAACACTAAGAAGCGAGCATTTTGTAATGGAGTATCGCCTGGATCGATAAGGTTATTGCCTTCGGAGTCAGCAAGCGACCAGTTGTTATGCTTGCCACTACCGTTTACGCCAGCAAATGGTTTTTCGTGTAATAAACATACGAAACCATGTTCAGTTGCTGTTGATTTTAATATATTCATGATAAGCATGTTGTGGTCAGTCGCTAAGTTTGCTTCTTCGTATAAAGGAGCAAGTTCAAACTGAGCTGGAGCTACTTCGTTGTGACGTGTGTGAACCGGAATAGCAAGCGCAATTAAGCGAGTTTCAAGGTCTTGCATGAAAGCCATAACACGTTTAGGAGTTGCACCAAAGTAGTGATCTTCCATTTCTTGACCTTTAGCAGATGGTGCACCTAAAAGTGTACGACCTGTTAATAAGATGTCAGGACGAAGAGCAGCAAGACGAGAATCTACTAAGAAATATTCTTGTTCTACACCGGCCATTGGGCGAACGTAAGTTACTTTATCGTCACCAAATAGACGTAAAACTCTTACTGCGCTTTTTGAAATAGCGTCGATTGAACGAAGAAGAGGAATTTTTCTGTCTAATGCTTCACCGGTATATGAATAGAAAACTGTTGGAATATGAAGAGTATGGCCATATTTACCAGGAAGTAAAAATGCAGGAACTGTAGGATCCCAAGCTGTGTAACCACGAGCTTCAAATGTTGAACGGATGCCGCCAGATGGAAATGAAGACGCATCTGGTTCGCCACAAATAAGCATTTTACCGGAGAATTTATTGATAAGGTGCCCATCAGCAGTAGGAACAAAGAAGGCATCGTGTTTTTCAGCTGTTACACCGCTCATTGGTTGGAACCAGTGAGCATAGTGAGTTGCGCCGTGTTCAACTGCCCAATCTTTCATAGCATTTGCAACAACATTTGCTACTTCTTCAGTAAGGCGTTCGCCTCTATTGATTACGTTATCCATTGCTTTATACACGTCTTGTGGTAAACGTTGACGCATAGCATTCAAGTTGAACACGTCTTTACCATAGAGAGCTTCAATATTAAATTGCGGTTCAAGTGGTGTTAAAACAGATGTTACTGTTTCATCCATCATGCTCGCTTCCATAATCGCCTTATTTCTGATTGAACTCATATCTTATCCTTTGTAATAAAAAACTTTTTATGTTGTTCAGCACAAGAAGTGCTCTTTTTGCTATAAAGCACTAAGTGTGCCAATAACAAATTATCCTATAAAATCAATATAATACTAAAAATCTGTTTAGGTTTTTCTTATAATTTAAAGAGATTTTCTACTTTTTGGTAGATTGATCTTTACATTAAGGAAAAAATAATTGATTTTTTCTAATAAATTACGTGTAATTTCTCTATGTTATATGTAAATCTACGATTTAGTAGTTTTTATGAATGTATAAGAGAAATTTCACTTTTCCGAAATTCTTTGTAGTTTATTGAATACTTCTTCATTCTCTGTCCCATTACTCTTTCAGTGAGCCCTAAGTGTGATGCGGCAGCGCCCATGTGCCCATGATACTGTGTGAGAGCCTCAATAATTGAAGTTCTTTCTAGTTCTTCAATCCGCTCTGGTAGAGTACCAAGTACAAAATTCATGCTAATATTACCTTTTGGTAGAACTCTACCTTCGGGGCAAGTCATGCTATGAAGTTGCAGTGGTAAATGTTGCGGAAGAATATATTGTCCATCGCCAATGAGCAGGATTGCTCTTTCGATAACGTTTTCTAATTCACGCACATTTCCCGGCCAAGAATACCTTTGAAGCATTTCTGCTGCTGCTAAAGAACATTTTGGCTTTTCTTTGCTGTTTGCTTTAGCGTAATACTCAAGAAAGTGTTCAGCAAGAAGAAGAATATCGCTTTGTCTATCCGCAAGTTTTGGAAGGTCGATAGAGAATACATTTAATCTATAGTATAAGTCTTTTCTGAAAGTTCCTTCTTCAACCATATCTTCTAGGGGTCTATTTGTAGCTGTGATGATACGCACATCTACATGACGACTTTCCACGCTTCCCACTCTTTCAAAAGAGCGTTCTTGCAAAACTCTAAGGAGTCTTGCCTGTGTTGCTTGTGTGAGTTCGCCTACTTCATCCAAGAAGAGTGTTCCGCCATCTGCCATTTCAAAGCGGCCTTTTCTGGCTTGAAGAGCACCTGTAAAAGCGCCTTTTTCATGACCAAATAGTTCGCTTTCAACAAGGCTTTCCGGAAGTGCGGCACAGTTTAAAGTGATAAAAGCTTTACCTTTTCGCGGGCTGCTATCGTGTAAAGCTCTGGCTACAAGCTCTTTTCCTGTTCCGCTTTCGCCTCTTAGCATAACTGTTGTACTGCTTGGTGCTGACTGTTCCACCCTTTTATAGACAAGTTGCATTGCCTCGGAGTTTCCTACAAGATTTCGCATTCCTACATACTTCAGTTTAGGGATACGTACTTGATCCTCATGAGGACGCACAAAGGAATCATGTTGCACCTTAATATAGGGTACAAATGACGATGCTATAACTGAAAGCATCCGCTCTTCATGTGTAGGGTCAACGACTTTTGCAGTAGGTCTATCAATTCCCAAAGCTCCAATAACTTGTTCATTATATTTGATGGGGACGCAAAGAAAGGATATTTTCTCCTTTTCTTGGCGAGATAGAGTTCTGTTTAAAAACAGCGGGTTACTCATTACGTCGTGAACAAACATTGCCTCACCACTTTGAATAACCTTCCCTACAATACCCTCACCGATAACATAATGCCCTTGTTGTTTTTGCTCTGGCGATAGTCCGGACGCGGCTTCTATATACAAATCACCATCAATTGGCGAAAGCATAACAAGAAGAACACGTTCGGCGTCCGTAATAGAAGCGATAACTTCAAAAGCATCATCAAGCGTGATTTGCTTTTTTTGTAACGCGTCTAATACTTGAACAAGTTGTACCAAATCAGAAGGTTGCTGAGAAAACTCAAAACTTTCTTTTTTGGTAGCTTTTTTTTCTACGCCTAATTGCATATAAACTTTTTATAACCTCTTGAAATTTCAATAAAACATATTTCAAAACCAACTTTATTCTACATGGATTATCAGGAAAGTCAAGATTTTCTACATTTAGGTATATTTTAATTTGAATAATTAATAAGTTAATTATTTCAGCAAGATATAGTTGTAAAATAAAATTTTTGTGAAATAAAAGTTAAATATTTTTAAAATTTAACTACAATTTTGTAGAATATGTATGATTACAATTTTGTAAAAATATATTTAATTATCTAATTTAATTAGTATTTATTTTTTTTGGCACGCAGATTGCTTTAGAGAAAATGAAATTACAAATTTTTTTAGGATGGTTTAATTATGAATTACGCAGACATTGGATTTATGTTGATTTGCGCGGCTATGGTAATGGTAATGACACCGGCTCTTGCACTATTTTACGGTGGTTTAGTAAGAGCGAAGAATATTTTATCAACCACAATGCACAGTTATATTTTGATGGGAATTATTCCTGTGCTATGGGTTATTTGCGGTTATTCCTTAGCATTTGGACCTGATCACTACGGACTCATCGGTGATTTCTCACTTTCTATGCTTAATGGTGTAGGAATTGAGGGTGGCCCTGTTGATAACATACCGCATCTACTATTTATGGTATTTCAATGTATGTTTGCAGTATTGACAATAGCTCTTATTTCAGGTGCTTATGCTGAAA
>CAYJOR010000032.1:0-29120 GCA_964371865.1 uncultured Desulfovibrionaceae bacterium | reverse complement strand
CTTATGCTTTACGAACTTCAACAAGGTTTGTATGTTGTGGATTAGCTTTTGCAATCATAGTAGGTCTGTAATATGTAAGAGTATTTACACAGCCACCTTTATCAAGACCGTTTGCATCCGGTTTATACCAAGCACCTTGTGGCATTGAAATAACACCCGGCATGATACGAGGAGTAACTTTTACAGGAATTTCAACCTCACCACGATCATTGAATACAATAACCTTATCACCATGTTCTAAACCACGATTTTTTGCATCAATAGGGTTCATCCATAAAGTTTGAGGAAGAACTTCTAATAGCCAGTCGCAAGAGGCATAAGTTGAGTGAGTACGCCCTTTATAATGATGCCCAATCATTTGAAGTGGGAATCTTTCACGAGTTTTATTATCTTGGAAGCCTTCATAGGTAGCCACGTATTGACCTGTAGGGTAGATAACTTCACCTAATAATTCACCTTTACCGCGAACTTTAGCCATAGTTGCTAAGGTTTCTGAATAAAGCTCAATCTTACCTGATGGAGTTGTAAGCGGATTTGCTATTGGATCATCTCTAAAAGCTTGTGTTTTAATTGGAAGATCACGAGATTTTTCTTGTCGCCATACGTGTTTGTCACGAGCTTCTGCTAATGTTGGCGGAAGTGATGGCATAAGTTTTCTACAAGTATTTTGATAATTGTATTCTAACCAACCTTCACGATCTCTACCTTCTGTAAACTGCTCTTCAATACCGAATCTTTTCGCTAAATCTGTACAAACATCATAGATATCGCGTGATTCATGATATGGTTTTGCTGAGCCTGAGAATACGTAGTAATCAATATCTAAACCGTATGATGCGCCGTAAATATCGGTATTTTCAAAATAAGCGCAAGAAGGAAGAACGATATCTGCAAATTGTACACTTGCAGTATTGAAAGCGTCCATAACTACAATCATTTCGCATTTAGATTCATCGGACAATACTTTTTTCGTATAGTTGATGTCTGCGTTTTGGTTGATAATTGCATTACCAGCGTACGACCATATAAACTTGATATCGGTTGGGAAGGTATCAACCCCAGTTACGCCGTCTTGTGCAGCGGTCATTGTATGCCCTCTTTCAATAGCGTTTAGCCATTGGAAGATAGGGAATTGTGCTTTAACAGGGTTTGTGCCTGTTGAAAGACGTGGAACAAAAATTGGGAAGTAGGCGTCTCTATCGCCGTTATTACCACCACGGATACCAACGTTACCTGTAATTACTGCAAGTGAAGCAACAGCCATAGTTGTCAATTCGCCTGCAACCTGACGCTGTAAACCCCAACCTTGTGTGATATAAGCCGGTTTTGCTTGACCGATTTCTCGTGCTAGTTGGATAATTCTTTGAGGTGCTATACCTGTAATTTCTGAAGCCCATTCAGGAGTTTTTTCTATTTTGTCATAGCCTGTACCAAGAATATAATCTGAATAAGATGTATTATAGTCAGCACTATACGGCATTTGGCTTGCATCAAAACCTTGTACATATTCACGTACAAAGTCCATGTCCACCATATTTTCTTTTATGAGAACATAGGCGATTGCTGATGCTAAAGCTGCGTCTGTACCCGGACGAATAGGAATCCATTCATCAGCAACAGTTACGCAAGTTTCGCTAAAACGTGGGTCGATTACAATAATTTTTGCACCGGATTTTTTCTTCGCTTGCATTAATTCGTATTGCTGACCACCACCGCTCATACTGTTTTCAACGCAGTTTAAACCAAAGAAAACAGCTAGTTTTGTATGCTGAACATCTGTAAGGGCGTTACCACTATATCCGCCCATACCATACATATAACGCATTGCGTATTGGTTTTGAGCTGAACTATAATCACCTGTAGGGAAGGTAAAGCCGCCAAGCATATTCATAAGTCTAAAAAAAGATTCTCTTCTTAGAAGTGCACCACTTTGAACACCTGAAGAGTAGTGAGTATATATAGATTCATTACCGTATTTTTCAATACATTCTTTTAGTTTAGCAGCTATTGTATCAAGAGCTTCATCCCATGTAATACGCTCGAATTTACCTTCTCCACGCTTACCTACACGTTTCATAGGATATTTTAAACGATTTTCAGAGTAAGCATATCTACGCAATGAACGGCCACGGGGGCATGCACGCACTTGGAACACACCTGTATCCCATGTATCATTAACGAGATTATCAGTATCTATGCGAACAACTTGACCGTCCTTAGTATAGCATTTTAAAACACATGCGCTTCCACAGTTATTACTACAAACAGAGTAAAAAAACTCTTGTGGAATTGGTGCTAGTGGTGGCTTAGCGTGAGCTTTTCCGACAAAAAACTCACCCAAAGTTTTACCACAGGCACCCATCGCACAAGTCACTGCCGCAATTTTTAAAAATTGTCTACGACTTGATTTTTGCATACCTTTCTCCATGACTTATGATGAATGTCATCTCATCAATTTAAAATTTAACCACTTCTATACTATAAATAATAATTTATCAAGCAAAGTCAAATAATTAGAAAGGTCAAAAAAAATAGTTGGTTATAGAAATATATATGTTTTGATAAGTATCTAAAATTTGTAAATAGTAAATTAAAACGATATATTAAGAAGGAACTAGTAAAAATAATAAAATATGCAAAAAAGAACGTTTTTAGATTGTTTTTAATAAAAAATTAGGGTGTCTTCCTAAATTAAGAAACACACCCTAGTTTTTATTTTATAATTATTTGGTAAGTTATAGTCTTAGGCTACATTTTCATCAGTTTTCACCATTGAGCTATCCCATTCTTTTTCAGATTTAGATACCCATAGATTTGCAATGAGATCGCCTTCAACATTTAATGTTGTGAAAGCCATATCAAGCAAGCGATAAAAAGCAGCGATAGGTCCCATCAAGTCAAAAGGAAGACCAAAGAGAGATAAGAAAGAAGCACCTAAAACTATACCACCACCAGGAATGCCCGGAGCAGCCATGTTTATCACAGTAGCTACAACCGCCATACCCGCAATTGTTGTAACAGGAAGAGCTAAACCATAAAAGTCTGATACGAAAATAGCAAGACAACAGAAAGAAACAGCTCCACCACACATGTTAATGGTACAACCAAGCGGTAGAGTGAAACTACTAATTGATTCCGGTGCGCCAAGTTCATCAACGCTCACTCTGATAGTTGTTGGTAGAGTAGCGGCTGAACTTGTGGTGGATAGAGTCATCATAGCAATTTTTGAACAAGCAGAAAGCAGAGCTTTAAGTTTGATTTTTGTATAAGCCAAAGTCGGTAAAACCATAACAACAGCAAAAACAATAATACAAGCTAACCAACAAGTTAGGATATATTTCCCAAGAGCTGTAAATACACCAGAGCCATATTCAGCAACAGAAAATGCCATGAGTGACATAACACCAATTGGTGTTGTCTCCATAACAATTCCCAAAATATTGAAAACAACAGCTGAAAGACTATTCATAAAATCTTTTACAGGTTTACCTTTTTCCCCGATAGTTACGATAGAAATTGAGGCAATCATGGTGAAGATAATGATTGGTAGAATATCGCCTCTCATCATAGAAGCAAAAATATTATCGGTAACGATATTGATAAGAAACCCTGAAACAGAGGTATTTGCAAGAGTACCTTCCCATACAGGTTGATTTTCAAACATCACACCCATGCCCGGTCTAATAGCCATTGCAACAACTAAAGCAACGCAAAAGCTCACGATAAACATAAGCACATAAATTGAAACAGTCTTAAGCCCGATTCTTTTGAGGGAAGAACTATCTTTAATATTGATAATTCCGCATGCAACAGCACAAATAAGCACAGGCACAATCATCATTTTAATAAGTTTTAGATAAACATCGCCAATAACTTTTGTATCAATAGCAAGTTCCGGTAAAAGAAAACCGAATAAAATACCGATGATAAAGCCTAAAGCAACTCGTACAAATAAGCGCTCTTTTTTAAATAGCCATTGCATAATAATCCTCCATTGCTCTAATATAAATTCTTCGTTAGAGCCAATTTCAGTAATTTTCATGACTTTTACAAACTTCTTTGAGCAACATGTTTTGAATTAATTTATAAGTAAAATAAAGTCAAGCACAGAATAGGTGAGTAAGAGTTTTTTACACCTTATTTCAATTATGACTTTTTGAGTGGGAAAGGTACATTTTTTTTGTGTAAATTGTAGAATTTTACGTGACAATCTACCTGAAAAAAATGAGACTTCCCCTACAGTTCCCTCTTTATGGCTGAATTAGAAGAGCGTGAGTGTTTTTATTATAACTATCCATAAATTTAAATAAATGTACGTGAAAGATATTTTTACTATCGCATAGTATCAAATAGTTTTTTAAATGAAAATTATTTTAAAAAAACATAGAAAAAGTTTGACTAATGAAATATAATTTATTATATTCAATTTCATTAATTTGATGATATTTTTTTAAAGGAAGAAAATTGTGTTAAAAAAAACTAGTAAAGTTCAAGTTCAAGTATTTATTCTGGCTTTATGTTGTCTCACTCTTTTAGCAGGAAACTCTTTTGCAAATGAAGGAGCGCAATCTACCTCAATTGACTCCGCAACAAGTCAAACTGCTGAAAAGAAAATTGAAGAAGAACTTCCTTATAGAACTGATTTTGTGTTTTCCCTTGAAGGGCTTAAATCTAGTGTTTTAGTGAAAAGTCTTACTCCTTTAGAAAAAGAAAAAACCGAAGAAGATAAAAAAATAGATACTGCTGACGATAAAAACAGTAAAGAAGATAACAAAAATTCTAAAGAAGAAGAGAAGAGCAAAAGTAACAAAGAAAGCGACGTCGAAAAAAATAAAGACCC
This sequence comes from uncultured Desulfovibrionaceae bacterium, assembly GCA_964371865.1. Lineage (GTDB taxonomy): Bacteria > Desulfobacterota > Desulfovibrionia > Desulfovibrionales > Desulfovibrionaceae > CAYJAZ01. The sequence goes on along the minus strand of CAYJOR010000032.1, from coordinate 24,280 downwards.
TGAAATAAAAGATGAAGAAGTAAAATCTTCTGCCGATGCCAAAAAAGTTCTTTTTGAGTATGCTCTAAAAACTCCTTATTTCTTCACTGAAAATCAAGAACTTATGCTAGATGTTGTTGAGTTGGCTGATTTATATGAACCCAATTTGCTTGTCTCTCTGAAAGATGACATTCTCACAATGAGGTATTCAGTCTTAAAGAAAAATATCGTTCCTAAGCAAGTTCCAGTTGTAGAAGAATCTGAAGCTTCTATTGAAAACACTGAAGAAACAAAAAAAGAAACATCGGATAAAGATGCAACTGACGCAACCCCGTCTGAAGAAGCTAAAGTGAAGAGCGTTGTTGAAGTTGAATTTAATAAAGAACTTTATGTGCTTATTCTTGATTTAGATGAAGATGAAGCATCAGGCCTTCTAAGTCATACTACTTATGCGCCTGTAAAAGTAGAGGGTGAAACAGAAGATAGTGTTATTGTTCCTTTATTCGAGAAAATAGATGAAGCTAAATCATATAAAGATAAAAGTGTTACTCTAAATGCTCCTGTTGAAATAATAGAACACTTCCTTTTCGTACCTTTATCTGTAATGAATTTATTTAATGAGAGCGTGCAGAAAGATGCAACTTCTTACATAGCTTCTTCAAATAATGCAGATAGCGAAAACATAAAAAAACTAAGTCAAATCAAAAATATAACTAAAGAAATAGAAAAAGCACCTGAATTTCTATCAAGAGAAAATTTTGAGCTTATCTATGCAATGATAGGGCCAGCAGGAGCAGCTATTTTAGTACTTGTTCTTGTTGCAACCTATCTAGCTTTGAAAAATTTCTATTATCTTACCTTTGTATGGTTTCAATTTACAGGAAAATTCAAGAAGCTTGATAATGAATGTCAGTTATTAGATGAAGAAATTAAAACCAAAAATCCAATGATTCACCTTTTGAGAGAAATTAACGCTCTTAATATAAAAGATCCTACAACTCTAAGAACAGAAATTTCATTCATCTTTAACAGAAACTTTGAATCTGTTGTACAAGATTTGGCTTATATACGACTCATCAGTGTAATTTCACCTTTACTTGGTTTGCTTGGAACAGTGCTTGGTATGGTTGATGTATTCCAAGCAATTGCGGAATCTTCCTCTCCTGATCCTGCGGATTTAGCTCAAGGTATTTGGTCAGCGCTTCTTACGACGATTTTAGGACTTTCAGTAGCAGTACCAACACTTATTGTCTATTACTACTTGCTATTAAAATACAAAAGATATCAAAACCGAATGATTAAATTTACTAACCATTTTCATAGCTCTTGCTCAGGGCAATAGCAGGAATATTAGGAGGACAAAATGGATCTATTAGATGATGATGCAGGCGTTGATATTACTCCACTTATCGACGTAGTGTTTATGCTTTTGGTGTTTTTTATTATGACTACAACCTTTTCAAAACCAGTAATGGATATAGTATTACCTACAGCACTAAAAACAGAAGAGCTTGAAAAACAAGAAGAAATTGTTATTGCTGTTACTGAAACGGGAGGTATTTTCTATAAAGATATAAGTCTTAGCGAAGGGCAGTTTGCAGCTCTTTTAGAAGAACATCCAACAACGAGAATAAATCTTCATGTAGATAAAAAAGCTCCTTTTGACTCCTTTATTCAAGTTATTGATAAAGCAAAAGCAAGAGAAGGAGGCAGTTTTGTTATTAGCACAGAAAGCGCTGAGTAGTAATCCCTACGGCGGAAAGACATTAAATAATAGTAGAGTTCTTAGTTGGTTCACAATTTTACTGGCTTTTTCTCTAGTGCTTGCAGCGGGTGTAGAAGTTGTTATTGAGTTGCCTACTGTAGCGCAGATGTTTAAATTGCCTGAAGAAATTATTATCCACGAACCCCCTAAAAAGAAGAAATTTGAAGTCCTTTTTACAGATAATTCTGACTTCATATATCAACTTCAACTAGAAAAGCCGGTTGTTGAACCCCCTAAACCCAAAGAGCCGGAACCAATTCCCGAACCTCCTAAACCAAAACCTAAGCCTAAACCAAAGCCTGCTGCAAAACCACAAGCAGCACCTAAAGTGGATGCTCCGGTTTCAACAGTAGCAACTCAAGCTCCAATTGCTCCACCAGCGCCTCCAGTTCGTGTGGGTGCATCAGGCGATCAAATTATGGCAGAGTTGGTTTATTTGGTGAATAAGCATAAGGTTTACCCAAGAGCTGCGCAAAAAAGAAGCATTCAAGGAGTAAATTACTTGCTTGTGAATATTGAACCGAATGGAAAAGTTTCTAGCGCAAGTCTTAGCAAAGGTATGGGAAACTCAATACTTGATAATGCAAGTAAAAAGTTAGCTTCGAGATTAGTTGCTTTAAGTCTATCAGCTCCCAATAAAGCTTTAAAGGTAAATGTTCCAATTAGTTATATTATAAAAAATTAACTTGTTAGGATATGCTTAGATACAATCCTGCTATAAAAAATAAAGTCTTAAAAAACTCACTTATAAGAGAAATGAAGCTGCTTATAAGTGAGTTTTTTTACAATTAATTATTCTTAAAGCCATCAAAAATAATACACAGAGCGGGTTCAAGAGTCTGTGTAATAATAGTTGCAAATGGAATTCCGAAAGCTAATGAAATAGCAACAGATATTAAAGTTACAGCTTATGGCGAAATTTCTAGAAGCATTGCTGTCAACAACATATTGTTTGAGCGCAGACTTTTAACTTGTTTTAGCTCTTCTTTCAAGATTTTTGATGTTTTTGATATTTGTTGACATTTATATAGTCACTGTGTAAATTGCCTTGTATCCAAGTTTCCTGACTTTTTATGAGAACTTGATGATATTTTGCATGAGGTGTAATCTTGTCTGATTCAATAAAAAAAGTGTATATAGAACCTACGAATAAATGTAATTTTTCTTGTGAAATGTGTTTTCGTAACTCTTGGTTTGATGAAAAAATACTAGATATGCCTTATGAAGTATTTGAAAAAGCACTAGATGGTATCCCTCTAAATGTCGAAACAATTCTTTTCGGTGGAATGGGTGAACCTATGGTGCATCCTCGTATTTTTGATATGATAGTTGCATGCAAAAAGAAAGGCTACAGCGTTGAAATGATTACAAATGGATCACTTCTTAACGATAGAGCACTTTTAAAGCTTTTAGATGGTCAATTAGATAAATTGTGGATTTCATTAGATAGTTTGATGAGTGCTGATGAAGTAGTAAAAGCAGGTCACCCTAGAACGGCAGATATTCTTAAAAATATACAAAAGCTTAATCAATTCCGTTCAGCAAGAAGTTATGATAAATATACTCTAGAATTGGGTATTGCCTTTGTAGTATATCCCGGAAATTTACATGAACTTAAAGAACTACCTCTTTTTTTAGATAAGTATAATATAAATCATGTAAATATTTCAAATATGAAACCAGAAAATGCAAAAGATGCCGATAAATCTCTCTATTCAAAGACAATTAATATGAGGCTTGGATCGAGTAAAGAGAACTTCCCAACCGTGAATATCCCTTACATGGATTTTGATAGAGAAGATGTTCAAGATGCTTTAGGAGGACTTTTTGCTAATATAAACTTTGTGCCTCATATAGGAAATATTCCGGTTCCAAGACGTGCGAATTATTGCAGATTTGTAGAAGAAGGTATGACTTTTATCCGTAGTGACGGAAATGTGAGCCCTTGTATGGAATTACTCCACAACGGTACAACTGCGATAGTCAATACCGATAGAAAAATTTATCACCATTCATTTGGAAGTGTGCTTGAAAATAGTTTGGAAGAAATATGGAACTCTCAAGAATATACGGCATTTAGAGAAAAAGTGAAAGCATTCTCCTTTTCTCCTTGTATTCATTGCGGGCATTGCGGAGAATCTGAATCAAATATTGAAGACTGTATAGGAAGTTCAAAACCTTGCTGTGGTGCTTGCCTTTGGGCAGAGGGCTTATTTAGTTGCCCTTAGATAGTGGTGTCAAAATCGGCCTTTCCCCCTCTTGAAAATCGCCTTCTTGAAAAATGATTATGCAGAAGTATTAAATAACTCTTTAGCAATATTCAAATCTTCTTGATAGTTTATATTGAAAAACACTTTAAAATTACTTGTAATAATGTGATGACGATTTTCATCAGGAATTACTCGAAAGAGGGAGTAAAGCTCTTTTTCGAGAGAACTTCTAATTTTATGTCTTGCTTCATATTCGTAGATGGCAACTAAAGCTTCAATAAAATTAGTACCTTCTTTTTTATAAGTAGTCATTAATACATTACTATTTTCTTTTACAGCCTTGTTTCTTTCTTCGATAAGCCTTGAGATTGTAATTTCATCGATAAAAGGTAAATCGCATGAGAGAACGAGTACGGGCGATTTGTAATGCTCTAAAGCTGAATAAATTCCACTAATTGGTGCATAGCAAGTAAATTGATCATAAATAAGAGGGTAGCCAGCAATTTTTTTTTCTTGACGACAAGAAACAGCCACATTATCGCAAAACTTTGAGGCTAATTCGTAAGTATTTTGAAGAATACTTTTTTTCTCGATTTCAAGCTTGGACTTGCATGAACCAAATCTACTTGATAATCCACCTGCTAAAATTACACCATTAATCATACTGAATTACTCTGAATTTTTACACTGTTTATTATTTTAATAGTGTCGTTAAGGTTGCCTTTTTTTCTCTCTCCGAGACTAATTTCAAATGTTTTTTTAGTTGTTTATGTTTTAATAAACCTATTCAAATAAGCTAGCATGTTCACTCTAAGAAATCAAGCATAATGAAATAAGCTAGTGTTCAAATATTCTTGAAGTTCAAAATTGAGAATGAAATATTTTTGATTATAAGCTCGATTTTTGTGAGAATGTGTTTCCAAATAAAGAAAATCCTTGGCTTTTCAGAATAATAGAGGTATAAGAAGTTAAGTATTTTCAAGGTCATGTTTCTATAAAATTACTTGTTTTTTGCTCAAACAGCAAAGATTCATACTTTATAAAACTCCTAAATAAGGGTAAAAATGAATAACTCTTTAATTCAAATAATTTCACGATTCCCAGTAGCCGGTAAAAGCAAAACAAGGCTTATTCCATCTATAGGAGCTGAAAATGCTGCTTCTCTACAAAGGGAAATGACTGAATTTACTCTAAACGAAGCTTTTAACACTCATGAAAGAGTGCAAATCCATTTTAACGGTGCCACAAAAGAAGACATGCAAACTTGGCTTATAAGTGCACTAGCTAAGAGAAATTTCAATAAAAAAATAAATCTTTCCGATCAATTAGATTTAACTAAAGACGAAAATATAAAAAACGAAAAAAACTATCTAGATAAAATTGAATTCATCTCACAAGCAGAAGGCGATTTAGGGATAAAATTGCAGGCTGCCCTTGTAAAAGGTTATGTATCACTTTGTAATAATTCAAATAAAATCAAAAAGAAACTTCTTATTATAGGTGCGGATTGCCCAAGCATAAGAAAAGAATTGCTTAATGAAGCTTTTGTGAAGTTAGATGAAAGTTCATGTGTGATTGGTCCAAGTTTAGATGGTGGCTACTACCTTATTGGTTTTGCATTAGAAAAAGATGAAATAGGAATTTTAGAAGATATTCAAATTGATGTAGATTTTCTAAGTCATTTAGCTAAAGAAAATCAAGAGATTGCTAAAATTTTAGATGTGTTCAAGGATATAGAGTGGGGTAGTGAAAACGTTTTTGCTGAAAGCGTTGCGAAGATAAAAAAGAATGGAATCTCTTATCAAGTATTACAAAAGCTTTCAGACGTTGATTATCAGGAAGATATTCCAAAGCAAATTTCTATTATTATTCCAACACTTAATGAAGAAGAGAATATGAAGAAACTTCTTTGTACTTTGCCTTCATCTTTCAACACTGAAATTATTGTAGTTGATGGAAATAGCAGTGATAACACAAGAATAATTGCAAAACACTTTGCCGATAAAGTTATTCTCTCTGAAAAAGGTAGATCACTGCAAATGAGAAAAGGATTTGAAGAAGCAAAAGGAGACTTTTTATTCTTTCTCCATGCCGACTCGCTTTTGCCACCCTCTTTTGATAGTGCAATAAGAAAAACTATGGAAAATACATCTATCTCTCTAGGATATTTTGACTTTGCTGTCTATGAAGAAGTGAAACAGAGTAATAAAAATGACAAGTTTCCGCAAATCTATAAAAGTAGAAAGAAATCTTTACTTGATTTAAAAGTGAGTTTTTTGATAAAAGGAACAAATTTAAGATCAAAATATATGAAGCGCCCTTATGGGGATCAAGGACTTTTTGTGCGTAGAAAAGACTTTGAAAACTGGAAACTTCCATTACACCCAATTATGGAAGATGTTTTTTTAGTTAAAAAGGCTTTAGAATATGGAAAAATTGAAAGTACAAAAACAGAAATTGCAACTTCACTTAGACGTTGGGAAAAACACGGCTTTTTTAAAGTTTTTTGGATAAATCAAAGTGTTGTTCTTGCAACTTCACTGGGGATGGATTTGGAAATGATAAAACAGTGTTATTGGGAAGGGAAAAATCCACTATGGCAGTTTCTAAAATCATTTTTTAAAAAAAATAATACCTAAGATATGTATCCAAATTAAGAAACTTTGAAAATGCCAAGTAAAAGCCTAAAATCTTATGAGAAATTAGGCTTTTTGTGCTTAGAATACATTCTAAGCAAGCAAAGTTTTTAGCATTTCTTTTTGCTTATCCTCTAAACTTTCAAGAGGAGTAATTAAACCAGATGTCAAAGAAGAATGCGCATGTGAGGTAGGTTGTTCTTTTGCAATAATTTGAATAACTTCCTTCAGAATTTTTTGTGATGTTTGTGCATTTGCCATAAGATTTGCAATTGCAATTTCAGCTGTAACTGCTTCTTCATGCGGATGCCAGCAATCATAATCGGTAATCATTGCCATAGTAGAATAAGCGATTTGAGCTTCCATAGCAAGTTTTGCTTCGGGCATATTTGTCATACCCACAACGTCTGCATTGATTTGTCTAAAAAATTGAGATTCTGCATAGCTTGAAAATTGTGGGCCTTCAATTGCTATGTATGTACCCTTTGGATGAACACTATTTTCGGGCATAATTTTCTTTGCTTCATCAAAAATTATTTTGTTCAGAGTCGGACAAGTGGGTTTCGACATTGAAACATGGGCAAGGATACCATTTCCAAAAAAAGTACTAGCTCTATTCTTTGTATTATCAATATATTGATCAACTACTAATAGATGCCTTGGCGCTACTTTCTCACGTAAAGAACCAACAGCAGAAACTGATAAAATATACTTTACTCCAATGCTTTTTAATGCGTAAATATTTGCTTTATAAGGAACTTCACTTGGCAGTAAAGAGTGATTCTTGCCATGCCTTGCTAAAAATGCAACCTTATGAGCACCAATTTCGCCAACAATAATAGATGCAGAAGGCTTGCCAAAAGGTGTATCAATATCAAGCTCTTCAATGATGTTTAAGCCTTCCATTTTATATAGTCCTGAACCGCCAATAATGCCAATTTTAATGTCTTGCATATAAACTCCAACTGATTACTAAAATAATGATGAATCATTTTCAAAAATAGAACTTTCTAAATAAAAATGCAAGCATCTAATTAATTATTTAGAAAAATTCAAAACATAGCTAAGCTTATCGCTTGTAAAAAGAAGTAAAACCTGTTAGCTTTCTTTTATATAAATATTTATGGTTCTATGTTTTTTTTAATTTGTGAGATTTTAAGAATTTGTAAATTAATGCTACATTTTCCTATTTTCTCTTGCCTTGAAGAGTGTAAAATTTTTATGAGGTTTTTATGTTAGAGAAATCAGAGTTACTTGCGGCTAATACTATTTCTTGTTCGTGTGCTAAAAAACAAGCTGACGTTGATAAAAAAGCTCAACTTGATAGCAAAATACTTATCAGAGAAATTGGTTTATTAACAGGTTCAGCGGTATTATATCATCAAAATAAGGAACAATGGCTCCTTACTCCTTTAGGGGATAAAAGAGGATATATTCAACCGCAAAACCTTCATGAGCTCTGGGTTCATACCGGAACTTTATGCAATCTTTCATGTCCATTTTGTTTTGAAGGCAGCTCAAATAATTCATCTCGAATTGAATTAATTAGCTTTGATGAGGCAAAATCTTTTCTTTCAGAAGCGCTAACACTTGGTGTGAAACAATTTTCATTCACAGGTGGCGAACCTTTCATGAATAAAGATTTTATCAAGATTATTGATTTTGCACTCGATCATAATCCATGCCTGATTCTTACGAATGCAACAAAACCTTTAGGTGCACAACTTGATAAAATTGCATCTTTAATAGATAAAAAACATATGCTTAGCTTCCGTATTAGCATTGATTCACCTAATAAAGAAGAGCATGAAAAAAATCGTGGTAAAGGAAATTTTGATTTAGCTTTTGAAAATGCTGCTAAACTATATAAGCTTGGCTTCCAAGTTTCTATTGCTTCACATTTAAGTCCTGCACATAATTCTGATGAAGTAAATGCAAAATTTAAAGCTCTTTTCAAAGAGCATGGTTTAGATGAAAATACAAGAATTGTTTTCTTCCCTGACTTACATCTTCCTTTCCAATCGCCTGTAGTACCATTTATCACAGAAAATTGCATGACTAGCTATAAAACTGCTGAAGAAAGAGATAAATTCATGTGTGCTCATAGTGCGATGATAGCAAAGAAACAAGGAAAAATTCATATATACCCTTGTACATTAGTCGATGATGACGATGATTATAATATGGCTGAAACTATAGCAGAAGCTTTAAAATATCGTGTTATGTTAAAGCATCATAGATGTTTTGCTTGTTTCTCAAGCGGTACATCTTGTTCACAATTATAAACAACAAATTAATGATTTTATAATAAAGTTCATGAAGTTTCTTTGTGAACTTTACTATAAAATTGAGCAATAACTTATTATTGTCTGCTTTTATTATAGATTTTCAATGAGGTGGAATATCTAACACTTTGCCTTAGGGAGTTCATTCCAAGAGCTTGTAAATGCAGGAGATTTTCTTTCTTGCTTCATGTGCCAAGAGGCGTTTTTTGCTCCTACCGCTCCGAAAAATATACTCTTATTTCCGAATTTATGATTTATTTTATCAAGTGTGCACATAAGTGAATCAGATTTTGCTCTATTGAGCTGATTTTCCGGCGTGTAAGAGAGTAAGGATGGTTGAAAATTATTCGATTTAACAATATCAAAGAGCATAACTCCGGCTTTTGCATATGCAAAACCATCTTTGTATATTTGCTTTAATCCGGACTGTGCCGCTTCAATAAAGATTCTGCTATCTGCGCATGGTTCTGCAAAAGAGTATTGTATGGCTGGCGAGTAGAATTCTGTTTCAATATGCTTTGAAGTTCGCATACTTACCTGAATTCCACCTGCAAGTAGATTCTCGTTTCTTAATCTTTCACCGGCACTTGTAGCAAAAAATGAAACTGCTTCATCTAAATCTTTGATATTCGTAATTCTTTTAGCAAAAGACCGTGAACATACAAGGCTTTTACGTGGTTTATTTTCATCAGGACTAAGAGCGGTTATTTCGCAAGCAGGAATACCGCGAAGTTCAAGGACTGTATTCCAACCGGTAACTGATAAAATTCTTCTAATCCGCTGGTCATCAGTATTTTTGAGCTGTAAAGCAGTACGAATTCCAACGTTTTCGAGTTTTTTTGCTGAACGTCTGCCTATTCCCCAAACTTCTCCTACAGGTACATTTTCAAGATAAGAAGAAAATTTAGGGTCATTCACGTCAAGATAGTAGACTCCATTAGATTTTTTTGCTAAATAGTTCGCTAGTTTAGCAAGAGTTCTTGTCTGTGCAAGACCGATAGAAACTTGTATTCCAATCCACTTTGATATTCTTTCTCGAATAGAAAAAATAAGTTCTTTTGCATTTGCAATAAGAGGGGTATCTAAATTAATAAATGCTTCATCTATAGAATATTGTTCAACTTCTGGGCAAAAGTCCTCTAAAATAGATATGATTCTTTGCGACATATCACCATAAAGAGCATAGTTAGACGAAAAAACAGATACATTATGCTTTTCAAGTAATGTTTTTACTTTAAAGTAGGGTTCTGCCATTCCAATTCCCAATGCTTTTGCCTCTTTAGAGCGCGCAACAATACAGCCATCATTATTAGAAAGAACTACGAGGGGAGTATCTATAAGATCAGGACGAAAAACTTTTTCGCATGAAGCATAGAAATTATTCGCGTCAACCAAGGCATAAAGTTTATGAGGTTTGTTTATAAGGTTTTGCATAATATTTACTATAAAAGTGAATGAATAACGGTGGTTACTACTCCCCAAATATGAATATATTCTTGTTCAGTAATATCAATTTCAGGGTAATCGGGATTTTCAGGTGCAAGAAAGACTCTATTATTTCTGCGGATTATTCTCTTTACAGTAAGTTCACCATTTACAGCTGCAATCACAATTCTTCTATGGGAAGCTTCGTATGATCTATCTACAATGAGTAAGTCCCCGTCATTTATCGAGGCGTTTATCATTGAATTTCCATGAGCTCGCAAAAAAAAGGTAGAAGCTTCATTACGTATAAGATACTCATGTAAATCAAGTTTTTTATCAAGATAGTCATCAGCCGGTGAGGGAAAACCAGCTGCTACCGGAGTTAGAAAAAGTGGAAGAGGATTTCTCTCTTCATTCGATTTACTTGCTACTCCAACAAGTTCTAAACTAGGGGATAAGTGAATATTTTGCATAGATTTTTTTTACCATACTCTATGATAAAGAGCAAGATAATAGATAAATATATAACTCATTCTAATAGCAGGCAAATTTAAACGGTTGACTTGTGAACATAATAAATTTATAAGGGAACACGCAATTTTATAGTTTTTCTTCAAAAGAGCAGATTGAGACTGAATAAAAATGCTTTAGTTAAGCTAGGAAAAAACGATTTATTATTTATGAAGATAACATAGGGGGTAACAATGAGCGGTGTATATAGATTTTTTCCAACATATTTTTCTCTTGTTTACAGAAACTTCCAAAAATTTATAAATAATGAATTAAAAGAGTACGATATAACATCTTCTGAATTTCCTTACCTCGTTGTGCTCAGTGAAAACCAAAATGGCATATTGCAAGATGAAATTTGTAAAAAAACGAGTATAACTAAGTCAGCCGCTACTCGTGCGTTACAGTCTCTTGAAGCAAAAGGTTACATCTATAGAAAAATGAGCAAGCATAGTCAAAGACACTTTGAGGTTTTTCTCTACCAAAAAGGGGTAGATATTGTGCCTATCATACAAAGTACACTCGATAAATGGACAGACTGGCTCCTTAGCGATTTTTCAGATGAAGAAAAAGATGATGTTACGAATAATGTTAGAAAAATAAAAAATAAAGCTATACACTATAAAGAAATTGTAAAATAAACCTTATAAAAGTGATATGCAAAGTAAGAATTCTTGTATAGTGAGCAATGCTCATTATGTAGATTAACGCTATTTGTGTTTTTAAATATGACATAAAAGATATATTTATTAATATAAAATATCAATAAAAATATGTGTTTTTTAGTGTTTATTTTAGGAAAATTTTCAAATTTTACGAAATAAAAAGCATAGCTCATTAATTTTTGTTTTTTTAAGAAATAATTCGTAAGATATATTTTATGTTTCAATAGTTATACGCAAGTTTTATGAAAGTTGAAAAATCTAATTTTTAATAAATAAAATAGATGGTTATAGTATAAAATAGATAGATGAAGAAAAAAAAATTTTAATCCAAAAATAAGCCATTTTAAACAAGTTTTAGATTGTGTAAAATGTAACATAACATATTAAAATTCTTTGAAAAAAGTACTAGTTTAACTTGACAAAAATCCTATAAAAAATGTATAATTTCATTAATTACTTGAATTTGTAATTTAGGTAATTAATGATGGTATGCTTCATAAAGATTATTTTAATAATAACATACTGAAAATACATATGATATTTTTTTATGTGAAAGAGAAAAAATATTTACTTATGAAGAGAGTTTTGTAATTTTTTTTTAAAAGGGAGCACGTATTATGTTTGAAGCGCTTGACAGTATCGTAGGGTGGGCCAATGGTTACATCTGGGGTTCCGGGATGCTTGTTCTTATTGTGGGATCAGGATTATTTTTTACCTTTAAGTTAGGATTTTTCCAATTCTTACATTTTGGTGACATGTGGTCACGTATTTTAGAGAAAGGTGATTCTGAATCTGGTATTTCTTCTTTCGCCTCTTTTTGTACAACAATGGCGATGCGTGTTGGAACTGGTAACGTTGCAGGTGTTGCTGTTGCGATTTATCTTGGTGGACCGGGTGCTTTATTTTGGATGATAGTTGCAGGTATGACAAACTCTGCAGTTTGTTTTGCTGAATGTACACTTGGCCAACTTTATAAAATCCGCGTTGATGGCGAATATCGTGGTGGTGGTGCTTACTGTGCTGAGCGTGGTCTTGGTTGGAAAGCTTACGGAACATTTCTTGCAATCGTTATGATGGTAGGTACTTCAATGTTCATGCCGGCTGCTGCAACTTACACAATCGCTGATGCTTTCCATTCTGCAACCGGACTTCCGATGGTAGCTATTTCAGCTGCTGTAGCAATTTTACTTTTCATCACAATTATTGGTGGTATTAAACGTATCAGTGCTATTGCAACTGCAATTGTTCCTTTTATGACAGTAGTTTATCTCTTAGTAACACTAGCAATTGTTATAATGAACTTTGACAGAGTTCCTGATGTACTTTACAATGTAGTAACTTCTGCTTTTGGTATGAACGCTATATTTGGTGGTAGTATTGGTATTGCATTCCAACAAGGTGTAAAAAGAGGAACATTCTCTTCTGCATCTGGTATGGGTGAAGCATCACCAACAGCTGCTGCGGCAGAAACAACTCACCCAGTAAAAATTGGTATGGCAAACGCTGCCGGTGTTTGGCTTGATACTGTTATTGTTTGTACTTGCTCTGGTCTTATGCTCTTATTAACAGACGCTTTCAACACAACTTTCGGTTATGTTGGAACAGGTGCACCTGAACTTGCAGGTTTAGCTGAAGCAGGAACAAGCGGAATTGTATTTATTCAGCTTGCTGCGCGTACAGTTTTAGGTGAATTTGCAGCGATATTTATTGCTATCATGTTGTTATTATTCTCATTTACATGTATTATCAGTTATTACTACGAAGCAGAAACTGCAGCTATGTACCTCTTCCAAAGAGAAGATCAACAAAATGCACGTAAAATTGTTATCAAAATTATGCAATTTGGTATGCCTATCTTAGTATTCTGCTGGGGTATTATTGAATCTGGAACTGCTTGGAATCTTTCAGATTTAGCTCTTGGTAGTTGTACTTGGATTAACATGTTAGTTGTTTGGATGTTATTCCCTAAATGTGTTGCTTTATATAAAGATTATCAATCACAAATGAAATTAGGTATAAATCCTGTTTACGATCCTAACAAAATCAATTGGGAAGGCGTTGACGTAAAACTTTGGAATGAAATAAATGGAAAAAGAATCGAAGCTGCTAAAAAAGCATAAGCTATAGATTTATAAGTATTAATAGCTTGAGGGGTAAATCGCATTCCTAATTAGAAATGTGATTTACCCCTCAAATGTTTTAAAATAAAAAGATTAAAGACCTCTACATAATTATTTTCGAGAGGGGGAAACCACGTTTTTGAGTCAAAAACGGTGTTTCCCCCTCTCGAGCGCTCCCCCTTCCTTGAAAATCATTTACTGGAATATCAATAGGTTAGAAAGCAATACTATAGTAAAAAGAAAATTATTAGCTTTTCTCAATAAAATGTTCAGTAATTATGCAGAGCTCTTGATTAAATAATTCTTATAAAAAGTCCGAAGTCTAAACTCTAACCGCCGATTAAAAATCTTTTTATTTGAAGGTGTTGACCATTAGTGAGTTTAGTGTTTACATCTTTAATAATCTTAGAATCTGATGATATAATAATAGGTCCTCTGAATCTATTTTTTTTAGGATTCCAAAGAGTTGAATCCGTATACTGCGGAATGAGTTCGCCTAAAGCATCATAAAGATCTTCAATTGTAGCTTCTTCTTTCAGCTTTAGTTCAAAAGTATCTTTAGCGAGAAAGTCTTTGAGTGAACCAGTAAAAGATAGTATGATTTTCATTGTAATTTCCCCTTATTTTGAGCAAGCTATACATGACGTGTTTACTTCTATTTCCAAAATTTCTTGGTGGAGTGTTAATAAATCGTAACAAAGAAAGGTGTTTAGAAGTAAATCGCCACTATTTAGAAGATACTTTACAGCTTGCGTACTTTGGAAAGATGCAAAAAGGTTAACACCTGAAATCATTGAAGGAACTACTTCTTTTTCATTTTTTTCTGCTGTTTCTTTTTCATCATCTTCTATATCTAAAGCGCAAAACGGGCAAGCGCTTTTACTTGGAATATAGGTGTTTACTTGACCTTGAAATCCATTAATAGCTGAATGAATAAGCGGTGTTAAAGTTTTTTTTGCATAGTGTACAAGTTCAATTCTTGAAGAAAAAGAATCTAAACAATCCATGATTAAATCTACTTTTGGAAAGGTTGATTGTGATTGAGCAGAAAACTTATAGGGAAAAATTTCAATTTGAGTATCAGGATTGAGTTCTTTTAGCTTTTTTTGTGCTATCTTTACTTTGCTTTGGCCAATATTTTCAGGAGTATACAAGAATTGTCTGTTCAAGTTCGTGATTGAAACAGTATCAAATTCGCAAAGATAGATTCTTCCTATTCCAAGCAATGTTAAGTGAGTAGCAACTGCACAGCCTAATCCGCCAACTCCAACAATAAGAACCGAAGAATTTTTTAATTTTTGAGTTGAACCCTCATTGAAGCAAAGTTCTTGTCTTGAATATCTATTTTCATTCATAAGTAATTGTATCTAAATATTTTTTAAGGAAAGAGGAGAGTTTTTTACTATAAAATCAAGGGGGAAAACTCATTTTTTACACAAAAAGTTGTTTTCCCCCTCTCGAAAAATAGCAATATAAAAATTATATTCTAATGATATGTATTCCAGTAAGTATCAAGTGAAAGTTCCTTGATTTTTTTATCTGAAGGAATACCGGTTTCTAAGTTCCAATCGTTAGCTATGTAGTATTCATCCAATAATTCATCATAGTTAGAGATAACACAGTTAGGATCGTTATGATATTTACCAAATTCAGGCATACTTAAGCATCTTTTTGGAAGCATGTCATCAGCTCTTCTCATACCTTCACGCATATTGAATAGACGTTGTAAGTTGTGCGAACGTTCGCCAACTTGAATAAGTTCTTGAACAGTCATATCAAAACCGGTGGTTGCATTTAGCATATCAAGCCATAATTCTGGAGTAATACCAGCATAAGACATGAATTTACAGGTAGTTAGAATGTCAGGAAGAATAAGACCGCGTTGAAGAAGAGCACAGTCAGTTCCTTTTCCTTTTTCATCCCATCTATCACATTGTTCAGGATCAGAAACGCCGTGTTCCATCATACCCCAGTTCATTTTACCTCTATCGAAAGCCATACCTTCGAGTGGATGAATGTGGCACATACCTCTATTCGCAGTACCATAAGCAACACCAAGAAGTTTACCGGAACGCGGATCGTGAGCAGGGCCTTCAAGACCTTTTACGTGAATAGCAAATTCTTCTGAATTTTTACCAATGATTTCAGCTACTTTCTTTACGCCTTTAGCAAGAAGATCACCAATACCATCACGGAAAACCATTTTTTCGATTAAGATAGGCATTACACTGGTGTTACCCCAAGTGAGGTCGAGTCCATCGAGTTCTTCTTTTGAAAGAACATTGTTTTCGTAACAATCCATAGCAAAAGCAATCATAGCACCGCTTGAAATTGTGTCGATACCGTATTTATTACAGAGGTAATCGCAATGAACAGCAAGGTCAACATTTTCGTTCATCACGTAAGAAGTGAAAACGCTCATGGTTTCGTATTCAGCACCTTCATGTTCAGGAGTTTTGAATTCACCTTCTTTAACTTCGCAAACTCTACCACAACCAATTGGGCAGCCTGAGTAACATTGATTTGAACGGATTAAGTTCTTTTCTTGGAAGTGATCAAGAAGTTCAGCACCTTTACCCCAGCTGTTTGAACGCCAGTTTTTAGTAGGCCAGTCGCCATCTTCATCATTGGCAGCCATATCACCTACAGTACCGAACTCGTTAAAGCCGGCAGCAAGTTCGCCACTTTTAATCATTTTCAAACATTCTGATGTCTTAGATTTGAAAGCCGCTGGGTCTGCGTGTTCAGTTTTTTCATTACCTGAAACTACAACAGCTAATAGATTTTTTGAACCCATAACAGCACCGCCGCCGTTACGTCCTGCGGCTCTGTCTCTGTACATTACAGATGCGAAAAGAACTAGATTTTCACCGGCTTGACCAATTGTCATAACTGATGGTTTTTTCTTATCTTTATGTCTAGCTTCAAGGATATCAGTTTTTTCATAAACATCTTTACCGTAGATATCGGAAGCATCTTCTAAGCGAGGAGTTCCGTTTTCGATAACAAGATATACAGGTTTTTCGGATTTTCCTTCAAAAATGATGTGGTCAACACCGGCTTTACGCATATCCGGACCAAAGTTACCGCCCACGCGTGATTCACCCCAACCATTTGTTGCAGGAGATTTAAAGCAGACCATTGTGCTACCGCCGCCCGGAACTAAGTTACTTGTAAGTGGGCTAGTTGCAAAAATAAGTTTATTTTCAGGGCTAAGTGGGTCAACCCCAGCTTTTAATTCTCTGAATAAAACTTCTGCCGCAAAACCGGCACCGCCAACAAAGTTACGAGCTACTGTAGGATCAATATCTTCAAAACTACACGTTAGAGTAGTTAGATTAACTCTTAGAATTTTTCCTGCATAACCTTTATACATCTTTATCCTCCGTATAGATTTACTTTTCAATAAATCTAAAGTGACACATTTTCTTTTTTATATAAGTATTTATTCTTTAAATTCAGCGTTGAGATTATAGTCCATATGGACGCCTTCATGAACTGAACCTGAAATAAAACAACCATTTCGCATGATTTTTTGAATTCTTTCAAATGTATCAGCATCTTCTTGTGAAATTTCAACTTTTGTATTTATTTCAGCGCCGGTAACTCTACCTTGTTTATTAGCATTTTCTCCTAAAACTAGGTCAGTTTGCGTTGTAATTTCGGTAACATTTGCTTCGCGGGCATCAAGAGCTTCTGCTAATGTGTTTGCATAACATGAGCATAGGCTTGCCGAAAGAAGGGCTTTTGATATGCCTGTACGTTGATCTTCAGGAACGGCATCAAAGTCAATAACAATTTTACCCATGGCAGGAACGCCAAAATCTATTGTATGTACATTGCCTTTACGTGTGTATGTTGCTACAGGAGATTTCATAATTTTATCCTTCTCTAGATTTTTCGTCTAAATTATTCTTGAAGAAGAGCGCACTACACACCCTCCTCCTGCAATCATAGTCGGAATACAAAATGAGAAGCGCACTTCACCATTGTTTGGGGTTGTTCCGTTAGTTGCTAAAAATAGCCTCGCAATACCCATAAGAATACCTTTAGTTTGCCCGTGCAGAGATTTATTGATAGAAACTACGATATAAATAACGCTTGCCATAAGGCATGCTATGATAAGCCAGTTTGGATATGTCATAATTCCTAGTGCGTTTGGGTTAACAAAAAGCATTGATGTGGGATTCAGTGTCATTTTGAAAAAGACTGCTCCAATAATGAGAAAAATCGCACCTAGTAAAGTTCTTTGTAAAGAAAACATATATTCTCCTATTAACTTTTGCAGAATTCTTCTATCGCAAGCAAAAGTAAATTAACGCATTCTTGTTCGCCTACGATTTTCCGAGGATTCTTTTCCAGTAGATGGTCTTTAATAATGCAAGAGAAGTTCCAATTCTAAAACTTCCCCATTACTCTAGAAAATAAACAAAATCCTTTTCTTTATGTTTTTTATAGTATATAAAGTTGTTTCGTTTTGACACAAGATATCTAGTAGGAAGTATTTTTATGTATCAAAAAAAATCAATTGCAAAAGAGTTAGAAAAAAAATGAAAAATAATTTTACAATATATAATTATTCTATTTTCTAAAAAAAATAATAAAAAAATAAATATATCATATAGATACACTTGTTTTATTTTTTTACTTGCATATTGTTAGGCAATAAATTATTGTGAAATTAATTATGTATCAAAATACAACATTTTTTAGCTTTTTGGGGGTAGTATGGTTACAAGGTATATAGATCAGTCTTCAGAAAATTATGAAAAAAATATAATGGAAGCTTGGAATAAATTTATCCGTGGAGAATCTTTAGACGGTTACGATATTCCAAAGTATGTGCTAGAAGGATGGAGCTTAAGCAAAAAAAATAATATCGACCCTATTCTTATGCAAACTCCCAATATCCTAAATAAAAAGGATATGTCAGCTCTGCTTTTCAAGCATAAAGTTTTACTGGAGGCGGCTGAACCTATGTTGAAAATGCTTGCGGCGTCTATTGAAGATTCCGGCTGTATTGCAACACTTATGGAATCTTCTGGTTTTGTGCTTGATGTTGTAGGTGATTCTAAGGCTATGCAAGAAGGGTATAAAAGTTACAATGTGAAAGGTGCAGATAGAAGTATAAAGTCGATTGGTTCATCAGCTTTGACTCTTTCAATTATAGCACGTAAAGCAATAAGCTTAAAAGGTGCAGAGCATTACAATAAATTTTGGCATAATTGGAAATGTGTTTCAGCTCCAATCTATAATTATGATAAAACTATTATAGCGGCAATATCGATATCAAATAAGTCTTCATCAACCACATCCCATACTTTAGCGCTTGCCCAATCATGTGCTGATGGAATATCTCTTCGCTTGAGGGAGGGAAATTTGCTTGAAAATGAAAAAAGATATAATGCTATGTTTGAATCTTTCCAAAATGCACTTCCTAAGTATATGGTTACTCTTGATGAAACAGGGCAAATTTCCTATGCAAATAAAAAAGCACTACAGTTTTTAAATCTAAAATTAGACTTTGAAAAAAATACACTCTATGATATATTCCCTCAAAGTGAGCTAAAAAAAGTAGAGCATATTGTTAATACAAGTAGAAACGGAAGTTATACACTTAATGTTATTACTCATAGAGGTGTGCAAAAGTTAGACTGCCAATTTATTTCGCTTCAAACAAAAGACTTTACTCCATGTGGTACAATGATATCCATGAATAAAGTAAAGGATTTTTTTGATATTACCGGAAATAGAGCCGAATATTATTTTGACGATATTATAGGAAATGATGCTAACCTCAAAGAACAAATTAAACTTGCAAATAGAGCTTCAAGCTCGAGTTTTAAAATACTATTATCGGGTGAAAATGGAACAGGTAAAGAGTTATTTGCCCAGTCAATACATAATGCAAGTCCTTTTGCAACAGGGCCTTTTGTAGCAATTTCATGCGCTGCAATACCGAGAGATTTATTAGAATCTGAACTATTTGGGTATGTTGAAGGTGCTTTTACAGGCGCAAAAAAAGAAGGTATGGTCGGTAAAATGGAGCTTGCAAATAACGGAACTTTATTTCTTGATGAAGTAAATAGTCTTCCTTTAGAAATGCAAGCAAAGTTATTGCGTGCACTGCAACAGATGTCTATTGTTCCAATAGGTGGCAGAAAATCTATATCAATCAATACAAGAGTAATAGCCGCAACAAATAAAGATTTAAAAAAAGCTGTCGAAAACGGAGAATTTCGTGAGGATTTGTACTATAGATTGAATGTCATAGAAATATTAATCCCACCTCTTCGTGCAAGAAAAAACGATATTCCAATACTTGCTAACCTCTTTTTGAATAAATTGCTTATTACAAGAAAAATTACTAAGAAGATATTTGAAGAGAGTGCACTAACAGCTTTGCAAAACTATAGCTGGCCGGGAAACATAAGAGAACTTGAAAACATATGCGAACGCGCATTCTTGCTTTCTGAAAATGATAATATAAATCTGAGTCACTTGCCTGAGCATATAGCAAGATTAGGTGACAGTACAACTGAAATTACTCTTTCCAAGAACAGTAGTATTGAAGATAATTTGAAAAAAATTATACACGATGCTTTAATAAGTCAAAATGGAAATATAAGTAATACAGCAAAACAATTAGGAATTGCACGCTGCACTTTATATAGAAAAATCAAACAACTAAATATTGAGTATAATTTATAATCTTGCAGAAAATTCTCTAGCTGTATCAAATAAATACAAATATTTGTTATGTTAAGCGCTATGAGAGATAAAAACATTGAAAAAATTAAATATGTATCAAAATAATACATTATCTTTAAATTCTAAGAAATAATAGTATTGTTTTGATACATTTTTTTGTATAGCTCACTGTAAAATGTTTTGAATTATCTAAAAAATATATTTATATCAGTTGGTTATAATCAGTGGAATTGAAGTTGCATATATAGAACTATACAATAATAACTGACAACAACTCGGAGGATTTATTATCATGAGTAAGCTTCAAGGTATTTATGCGGTTACAGTAACTCACTTTAACGCTGATGCTAGCATTAACTTTGACGATGCAAAAAAACATATTGAATGGCTTTTAGCTTCAGGTGTACATGGTCTTTTACCTGTAGGCGCAACAGGTGAATTTTCAGCTTTGACAATGGCAGAGCGTAAAGAATATGCTGAATTTGTTATTAAAACAGTAGCCGGCAGAGTTCCTGTTGCTATTGGCTGTGTAGCGTTGAAAGTTACAGATGTTCTTGAGTTAGTTGAACACGCACATTCAATAGGTGCAGCTGGTGTTATGTGTTTACCACCGGCACTTCACTTGAATCAAGAAGAAATCTATAATTTCTACAAAGTTCTATCAGAAAACGCAAAACTCCCTGTAATGGTTTACAACAACCCAGGTAGTGCTGGTTTTGATATTGAACATGAAACAATAGCTCGTATTGTTGAACTTCCTATGATGGAATACATTAAAGAATCAACAGGTGTAATGCAACGCCTTACCCGTGTAGTTGATGAACTCGATGGTAAAGTTGTTCCTTTCTGCGGATGTGAAACATTAGCAATGGAAAGCTTTGTTATGGGCGCTCAAGGTTGGGTTTGTGTTGCAGCAAACTTTGCACCTAAAATGTGTTCACAATTGTTTGAACTTGTGAAAGCAGGAAAATTAGAAGAAGCTCGTCCAATCTATAAAGATCTTCTTCCTTTCCTTCGTTTACTTGAAGATACAGGCGAATTATGGCAAGTTGCTAAATATATCGCTAAACAACAAGGTTACTGCTCAGGTAATCTTCGCTTGCCAAGACTTCCGATTTCTGACGATGTTAAAGCAAGCTGTGATGCTTTATTGAAAGAAATTAAACTTTCATAGTATCATCAAATAGTTATAATCCTACTTTTTACTTTTCTACGCTTTTCTTGTAGGAGTGTAGAGAAGTAAAAAGTACAAATATATTTATTAACACATTCACGAGCTAAGTCCATGAAAAAAGAAGAATTTGCACATACTGTTGTCATTGGTGGCGGAGCCATAGGGGCGGCAGTATTTTATTATTTGACAAAGAATAATATAGATACTGTTTTGGTTGAACGTGGCGAATGCCCGTGGGGAAGCAGTAAAAGATGTGATGGGCACGCGGTTACTTATGATAGCCCTCCGGGACTTTTTAGCCGTTTTTGTAAGAAAGGCTTGGATCTTTTCCCTGAAATAGCCAAAGATTTACCGGTAGATATTCAATTTGAAACTGACGGTATTGGGCTTTTAGTGGATAATGAAGCGGATTTGCCTACATTACAATCTACTTTGGAAGGTAAGCTTAGTGAAGGTTTGCAAGCAAATCTTTGGGATCAAAAAGAGCTAAGATATCACGAACCGCACGTGGCTGACCATATTGTTGCTTGTTTAAATTTTATGAGCGATTCTAAGCTCAATCCTATGCGTCTAGTTTTTGGTTTATGCCAAAGAGGTAAGGAGTATGGCGGTAGGGTTTTTAATTATACTACAGCAACCAGAATTTTAAAAAATAATGGCAAGGTTTATGCCGTTGAAACGGATAAAGGTATCATAAAATGTACAAATGTAATTATTTGTGCAGGTGCGTGGTCACCTTTATTGACTTATAGTCTTGACTTTAATTTACCGGTTCGCCCACGTCAAGGATCTGTACTTGTAACTGAAAAGGTTAAGGGTCTTATTACTAAAAACTACGCTGAATTTGGCTACTTAGCTGCAAAAGGCGGAGTAAAACGCCCGGGTGTTTCGCCGGAAATGGAACTCTTTGGAGTTGCTATGGTTTTAGAACCAAGCGCTGATAATACTATTCTTATGGGTAGTAGCCGCCGATTTGTTGGTATGGATACAGAACCTCATCCGGCAGTTTTGAAAGCGCAAGCACAAAGAACAATTCAGTTCTTCCCTAAGTTTAAGGAAGCTAAAATTATTCGTAGCTACTCAGGTGTAAGACCATGCTCGCCTGACAGTAAGCCTATCATTTCAAAAAGTCCTGTCGACGGCTTATATTTAGCAACGGCACACGAAGGAAATGGTATAGGGCTTAGCCTTGTAACCGGTGAACTAATGCTTGATATTATTCAAGAAAGAAATTTAGACCGTGAAGAGATGAAAGCTTTTTCACTTTCACGTTTCTTATAAAATTTTGTGGGTAGGTTGAAATCTACCTTAGTTTTTTGTTAGGGTGTTTTTCTAAATTCATTATTTTGCGCTTTTTCTGTCAAAGAGATGATTTTTTATTCAGTTTATGTGTATTTTTATATTTTGCACTTCATAAAAAATCCCTTTTTGTTGAAAATTCCATAAAATTTCTTAATTTAGAAACATACCCTAGTAATCTTATAACTTTATGAGGATATAACTATGTTCGCTAAACACGTTTTTGAGTCAATTGATACTCATACAGCCGGAAACCCAACACGTAACCTTATCGCAGGAGTTCCAACAATCAAAGGTTCAACAATGGCAGAAAAAATGCAATACGCTGTTGAGAATTTAGATTGGGTACGTACTTGTACAATGCTTGAACCACGTGGTCATAGTTGTATGTCAGGAACAATCTGGGTAGAGCCTTGCCACCCTGAAGCTCATATGGGTATTTTATTTATTGATGCCGGCGGCTTTATGCCAATGTGTGGACACTCAACAATCGGATCTATCACAGCAATGGTTGAATCCGGCAGAATTCCAATGCAAGGCGATGTGATGGATGTTAATATCGATACAGCAGCAGGCTTGGTACGCACAAAAGTGACTATTGAAAATAATAGAGTAAAAAGTGTTGCTTTCAAAAACGTGGCGTCATTCCTCTATGCTCAAGGTGAAGTAGAAGTTGAAGGCTTTGGAAAAGTTCCTTATGATGTGGCTTATGGCGGAAACACATATGCAATTACAGATGCAAGCCACTTCAACCTAAATCTTCGTTCAGGTCACTTGGCTGACATCACAAAATGCGCTCAACTTTTTGGTGAAGCTGTACGTAAAGCAGTGAAGTTCCAACACCCTGAACAGCCGTTTATTAATGTTATCACTCACGTAATGTTCTGTACTCAACCTGACGATCCTAATGCATCTTACAGAAATACGGTTATCTTCTTGCCAAGTTCAGTTGATAGATCACCATGTGGTACTGGTACATCAGCAAGAGTAGCTTCACTATTTGCAAAAGGTGAACTAGCCCTTAATGAAGAATTTATCCACGAAAGCGTAATTGGAACTCAATTCAGAGCTCGCATAGTTGAAGAAGCTAATGTTGGTGGATATAAAGGCGGAGTTCCTGAAGTTTCAGGCTCTGCATATATCACGGGTATGAACAAATACATCATCGACCCTAACGATGCCCTCGCTATGGGCTTTAGAGTTGATTAAAAGGCATTTTGTCTCCGACGGGCAAAGGGAATGATTCCCTTTGCAACCCCCTTTTCTTTTTTCCTCCTACGTCGGAAAAAAGGAAAAAGTATTTTCAAAAAAATTATTTCCTTTATCCTCAAAGTGAAGAAATCTTTTCAAATTGTAAAGTTGCCGAAGGAAATTTATCTTTTTGAAATAAAAGTTTAGGTATCAACACCACTCATAGTTAGATTTTTTCCTATGAATTAAATGTGTTGAGAATTAAAAAGTTTTTTGAAAGGAAGGGGGAGAGTTTGAGAGGGGGAAACCT
>CAYJOR010000031.1:0-30202 GCA_964371865.1 uncultured Desulfovibrionaceae bacterium | reverse complement strand
GGACTTTATTTGCCCAGAGAAAAATGCGGTTGCCCCTGTCTTTGGTTAAGAGCCCAAAAAATGGGCTTTATTCGTCCATGAAAAAATGGGCTTGCCCCTGTCTTTGGTTAAGAGCCTCTTTGGTTAAGAGCCAAAACTTTATGCACAACTAGCTGATGATCTTATTGCAGACGGCTCTTTCTTTCTAGTTCACAAAAAAGTGGTGGGAAGAGTGGTGGGAGGATTTAAAAGGATACAAAAAAAGGTTACGATTTTCATCGTAACCTATTGATTCTTCTTGGTTGCGGGAGCAGGATTTGAACCTACGACCTTCGGGTTATGAGCCCGACGAGCTACCGTGCTGCTCCATCCCGCAAAAAGAAAGTAGTAAGAAAATGGTAAAATGTCAAGCTTTATTTTTAAAAAAAAGAAAAAAACTTTAAATCTAGAATTTATGCTACTTTATAGCTTGCTTTTCTAAATACTACTATAAAAAATTATGCTAAGTTTTGAAATCTTCATGGGAAAATTTTGTTCTCACTACTAAAAAGCGTACTCTAGTGTAGGTATCGTTTTTTTGAAATACGACAAAGCACAAAAAATAATAAAAAGAATAGAGTAGGAATGAAGAGTAGAAAATCATTGTAGGAAATTTCTCATTTTTTTGTAGTTCCACTGAAGACAAACTCAACACCCATAAGCAAGTCAATCTAATTCTCTTTTAGTATCAGAAGATGAAAACCTATGCTAGAATTCTTAAATCCCACCGCTTGCACAAGTTCTGCATAACCACAAAACTGAATGTGGTGAAATAAAAAGTTTTTTGCAAGGAAGAGGGAGAGTTTGAGAGGGAGAAACTATAAACCTACTACCCACAATTTAACCTTAAAAATATTTTTTCCTATCTTCAATGAATTGTTTGTTATAACTATCTATAAGGATAAAGGTTAATTCTAGCTTTCTTTATTTTTTAGTGGTAAAACAACTCGGGCATTCAGTCTTGCTTGTTTACTTGCGAGTTTATTGTCATACATTTTTTTATCTACGACTTTAAAGAATTCGTTAAAGTCATCTTTTGTTTTTCCTGTAAAATGACCAAAGCCAAAGGCGAGAGAGTAGTTTCTTTCTGAACTAGAACTCAGTTTGTGAATTTGGTTTGTAACATCGGAAATTGTTTTTTTTATGTCTGATTCAGAACAGTTCGTAACTAAAGAAACAAATTCATCACCACCCACTCGGAAAGATTTTCCATACTTAGCAAAGTAAGTGTTTAGAGTGTGATAGGAGTTTCTAATGGCATGGTCACCTTCTAAGTGACCAAATTCATCATTGAGAAGTTTTAAGTTATTCATATCGGAAATGATACACCAAAAATCTTTATTATTAATTTCTTCTACAAATAAGTCATTTAATTCTTCATGATAAGCTTTTGTATTTAATCCACCTGTCAGTGTGTCCGTGAAGGAATACTCAAGTAACATAATCTTCATTTTATTGGCAACATTTGCAATAAGACCAACTTCATCTTTTGAATATAGCTCGCTTGGAATTTCAATTTTCATATTGCCAGTTTCTGCAATTGCAGACATTGACTTTTCTAATTTTACTAAGCTTGTGCTCATTTGTTTTGAGAAAAATCTAATAAATAAAACTACAAACGTTATGAGTAAAATATTTATAATCACGCCTGAGACTAAAATCTTATAAACAAGATTGTCATTATTTTCTAGTGCAACATTGAGTAATCTTTCCTCTTCATTGGAAAAATCATCAATACTTCCGAAAAATTCGTTAGCTATTGGTGTAACTACTTGAAGAGCATGTAGAGCATCTGCATAACTTCCGTTAGCCATCCAAATATCAGCGGATAAAATCATACTATCTTTGTAGATGTTTTTTTCTTTGATGATACGTTCAAAGTCTTCACGCTGAGAACCTTTTATTAATTGTGAAAAGCTATCCATTTTAGAGTCAAGATTGTCAAAAGCAATGATATAATTATCATAAAGTGTTTTTCTTATAGTTTTATCTTCTTGAAGTAAAATATCACGCCCTAGAACACGGCAAACGTACATATTTCTTATAATAGCACTTAGTTGTTCTTTATGTCTAACATTTTGATCGATGATTTTTTCAGAGGAGATATTTACTATAGAAACTGAGAAGAAAGAGAAAGCACTTATTAAGACAACGCTTAAAATAATAACAAATTGGAGAGGAAAAAATTTCTTTTGAATTGACGTGTTATTCAGCCAAGTTGTGAAGTTTTTCATAAAAAGTTTTTCCTTGTCTTCTTTTATGTTTTCGGTATGAAAAAATTATTAATAAATATATATTATTTTTGTGATGCCGTCAAGAACTTGTATAAACATAAAATGATTTTATTTTTTTTCTCTAAAAAGTACACTGAAAACAATATGTTAGATTTGAAAAAAAAACGTCAAGTTTTGACGTTTTTATGCTTTTCTATAGAGTTTTCTTATTTAAAAATTTCTCTTGCTTTTACCATGTTTTTACGTACTTTTACACCAAATGGACAGTTAGGTTCACACTTTCCACACATAATACAATCATTTGCATTTGTTTTAAGTGATAGATAATGGTTATGCACGCTATCTGGGGTAGTTTCTTGTTGTAAAGCTAAATCTAAGTATTTTGTTACAGCTGCAATATCAATTTGTGAAGGGCAAGGTTGGCAGTGATTACAATACATACATCTACCGGTCATAACAATACTTTTACCAGTTGTGAAAATGTGAGAATATTCACGTTTTTTAGGTGATATTTCATAAATGCGTGCAGCTTCAACTACTTGTTCAGCATTATTACAGCCAATAAGAACCACTTTTACTCCGCTTCGATCGAGACAGTATTGAATACATTGTGGTACTGTCATCGCAATACCAAAGGGTGAGCTTGCTTCACTGAGTAAGCTACCGGCTCCAAGAGCTTTCATAACAGTGATAGCAACTCCTAAATTTTCACAAGCAGTGTAAAGTTCTTGTCTTGCGGTATCAACTGTCCAGGCGCTTTCGCCAAGTCCTTTATAATCCATTAGGCTGAAGATATCGGTATCAGAATGTTCCAAATCATACGCGGGGTTTATGCTAAACAGGAGTACATCAATCAATCCTGTTTCTACTGCTTTCAAAGCAATTTTAGGGTTGTGAGAGCTAAGACCAAGATGTTTAACTATACCTTTTTCTTTTAATTCTTTTGCATATTCAATGATTTCGGTATCAAAAACGGAGCTGTAATCTTCTTCACTGTCTACGTAGTGTATCATGCCAACATCTATGTAATTTGTATCAAGTCTTGTGAGTAAATCTTCAAATGATGCTTTTGTTTTTTCAATGTCACGAGTTCTTTCGTATTGTTCATCTTCAAAAACAGTACATAAATGTCCTTGTATAATAAATTTTTCACGTCTGCCTTTAAGTGCATTGCCTATAATATCTCTTGTAGGTGCTTGTGGCATAAAAACGTCGATATAGTTTATACCAACTTCTACAGCTTTGTCTATAATGGCTTTTGCTTCTTCAGGGGTTTTTCCGTTGAACCATTCGCCACCAAGACCTATTTCAGAAGCCTTTATTGCTGTTCTACCAAGTATTCTATAATCCATCATATTTCTCCTAACTTACTAAGGTATGTTTCTAAATTAATTCTTTTGATTTTTGATAGTTATACAGATTTAGATGATTTCTTTAGATAAAAAACAGTGTTTAGCTATCAAGCTTATCAATAAACGGCTTCGTCAAAGTGACTTGACTTGATATTAAAGGGCAAATCATGTATGTTTTGATACACTTCTTTCATAAAAATCATTTTTTCTTGTCAAAAATACAAAATTTCTTAATTTAGAAACACACCCAAATACATCAATTTTTATTTGATATTGAGCATAATCTTTAAAATTTCTTTATCGGTTTCATACATTCCATATTTTGCAAGCCTACCGACAGCAGAAATATTATCCTCAACATCTTCTTTTAGAATGCCAGTATAAGACTTATACTCTTTGTTTGCCATTGCCATATGATGCGCCATAATAGCCCCGTCTAAACTTGATGCTATTTTTGCTCCACAAGATGCTTTAGCTCCATCGCATACGATACCAGATATATTTGCCAAGGTATTTGTAATGGTCATTTTTATTTGCTTTATACTGCCGCCTGCTAGATATGTGATAGCAGCACCACTTGCGCAAGAGGCACTTACCGCACCACAAAAAGCTGATAATCTACCAATAGGAGTTTTTTGATGTATTGTAACTAAGCTTGAAACGGCAAGGCCTCTGATAAGTTTTTCATCAGATAGCGATTTTTCTTTTGCATACACAATCACAGGGACTGATGAAGCTATTCCTTGATTTCCACTGCCTGAATTGGTTATTACTGCAATATCACTTCCACACATTCTTGCCTCGGAAGCAGCACTTGCATAGGCTTTAATTTTGTTATAGAGCGTATTGTTAGGGTCAGATTCGAGGAGTATCTTTCCTATTCCAACACCGTAAATTCCCTTAAGTCCTTCTTCTGCAATCATCATATTTTGTTTGATAACAGGAGCATAAATGCTTTTAAGAGTTTCTATAGGCGCATTATTAGCAAAATCATAAATTTCTTCAATGGATAAGATACTTCTATCTGTAAAGACTCCAAGATATTTAGTATCAGAATCGTCTTCGTGAAAAATGACCTTATTATTTTTTGTTATTCTTGCAATATTAGTATGCGCATGTTTTACTTCAATAAAAACAGATTCGCTTCCTGAAAATACTTTTATGACGATGTGAAGTTGAATATGACTATCTAGTAATTTTACATCGGCATAATTTTCTTCAAGCAGTTCAACTATTTTAGATATATCATCCTCTTTAACAGTACTGATTACTTGAAGTTCTTTTGAAGCATCACCGCTTATAATGCCGGCAATAGCACTAGCTGCAATTCCATTGAGTCCGTTTGTGTTTGGAACGGTTACACACATGGCATTTTTTATAATATTTCCACTGCATTCAATTTCTACTTTTTCTGGCATACAGCCGAGTACTTCTTTAGCTTTTGCCGCAGCATAAGCAATTGCAATAGGTTCTGTGCAGCCCATAGCGGGAACAAGTTCTTCTTTCAAAATTTTTATATATTCATTATAGTATTTCATAGGCTTATCACTGTTTTTTAGATTTTAGAGTATATTTAAAAATTAATTTTTTCTTTTGAAGGTTGTTAAAGCGATGTTTTACTTTAATAACGTACCATATCTATCTGTAAAAGGATATTGTAGATAATTTTTCTTGTCAAGATAGTTTTTAGTTTGTGTTTCTTAGCTATTGGATATATCAAAAAAGGTTTCGTCAAAGTGACTTGACTTGATATTAAAGGACAATACATGTATGTTTTTGATACATTCCTTTCATAAAAAATCACTTTTCATTGTCAAAAATATAAAATCTCTTAATTTAGAAATACACCCTAGAACACAGAAAAAAAATTAAAAATCCCTTGATGACCCACCACCACCTGATGACCCACCACCACCTGAAGATCTTCTGCTAGATTTACTACTAGATGAACTGCTATAGGAAGATCTATAGGAAGAGCTGGCAGTACTATTATAATGGTTAGACGGTTTAGATGGGAAATATACCTGAGTAAGAATAAATCCT
The DNA here is from genome assembly GCA_964371865.1 of uncultured Desulfovibrionaceae bacterium. GTDB lineage: Bacteria > Desulfobacterota > Desulfovibrionia > Desulfovibrionales > Desulfovibrionaceae > CAYJAZ01. The sequence goes on along the minus strand of CAYJOR010000031.1, from coordinate 24,555 downwards.
ATGAATAAGCCAATTAATAAAAATGGGAAAGTTATAGTTGTGAGAGCTATAGAAATATAAAGTATCCGTTTTGGTGTTTTATTTAACTTTTTTATTTCTTCTTCACTTCTTGATTCTTTTTCTGCTAAGGTTTTGTTTTTTGAAATTATAAACATACATCTTGGAATTACAAATAGAGCAAGTATAATTAAAATTAACACTCCAATTACGCGTGGTATGGATAATGAATCAAGAGTGACTTTATTATTTTTTTTCTTTGAACTTACAAGCTGTTGTGGCTCTATATATGTGATGTTAAGATTATTTTTTTCTACAATTTCCTTGTAAAAGGCATTGTAACCATTTATGAATCCGGCATCCCACTTATCTGCTTTTAGCAAGGGGATTATATAATCATCTTGAAATTGCCCAGTTTTACCGTCTGGCAGAATACCCTCCAAGCCGTAACCAACTTCTACGCGGAATTTTCTCTCTTCAAACGCAAGAAGCAAAAGAAGACCATTATTTTTTTCTTTATCACCAATACCAAATTTTCTGAAAAGCTCGTTTGCATACTCTTCCACGGGCTTTCCATTCAAACTAGGAATTGTTGTTACAACGATCTGAGTTCCGTCAACGCTAGCAAGGCTTTTCGATTTTTGTATTAAAAATTTTTCTGTTTTGTCGGAAAGAATATTTGCATAATCATTTACATAAAACTCAGGCGTAGGATTAACTACTGCATAAGAAGTTTGAGATAAGCTTAAAAAACATACAAAAGATAGTAAAGAAAGAAACATTTTTTTCATATATACATTCATTAAAAACACCCTAAATAAAAGTTAAAATTTATCTATACCAAAATGTTCTATGAACAAGTCGACACTATTCCCTATCAAATAAATTTCTTCACCCAGTGTAAAAACATGAGATGGTTCAGGATTTACTTGAATACTACCGCCTTTCGTTCTTACGCCAACAACGCTGCAACCGGTTTTTAAGCGGATTTTACTGTCAATAAGATTTTTGCCTGCTAGAGCCTTACTCACTTTTGTAGTAAAGAGACAAAGCCCATCACGCAACATAAAAATTTTACCGGGTGCCAACATATTAACAATTGAATTACTCATCATTGAAACTAACGAAAGCACTACATTTGCTCCTGCTCTATGTAAAATACTGACGTTTCTATCAAGAGAGGAGCGTGAAAGAATTTGAATTTCAGGGCGTAATCTTCGGCAATAAATAGTAAGATAGATATTTGTATCATCATCATGCGTTGTAATTATCACAGAGGTAGCATCGTCAATACCGGCTTGTTTGAGGATTTCAATATCTGCGGCATCACCTAAGATTGTTTTGACTTCTTTTGAAATATTTTTGATTGGAATTTTATCTATTAAAGAAACTTGAAGTCCTTGTGCGTGTAGCTGTTCAGCTGCAGCTAAACCAACTTTTCCTCCGCCAATTATAACTACTTTATGTTGAGATGGAATTTCAACACTAGTGCTAAATTTTTCGTCAAAAAGATCAAATTGTTCTTGTGTGCCGGCTATTACTAATGTGGCAGAAGTAGGCAACTTTTCATCCGGAGCGGGCATAACGAAATTACCATTTTGCCACAATCCCACAATATTTATTCCAACTTCTGCACGAAGATTAGATTCGATTAAGCTTCTGGCTTTCAAACTGGTACTATCAATTGAGCGTTCTGCAATAAGGAGTGATGAAAAACTGGTGAAGTAGCAAAAGCTTCCTTTACAGCCCTCAACTCTGTCTGCTAAAGCTTGACCAAGCAAAGTTCTGAAACGGAAAACCTTTGTACTGCCGGCTAGTTGAAGAATATCTTCTGAATCTAAATGTTCTGCTTTTGAGATAATAGGAACATTTGCATTCACTCCTCTTGCTGAGAATATGATATTCGTATTTTTCTTGTCAGTGTCAAGAGCTACAAGTAGCGCAGCTTTATCAAACTCCAAATTTTTATAGGTGTTTTCATCGTCATAGTCACCAACGAGGACGTTAAAACCTTGATCTTCCAAGTCAATAGAAGTTTGAATGTCAGGGCAGAGCACAACGCAATAAAATCCGTTGTGTGAGAGCATTTGCACTAGGTTTAATGTTATTGGATTAAGTCCAACAACGATAATATGATCTTTAATTTTGATATCTATTTTTCTTGGTGCATTTGTCTTTTTTTGTGCCTCAAGCCATGGTGAATAAACATATTGAATAAAGGCAAAGGGTAGCATTACAAGAAGTAGTATTATTCCTGTTATCAAGACAAACAATGAAAACAATCTTCCAAAATCGCTTACGAAAGTAATGTCGCCAAAACCTAGAGTACTCATTACTGTAAGAGTCCAATAAAATCCTGTGAGCCAAGAATGTTCTTGTCCCTCATAAGCCATTATATAGTGGAATAAAATACTATAAATAACTATCAGTGCGATAAGCAAAAGTAAAAAACGTAAAAAGTAAGCTACATTTCTCTTTGTCCCTGTTTGCTTAAGAAAAACGCTCATTTGAGAAACTACAAACTTCATATCATCCCCTATGTATAAGAAAATTACTTTAATTTACAGTAAATTTAGTTTGTACTATACATATTATACAAAAGGTTTTATCTACAGTTGAGAATATGTATTTAGAGCTATAGAGTAAGCTAAATTTATGTTGTTTGAAAGTGTATAAATGTTACTATTCAGAAAGAATTTTTCTAAAGGCTAGATTATCAAGAATATAAGTTTTGCTTTTAGAGTAAGGCCCTATAATACCGAGTTTTTCAAGCTTTTTTAGGTTTTTATTTAATGTCACTCTATGTATGCCAAGAACATTTGCAAAATCCTGTTGGTTTAGATCTGTTTTAGCATAAAGAGTATTAGTATTACAGTGCATATGCTGCTCAAGGATTTTGCAGATTAGATAAGGAACATTTTGTGAGGGAAAGAAAATACTTTGTTGCGCAAAAAGCATAGTTTTTGTTGCTAGACTTTTAATAATACTCATTGTTAGATCTGGATATTTACTTAATAGAGTATTGTAAACAAAATCCTTGTCATACATGTAAAAAGTGCTATCTTGTGTGAGTATAACAGAGCAATTTGAAAGAAAAGCGTCAAAAAAGGCTCCTTCACCGATAATATTTGGAGCTTTGGCTTTCCAAAGTAGGCGTTCTCTTCCATCAGTGTGAATAAGGTTTAGTTTTACTTCACCCTCTACTAAGTAATAGAGTGTTTGCCAAACTTCACCAGCTCTTAAGAGTTCATAACCCTTCGGTTTTGAAACTTTTACGCCTTGATTAAATATTTTATCCCAACTTATTTCAATTGGTGGGATTGTAACAACAGATGATTTTACCGATATTTCCATAAGATACAACTCTAATTTTTACGTAAAATGAAAAGAAAACGCATACATAATAGATTATTATTTTTGAAGTGTAGTAAGAGCTACAATTTTTGTCAAGTAGTGATAGGCTATCTTTCTAAATTAATTTTTTTGTATTCTATAATATCATAAAAAATCTTTTTTATTTAAGTTATGTATATTTTAATCAAAAAAAAGCCCCGCGCAAAGGCAAGGGCTTATTGTTTTGAGATGTATGCGTGTATGTTTCTAATTTAATTCTTTCACAAATTTTCTGAATTTGAAACACGCTCTAGAGATTTAGAAGAGCATAGTTGCTAGAGGTACACCAATAGCTGCAAGAACAAGAACGACAACTAAGGAATAAATAACTCCATACAAAGCGGCATCTTTCTTTGAAAGCCAAGGATTACCAAACACCATTGCTGCAAAAGGAGAGGCAGCAGGAGTTGCCAAACCAAAAAGCACAGTGAATATAAATACAGCCAAAAGAGGACCTGAACTAAAACCGTAGGCATTCGCTAAAGCTGCAAGCACAGGAGCAAAGATAAGCCCTGCAACGACAGAGTTGAAGAAGTTAGTTACAACAATACCAACAATGATACTAGCAATACAAAGCATTGTAAATCCGAATCCGTCAAAATAAGAACCTAAGGCATACTCTAAAAAGAGTGAGATATTTGTTTTCGGCGCATTTACTGCATTACCAAATAAAAAGGCTGAAGCAATAAGTAAGAAAACAGACCAAGGGAAAGCGCTACTTGTTGTAGTGATATCAGCAATAGGTTCTTCTTTATACTTTATAAAACCAAGAAGAAATACTGTTAGAACAATTCCACCTAAAAGGTTTTGCTGAATGAAACTTGCAATAGCTGTTCCCTGAGGTAAAAAGGATGGAGCAAGCATATAAAAAGCATAAAAACCAAAGAGGTAGAGTATACCTTTTTGTTTCCAGTCCATAGGCGGAAGGGGATTTTTATTTAATATATTTACATCTAATTTTTTAAGTGGACTTACATCAACTCTGAAAACAAACTTCATTAAAAAGAGTATCAAAACTAGAACCGACATTGAAAGAGCAATAGCAAAAATGAGATAGCTACCGTAAGAAATATGAGCAACATTTAGAGAAGGATTTGCTTCTGCAATTGCATATAGTCCTGAAAGTATGTAGAAAGCACCGTTTTTAACGGCATCACTACAAAAAGAACAAAGAATCATTGCCATACAGCCTACAATAAGGGATGAAACGTATTTATTTCCCTTTTCATACCCAACTTCTTCAAAAATAATATACAATGCAGGCCACATAAGAAATACTGATGAAACCTGATCGATAAAAGCAACAAGATAAGAAGTAAGCAATAATGAACCCGTCAGCACCCACGGCCTGCCTTGGCAGACTCTATGGGTTATAAGGTAACGAGCTAAATAGACAGCAACATTAGACTTTATTAAGGCGCCAGCAAAAATGAATAGACAGAAAATCTGTACTGTCATTGGATTTCCTAAAAAATCTTTCATAACTATAGCCATAGGAGCATAAGGGCTTATACCAAGCATGAAAAGACCTAAAAAGCATGGCCAAACAACACTCACAAAAGTCCAAAGATATATCATACCTAAGAAAATAGCGAGCACAGTCATACCTATTTCAGAAACAGCAAGGTGAACCATACCATCCACTGCTGTAAAACCACTGTTAAGTAATTTTGGTGTTTCAGCTACATTTATGCTCAAAGGTGTGAGATTACGCCCAAAAATCATGATACATATACCGACAATAGTGTGAAAAACTTCAGAAAAAGAAAAAGCTGATACTGGATTGTGCCGCATAATTACTCCTGTTTGAAATATTATTCTTAGTGAATTTTGTGAAAAGAAAGCAAACTATTAAAAAATAGTGCTTGGTACTTTTTTCACGAATCCATTTCTCCTATAACATTTTAACAGAAAAAAAAAAGTAACGCGCGTTACAATATTGAAAAAATATTACATGTTTTGCAAAAAAAATTGAAAAGTAAAAGCTAAAGAAGTAAGGAGTGCACGTAATTCTAATTTGCAACTTCTTGAGGGGGAAAACCACATTTTTTCTTAAAAAACGAGACTTTCCTCCACAAGAAATTGTATTTATAAAAGACTATTTATCAAGCTTTAAAATTCTCGCTGCGTTTTCATACATAACTTTCTTTCTTACTTCATTAGTGAGATCGAAGTGAGCATAAGCGTCAAGAGCGTCTTCAATTTCAATAAACGGATGAGCAGATGCAAATACAACCTTATCTTGAATTATACCAGCCATTGCCTCTACGAAAACATCTTTCATAGGTGCTCTTTCATATTCTGAAAAATCCATGTAAACATTTGCATTTCTAAGGCAAGCATATACAGCTTCATTTACAAAAGGATAGCCACCGTGAGACATAATAAGAGTAAGTTCAGGAAAATCTCTTGCAACAGTATCAATCTGGCAAGGGTTACAGTATTCCATAAGCGCACCAGATACTTGTGGCGGAGGTGCCATGGTGATGAAAACAGGAATATCTAATTCAGCACATTTTGTATAGATAGGATAAAAACGAGCTTCACTAGCAGGAATATGAGCAAGATAAGGGTCAATAGCAATACCTTTCATGCCATGTACTTCATATGCTTTTACAACTTCTTGAACAGCAGCCATTTTTTTATGAGGATCAACGCCCCAAAATCCTACAAATCTGTCAGGGTGTTGTTGGCAAAAATCTAAAACAGAGGCGTTGTTGCTAGGTGAACCGTAGGTAGTTTCTGCGTCTCTACCTGTTATAACAGCAAGGTCAACACCTAATCTATCAAGTCTTTCCATGATAGCAGGAAGTTCTTGTGGTTTTCTTGCATCAAAGCCAATAGCTTCACAAGCTGCTTTGAACATAGCACTATTTTTTATACCATTAATAATTTCATCAGTGTTAGGGCGGAAGCGAAAGTCAATAATTTTCATTTAGATACTCCATGTTAATTTTTTGAAAAATTTTATTATAAAAGTCCGAAGAATTTCCAGAATGGATACATCACAAAAATAAAGAAAAGAAACGTAATTCCAATTTTTGCAATATTATAGATAAGAAAATCCTTCATACTAATCATTCCAAAGCTAAACATAAGTAGATACGTAGCTACTTCATATGGGAAAAATACAAGATCCGCTGAAATAATAAGAGACATAACGCCAGCAAGTGGATTCAGACCTAAATCAATACAAACTTGTGCAAAAGGTACAGATAAACCGGCAACCATTGCGTAAGGCGTCATGAAGAAGTTTGAAATCATACCACAAACAAGCATCACAACGAGTGAAATAAGTGGGCTTGCACCTTCAAGAATAGGAGTAATTGTGTTAGAAATAACATGCCCAAATCCAAGAGTTCCACCTACAAGTCCAATTCCAAGGCAAGAAACCATAAAAAAGAAAATGCTAAAGTTAAAATTGTTGATAGATTTTTGTGTGGCAACCTTCAAATTCGGTAAAAATAAAATATAAGGAAGAGTCATAAAGCCATAAGCAGCAGGAATGTTGTGTAATGGAGATGTAAATAAGAATATCATGAGAATAAGAACAACTGTAATGCCTATTTTTTCTTTTTTTGAGATAGGTCCAAGGTCACTATAAGCTTTTATAAAGTATTCTTTTCCCCCCTCAAGCTTGATATTTTTAGTTTTAAAGATGATAGACATCCCCCAAAGAATTCCTAAAAAAAGGAAAAACTGTATTCCATTATAGATAAGCATTTCATACCATGCGGTTTTAAACCCTGGAATAAGCTGCTGCATGCCGCTTTCAATAATAGCCAAAAAGTTTGGATTGTAGAGAAATTCAGTTGATGCTTGCCCACCCAACATCGTAGCAAAACAAAGAATACCTGTTTCTTTTGAAGGTTTAAGGTTTAGTGCTAATATAATACCATATCCTAAAACCATCATAATAATAAATGCTTGGCAAAATGTAATGAAGTTTAGTGCAACTCCAGCAAGATAAACACCAAACATAACACCTGTAAAACTAGCCCCACACTTCAAAATACACCAATAGGCGATACGAGGGAGTAAACCGCTTTCTTCAAGAGCATTTGCTAAAACCATAGCTCCTAAAATCATCCAAACAGTAGTACTCGTCCATGCACCAAATGCAATTTCAGCAGGAACAATACCACTGAGTAAATATAATGTAGGTAAAATTAATGCAGGTATGAGCGCATCAAAAAAATCAAAAGCTACAAGCAATATACAGAATAAGGTTATCGAAAAAAATATTTGCAAGCTAGTTGTATAGATTTCGCTTTGAGGAATGATAAATGGAATCAAGCTTAGTAAAATTGTTGCTAACCACTTTATCATTGATGAACGATCCATATGAACTTCATGTGTAACTGCACTCATAATTGTTTCTCCATGTAAAAATTAGTACAAGCATTAAAAGCAAAAATTATGCCAGAAAAAATGCTTCTTATTGAGATTTGTTCTTGAATAAAGACGTATAAAGTCATAAATGTATAGCGTTGTATGTTTATATATGCAGTGAATAAATAATTAGAGAAATTAATGCTTCAAATTTGCAACGCGTGTGAAAAAAAACACAATAAATAAAGTTGCTTAGAATTGTCACTGATAGACAATAAAATAAAGAAATGTAACTAAATAAAAGTTTATTCTTTTTACCTATAATGTTGCAAAAATAGGACTATGATTTAGGTAAACATTGCAAAATTGGAGCAAGTTTTGACTAGGGTTATAGTATATTCAAAATTAGATTATGCTAATTTGCTTTTTTATATTTTCTTCTATAAATGCTCAACTTCAAACATATTCAATCATTTTAGATCATCGTAAACAGTGGATATAGGTTTAAAACTTATTGAGCTGGGTGATTTTTCCTAAGTATTCCAGAAATAATTGAAAGAAGAGGTAGTTCTATAAGTGGTCCTATAATTAATGCGAGAGAAATTATTGGTTCTGTGGGGAATGCAGATACTGCAATAGCAAGTGCTAAAGGGGAGTTACGCGCAAGTGTAGTCATCTGTAAGGATACTGTGTCTCTATAAGTAAAGCGTAGCACGTTTCCTAGTAATTTAGTAACAAAAAAGGTGATAAGAAAAAAACAGATTAAAGGAATAAATAATTTAGAAAGTAATAAAGGATTATCTAATAGGTTTTGCCCCTCGGTGGCAAACATTGTAGTAACAGCTAAGCAAAGAAAAATGAGTTGTAAGCTATCACTTTTATCAGAAATAAAATCTTTAATTTTACTTTTGTTATTTAAAATAACTCTTGTAATCATTGCACAAATAAACGGAATTAATAAAACTGTTGTGATACTCATTACAATATTTGATAGTTCTATATTAACATCATTTCCCATAAAAATAAAAAGATATACAGGCAATAAAAGAACTTGTAATAATAAGTTTATAGGCAAGATAGACATATTAAGTTCAAGATTACCTCTACTTAGTTTTGTAAAAACCAAATACCAATCCGTACAAGGTGTTACTAGTAGCATTAGTAAGCCGATACGAATTTCTACTGAGTTTTCAAAAAATAGTAAACCTAATACGTATGCGGTAATAGGTGTTATAATAAAATTTACAAAAAGACTAGTTACTGTGTATTTTATGTTTAAAGTAGCTTCTTTTAATTGATTTAAATCTACTGATAAAAATAAAATATAAAGCAACAAAACCAAAAAAAACTCTACAGTATCAATCGAGATATTTCCTAATGGTGTAAAAATTCCAAGGATTAATCCCAATATTGCGGCAAATAATATAATAAGAGGTTGTATTTTAGTTAGTAGGGGCATAACTATTTCCTAGTTAGAAGTTTTTATGAATGCTTTTAAGAAGTTTTAGACTTTACTTTAGTCTAACCAGAAAAGCAATTCCTGCCCCTCGACGCTTTATTATATAAATATGCTCTAACTACTTCAATATTACAATGCAAAATGAAGCGGCTAGAGCATAATCGGCTTAGTACATGTTTCTAGGATGTAGATTTATTATTATTTATTTTTTTATTGATGGACTTCCTTTGCCAATAGTTTCTACGTGTTCTGCTTTTATGCTAGGTGATTCACCATAATAACGATAAGCATATTCAAAGTTATTGCTATCTTTAGAATAGTCGTGGAAAAGATCCATTGTATACCAGATATTGCCTTTTGAATCAACTTCGCAGTCGCCGACAAAATATCTTCCAAGTGGCGCTTTACCTAGATTTTCATTTATTCCGTCGGGTTTGTTGATAAGAGGTGCGTCAGCGGTTTTAACTCTTAGAAGTTCATAGTTATAACAGAGAACTTCTTCTGAATTTTGTGTTGTATTGTCGCTTGCATAGACATTTATTCCTAAAAAAACGGCTAGTAAAAGAAAAGTAAGAATTTTTTTCATGATTAAACTCCAAAAAAGTTATCGATAAAATGCTCTAAAATGGAAAGTTGATAGGTTCTTTCGTCAAGACCACGTCCACTATGAATCTTTCTTCATCGTTACCAAAGTAACTTATGCCTGTAGTAACAAGTACATAAAAGTTACTCCATTGTTTTTGATAATGTGTAAAGCCTTCCCATGCAGCACGCTGGTGAAAACCTTCTGATTCAAGAAGTTTGAGATATTCGGCTTCTTGTTTTGCGTATTGTGCATATTTTCCTTCATAAGAAAAGCCAATTGAAATTTCACCTGGGTAAAATCCGCTATATATAAAATTTTGAGAGGTAATTTCTTTATTAGCAGTTGCAAAGGCAAGAAAATCAGGAACATTTAAGTCTTTAAACTCTAGTGGAGCTTCTGAAAAATCATACATCACAATAGATTTTGGTATGTTAGCACTCTGTGTTGTAGCAAAAGTGCAGGAAGATAAAAGCATAATTGCAAACATAAAAAAAATAGGAGTGATTATTTTATAAAAATAGTTTTTTTCTGCTCCTTTAGTCGTTAAAGTTTTAGGTTGAGCATTTCTTTTTAAAGTTAAATAGTCTTTCATTAGCATTCTCCTTATATTTAAATATAAATAAGAAAACTATACCCAAAAAAAATAGATGAGTAAATGTGCTAAATAGCACATAACAAGAGAAATTCCTGAATAACTACTTAAACTTATTTTATTGAATTCATTGCTATACTTTTGACATGAATAGTTGTTGTATCAAATACAGGTAATGAGGAATGTTCTGCGTTTATAAGCAAACCAATTTCTGTACATCCTAAAATAACACCTTCAGCATTTTCGATTTTGAGTAAGTCAATAATTCTTTTATATTCTTCTCTTGATGTTTCTGAAATAATGCCTAAGCATAGTTCATTGTAGATGATATTATTAATAATTTCTCTATCATTTTCTTTTGGAGTAAGAACTTCAATCCCTTTCTCAATTAACCTTGATTTATAGAAATCTTGTGTCATAGTGTATTTTGTTCCAAGTAAGGCTACTTTTTTTATATTATTTTTTAATAATTCTTCCGCCGTAGCATCTGCAATATGCAAAATGGGAATTGAAATTTCTTTTTCAATATGAGGAACAACTTTGTGCATAGTATTTGTACAAATTGCAATGAAATCAGCACCTGCTCTTTCGAGCTTTATTGCAATATCTGTAAGTAATTTTGCACTTTTATCCCATTCACCTTTTGTTTGAAATTCTTCAATTTCTGCAAAATCTACGCTATACATCAAAATTTTTGCTGAATGTAATCCACCTAATTCCTGTTTTATAGTTTCATTCAGTAGTCGATAATACAAAAGAGAGCTTTCCCAGCTCATTCCACCAATCAAGCCTACAGTTTTCATCCCCATACTCCTTTTGCATATATAAGTTATTTTACCTTCGTAGCTTCACTATCTACTTTTGAAACAGTTTTTGCAAGCTCTTTCTTCCTTCTAAACACTTATAAGCTAAGCTTATATCCTCAGATATAGTCTACTCTTGAAACGCTTAGCAAATTTGTCCACTAGAATCACTTTATTATTAGCCGTGTCTTGCCAGATTGTTTCGGATTTTCGATTTAACAAAAATTTTATCTAATCATTAAATTAACTTGACTTAATTAATTTAGTTATATAAATAAGATTTTATTAAATTACTAAAATTAAGTTTTAGCAATAGAACTTAATTTGAAAAAGGAGAGTTTATGAAGTTGCAGTTTAAGAATAGTTTGATGTTCGCTATTAGCAGTGCAGTATTATTTACGTCACCGCTTGCAAATATAGCATATTCACAAGATGTTGAGGAATATTTTCTCACTAGCAACTCAACTGAAATTACTAGTTCTACAGTTGAAGTTACAGCCGGAAAGCGTGTGCAAGATCTTATGGATGTAGGGTATACAGTATCGATTATTACGCAGGAAGAAATTGAAAATACAGCTGCCGTAAACTTCACAGATTTATTAAAAAATATTCCGGGAATACAAGTAACGAGAGGTGCAAGTAATGCTATTTCAATACGCGGTGAAAGCACAAATAGAACCTTGGTTTTAATAGATGGTGTAAAAGTAAGCTTTGCCGGCTTTAGTGACGAAAATAGTGATATATTAATTGATCCAGATAGTATTGAACGTATAGAGGTTATTAAAGGCCCTGCATCTGTGCTTTATGGCACAACTGCTTTTGGCGGTGTTATAAATGTTATAACTAAAAAAGGTGGAACTAAGCCAATTCAAGGAACTTTAAAGACAGCGTATTCAAGCGAAAATGACGGTGTAATTGTAAATGGAACTGTTTATGGTAAAGTTGAAGATTTTTCTTTTAGGTTAAATACTTCGTATACTCAACAAAATGGTTTAAAAAACTATCATACTCAAGAACCTGACTACAGAAGAAATTATGAAGATATATTTATCTATGGTGGTTATGACTTTACTGATAATATAAATTTGGGATTAACATACGAATATTATAATGAGAATAGAACAGATCCTGATGAAGGTGACTTTTATAGATATAAAAATGATTCAAGTAAAATTCTCGCAACACTTTTGCTTACAGATATGGCAGAATTTTTGCCTATATTAAAAGCTGACCTCCATTATTATAGGTATAATTCTAATAATGATGCCCCAGCCTCTAGCTTCAGTGTTGGTGGTGAAGAAGGTAAGATTGATGCTTATGGTATAAATATTCAAAGTGACTGGCGTGTTGGTGAAAGTTTGTATGTTATTGCCGGTTACGAATTCCTTTATGAAAGTTTAGATAACTATCAAGGAAACTGGGGTGCTGCAACTAAAAAAGCAAATGCTATGAGTAATTCAGCTTACATTCATGCTGATTTAACACTTCCCTACGACTTTACACTAAGTGCAGGTGTTAGATATCTATCTTATCATGCTCAATCAGATGGCTTTGAAAATATTGTTATTGGGCGACCGCTTACATCAATAAGCTTTCCGGCTCAAAACGGCACAGAGGATGATTTTACCTTTAGTGTAGGTTTAGTATGGAGAGGTATTGATAACCTTGCTTTACGTGCTCTATATTCAGGCGGATTCAATCCACCAAGTGTAAAAAACAAATACTTAGGTTCAACACATGGATTTTTCGACTTTTTACCAAACCCTGCTCTAAAATCTGAAACTTCAAATAACTATGAACTCGGTGCTCGATTTGATAATGGTGTATTCTCAGCTGATATAGCAGCATTTTATACAGAATCTGAAAACTACATTACAACCGATCCAGATCCAGCCGGTTCAGGCGATTACACATATCTAAATACCGACAGCGCAAAAACGTGGGGATTTGAATGGGGATTCGCATATAAAAATGCTTTCGGATTCAAAGGTGTTGAACCTTATGTTAACGGAACTTGGATGCAAAGGCAGATTACTGAAAACGGTATAACAAGTTTTGATGAAGATCTTCCTACAATAGCATTTAATGCTGGTCTTAAATATGCTTATGTATTTGAAAACGGTATAAAATTAAACTCTGATGTATATGTTCGCTATGAAAGTGATGTGCTTACAGGTGATAACTCACACGGAGCAGGTGACGGTATAGGAACTGATCAAGTTACAACATTGAATATGTCAATAGGGGCAGAATGGGGTGAACGTGCAGAATACTTTACTAACTTAGAGCTTCTCAATATCTTAGATACAAAGTATGTGTATCGTGGTTCAAGTATAGATGATGAAATTTATGATACTGGATTTAATGCAAACATTGTATTTGGTTTGCGCTTCTAAATAGTTCAAGGTTCAACTCCTTTTTTTTAAAGCTCTCGATATTTCAGCCTATTGAGAGCTTTATTATATCTTATGCACTTTTTCTTTTAATCAGTTTTGCATGTATCATTTTAATTTTTACTGTATTAGAATTGCTTTGGAGCATTTCTTGTAGAAGTAGAATAGCTTCTTCAATCATTTCATCTACAGGTTGATGAATAGTAGTCAATTCATAAGATGCCCATGATGCCATATCTATATCATCATAGCCTATAACAGCCAAATCTTCAGGAACGCGCAGGTTTAGTTCATTTCTTGCCGCGTCAATCACTCCGATTGCAATTAAGTCACTTGTACAGAAGATTGCAGTTGGTGTTTTTTTCGACTTTAAAAGCCTTAATCCAGCTTGGTAGCCTTCATTATAATTATAGCCTGCCGATTCAATTTCTACATCAGTTATCCCGCGAAGACGTAACTGGCTCAAAAAACTGATTTTTTTTTGCACTTCTTCATCTGTTTCAAGAGTAAATTGTATATAACTAATATTTTTATGTCCTTTATCGGCAAGGTAGTCTGCCACCATTCTACCGCCCTCTAGAGAATCTACATAGATAGTATTTACATTTGCGCCTTGAATGAAGCGATTAAATAATAAAACAGGTATGTTATTGAATTTCATTACATCAGTCATACCTTTTGTCATTGCTGATGCAGTTATAATAACAGCGTCCACTTGGAACTGAATTACTCTTTCTATTATCCCTTCAAGCTGATTTTGTCTTGGAAGTTTAAACAGCAAACATTGTTTACCGATTGTCTGTATTGATTCAATAAATTTATTAATTACATAAAAATAGAAAGGACCAAGACTATCACCCACAACAAGTGCTACCGTATTAGTTTTTCCACTGCTCATACTGCGAGCCAAAAAATTAGGGCGATATCCAAGCTCTTCCGCAGCTTTCAAAACTTTATCACGAGCTTCACTCGCTACCTTGCTTTGATTTGTAGAGCTAAACACGCGTGAAACTGTAGGCTGTGAAACACCCGCAAGCTTGGCTACGTCTTTAGATGTAATTTTTTTATTAAACATGGTGTCCTTGATTTTTTTTGCCTTCGGCGACCAAAGGGAATGATTCCCTTTAGAAACACCATTTCTTACAGATTCGTTCCTCATCAGCAAGTAATGCGCTTTTCAAAATGAAGCTTTCCTTTACCTCAAAACATTATATTTCAAAACTACTTTTGTTGAGTTAATGCTTATAATAAATTATTAAAATTATAACAATTGGTTTTTAAGGAAGGGGGAGAGCTCAAGAAGGGGAAACCTCATTTTTAATTCAAAAATGTGGTTTCCCCCTCTCGAAAAAACAATCTTATTTTTGCATAGCAAAAAGAACCACATATTGCAAGAAGAAGAAAATAAGAACTACAAGCTCTTGTTTTCCAAAAGCAAAAGGTAGGAGTTCTTTTTCTGTTGTACCTTCAGCTATAAGTTTTTCTCTCATACCTTGCGCTGTGAAAGCTTTTTTATCTTCATTTGATGAGCTTGCAAATACAGAACTTAGAATAAAGCCAAAGCTAAATGCTGTGATCATACCAACAAGCGGATTCCACAACCAGTTCACCTTAAAGGTGGTAGATACAAAGAAAACTGCAATAGCACCGATGATAACACCAAGAGCAACTCCTTTATCATTCGCACGTTTAGTAAACATAGCAAGAAGGAATGCACCACAAGCAGGACCTGAGAAGTATGATATGTAACTTCCTACAACATTAAGAACTGATTTTACTGAACCGTTAAATCCAAAATACACAACAACAACTGTGATTACACCAATAATCGCGGTGATAACCCAAGTAAGTTGGAGTGTCATTTCTTCGTTTTTACCTGTTTTCATACGGCGATACGGTTCATAGATATCTTTACAAAAAACAACAACCATACTATTGAGAAGTGAATCCACGCTTGACATTGCAGCCGCGAAAACTCCTGCAATGATAAGACCTATAGCACCAATAGGAAGTTCATTTAATATAAAGTCAATCATGATATCGTTAGAAGCTTTAAACTCTCTTCCATCATAATAAAGATATAGAAGAACACCTATGATAAGCATAACGAAGTAGATAATATTCATAATAAAAGAACTTACCACAAGTGAACTTTTTGCACTTTTAATTGAGCTGGCTGTAAGCACACGCTGAACTTGTGCTTGATCGAAACAGAAATATCTTATCCACATAACAGTACCACCAAGTAGAGAAACCCAAAAAGTTTCGCCTTTAGTAAAGTCCCAAGTGAAGTTTAGAGTATTTAATTTGCCTGCATTATGCGCAATTGCAATTGTTTCTGAAAGGCTAGTATCTAACCCGCCAAAAGCAGTAGCAATAACGAATAATGTAGCACCGATAACAACAATCATTTGAATAGCATCTGTCCATATAACAGCCTTAATACCACCAATGATAGTGTAGATAAGAGCAGTGAAAACTACAAGAGGAATAATATAATGTGGTGGCCAACCTGTCATAGCTTGAAGAATAAGTACAGGCACAAAAATCATCGAGCTAACTGTGATGATTGAGTTGATAAAAAATTGAAGAATTGTTAATGCTCTTGAATATTTACCTAATCTTAATCCCATATATTCATAGATAGAGGTAACTTTCAAACTATAGAAAACAGGCATGGAAATGCTAAGAGCTACCACAACTGCTAAAGGTACAGTAACATTAACCATAAATGGATACATTCCACCATTATACGCCCAGCCCGGACCACCAATGATTGAGTTTGCACTTATCATAGTTGCAGCAACTGATAAGGCTACAGGAATCCAAGGCATAGAACGCCCTGCTAAAAAGTAATCATTTTGAGTTTTGTTGTTTCTGCCAACCCACGAACCAATGATTACAACCAAAGCTAAATACGCTAGAATAATGACAGCATCAATTGTCGATATCAAAATACCACCCTCCAAAAATTATAATACTCTCTATAATAAATAATAAATTTCCCAATAAAATTTATTACTTAGAATCTAAACTCGGTTTCAAAATTAAAATTCTAAATCGTCATCATCACCTATAAAAGTTTGCTTAAGAACATCAAGGCCATCAAAGGTAATCCATTCTTCTTTTACTTTATTATCCTGTATGTGATAATGGTTAATTCCCATAATTTCTAAAAGCTTACCTGATGGTTTTCCAAAGAAGCCAATTCCTTCATGTAAACCGCGCAATCTCCATCTAACAGCAACATCATATCCATCGCCGTGCTCTCTGTCTGTGCAGGTTATACGCTCAACTTCATAACTGCCGGAAGGTACGGATGCTAAGAAACTAATAAGCATTCCTTGAATTTCATCGTATCCATTTAAATCTTTATCGCAGACAAAGTGAACAACAGCATTATCATAATAGTAACGTTTTACTTCATTGATATATTTGCAAGAATAGATTCGAGTAAGCATTTCAAGTACAACTTCACCAACGCTATCATCTTTTGCTGCATACTTTTCAGGCATGTATTGCCCTTCCATAGATTCGCAAAGACCAAAACTTGATTGGAGTGAATTTATCTTATTTTTCATGCCCTTAGCCATTTTTCTTGCAACCTCGTAAGGATTCATTCCAAGCTGAGTAACAATCCATAAATTATCACGCACAAGCCATTCTTCGTGGATTCTGTTATGTGTTGTTGCGCAATCTATCACGGTTCTGAAATTAACCTTTTTTCCTGTTGCAGGCCCGAAATTGCTGTCGCCAAGATTGGTGGCGGTTGAGAGAACACGATGAGAAGAAAGATAGCCTTCTGCTCCAAGAGGTGACCATATAACATTCTGTCCAATAAGGCGCCTGTCAGGGAAAGCATGAAGTGTTTGCAATGTATTGGAAACCACGTCTTTAATCCCCACTAAGTTTGAAGAACCAAGGTGCATAGTAACATTGTTATGGTAGGTATCATAAATAACGCCTATACCTTTTTCTTCCCAAATTTGATGAGTTATTTTAATTATATAGTCGACAAAATCACGATATTGCGGGTCAAAACCAATCATGTTTTGTTCTCTTTTTGTTTTTTTAGAGAAGTCGTTGTAATCAAGTACACCGACTTGTTGAACTTCTGAACCTTTGGCATAGAAAATTTTGTTTTCAGATGAAATTTTCTTGTTTGGATGAGATGTACATACTTCTTGAGTCATAAATGTTCCTTTGTGTAGTTTTTTTCGAGAGGGGGTTAGGGGAGAAGGAAAAACTTAACTTTTCAAAGTTGTGGTATTCCCTTTCCTCCAGTAGTTCTTATCTATTATAAATTTGAGCTGTGCGTTCAAGCACATCTAATCCTTGTTGTTTTAACCAATATACAACGTCGATAAGTACCCAATTTTCTGATAGTTTATCACCTTCACGATAGTAAACATCAACAACTTGCATATCAGCGCGCACTTCGCCGCCTGTCATTCCCATGAATCCGCCGATAGGAGTATTCGAGAGGTTTGGCCAACCAAAGAAACAAGCAAATTCACCTTCAGCAAAACGGCATACATGTCCGTTAAACTTCTTATCTTTAAGTCCACCGCGGAATGGGAGCTGATGCTGTTCTTGATAGCGCGGAATTGTGTAACTTGCGCCAATTCCACCCGGTCCGTACCAAATCATATTTTTATTCCAAGTTTTTTCTAGGAGTTCTGGTGGACACCCCATAGAGCCTGAATCATTAAGGCTAGATAAATCTTCAACCATTTCGTTAACTAGGGCTAAAGTTTTTACACCTTCTGCCGGATCGGCATCATCAAAGAGAAGACCATTGTGGTTTTTAGGCCCAGGATAGACAAAATAATTACCGGTTTGTGGTGGCATAGGATTTACGCCTGCTTGTTGCATAAAACCTATAATATCGACAAAAAGACCGGTTTGAGTAATTTTTCCATCTTTTACGCAGTTAAACTCAGCGTAACGAAGGCTAATCATTTTTCTTGTATAAGGGATTTGAAGCCAATCAGCATCGAATAATCCCATGAAATGGCCCATGCTCATAACCCAAGTTTCGCCCTGAATTTCGTTTGTTCCAGCAATGAAAATATCTTGGCGGCGCTGCATATTTGAAAGCGATTTTCTTAAAGGAATAAAGAAAGCACTGGCTGCTGCATCAACGCCAATTTGCTCTCTAAAAGGATAGACCCCTTTGAAATTATAGTCAGTAGACATATATTCTTTCATAACAGATTTAATATCTTCAATATTAGCATTTTCCATTGCTTCAAAGTAATTACGAACGAGCTTCTTTTCATTTTGAAAACTTTTCATGGTCATTTCCTTATTTTATCCTCTAGTGTTGCGTGAATACGTATTCATAAAAATTTAAAAAAATTGTTCATTAAATCATAGGTTGAGAATTAATGTAACTTTTTTAAAGTATGTTTTCAATTAGATTATGCTAAAGATAATTTTTTTTCAACAACTTTTTTTACAAATATAATAATTTAAAAAGTCTATATTATACAAAAATGTCAAAATTCAGCTTATTAAATCGAAAGTTAATAAAAAAATTTACTTGTGAATCTGCTATAATGCAGTCTATATATCGAGAAAACTAGCTTTCTATTCTGTTGAATACATAGAAATTTATTATAATCGTTGAAGCTTGCATTCTGCAAACAGTTGGAAATTCCACAAAACTACAAAAAATAAAAATTATTACCAATCTGCTGCTTAATTTGGGATATGTTTCTAAATTAATTCTTCTGTTACAGAATCACTTTACTATAAGCATCTTTTTTAGAGCAGTTTATCATCTTTAGTTTTTATAAAAAAAGCTACTATAAAGCCAACAGTGCTTGTAACAAGATAAAGCATAGCAACAGGTTCAAACACTTGTGCAACTAAAATATCTACACAATCGGCTTTATCTAAAAATATTCCTACAAGAGGTTGATACACTGCAGATCCAAGCATTGAAGCAGAAAAAGAAAACACTGCCACAGAAAAAGTTTGTTACTGTTGATTCAAAATAATCATCAACTGCTATGCCACCACCAAAAATAAGTTCACTTACTTCTACTTCAAAAAGTTTATTCTTAAAATCAGCGCCCGTGCATTGTGCCCAATCAGTATAAGTAGCTTTATCACCAGGCATAAGAAGATTTTCAAGTTCGTCTATAACTTCTTGGTCAAGGTGTCGCAACCTAGGAGCTGAATTTTCCCAGATGGTTTATGTAAAAGAAGTAATTTAGAATGGCACGAGCTAAGAATTGGATTAGTAGTTGAATCAACTAGATTTAAAGCTGTTTTTGTAATGCCTAGTATTGTGCCGTCATTTTTGAGTTAGTGAAAACCGTGTAAAGGAAGGGCAAAATCCGTTTTTTGCAAATTTAGTTAATCTGCATTTCTATTCGATAATAAAAATCTATATCATATAGCAAGTCATCAATCGATATAGAGGATAGAAGTAGTAAGGAGGTTAATTTAGATTTGCATAGATAAAATAAAGCACAATAAGCTCAGTTAAAATGTGCTGATTGGCACATTGACCCACTCCTATATTGAGTTATACTGTTAGTAGTATTATATATCTATAAATAATTATATCTTATTGATTTCAATACTTAATTTGATTAATTTCTTTGATAAATAATAAATTGCAGATACACCTTAAGGAGAAGACATCATGAAACAATCAGGCAATGCAATAACAAATTTGACGAACAGGTATAGGGCTGTTTTAAAGAAATGTCATTTATTAAACACTTTTGGCTCGCTTGCTGTGTGCGCTTCTCTTCTGCTTGGTGCTGTGGGCGGTGCTAGTGTGGCAGAGGCAGGGATTGTTACTCCACCATGGCAAGGTGGTGCTACGGTGCAAACAACGCCAAACTTTACTGTAGATTGGGAAAGCGATGATTCACTTGCGCAATCCTTGCTATATCACACTTCTCCCACATCCTACAAAAATTATAGACCCAAATTCACATTTACAGGAACTTCTAAACCTATATACGTTATTAATAACAATTTATCAACAGTTACCGGCGATTATTTTGAGGATAACAATTCGGAGGACTCACATTATCCAACCGAGGCTCTCTTATACAATTCTGACTTTGGCGATATAGGTACAATAGAGTCAAACTTTATACGTAATCAAAACGGAGGTAT
Organism: uncultured Desulfovibrionaceae bacterium; assembly: GCA_964371865.1. Taxonomy (GTDB): domain Bacteria; phylum Desulfobacterota; class Desulfovibrionia; order Desulfovibrionales; family Desulfovibrionaceae; genus CAYJAZ01. The sequence continues at coordinate 3,857 of CAYJOR010000031.1, read as the reverse complement.
TTATAATTCGGGTAAGATTAATCATATTGAGGGTTCTTTTTTATTTAATAATTTAATCAGTCGTTCAGATATTTCTCAACATGTATATGGAGTCGGCATTTATAACGATTCAGATGGCATTATACAATCAGTAACGGGAGATTTTTTGGGGAATATCGCACGTGCAAACTACGCCACACCCATACACGGTCGAACTCTTCGTGGTGCTGCTATTTATAATGAAGGTGAAATGAACGTTTCAGGAGACTTTATCTCCAACTCTCTTTGGATAGCCCAGAACCTTGAAGTTAGTTCCCCTTTGGGTTTTTCCGAGCTTAAAGGCGGTGCTATTTATAACGCCGGTGAATTGAAAATTACTGATTCTGATTTTCGTAACAATCAAGTATATTATGATATCGGAGAGGAGCATGGATTTCTAAACCCACTTGCTCTTGAGGGCGGAGCGATTTACAATAGCACAAGCGGAGATATTGTTTTACATGCCGAAACAGAAGATGTATATTTTGTAAATAACAGGGTGCGTAATTTTACTTATGACGATTTTAGAAGTGAAGCCATTTATAATGAAGGCGTAATAGATATTTTAACTACAGGTGATAATCAAGTTATTACCTATGATAGTTTCAATGGAAGCGGTACATATTTTATTTATGGTACATTGAACTTGCGAGGCGATGCAACTTTTTCTGACGATGCAAAAGTATTGGTTTTATCCAGCGGTCAATTATCAACTATTGATAATGCCATACAAAATAAAATAACTTCAGCTCTTAACCAATCCTCCACTTTGTATGTGGGTGTTGATGCTAGTGTAGAAACAGGTCAAGTAGAACAAATACAGAACAATGGCACAGGAGCAGTAACAATAAGTACGCTTAACATTCTTGATACTATAAATGCCACAGAAAGCAATCGTTCTGTAACACTTAATTCAGGAAATTCCAAATTTAATCGCAATATTGAGCTAACACATAGCACTTTTGGACATAATGAAACAGGTTATTTTAAACTTTTGAATAATATAGGCACATCACTTACCCTTTTTGAATCTATTGCAGATACTTTAGGTGGAGCTCTTCTATATGACCAAGAATATAAAGGGTATTATCATAATACTAATGATGTTCAAACCGGTTATGTATTACAAGGCAAAAGTTTAGAAATATTATCAAATAATTCTAATACTCTTAACCTAGATGATTTTATTACTGTTCAAACCGGAAAAACGCTTACACTGAACAATGTCAAAGAAGTTGCGGGTGGTCATACTGCAGGTTCATATATAATAGCAGTTTCTCTTTATAATGATGCTAATTTAAATATTAATAACGAAAAAACAACAGTCTTTAACTCAAGAGTTTCAGGTGGAGATTCTTATGGTAATATAAGAATTAATGAAGGTAACACTTCTGGGACTGCTGTTGTCAATTTTAATGATGATGTAAATGCAAATTTGTTAAAAGCTGATGGAACACAAGTGAACTTGGCTGATGTTAATAAGATAAATACATTAAGTGTAAATGAAAATTCAAAAATGAATTTTACAGGTGCTGAAAATAACATTGATGGTGCTAACATTGATAATACTAGTGAGGTTGCATTTAATACTGTAGGAACTGTTAATCTAGCAGGTACAAGTACAAATAAAGGCACATTGAAATTTGGTGCAGCAGGTGCAGGCACAACGGTTAATTTTACAACAGCAGACTCTGAAATAAATGGTACTGATGGTAAAATTGAAGTTACAAATAATGCAATTTTTAATGGTATCGGCACTCGTTCAAAACTAGGTGGAGCAATGTCAATTGCAAGTGGGGCTAATGTGTCATTTGACACTATGTCACTAGATACTGTGACAGTAGAATCTGGAGCAACAACAGCTTTTAATAATACAAGCATCTGGACGGCAGTGCTTAGAGATTCAAAATTAACCAATTCAAGACTTGTTAGAGGTGACATTCATAACATAACAATGGAGGGCAATAATAGTATAGGTTTGGGTATTAATCCTGAAACGTTTGCTATTGAAACTAATGTATTAGGCACAATTACAAACAACGGAACACTAACCCTTAATTATACTAAGCTTAATCTAGAAGGTGATATTGTTGGTGGAACACTAGCATCTAATGATAGTAGTTATAATGAAATAAGAACAAATGATGGTGCTATTGATACTCATTCACTCGGTACTTTGGCAGATAATTTTGTAGCAAGTTTGTCAGTTGATGCAAGTATTGATTTGACGGACACTACAAAAAGTAGCAGTGACGTATTAAACGTGAATGGTGTTGGCACAGATGCTAAATTTAACTTAACGGGGCTAAATATCACTGACTTAACCGTTGCTGATACTGTTATTACAGGCACTAGCGGATTATTAGAAATATTCTCAGGTACTAATCATGAAAACATCGCTTTAACAGGCAACTTTGATTCTTTCAAAGAGTATGGAAATATTAATATCGGTGGCACTCCTACAGGGTATAATGTAGCATTTGCATTAGATGGCACAAATGATATTCGCTATACATACACTCTTGAAGGTGTGCATACTCTCAATGAAATACTAAATGATACCACATCACCAAGAACGTATAGAATGTCCGCTAGTGAAAGTGCGGGAACTATCGGTAATATTTCTGATGTGACAACTGGTTTTGTAGGCAGTATGACAATTACTCATGATGGAAATCTTCGGGAAATTACTGGAGGTGAAATCAACTTTAAGGATAGTGTAGGCAATGAACTGTTGATTGACCACATTTCAACAGGAAGCGTTACGATAAATCTTAGAGGTTCATCAGAAGAAAATAAAAACATATTGAATATTCGCTCTAATAGTGGAACATTGATTAGTGAAGCTAGTATTCAAGCAATAAACCCAGATAGTAGCACAGTATATAAAGGCAACGAAGTAAACTTTATAGGTGCAGGTACGCATGATTTTAGAGGCTCTTTAAGTAATTCTACTGTTAACATAGCCGCTCAAACCGCTCTAGATGCTGGTATAAATGGTTCAACATTAAATGTTCTTGCTGAAACTACTATTGATGGTACAGATTCAACACTAATAGCACAAAATACTTTCAATATAGGTGCTAATACGACTGACAATCTCGGTCTAAGAAACAACACTGTTAACATCATGGCTAATGTTGACGGAACGAGCGGTACAGTATTCACAACAACAGCTGATACAAATGCAAAAGTGAACTTACTTAACGCAAATAGTGGTCAAGTAAATGCCTTTATTATTGATTCAACAGGTGGAGCGATTACCGTTGGTTCTGCTATCACTTCAACTGCTCAAACAAACATTGTTGAAATTAGCGGTACAGAGGCTATTACACTAAATGGCGCATTAGCAAATCTAACTCTTAATGTTGACTCAACAGGAGCAAATACATTAACAGGTAACATTGATAATTCTATTATGAATATCAACCAAGCAACTACCTCTGACGGTGATATCACAAATTCAGAGTTGAATGTGAATGCTGCAATGTCAGGCACTTCAACAATCGGCGGTTCTGATATCAATGTAAATGCAGACCTCACAAGCGGAAAAATCAGCAATTCAGCACTAGATATGCTTGTAGGTGCAAGTGTTGCTTCTGTGATTGACGGTTCTGAAATTAATATCTATGCGAGCGGAGCAAGCTTTGCACAAGCTATCACAAATTCAAAGATTCATCTTGATGATATCCCTTCTACAACAACAGTAAACACTGCGCTTGGAAATGATGTTACCGTAAATATGAACGGTAGCACAAATGTGAATACTTTTGCTCTCAACTCAACAAGTGGCGAGCTTACAACTTCTGCAAACTTTGTTTCTGCGGATAATGATAACG